>CAYOEV010000010.1:0-2004 GCA_964403075.1 uncultured Roseivirgaceae bacterium | reverse complement strand
AGTTCCACCGTTGCTGACGCTACCAAACTATTGAACCAATCCGAACATCAAAACCAGTCAACATACCAATACAACAGAAAATCTGCTCACATCCGGAAAGACCGTTAATTTATCGTTGAATGATTTCTGATGCGTCGTAACGTCCATTGTCTACGTCATCGCGGAATTGTTTGAACGAGTAGATGGACTCGCCATCCGTGTGACCATTCTGGTCGGCCAACCGGACTAAATAAATTCTATCAATGGCCAATTGTGTGGAACGGCCCGTGATGTACAGATTATAGGTTTCACCGGCTTTAAAAACGTAATTGGGATCTTTGAAATCATCAGGTTCCAGGGCGGTACTGCGCCCCCAAGCTGGGTTGGTATCGTTGGAGCTGCAAAAAAACTTGTTGAATGTGTCCAACTCATTCTTGGTGGCTCCTGGCCGGCCGCCACTTTCTGAGAAATTCACATTGTCTGTGTAATCTCCTTCCATCCGCACATAGGCATCATTGTTTCGATCCCCTTCAAAAAGCGTTTCGTTATCGATATCCGGGTCGTGCGCGTGGTTTTCAAAAGCTCGTAAAAATAGGTAGTAGGTACCGGGATTGTTGATACGGAAGCTGTAAACCATAAAAGTATCTGTCGGCTCTCGGAAGGAATCTGGGCCGGCATACTCCAAATAACCTTGTCCTTTAAAGTCCTCTAATACCCCGTCAAATTGTACGTCTCCGGTACCGAATTTTCCTGAGCGGCCCATGTTGTTGGCATTAACCAGCTGAAACATTGTTTGAGAATAGCTGGTGTTTTCAGCCTCCATCACTACGAGGCCGTCGGCTTCTTCAGCAATCTGTGTAGATGCGGCATCGATGTTGTTCTCATCGTCATCACCACAACCCATTATAAGTAGACTGATAGCCACCACGATGGTCTTGATATTAGTTGTATTCATGTGTGAGCGAGATTTTAACTTGGTATAAAGTTCAATAAAAAAAGGCCATGTTTCAAATGTTGAGTGAGTATTGATTTATAGTGAATGCACGTAAGGGTAAACCTATGGTAGTATTCGGAGTTGTGTGTGAATTTACTTCATTATTCAACAAGAAATTTACATTACTTTCCGATACAGAACTTTGAAAATATATTTTTTAATAAATCGTCATTGGTAATTTCACCGGTAATTTCTCCCAGATGGTGCAAGGCCTGTCGAATGTCCATCGCCAGAAAGTCCCCAGTAACCTGGCGATCAATGCCCGTTAATACACGATCTAGGGCCTCACTGGTTTTAACCAGGCTGTCGTAATGGCGGTTGTTGGTTATTACCGTTTGGTCGGAAGCTACCGCCTGCTTTTGAACCTGGTTCAGTAGGGCTTGCTTTAGCTCCTCAAGACCTTCACCTTTGATGGCTGACAGGGGTATCCATTCAGTACGTTTTGCCCAGGCTTTTCTTTGTGATGCATTCAGTAAGTCAACCTTATTACCTAGCGTTAGGTAAGGCGTGTTGGTCGATAGTATCAGTTCCAGTTCGCTTTCAAATTCTTCCGGACTGGTATTGCTTAGGTCAATTAGGAACAGGATAAGCGAAGCCTCTTTTAACTTCTGACGCGTACGCGCCACACCAATGGCTTCAATGGTGTCGGTGGTTTCCCTTAATCCGGCGGTGTCCATGAACCGAAAACCAATCCCTTCAATGACCAGCTGGTCCTCGATTACATCACGGGTAGTCCCGGCAATCTCTGATACGATGGCACGTTCTTCCTTTAATAACGCATTCAGGAGGGTCGATTTACCTGCATTTGGTTTACCGGCAATGACAATAGGCACCCCTTTCTTGATCACATTGCCCCATTGGAAAGAATCAATCAAGGGCTGGAGGACATGCTTGATTTCAAGGACAAGTGCTTTCAATTCTTCGAGGTTGGCGAACTCCACATCTTCCTCTGCGAAATCCAATTCCAGTTCAATCATACTGGCAAAATGGATGAGCCGTTCACGCAAGGTGGCAATGTCCGTTGAAAATCC
>CAYOEV010000009.1:64092-83389 GCA_964403075.1 uncultured Roseivirgaceae bacterium | reverse complement strand
GAGCGTAAAAAAACTGTCCAGTGGACAGTTTTAGCGAATGGCCAGCTTGCAGGGCTGGTTGTTTGGTCACACTTCAACAGGCTCCTTTGGACTTGTTGATAAGTAAACATTGGTATTTTTAAGGAAAGAAAGAGGTGAACTAAGACAGGCTCTAATCTTCAGGATTACACCTTGATTCAGACCTCTTTACTTTCCTTTCAAAGGACTCAAATAGAAATCCTCTTGGCCAGCGCGACACTTTGAGACCCACTCCTCACGAAGCCTTCTAAGGAATTAAGAGTGGAAGACTACTTACGTTCGCCTGGGTGCCCAATGACTTTATGTAGTTAAGGAACGAGTAAAGCCCCACGTGGGAAAACGGTTTTGTGTGAACGGCTGTTTAACTTTGTGGATTAACTTTTAATAAGAATGTTCGAAAATCTAAGTCATAAGCTGGATCAGGCCTTCAAAACACTCAAAGGCCAGGGTAAGATTACAGAGATCAACGTGGCCAGCACGGTCAAGGAAATTCGTCGTGCATTAATTGATGCGGACGTAAACTACAAAGTGGCCAAAGAGGTCACCGACCAAATCAAAGAGGAAGCATTGGGTAGGGACGTGCTGGTCTCTGTATCGCCAGGACAACTACTCACCAAGATCACCAGTGAGGCCCTGACGACGTTGATGGGGCAGCAACACGAGCCCATTAACTTGAACGGCAATCCCAATATCATTCTGATAGCTGGCTTGCAGGGTTCTGGTAAAACCACCTTTTCCGGCAAACTGGCCAACTACCTGAAAAAGCAAGGGCGTACCGTACTACTGACGGCTTGCGATGTCTACCGTCCGGCAGCCATTGAGCAATTAAAAGTATTGGGTGAACAAATTGATGTAGAGGTATATGCCGACGAGAACGAAAAGAACCCGGTGGAGATTGCGAAGGCGGCGGTCAAGTATGCCAAAGCCAATGGTAAGCGCACCATTATTGTAGATACTGCTGGTCGTCTGGCCGTGGATGAGGCCATGATGGAAGAAATTGGCCACCTTAAGCAAACATTGGAACCATCGGAAATCCTTTTTGTGGTGGATGCCATGACCGGACAGGATGCCATCAATACCGCAGCGGCATTCAACGAACGTCTGGATTTCGACGGTGTAGTGCTGACCAAAATGGATGGAGATACGCGTGGAGGTGCCGCCTTATCTATCCGAAAGGAAGTCAATAAACCCATCAAATTCACCAGTAGTGGTGAAAAAATGGATGCCCTGGATTTGTTTCATCCCGACCGTATGGCCAATCGGATTCTGGGGATGGGAGACGTGGTTTCACTTGTGGAGAAAGCGCAGGATGCCTTTGATGAACAAGAGTCACGCCGTTTGAGTAAAAAGATCAAGCAGAACCAATTTGGTTTTGACGATTTTTTGGTTCAGATGGAGCAGATTAAAAAAATGGGTAACATGAAAGATCTGATGGGCATGATTCCTGGCATCGGGAAAGCCATCAAAAACATCGACATCGATGATGATTCTTTAAAGCCTGTTGAAGCCATCATTAAATCCATGACCCCAAAAGAGCGGGTGGATCCCGACATCATCAATGGAAGCAGAAAAACGAGGATTGCCAAAGGCAGCGGTACATCTGTACAGCAGGTAAATCAGCTACTTAAGCAGTTTACGCAAATGCGGAAGATGATGAAAACGATGAATAAAGGAGGGGGCAAAGCGGCAATGGCCAACCTACTTGGCGGTCGCTAATCAATTGTCTGTTTCGTATTTTTTGGGTGCGAACAAAAATCCGAATGCCTGCGCACCCTTTTTGGAGTGTGTCTCATGGTGCACATAGTGGGCATGAATGATACGTTTTAGATATCTGTTGCTCCCTTTCCATCGAAACCGCAGACGTTGATGGACCAGAATGTCGTGGAAGAGGAAATAGAAAATTCCGTAGCCCAGAATGCCTACCGCCGCGGCGGTCAGGTAGTAATTCTCCATAAATTCCGAAGAGTAGACGAACAAAGCAATAGACGGCAGGCTGAAAACTACAGCGAAAAGGTCGTTTCTCTCCCATCTTCCTTTACGTGGTTTGTGGTGAGAAGCATGCCAGGTCCACAAAAAACCGTGCATGATATATTTGTGTGTAAACCACGCCACACCCTCCATGATAAAGAAAGTGGCAATGGCAATCAGTGCATTGATTAATAATTCAGTCATACGCTTCGCAAAGATAAAGGCAACTGATGGTGTAGTCGATCCATGATCAAATGAAACCAATAGGTATAATTGTGTGGATTTTGGGCTAGGTCTGTGGTCAATTCCTCAAGGCTCACCCATTTCCAGGCAACAATTTCATCCAAATTCAAACAAGGTTTACATCGCGTGTGGCCTAGATATACGTGGTCCAACTCATGTTCAAACAAGCCATTTTCGAAAGGTATCTGGTAGAGCATGTTGAACTTTGGCTCAATGTCTGTACAATACATGTTCAATTCCTCTTTGAGTCTACGCTCAATGGCTTCCGGGGTAGATTCTCCGGGACGCTGGTGGCTGCAACAGGTGTTAGACCAAAGACCGGCAGAATGATATTTATGAAAGGCCCGCTGCTGAATCAACAATTCATTGTTGTCATTGAACAACAAGAGGGAAAAGGCGCGGTGAAGTAAATTCTGTTCGTGTGCTTCTAATTTTGAAGCAACCCCAATTTCTTCATCTTGGTCGTTTACTAAAACCACCTGATCGACATTGACTGGCGATGATGCTGTAGGTTGACGGAGCGCAATCATTGTTTGATTTTACAAAAAATAAACAATTTTCCAGTTACAGAGTTCGCTTCGAAAGGCAATAATTTTATTGTTCATGTAACAGGTAAATCTTCAGGGAGTGTCTGTTACCTGACTTTGCATTTTAGGGTAAATACTTTTAGTGATAAATTAACCTTACCGGTTTATTCTCTGGCAGGCCAATTAAATTTGGTAAAAAAGTCAGTCATGTCAAAGGTCGTTATTATTGGCGCGGGCGGTGTAGGTCGGGTGACTGCCTACAAGTGTGCCGAAAATCAAGGGGTATTCACCGATATTGTACTGGCCAGCAGGACACATTCAAAATGTGACGCCATTGCCGCTGATATTCAAAAGGACTTGGGGGTAACCATTCGTACCGATCAGGTGGATGCAGACCATGTGAATGAGGTGGTGGCACTTTTTAAAAAATATCGGCCGAAAATGGTCATTAACGTGGCATTGCCTTACCAGGATCTCACCATCATGGATGCTTGCCTCGAGGCCGGGGTCCATTATTTGGATACAGCAAATTATGAACCACCCGAGGAGGCCAAATTCGAGTACCAGTGGCAATGGGCCTATGAAGATCGCTTCCGGGAGGCCGGACTGCTCGCCATTTTGGGCTGTGGTTTTGACCCAGGTGTAACCAGTGTCTTTACCGCCTTTGCGGCCAAGCATCACTTTGATGAAATTCATGAGCTCGACATCGTGGATTGCAACGCCGGAGACCACGGAAAAGCTTTTGCCACGAACTTCAATCCGGAGATCAACATTCGGGAAATTACCCAGGAGGGTAAATATTTTGAAAATGGCGAATGGAAAACGACAGCGCCGCAGGCCATCAGAAAGGATTTGGATTATCCGCAAATAGGGACACGCGCTTCCTATCTGATCTACCATGAGGAGTTGGAATCTTTGGTCAAAAATTTCCCTTCACTCCAGCGGGCCCGATTCTGGATGACTTTCGGAGAAGAATACCTGACCCACCTGCGGGTGATTGAAAACATAGGCATGGCCAGCATTGAGCCGATTATGTTTCAGGGCAAACCCATCGTCCCATTGCAGTTCCTGAAAGCGGTACTGCCGGATCCTGGGTCGCTGGGAGAAAATTATGAGGGGGAAACGTCGATTGGTTGTCGGATAAGGGGTATAAAAGGCGGGGAACAAAAAACCTATTATATCTACAACAACTGCCAGCACCAGCAGGCTTTCGGCGAAACCCGAGCACAAGGTGTCTCTTACACAACGGGCGTTCCAGCCATGACAGGTGCTTTCATGTTCCTGACGGGCAAATGGGTGGGTACGGGTGTAAAAAATGTGGAGGAGTTTGATCCGGATCCATTTTTGGAAAAGCTCGCTGAGGCCGGTCTGCCCTTTCAGGAGCAGGTAAATGTGGACCTACAAATGGATTGATATGGAAGGCGTGTCAGTGCCATCGTTTTACCAGGCTTACGTGGACCGCATACAGGGGGGTACGGTGGTTCAGAATTTGATAGTCTCTGGCGACCAATGGGTGGAAACGCTAAAAAAAATTCCGGAAGCCAGCGCCGACCACCGCTATGCCCCTGATAAATGGACGATAAAGCAAGTGGCACAACACCTCATCGATGTGGAGCGGGTCTTTGCCTATCGTACCATGCGTTTTGCTCGGAACGATCAAACGGATTTACCCGGTTTTGATCAGGATGCCTATGCCAGGCAAGCGCCAGACCGGACCCTGCTGTCCCTGATACAGGAATTTTTAAATGTGCGCAGTGCCTCGGGCGACCTGTTTGCTTCTTTTAATGCCCGTGAGTTGCACCGATCTGGACAGGCCAATGGCCATGAAATGACGGTTGAGGCCATCGGCTACGTCATGGCCGGACATGTGTGGCATCATCTGGCCGTTTTGAATGAGCGTTACGCATTCTGATGCCAGTGCCAATAATGTTTTTTTAAGGGCGTTGATCTGTCTAAAGCTTTGGATGGGTCGTAGGTGATCATGTTCGGGTGTCCTACCTCCGGTAGTTCAAGCATTTTCTGGGTGAGGTGTAATCGGTTGCGATGCCAGCCCATGGCGGTCGCTTTCGGGTCAAATTTTCTCGTGGTGTATTTATCGATGGCGTGTTGTTGGTCGCTAACTATGTAGTGCTTCAACGTATGGTTTACTGGGTAAATTTTCAACTGTCCATCCAGGCGATGACCCCCTTTTATGAAACCATTGATGGGATCCGACGTTTTCCAGGCTCTATTTAGTCTGTTGGCATCGGGGGCAAAATGGTAGTACCTTTCTGATAAATGCGTGTGCCCATCGGCATAAGGTAGAAAGACAAATTCATCAAAGTTTAGCACGTTGTAGCCTTCTGCGTCCGCCTCTTCAATGGCCTCTCTCAGATTTTTTTTAGGCTCACGATGTGTAAGAATTTCATCAGTGTCATGATGTATGACCCAATTGAAAGAGATTCGTTTCAGTAGTTCTCTCTTGGCGTCCAACATGTCTGGAAGTGAAAAATGTCCTACGTAGGGAAGTTCAACCACCTCAATGATGATGCGTTGGTATTTATGAATAATGGCGCTTGTCTCATCCCTGGAATCATGATTCACCATCGCCACCTGAATGTTTTGTGCTTCGAGTGTTGGTAACAATCGTGCTAGATGGAATGCCTCATTTCGAGTGCCAATTATGGCGCAAATAGAAATGCTCATGGTGATTCATTGCTTTATTCGTTGACAATATGAATAAATCAACCCGAAATGCCAGTTCAATGCTTTATTTGTAGGTATAATTTTTTCAATGACCCATCCGATCAGTCCCTTATTTTTAATGCATGCCGACCGTCTGGAACGAAACCTGCGGTTGATCCGTGACGTGGAAACGCGGTCAGGAGCGCAAATACTCCTGGCCTTTAAGGCCTTTGCCCAGTGGCGTTTATTTCCTCGGATGAAGCCCTATGTAAGCGGCTTTACGGCCAGCACCCTGAATGAAGTGAGACTGGGCCGGGAGGGCTTTGATATGCTGGCGCACAGCTATGCGGTGGCATACAAACCCGATGATTTTGATGACATCGTAGCGCAATCCTCCCACATTACCTTCAACAGTCTGACCGAGTACCATCGATGGATCGACCGGGTACCCGATGCGGTATCCGTGGGCCTTCGGGTGAATCCGGAGTGGTCCGATGTGGAAACGGACCTCTACAACCCGTCGGGTGCGCAGTCCAGACTGGGTATGACGGCTGCCCAATTACCGGAAACACTGCCAGCGCGCATTGAAGGCCTCCATGTGCACGTGCTCTGCGAGTCAATGCATCACGCTTTTGAGAGGCTTTCCGATCAGGTCGAACAGCAGTTTGGCCGGTATTTCGAACAGATGAAATGGGTGAATCTGGGTGGCGGACATTTAATGACCCATGCAGACTATGATATCGATAGACTGATTCAACGTTTGCAACACCTCCGTAAGGCCTGGGGAGTAGCGCTCATCCTCGAGCCGGGCAGTGCCTGGGTTTGGCAGTCAGGGGATTTGCATACCACAGTTTTGGATATAATCACCAATGGGGGCGCGCAAACAGCCATCATAGATGCCTCCTTTACCTGTCACATGCCGGACTGCCTGGAGATGCCTTACCGTCCGCAGGTGGTGGGGGCTTCGGAACGGCCCACTGAGCAAGGCTATCCCTACCGTCTTGGAGGGGTGAGTTGCCTGGCTGGTGACTATCTGGATACCTACTATTTCGAAAAGCCGCTGCAGGCGGGAGACCCGGTGGTGTTCCAGGATATGCTGCACTACACGATGGTGAAAACCACCTCTTTTAACGGGGTAGGACACCCGGCATTGGGTATTCAAACCAAAGACGGGTTTGAACTATTGAGAACTTACCGCTTTGAAGATTATAAACAAAGGATGTCTTAACTTAGGGGACTGGGACAGGGTCCCTGCCTTAATGACAACAAAAACCTATTAAAATGAAAAAATCATTACTCGTAAGTGCACTCGTTTTAATGATCAGTGCAGCTACCTATGGTCAGGCCAGTATTGAACTTGGACTGAAAGCAGGAGCCAATTTTGCCAATGCGGATGTGCAAGACATCAATAGTGAAGGCATTACTTCTTTCCATGGCGGTGCCTATGGCATGATCAAGATTACCAAAATTGCCATACAGCCTGAATTGTTGTACTCCACAAAGGGTGCTGAGGTAGACTTTGGTACCTTGACTGATAAGCAAACTTTTGATTATTTGGATATTCCTGTGCTGGTGAAATTCTACCTCATTGGGGGATTAAATGTTTATGCCGGACCGCAGTTCAGTGTTTTGGTAAGTGCCGATTCAGATGAATTTGGTGATATAAAAGATGACTTGAAATCAGGTGATTTTGCCGGTGCCGTGGGTGTTGGACTAGATTTGCCTTTTGGCTTGAATGCTACGGCCCGGTACACTTTTGGTTTGAGCGATGTAAGCGATGTGGATGGAGCCGGAGAAATTAACAACAATGTTTTTCAGCTTGCCGTGGGTTTTACGCTGTTTAAGCTCGGAAATTAAAAATTCTCACAGATCATTTTCAGACAGCCGATGGAATACCCATCGGCCGTTTTATTTTTAGTCTCATGAACAGGTTTTTGGTTGCAGTAGGAGTCATTGCCTTATTGGTGATAACGTTGGCCTGGTATTTTTCCAGCATTTTCTCCTATGTCATCATTTCCCTTATTCTGGCATCACTTCTGCGACCGGTGGTAGACCTGGCCACCAGCATAGAATTTGCCGGCATGTCCGTGCCACGTGGCTTTGTCATCCTTTTTTCCTACGGATTGCTGGTGGTGGTGGCCACGGCTTTTGTATTGCTTTTTGTGCCACTTATTAGTGACCAGATCACCTTAATTAGCTCACTGAAATACCAACAGGTGGTAGATACCCTCTTGCAACCTATTCAGGGATTTGAAAGCTACCTGATCAGCGCGCAATTGACCGAACAGCCGCCTGGTTTTATTGTAGACGGTATTCAGGCGGTGCTTATAGATTTCGTCACCGGGATAGATGTCGCGGCCATTTTTAACCAGGTGTTGTCATTGACGGGTAGTGTCTTTATTGGTTTCATGGCCGTGGCCTTCATTACCTTTTTTTTACTGTATGAAGAAGGGATTATCAGAAAGAACATTTGTCTGCTCATCCCCAATAAATATTTTGAGCTGTTTATCAATGCACTCCACAAAATCGAAAGATTGTTATCTAATTATCTGCTGGGATTACTATTACAAATGATTACCATTTTCACGTTGGTCGCTCTGGGACTGAGTGTGGTGGGGGTGAAGTACGCGTTGACCATCGCCCTTTTTGCGGCAGTGGCAAACCTCATTCCCTACTTAGGTCCGTTGCTTGGCGGTGCATTTGGCTTGTTGGTGGCACTGTCCACGCAAGCCATGACTTGGAACAATCAAACAATTTTTTTTGTATTGCAGATTCTTCTGGTATTTTCGGTGGTGCAGGTGACAGACAACGTACTGTTGCAACCGCTTATTTTTTCGAAAAGTGTGAAAGCCCATCCATTGGAGATATTTGTCATTATTTTTGTGGGCGCAACCATTGCGGGTATTCTTGGTATGATCGCTGCCATCCCTGTGTACACCATCGTGCGTGTATTTGTGGTGGAATTTTATAGTGGTCTCTCAAGCTACCGGGTCTTTAAAAAACTTTAATTCCTGATATGGGTCTACAATGCGGAATTGTAGGACTTCCCAATGTGGGTAAGTCCACTTTGTTCAATGCACTTTCCAATGCCAAGGCGGAGGCGGCCAATTTCCCTTTTTGTACCATCGAGCCGAATGTGGGAGTGATTACTGTTCCGGACGAACGCCTCAAAGTACTTGAAGGACTGGTCCATCCAGAAAAGGTCATCCCCACGGTTATTGAATTTGTAGACATTGCTGGCCTTGTTAAAGGAGCCAGCAAAGGTGAAGGGCTTGGTAATCAGTTTCTGGCCAACATTCGGGAGGTAGATGCCATCATCCACGTCATTCGTTGCTTTCAAAATGATAACATCGTTCATGTTGCTGGTAAAGTAGACCCTGTGGAGGACAAGGAAATCATCGACACCGAATTGCAACTTAAGGATTTGGATTCCATAGATAAACGAATTCAGCGACAGGAAAAGGTTGCCAAATCCGGGGACGCCGCTGCCAAAAAGGAAATGGATGTGCTTGTTCAGGTTAAAAAACACCTGGAATCTGGTGCAAATGTGCGGGCCATGAACCACTTCGAAGCGGAACAATGGGCACTATTGAAGCCCGTCCAGTTGCTCACTGCCAAGCCCATCATATACGTGGCCAATGTAGATGAGGCCGCCGTCAAGTCTGGTAATCAGTGGAGTGAAGCATTGGGTAAAATTGCCAGTTCGGAAGATGCACAAATGATTCTTGTATCAGCGGCCATTGAAGCGCAAATTGCGGAGTTGGAGGATGAAGAGGAACGACGGTTATTTCTCGGCGAGTATGGTTTGGAGGATTCCGGCCTCAACCGTTTGATTAAGGCGAGCTATGAGTTACTGGATTTGATCACCTACTTTACGGCTGGTGAGAAAGAAGTGAGGGCCTGGACCATCAAACGTGGGTGGAAGGCACCGCAAGCAGCCGGTGTTATCCATACAGATTTTGAAAAAGGATTTATTCGTGCAGAGGTCATCAAGATTGCCGACTACGAAGCTCTGGGCACGGAGCTTGCTGTGAAGGAGGCTGGCAAAATGGCGGTGGAAGGAAAGGAGTACCTGGTTAAGGACGGAGATGTCATGCATTTCCGCTTCAATGTCTAACATCTATTAAAAAAAGCTGGCGCTGTTGAGCGTTAAACGACCCACCACTTCATCGTACGGATTTTGTGGATTGCGGTAATAGATGATCACGTCGTAACGGTTTTCAGCTTGAAAATGGGATCCTTCCAAATGCCAAACGGGTAGACTGTCTGTAACTACCTCGTAGCGATAGTCATAAATACCTTGCTTCAATTGGGTTTGCCATTGGTAGGTCTGGGTAGCCGCATCGTACTGCATGAGATTCTGCCTATTTTTTTGCCAATGGTTGAAACGCCCCATCACAAATACGTCCCCGATGGGTCGTTCGCTGAACAGCTCAAAATTTGCCCGTACATACGCAGCCTCTGCTTGAGTTTCACCGCGGTCTTTATTGACTGGTAAAAAATTCCCATTGCGGTCATTGATCAGCTGTGTGTAGCCGGCTTTGCCTTTGGATTTGTCTGTGAGTAGGTCGGCAGCCATGCCATCCGCCGTACTTCTTATTTCTCGTATGTTGAAACCGCGAACGGTGAGCGAGGTGAGATCAGCAAAACGAAACTGATTCCAGCCTGGAAATACATGTTCGCTGTTGAAGTATTTCCAGACCATCTGCCGGTTATCCGGTCGAATTTGGGTAGGGGCCAGGCCATAAATGGCACGTCGGAAATCAGTGTTCTGAACGATAACCGCATAAAAATCTACCGCCGGGTTTGGGCTGTTGAGACGACCATACCGCATTTCAAAATCAACCTGCTGATGGCTACGCTTTAATCGGGAAGCGGGGGGCGTCCGGATTTCTCCGTTGAGTTCTACTTCGTCTGAATGCACGATGAAGCGTCTGGTAAATAGCAAATCACTCGGATCGTTGCGCCGGTGTACGGCCAAAACATAATTACCGGTAAGTTTCGGACAGGGGACGTCCAGCAGGTACTGAATGTAAGGTCTTTGTGTATTCACAGAATATGTGAAAGATTTCGGTTCAAGTTGATTGAAGCCTTCCAAATAGTCCATTTCAGGCAGCACGGAGGGTGTCCAGTCTCGGTTGCAGTGTATCAATCGTGCCTGTAGATTTTCAAATTCGGTGGCAAACAAATCAAAGGAGGTTTGAATGTTAAACCCCTCACTTAGCCGAATCAGAGGCCTGTTAAAATTGATCCAGACCAGGCCTACTTGTTTCTCATAGTCTACATCGTCATATTGAATTGGCTTGGGTGCCCGTTGGGTGGATGGCGTGGTAGTGCCGAGGGGTACGCACGTGGTACAAAATGCTAGCATCAATGGGATCAGTGGCCACTTCATAGGGTGCGCAACGGTTTCTTTTCCCTGTCGCTCAGTCGATCACTTCGCAGCAGATAATTACATATCATACTTTTAAGTTGATCATCCTCTAGCAGCCCGATACCTGCCAGGACTCTGGCTTTGTCTTGTGAAATGTGATGGGTGTAGCCCAAGAATGAAGGGCATTCCATTTGTGCCGCCAAGCGCAAGAATCGAATTTCTGTGTTGTCAGGCTTTTGCCTCACCGCTCGATCCATGAAGTCTTTGCCCTTATTGAAATATTGGAACTTGTGTATAGGATTGTAACTGTGTGCAGCTTTGAAAAAATAAGTAGAACCCAGGTAGGCCTGTTCAATGGCATTGGGCTTTTTGATGCGTGAGAGCCTAAAAAACAGCTGTTCTGTGGCCTCGCTGCTTTTGGCCGCATGTATGTACATAGAACGATAGTTACTTTCCTGTGCACATAACCGGCTTGACATGAGCAACAGAAGAAACGTTACAACATTTGCAGATTGTAGCGGACGTAGCTTTTGAAGAGGATAAAGAATTTCCGTGGGTTGCTTATCCTGATTCGCTCGCTTTTTATTTTTTCTGTGCTGGAGGTACAAATCTTTCGAAATAACTTCTTGTAATATTTGTAAGCCAAGTATACGCCAAATTTAGCCTTATTTGGCAATTGTTGAATCCCCCGCAGCGCTTCATCAAAATCTTCGTTGATCTCTTTCTCGATGGATCGTTTATCGGCTTCAGACAGGCGACTAAAATCGACATGTGGAAAGTAGCAACGACCTAATCCTTCTACATCGTGTCTCATGTCGCGTAAGAAATTGACTTTCTGGAATGCGGCACCAAGTTTTTGCGCGGCCGGTTTCAATTTTTGGTATTCGGCCTCGTCACCGTCGGTAAATACCCGCAGGCACATAAGACCCACTACTTCGGCAGAACCAAGGATGTACTCCTCATAAGAGGCTCTGGTGTGTGTAAATGTATCCAGGTCCATGTACATACTGTGTAAAAAGGCATCAATTAATGGACGCTCAATATTATAGGTGTTAACCACCGTCTGAAAGGAGTGTAAAATAGGGTTCAAACTAATTTGTTCGTCAATCGCTTGGTAGGTATCGGCCTTGAAGCGGTCTAACAACTGCTTTTTAGGATAATCATGGAATGTGTCTACAATTTCATCAGCAAATCGCACAAAACCATAGATGTTGTATATAGAGGGCCTCAAAGTGGGATGCAACAATTTAATACCCAATGAAAAACTCGTGCTGTAACTACGTGTCGTAATTTTGCTACACTTTTCGCAAACCGAATCGTAAAGTACTTTCATACTAGTTCGCAAGATAATCTAAAACATAGTTTGCAGCCAATTCACCGGAAACAATGGAAGGGGGCATGCCCGGCCCTGGCACCGTCAACTGTCCCGAGAAGAAAAGGTTGTCTATCTTCTTGTGTTTCATGCTAGGCTTCAAAAAAGCAGTCTGCCTCAAGGTGTTGGCCAATCCATAGGCGTTCCCCTTGAAAGCATGGTAATCTGACTCAAAATTAGCAGTTGCATAATCACGTCTGTAAACCAGATTTGTTCTTATGTCGATCCCCACGCGATGTAAAATTCTATCCGCTACCAAATTAAAATAATGTTCCTTTCGCTCCGGGGTATCAGCTATTCCCGCGGCCAGTGGGATGAGCACAAACAAATTTTCATGACCTTCCGGAGCTACACTAGGGTCTGTTTTTGAGGGGCAGCAAAGGTAAAAGAGTGGGTTTTCTGGCCAGCTTTTGGTGTCGTAAATGGCCTGAGAGTGCACATCAAAGTCGGCATCAAAAAAGAGATTATGATGTGCCAGATGATCAATTTTTCCTTTGTGCCCGAGGTAAAATAAGAGAGAGGTCGGTGCCATGGCACGACTGTCCCAGTAGGAAGGCCTGTATTGTTGGTAGGGCTTGTCCACCATTTGGGTATCGAAATGGTGGTAATCACAGGCGGCCACCATGGCGTCGCAATGGTGTTGATGACCTTTGACCTGAAAACTTAGGTGACCTTTTTTTGGTGAGACGCTGTCTACTTCCTGATTGGTATGAAATGAAACGCCTTGATCTTTGGCAATTTGCGCAAAGCCTTCGATGATTTTATGCATACCACCCATCGGGTACCAGGTGCCCAGGGCGTAGCCAGCGTAGGACATGAGGCTGTAAAGTGCGGGAGTGTTTTTAGGATCAGCGCCTAAAAAGAGGACTGGAAATTCCAGCAGCTGCTGTAATATGGGATGTTTAAAATAATTGCGAATGTGCGCATGTATCGATTTAAACATCTGCAGCCGCATGGCAGAGGTGATGATTTTCCAATCCAGGAAAGGCTTCAATCCGTTTGGCTGTCGGTAAATGATGTCATGTACGCCTACATCGTATTTGAATTTGGCCTCCTTGAAAAATTTATCCAGTTTTTTAGCCCCATCTTTTTCGTAAGTCTCAAAAACGTCTCGGACACCCGACAAATGCCCCGGAATATTCACCACCTCCGAATCGAAAAATACACGGAAGGCAGGGTCCAATAGTTTCAGGTCGTAAAAATCAGCGGCTTGCTTGTCAAAGTAGCCGAAATATCTTTCAAAAACGTCCGGCATCCAATACCAGGAGGGCCCCATATCAAAGGTGAAACCTTCTGCTTTGAATTGGCGTGCCCGGCCCCCCAATTGGTCATTTTTTTCCAGAAGTTCTACCTGGTGACCTTTTTTGGCGATAAGTGCGGCAGCGGAAAGACCCGCAAAGCCACCGCCGATAACTGTTACTTTTTTCATTACTGATAAGTAACAGCCTTCATGGCCTCAATTGTTCGCGCAACGTTGGGAATTACTTCTTCTAATAAGGTGGGAGCGTAGGGAACCGGTACGTCGGCGCTATTCACCCGGGTAACGGGCGCATCTAAATAATCAAAAGCATGTTGCTGTACGTGATGACTGATCTCAGAAGAGATGGAAGCCAAAGGCCATGCCTCTTCTACGATAACCAGGCGGTTGGTCTTTTTAACAGATGCTACAATGGTCCGATAGTCAATGGGCCGGACCGTCCGCAGGTCAATGACTTCCACTTCCGTACCGTTTTTGGCCATTTGTTCAGCAGCTTCCCTGGCCACTTTCATCATCTTGCCGAACGAAACGAGGGTGACATCGCTACCATGCCTTTTGATGGCCGCCTGCCCCAGTTCCAACAGGTATTCTTCTTCTGGCACTTCGCCCTTGTCACCGTACATCAGCTCCGACTCCATGAAAATGGTTGGGTCGTCATCACGAATGGCAGATTTTAGTAGCCCTTTGGCATCATATGGATCTGAGGGAACAACAACCTTTAGTCCAGGTGTGTTGGCATACCAGTTTTCAAAATTTTGCGAATGCTGAGAGCTCAACTGTCCCGCATTTCCAGTGGGCCCTCGAAATACGATGGGTACATTGAATTGTCCACCCGACATGGACATCATTTTGGCTGCACCGTTGATAATCTGATCGATGGCTACCAGTGAAAAATTAAAAGTCATGAACTCTACAATGGGGCGCAGGCCGTTCATGGCCGCACCAATGCCTAACCCCGTAAAACCCAGTTCTGCAATGGGCGTGTCAATGATACGTTCAGGTCCGAATTCATCCAACATGCCCAAACTGACCTTGTAGGCACCGTTATACTCAGCCACTTCTTCACCTATCAAAAATACTTGGTCGTCTTTTCTCATTTCTTCGTTCATCGCCTCTCGAAGGGCTTCTCGGAATTGAATTTCTCTCATGTATGCGCTTTGTTTGAATAATGCTAAAATAGTGGATTCATGTCAACAAAAAAGCCCTCCCTTTGGGAGAGCTTTTTGAAAAACTTAATTGAATCTTTCGTTTAGTTAACTGCAGCGTCTCGTGCGTCAACAACATTTCTAAACTCAAGATCATTGAGTGCCTTTTCTTTATAACTGGCATCTTTACCAACAGACGCCTTCAAATATTGGGTTACCTGCTCAGCATTTTCCTGTCGGGCAGCGTTTACTGCCAACAAATAATTGATCTTAGCGAGGTCACTGTCATCTTCGGCATTGTTACCAGCATCTTCCAAGGCAGTGCCAGCCTGCTCATAATCTTTTGTTAGCAGGTACACCAAGCCTTTATTCGTGGAGGTCTTGGCATCACCTTCGGCAGCATTTAAAGAAGCCTCTGCAGACTCATAATCACCACGTTTCGCTTCGATGGTACCTTTGATGCTATTGGCTTTTGAATTTAATGCATTAGATCCCCCCACAGCGCTGGCTGCGTCGTAAGCCTGATCATCATCGCCCTGCATCACATAGATAGATGCCATGTTTAAAGAAATTTCTGCGGCACCTGACTCCTTATTTTTGGCAATTTCCAATTGTGTCAACGCGGCGTCCAACTTGCTGGCATCGCCACGCATGGCCATCTCAATGTATGTGGCGCCCAAATTGTTATGTGCAGCCCAGTTACCGTCTTTGTCTATGACCGCTTTGTAAATAGATTCTTTTTCTTCCAGAGAAGGTGTTTGGGCCGCTGCGAACATCATTTCCTCAGTGGAGAGCGTGTCTGCCGGAGCCTCTCCATTAACTACCTGCTTGGCTAATACAGCTATTTCGGCGGGAGATTTTTTCTCAATTAATTTCAAAATTTCCGTTTTGGCAGATCGCAATCCAGGATATACGTCATCAAATACTTTCTTGTAACCTTCAACATCCTGCAAGGCATCTTCTTTTTCTTCGAAAGTGCCGGCTCCATTTACAATTTGCATCATTTGCGACTTTACGTCAGCAGATACACCGTCATAGTTGCTCAGCGCGGCTTTGAATCCAGACCAATCCTGAATGATCGGCTTCTGGATGAATTCAATTGAATCTGCCTGACCTTTATAATCGTAACGGCTCATGTTCCTGCGGTAAATATCTTCGATGGCTTGCGCGCGCTCAGGTGCCAATGCAGAATTGACAGTTTCAGTACCTTCAGGCGAGTGCGTACCGGTGATAGTTACCGTTTTGGTGACATTCTTCTCAGCAATGAATGCAGACATTTGTTCACGCTTTTTGCTGTTCGACATTCCGTCGGTGTTCAATGATGACTTAACCACTGATCTACCTTGCTCAAAATAAAAATCGATGTTTACCGGAGTGTATTCATCCCTTGGTGTATAGTCGTGGTCTGCATAAGCAGGGTAAGCCACGTCTTCTATCATTAAAGAAGTAAGTATGAGACCCTGCACCACTGAAAGCACATCACTCGTTTGGCTTTTTCCATTTTTAGGGTTGGTGGCTTTACCATAAAGTTGCAAAGTTCCCGGGTTCATTCCATCTCCGTAGTCGAAAGTAAAGTCTTTGTCTACAGGCGTTACTTGATCTTTGGCGTTGGGGTAGTCGTCTGCGTTGACTTCGATCTCCCCAACAGCAACAGAATCTGCGTTGTTGTTGTATTGATAAACGGTGAAAATTGTAAATACCTTTCCTTTTGGTAAGGTTTTAGGCGGAAGCTCAGCAGTGATTTTGTGAGGCACCTTACCTCCATGAACTTCAAGTGGGTTAGGGTTTACCTGAAGGTTAGAGTCCTGAGCCGCCTTGATCATGTTCTGGAGCGAGCACCCAGATATGACTGAAGCCGCCGTCAAAACAAAGACAAGTGTTAAGTTTTTCATCAGTGATAAAATTTTAGTCAATAATATTATTGGTTCTGAGAATTGTTTGTGCAATATTAATTAAAGAATTACGTATATCCTCAACCCCAGATTAAGTTACGCACGGTGATAAGAATTTATATTTGTACTAAACATGGATAAAATAACAGAATTTTTCGAAAGATCAGCTTTTGGAGTCTGCACCCGCTTGGGTGAAACACTGCGTATACCCACTTCAGATATTCGCATTTTCTTCATTTATTCCTCGTTTCTAACGTTTGGATCGCCTGTTATCGTCTATTTGGCATTGGCCTTCATCATAAATCTTCGTCGGATGCTTCGTAGGAGAAGGAATATCGTTTGGTATTATTGATGGATTCAAAAGATTTATTCTTTTTGACAAAATAATTCCACAAAATCGATCTGGGTCCGGTTTGGTCACTTCTTACAAAGCGCTTACCCATGTATTTAATAAAAAGCCGATAGAAGTCGAGATGGGCACGACAAATCGCCCAGACATGTGCCGGTCCGCTTTGCTTCAGCAAGAGTATGGCTGCAGCCCCATCCAAAAGCAGACGAAGGGGAATCTTCCATACCATAGATTTTAACGGAAGATTTTTTGCCAACAAGAGCAAGCTATTCCTGAAATTTAGAAAGGTTTTTCTGGGTGACTGGCGGTTGAGTGTGCCGCCCCCGAGGTGGTATACGGTGGCCGATGAACGCGCCATCAATTGATGCCCCCGCGTGCGCAGCCGCCAACACAAATCTATTTCTTCCATATGGGCAAAAAATAAAGGATCAAATCCGCCCGCAGCCAGAAAAACTTCTGATCGAACCATCATCGCTGCGCCTGATACCCAATGAACGGCCATGGTGTCTTCGTACTGTCCCAGATCTTTTTCAATCTCATCAAATATTCGTCCCCTACAAAAAGGATATCCCAGTATATCCAAAAAACCGCCTGCAGCACCGGCGTAATCAAAAAGATTCTTTTCTTGCCAGGACAAGATTTTGGGCTGACAGGCAGCCACTTCCGGATGAAGGTCCAAAAAATTTTTCAGGGTCTCAACCACCTTTGGTGTAAGTGCTACGTCGTTGTTGAGTAGAAAAAATAAATCGTGAGGTACCAACTGTAATCCTTGGTTGTAACCACCTGCGAACCCGAGGTTCTTGGGCAGTGCGATGATTTGTATTTCCGGATACGATGCGCTCAGGTAGGCCAGCGAGTCGTCGGTAGACCCATTGTCAATGACGATCACATCGGCCGGTCCGGCGTTTTCAATGACTGTGGGCAAGAAGGTTTCTAAATGAAGACGTCCATTATAATTCAATATTGCAATGGCTATTTCATTCATTACCTCATCATGTTGCCCAGATCAAATCCGGGTATATCGGGTAGGAGACCCCGGGTAGCCTGCTGCATATGTGCCTGTGCCTTCTCGTTCACTTCTTCCAGGGCCTTGTTGGTGGCAGCAATGATTAAATCCTTCAACATGATTTCCTCCTCTTTATTTAGCAGGGACGGATCAATTTTCATATCCACCACCTGTTTGTGACCATTGACCTTTACTGTTACCAAATCTCCACCGGTGCTAGCAAAGGCGGTAATGTGGTGGAGTTCTGCCTGTGCCTTTTTTATTTCCTCCTGGGCTTCTTTTACCTTGCCCATCATTTTCATCATGTCAAACATATGTAGCTATTTCTTTAAGACCATAAAAGTACCCCGAATGGGTGCTTCATCGAAGCCTTCCAACATTATTTCATAAGAATAGGGTCCCTCGTCAACCAACGTGCCATTCAGTCGGCCGTCCCATCCCGGATCATTGGAATAGGTTTCGTGTATCATCTGTCCGGTTCGCGTATAGATGCGCAGTCGTGCGGCAGATGTACCCAGACCGAAAACCGTGAGTCTGTCATTCAGGCCGTCACCGTTTGGGGTAAAGGCAGTGGGGACGAATATAGATATTTCATAACGCAAACGTATTTCATTGGAACGGATGGTTACATCGCCGTTATTGCCTGCCACGAAGGCGCGCGGGCGATTGCCAAATTCAGGACCCAGAGAAACGATCAGTGGGTTGCTGGTAAAAGGCAGGGTACGCTGGTTGCCATTCCCCATTATTTCAAGGTGGTAGGTGAAATTATTTGCCAGCCCATGTATGGCAGGATCCAAATTCACGGCATATTCATTGGCCCTCACTTCATTTTCCGTCAGGTAAGGGGGTTGCGTGGAAAGCGTACCCCAACTCAGGTTGCAGGTATCCAGATAACTTACCTGGTATCGGTATTGTCGGCCGGTAAAAAGGTTGTCATCCACAAAATCGCTGGTTGTTTGAGTCAAAACAGAAAAGCTGCTGCCATTCGCTGAGCGTGCAATCTCGTAACTTCCTAGTGTCGTATCCTTCAGCATGATGGCGATGCCGTCGGGGGTAAAACTACTGTACAGGTTTTGCACCGGATCAACGTTCACCTCATCGATGCACTGCTCCACACCTGTAATGAAGGTGCCATCACAAATGTTGAGGCTGTTCAAACGAAAACATACCGATGCCCCGTCTGGAATGGGGGGGAGGTCCAGTTGGAAGACGTTGGGCAAACGGCCACTTTGGATGTTTTGCCAGGCACCCCCATTTAATTGTATTTGGGCCTGGTAGCGCACAGGCTGCGGGTTACCAATCGTGGCGGTGGCAAGGAACTGATTTTCACAACTGGCCAAAACCTGTAAATCCTCAATTTCCGGTGTTAGAAGTGTGCTACTGGAGTTGACCGTGTGGGATACTGTGGCACAATTCCCCGGACCACCCAGAAAAAAACCTTCGATATCAAAACTGGCATTCATGGGATCCACAAACTGGTG
>CAYOEV010000009.1:0-64082 GCA_964403075.1 uncultured Roseivirgaceae bacterium | reverse complement strand
GTCTTCTGGATTTAAAAGGATATTGGTGCCTCCGAAAAATCGTACCTCCAGTTGGTCGTATAACGTATCCGAGTGGGTGACTAAAATTTTATTGTCATTGCAGATGAGAAAAGAAGCCTGGGGATCTGCCGGTGGAAATACCTCGATCTGCAGGGTATCAGTTTTTGGGATCACATCAATTCCTACAAGTTGTACCAACTGGTAAATGCCGGGTTCGTTGTAGGTGTGGGTGGTGCTATTGGTTACGTCTACACTGTTTTCATAAAAATACTGCCTGCTGATGGCACCAAATGCATCCATCTCTGTCACATTCACGGTCAATGGCGCGCAACCCCTCGCATAGTCGACCGAAAAGCGCCCCTCCTTGCTCACCTGACTCCAGGCCATCAAGGGTATTAGGGTAAGCAAGCAACCGACCGTTCTCATATTGTATCAACGCGACTCAGCGGCTAAAATTAGCCGTTCAGGATAAAATCCTGAATTTCAACCTCAGAAAGCTCCTGGCTGTTTCCATTTTTCATGTCTTTCAACTGAAATCGGCCCTGGGCCAGTTCGTCTTCACCCACGATTAACACGAAAGGTATATCAGTTTTATCGGCATAATTCAACTGCTTTTTTAGCTTGGCAGGTTCCGGATATATTTCTGTTGCCAGACCAGCATCCCGAAAGCGCATGGCCATTTGGCTTGCCGCACGCAGGGTGGCATCATTGAAGTGTGCCAAAAGTACCCTCGGTCGGGAGCTCACGTTTAATGGAAAAAGATCCAGTTGATGCAGAACGTCATAGATCCGGTCCAGACCAAACGAAATACCAACACCGGAGACATCATCAAGCCCGAAAATGCCAGTTAAATCGTCGTATCTACCTCCACCGGAGATGCTACCGATAGCTACCGAAGTGGGCTTAACTTCGAAAACCATGCCTGTGTAATAGGTAAGCCCCCGGGCCAGACTTAGGTCCAGGCTTACCTGCAGGGACCTTTCCTCAAAGTCGGAGATTTGGCTAAAATAAGCTTTCACGTCCTCGAGATGGTGACACTGAAATTTTTCTGCTAAGATGGACAACGCAGTATCCAACGGATGCTGCTCCTGAACAAAGTCCAGAACTTCCTTTACCCTTGGCGCTTGTGCTCCTGCAGTGACCAAGGCGGCTACTACATTGTCTATACCTACTTTGTCCAGCTTATCCAACTCCACCGAAAAAGCCATGAGGTTGTCTTTTAGACCCACATATTCTGCCAGGCCGGCAAGGATCTGCCGGTGGTTCACCCGAAAACTAAAATCCTCGAGCCTGAGTGCCTTGAAAACATCATGAACCAACAAAGTCAATTCTACTTCCGACCAGATGGATCGGCTGCCGATGATGTCGGCGTCGCACTGGTAAAATTCGCGGTAGCGACTCTTTTGGGGTCGATCTGCCCGATAGACCGGTTGAATTTGAAACCGCTTAAATGGAAAAGTCAGGGCATGTTGGTGGGCCGCGACATAGCGGGCAAAGGGGACTGTAAGGTCATACCTCAAGCCTTTTTCTGTGATGTATGGCATGAGTTGTGAGGCATGTGAATGTAAGGACTCCGGCACCTTACTTAAAAAGTCGCCGGAATTAAGCACCCTGAAAATAAGTTTGTCCCCTTCATCTCCGTACTTGCCAGTGAGTACCGAGAGATTCTCCATGGTGGGTGTCTCTATTTGCGCAAAACCGTAAGCCAGAAAAAGCTTGCGAATGGTCTGGATGACGTACTGCCGCCTGGCCGATTCAAGGGGTCCGAAATCCCGGGTTCCTTTGGGTAACGTGGGTTTGGTTTTTGACATGTCACAAAGTTTGGACAAAACTATGGAATCAGCTAAATTTGCACCTCGATTTCAAAAAATACCCAACGATGGCGGTTACCAGATTAGAAAGAAAAGGTCGGAAAAATGTGGCGAGAGCCAAGGCCAAATTAAAGCGTATCAAATTACTGAATGCGCAGCCTCCGGTAAAGCAAGTGGATGTGGAAGCCATCAAGGCAGAATTTGCCAAGAAAAAAGCCCAAAAGACAGCACCCAAGGCGGAGAAAGCCCCTGTAGCCAAAGAAGCAGCGCCCAAGTCGGCAGCAACCAAAAAAGTGGCACCTGCAGCCGAAAAGAAGACGGCGGTAGAGTCCGAAACGTCAACGCCTGACAAACCAGTACAGCCTAGGGCAGAGAAAAAGGCCGCCCCGAAAAAGGCTGCACCGAAAAAACAAGACAAGCCGAAAGATTGATTTCTTGTTAGAGTAGGGGGTCTTTATTCTTTTTTTTACTAGCGTGGAAGTTTTTTTACATCCACAAACCTAAGAGCAGATAGAGCAGTGCGCTTAGTGCACCAGTAGCCAGGGCATAAGGAAGTTGTGTGCGCACATGGTCGATGTGGTCGCACTGGGCGGCGATAGAAGCTATCAATGAGGTATCACTAATGGGGGAACAGTGGTCTCCAAATACACCACCACCCAAAACGGCAGCCACCACCAGATAGACATTGGCATCAATGGTCAGTGCAAGTGGCATGGCAATGGACATCATAATGGCGAATGTGCCCCAGGAAGTACCGGTAGAGAATGCAATGAAGCAGCTAGTGATGAATATGATCATGGGGGCCAGCCCCGGTGACAACCACTGAGCAGTGACTTCTGCCACATATTTGCCGGTGCCCATCTCGTTACAGATGTTGCCAATCGCAAAAGCCATCACCATGAGTATGGACATGGTCACCATTTCGCCCATACCCACGACGGCTTGTTCGAAATAGGATTTAAGTGTCAGTTTTTTCTGAAAGCCATAAAGAATACCTGCCACCACCAGAGAAGTACCAATGGCATACAGTACCGCAGTAGCGCCAGATCCATTGGAAATGCTGGACCACAGTCTACCGCCCAAATCGTTCGCTGCGTGGGCGTCCCATCCGGTGTATACCAGAAAAATCGGCATGCTACCCACCATCACCAGCAATGGGATAACCATGTTCCATAGATTACCATTTTGACCTGTACTTATTTCTTGGGACACCACCACAGGCTTTGTGTGCTTCATGGCCGAAAAGTCGTTGCCGGAATAGGCGATAAAGAAGACAAGCAACAGCGTGAGTATGGCATAAAAGTTATAAGGTATAGATCCGACCAATGTGCCGAAAGGATCAATTCCCTCGTAAGCGGCCAGTAAGCCCATGATGTAGGCACCCCACGCATTAATGGGAAATAGGATGCAGCTGGGGGCGGAACTGGAATCTGCGAGGTAGGCCAGTTTCTCTCTCGATAAGCCGTAGCGATCAAATAGTGGCCGGAAAACCGTACCTACTGTGAGAATGGAAATATTGGATTCAATGAACAAAAGAAAGCCGACGGTGGCAGCGCCCATTTGAAGCCTTCGGTTGGGATGCCGACTGTTCTCAAATCGTCGGGTAATCCATTGGGTGAATCCGTTGACGCCGCCTACGTGTCGCATCAAGGCAATTAAGGCACCAATGAACAGCGTGAAAAATACCGTACGGGTGTTTCCTTCACTCTTAAATACACTGACCAGTGCATCCAGCGTGCCCAGGAAGGCTGTGATTGGCCGACCTCCGGAGAGAATGAGCCAGCCGGCGAAAATACCGAGGGTGAGGGAAAAGATGACTTGCCGGGTAGTGATGGCCATAACAATGGCCAGGAGTGGAGGTACCAGCGACCAGAAGCCGTAATGATCCATAAAAATTATAGTTGGCGTGCCTTTTCAGCTTTCCGTTCTGCTTTCTGTCGGGCCTTTACCTTTTTACGGCCAGCCCGGAAGTCTGCCAGATCTTCATCCAGTTTTTTTGATCCGGCGCGGTATGGAAAAGTATAAAACATGTCCGTGATGGCACTTTCAGTAGCCTCGCGGCTTCTTTTACCGGATTTTTGACTCAAGTCATAACTACTTTGCCAGATCATTTTATTGGTTTCTGTGCTAATCAATTCCAGAATAATGGTAGACTCCAGGAAGGTACGGGTATTTGCAATGGCATAACCAAAACCTGGGGAGACACTCGTGCTGGTTCCACGGTTGGTGACCAGGTCGTAGCGCAGGATCAGATCGGGACTCAGGTTGTTTTCTTCGAAATCTCTTTCGCGCATGCCGTACCGTAGCCAGTATTCCATATCATCGATAAGAGTGGCACTGTTTTGACCCAGGTTGGTGCGATTAAGCTTTGGACTGAGGAGTTTAAATGATTCATAATCCTGAAAGCGCGCTTTATCACTTAAAAATGCAATGGGTTCGGGTGCACAGGAAGAAAGCAACAAAAGGCCTAGTGCAATACAAAAGATTTTCATGAGGCACTAAATTAAAATTAATGATGATGATGTGGTATGTGCATTGCCCCATCAAATACAAGCAAAGGTATATATTTGTTTATACGCGAATCACAGGCAGATTAATGCTCATGGTCAGGTTACTGTACTTCTTAGGAATTGTCTGGAGCTCTGGCGTCGCCTGCGCACAGGTAGATCAGCAGCTGGCAATCAGATTGGCTGGGGTATACCGTGGGGAGGCATTGTATGTGCAAAACCCTTACTCTGCCGTTAGCAGGAGATTCATCGTAGATCGTATGACCATCAATGATCGGCCCCTCAAAATGAACTACAACGTCAGTGCCCTGGTGATCGATTTCAAGGGATTGGAGCGTTATGTGCCGGTAAGTGTGCGAATTTTTTATCAAGACAGTGTGCACACCCCTAAAATTTTAAATCCAGAGGCCATTCGATACCACAATAATTTCCGCTTTTTGAATGTGGATGTAAATGATTCGGTACTAAACTGGTCGTCTAAAGGGGAGCAACCCGATGGAAAATACCTGGTGCAACGGTATGAATTAGATTATTGGGACGTCATAGATACGTTGGCCGCCCGAGGTATTTTCGGAGGATCTAGCTACGCCAGTTTTCCTTTGTTTATAGAGGGTGTGAATAAATTTCGGATCAGATACGAGGAGGATGATGGCACCTACCAGTATTCACCAGAGGTAGAGATGGCCTATTATGCAGAGAAGGTAAGAGTTACCCGGGCGGGTGACGAACTGATATTATCTCGTGCGGCTTCGTTTGAAGTGGTGGATGGAGCCAATGAAATGGTGCTACAAGGGCAAAGCAACCGGATCAATATTTCCAGCCTGCCCAAGGGTGAATATGTCATCATCTTTGACGAGAAATTTCTGAAGAGCTTTAGGAAGTGAATTTTTAAAGAAGTTCAATGCCAAAGAACTTGAACAATACAGTCAGTATAAACAAGGTGGCCAGTACGATAGGGGCGAAGTATCCAACGGTTACATTCAAATATTTTTGAATTAGGGAATTTTTGTATCCCGGGGCACCATTCGATAGCTCTTCGTCCAGATGGTGCTTCTTCCACACATGAGCCGCAAAAAAGGCGATTAGGCAACCGCCGAGTGGCAAGATGGTGTCATTTGCCAGAGCGGCAATGAAAGACAAAAAGTCTGTGTCTACTCCACCTGATTTATAAGTAATGAATTGGGTGCTAAAAAATGGGGAATACCCATTGCCCAGCAGGGATGGAATACCAACAATAAAAATAATCAAGGATACCATCCAGGCTGCTTTCTTGCGGCGTACCTTCATTTCGTCTACTACAAAGGCGATGGGTACTTCCAGCAGAGAAACAGTGGAGGTCAGGGCAGCAAAACAGAGTAAAAGGAAAAAGGTGGTGCCCACGATCGATCCGAGTGTACCGCCGATGGAACCAAAAATTTCAGGTAAGGTGACAAAAATCAGTCCCGGTCCACCGCCGGCCCCCTCCATGGTGCCCCCGCTCATAAAACCAATAAGTGGGAAAATCATCAGGCCGGCAATCAGGGCTATGCCCACATCAGTGAGTGTAATTAGTGCTGCAGAGCTCACGATGTTGTCGTTTTTGCCCACATAGCTTCCATAGGTAATTAACGCACCCATACCCAATGAAAGGGAGAAGAAGGCCTGCCCCATGGCGTTATAAACCACTGAGGCATTGATTTTACTAAAGTCAGGTACGAGGTAAAAACGTAAGCCATCTATGGCGTTGGGTAGGGTAAGTCCATAAATAACCAGTGCCAACATCATAACGATGAGGGTGGGCATGAGGATCTTGGCGGCTTTTTCAATACCTCCAGATATTCCCTTGGATACCACAAAAGCGGTGACCGCCATAAATACAAGCCCGTAAGCGCCCACCTTAAAAACATCCTTGATGTAGTCGCCAAAGGATTCAGAGATGGCAAAGTTGCCAACGATCATTTCAAACACGTAGCCAAAAGCCCAACCGGCGATAACGTTGTAAAAAGAAAGGATGAGGAATCCGCTAAGAATGCCCAGAAGACCAAGTCCTCGCCACTTTTTGAAGCCGAGGCTGTTGAAGGCACCGTAGGGATTTTTTTGGGTTTTTCTTCCAATGGCGATTTCAGTTACCATCACGGGAAAGCAGAGGACGAAACAAAAAAACAGATAGATGATCACGAAGGCCGCGCCGCCGCCCTGGCCCACTTCGTAAGGGAACCCCCAAATGTTGCCCAGGCCTACGGCTGACCCTGCGGCTGCCAATATAAATCCCGCCTTACTAGAAAATGCTCCTCTGCTGCTCATAGGTTTTAAAAATCAGGCGTCAAATATAGACGCTCTTTTTAAACCCAAAGATTATTTGCTTTTGAATGTATCAGGCTTCTGCTTTTTCCGGGGATCTGGATTGGTAATTGAATAGAGATTGACTTTTGATAAGATTGACCACTCGCTGTGGAACAAACGCTTCCCAGCCATCATGGCCTTTTTCGATCATTTCCAGTACTTCGTCTGAAATGATGTGTAGGTTTTCAAGTTTAGCCCCATGGATGGAAGTAATCTGTTGGTTGCTTTTAAAATGTTCGAAAAGGTGTATCAGGTGAGGGGGTGGTTGAAAAGAATCCAGGTCTATGATATGTTGCGTTCCAGGCTTGAAAGCAGGGTAGATGAGCAGTTTGGAATTACTCCCAAATAGCCTGCTGAATGACTCCAGGATACCTCCCGTGAGGTTGTCGTAATATTTCTCATTGAAAATCTGATTGAGGTTATTTACTCCCAGTACCAGCCCTATCTTGGCTTTGCGCGTGAATTTGGTCAGGTAAGACGCAATTTTGTAATGTTCCTGAAAGTCTGTGATCATCACTGTTTGCCCCAATGCGCTGAGTACGTCCACCCGTTCCAGAAAATCACTTTCATCAAGGTCACCACCCATTGTCAGGTCATTGAGGGTGAGTTCAATCAGCGGAAATATGGCATCAATGTTGACGTCTTTTTCTCGTCTGAACTCACGCATGGCGGAGATCATCATGTCTACATTCACATGGGTAACTGGGCGAAACCTGCCACGTAGTACGAGTATATTTTTACGGTAAAGTGACTCCGATGCCTGCATGACCTTGCCTTTGGCGTTGAACATGACGGCATGGGAGAGTCCTTTTCTTACAAGCGAAAGGCTGAGCAGCCGGGTGTCTGCGTCGGCATAGTCGGCACCCTGAATACTGAAGAAATCAATTTCTACCCTGCTGGGATGGATATTGTCGCGCAAATGATTGATGATGTCCTCCGGATTATCAAAAGCATAGCAAGAGTGAATCAGGTTTACACCAAGTTTGCCCAATGCATTTTGCTGCCAATGTGGTTGATTGTCTTTTAGGTTGACGTGCAACGTACACTGGTTGGGTATTTCCTGCCCAGGACGCTTAAAAAAACGAATGCCCATCCAGCCTCCACCTTCATTGGTGCGGGCGTAATTGATCGTCTCTACAGTATTGGAAAAGGCGAAGAAGCGGGAACGTTGCGCCCGTTCGGTTAGCCGCTCGGTAAGAAGCGAAAATTCCCACTCCAGCATCTGCTTCACCCGGCCTTCACTAACATACCGGTCACATTTGCCATATATTTCGTCGCTGAACTTCATGTCGTATGCCGACATGGTTTTGGCAATAGAGCCAGATGCGGCGCCTGCCTTAAAAAAATAGGCCGCCACTTCCTGACCGCCTCCTATTTCTGCTATGGTACCATAAATTGAATCGTCCAGATTCAGTTGAAGAGCTTTTTCCTCTGTATTGAGTTGCTTGATTTGCTCCATTTTCTGCTACACCTTTCGTCTGTGATCAAATCTACGTATTATGCGCGCAAAGAGATGATAAAGAAACAAAAAACCCCAACTTTCGGCTGGGGCTTTTAGTACCTAAAATTTCAATACCTGATCAAAGTTCATAGGGGAAACTATTTTTCTCAATCATCTTTTCGGCAATCCTTCTGCGCACGTCACGCGTATTTAACGGTTCCATTTTGGTAAATCTTTTCAGGCCCATTAACATCACCTTCAATTCATCACCTTCAGTAAAGCATGCTACCGCCTCGTCTCCCGCATTCTTAATGATCTGTGTGGCGCGGTAAAGCGTTAATTTGGCCATGTCTACATAGCATTCAGCCGCTGTTTCACCTAATTTGCTTACCAGTTTTTCAGCCCTTAATATGGCTGATTCTGCGGTATATACCTGTATCAGCATATCGGCAAGATGCAACAGCACTTCTTGTTCTTCTTCCAAATTTGGACCGAAAGTTTCGGCGGCTTTTCCGGAGGCCATCAATACTGCCTTTTTGAGATTTTTGATGGTCAAACGTTCCTGCGCCAGTGGCTGGCTTAGGTCTGGAGTTTCAAAAGAAGGAACAGATGTCAATTCTTTACCCACGGCCATGGCAGGGCCCATCAGGTCTACTTCGCCTTTCATGGCTTTTTTCATCATCATACCGACGATGAGCATTCGGTTAATTTCATTGGTCCCCTCATAAATGCGTGAAATGCGTGCATCTCGGTAAGCACGTGCCATTGGCGCGTCTTCAGAAAAGCCCATGCCACCATAAATTTGTACACCCTCATCCACAACCTCATCGAGCACCTCTGACCCAAGAATTTTTATCATTGCGCACTCAATGGCCCATTGCTCAAGCGCTTTCATTTTGGCCTCACTGTGCGACATGCCTGCCTCCTCGTTGACTTCAATGGATTCTTGTATGGCATGCCCCGCACGATAGGCAGCAGATTCGATGGCAAAGGTACCGGCCGCCAGGTTGGCCAACTTTGTTTGGATCGCTCCGAATGATGAAATGGCCGTGCCGAATTGCTTGCGGTCGTTGGCATATTTTGTGGCTTGATCGATGACACGCTTACAACCACCGATCACTCCTGAACCCAACTTAATTCGTCCGACATTTAGCACGTTGACGGCAATTTTGAATCCATTTTCCCGCTCTGATAGCATGTTTTCAACAGGTACCGGACAGTCGTTAAAGAACACCTGACGAGTGCTTGATCCTTTGATGCCTAATTTTTTCTCTTCGTCGTTCAGCGTGATGCCACCAAACGTTTTTTCTACAATAAATGCCGACAACTTCTTGTCGTCATCGACTTTAGCGAAAACAATAAAAAGGTCAGCAAATCCGGCATTTGTGATCCACATTTTCTGACCATTAATTAAGTAGTGCTTACCGTCCGCCGAAAGGGTAGCTTTGGTTTTACCAGAGTTGGCATCCGATCCTGCGTCCGGCTCGGTCAGGCAGTAGGACGCCTTCCATTCACCTGAGGTAAGTAACGGAAGGTATTTATTTTTCTGCTCTTCCGTACCGTAGTAAAGGATAGGTAACATACCGATGCCAGTGTGGGCGCCGTACGTTGTGGAAAATGATCCGGCTGCACCTATCACGTCGGCAATCAACATGCCAGTGGTGAAGTCCATTCCCAGGCCACCATACTGCTCTGGTAGAGTAACTCCGAGTAAGCCTAACTCGCCTGCTTTACTCACCAGACTGACCATGAATCCGTCCTCCATGGATTCCATGCGGTCCAGGTGAGGATCGATTTCTTTTTCTATAAAGTCCATGGTGGCTTGCGCCATCATTTTTTGCTCCTCACTGAATTCTTCAGCGATGAATACGTCGGCGGCTGCAGATTCCTTGATAAGAAATTCTCCGCCTTTTAAACTGGTTTTTTCCGCTACTGCTTCCATAATTTTTGGCATTGTTTAACTGTTATTTAGTATGCATGCATACTAAATGTGCAACGAATATAGTATGCATGCATAACAAAAACAAGGAGTATTGAATTTTAGACGTATATTTTAACTCCCAATTAATATTCGGTACTAATTATTGCCTACGATGTTATTTAGCAAAGGTTATTGAAAATTAGAAACGCAGGTTAAAGAAGAAGTTTGGTGTGAAGCCCAGTAGTTGGGTATTAAGTTCAAGGATTTGAACGAACGCTTCCTGTGCGGCGAGGTTGTCAGCCTCTGCAGCGTTCTCGTCAAAATTGTATCGTACGCCATACCGGCGAGACTTGGCATTTTGCTGGTTGTAAATATTGAAAAGCGTGAGGCCTGTTTGTGCAGTATATCGGCCCATCTCAAACGTATACTTGGCTGACAAATCGAGTCGGTGGTAATCCGGTAGTCTGAGCGAGTTGATTCGGTTCACGTCGTAGAGTATGACAGTTCCACTTTCCTTTATTCCCCCATTGGGTGTGTAGGGCCTACCGGAACCATATATGAACACCGCGCCGAATTCCCAGGGGCCAAGCTTGACAATATTTACCAGATTAATTTCGTGTTTTTGGTCCTGAAGGGTCGGGTAAGGGCGCCCACGGTTCAATGTGGAAAACTGGTTTTCCGATCGGCTTAGGGAATAACTCAGCCAGGCATCGTGTCTATCATTTTTATATTTTAGAAAGACGTCTAGGCCCGTAGACTTATTTTCACCTGCATAAACAAAATCTTCAATATTGACATTCTCATTGACTTGGGGAGCAAATACTACGTATTCGGATTCCAACACGCCATTACTGGTTTTGTCATAGGCTTCTACATTGAGGGTCCAGCGACTAAGGGTATATTCGGCGCCTGCGATTACGTGTGTGCTGGACAATATGGGGTATACGTCTCGGTCGGCGAGCACCCAATAATACTGATCGGAGTTACCGAAAGGTGACAAGGCCATTCGATTGATAAACTGGTGATGTTGTGTCCAGCTGGCTTTTAAACGTAAGTTCTTCAGCAGCTGGTAATTCATGCTTAAGCGCGGCTCCAGGAAGCGTTCACGTGTAAGATCATAATACACGTAGCGCAGGCCTGCATTGGCAGTGAATGGCCCCAACCGGTAGCGGTTGGAGGCAAAGATGGAAGTGATTGTTGCTGAATTTTCATAATCTTCCACATCTTCCTGAAAATAGCCTAAGCGGTAGTCAGTAGATAACTGATTGATTTCTGCTCCGAAGGTCACCCGAAAATCTGGAGTCAAATTAAAGTCATTCAATATTTTCACTGATAAATCATCCACTACGTTGCTTTTGTCGTAGGACAAGTAGTTAACCGTGCTGTCTTGACCGAGTAGTAATTCTGTATTTGTATCTACGACAGGTTGAAAAAATGTCTCTTCATTCACATAGGTGGCGGTATTTCGGTACAATGAGTGGCCAATCGATAATTCGCTGTACCATTTGCTAGTGAGGTATTGCTTCCAATTAAAGCTCATTCCCCGATTCGACCAGATGGCCTGGTCGGTGACTTCAAAGATTGATTGTTCATCTTCAGCCTCGAAGGTGCCTTCATAATCATCCTTGCTGAGGTAAAGATTAAAATCGACCACTGAATTACTGGAGAGCCGGTATTTCCATTTCGCATTGAAATCGTAAAAATAAAACTGCGGGGTCAGGTCAAAGGCATCGTTGAGTGAAGGCTCCAGTGCTTCCAGCGCATCTACACGGTTGGACGCCAGGAAACTTTTGAACAAGCCGGTCTTAAAAATGTCTATGAACGATCGTCGAAAACCAACCAACAGGGAAGATTGCTTGGTGGTAGGCAACTCTAGGTAACCATTTGCACTCATCAGGTTGATGCCTACACCCCCCGATACCTCGTTGAAATTGGGATTTCGTGCCCTTGCATCTACCACACTGGAAATTCTACCCCCGTATTGTGCATCAAAACCACCTTTATAGATGTCAATGTTGCCGATGGTGCTGGAGTTAAAGGTAGAAAAGATGCCAAAGAAATGATCAAGGTGGTAAAGCGTAAAGCCGTCCAGTTGGACCAAATTGTGTTCGGGAGAGTTGCCGCGCACGGACAGGCCGGAAGTGGTTTCATCAGTGGCTCGAATACCCGGGAGTAATTGCAACGATTTGAAGGCATCTACTTCACCCAGTGAAGGGATGCTATTGAAAGTTTTTGGATTTAGCCGGTAAATGGAGGGTGCCAAGGGCAATTCGATGACCTGGTCGGAAGTAAGCACCACTTCCTGTAGCAATGAAGGATCTTCTTTTACCTGAATGTTGATTTCCTGCGCGCGCTTGCCCACTACGGTCTCGGTGGTTTCATAACCCACATAGCTTACCTTCAGCGGTTGTTCACTACCGGTATGGAGCAAGGTAAAATGCCCGTCCGCATTGGTCGTGGTGCCCTGATCCTCCCATCTCACGTGTGCATAGGCAAGCGGTTCACCGGTTTTTGCGTCTTCTGCCCATCCGGAAAGCCAGACACGCTGCGTTTTGGTTTTTTTTTGAGGTATGATTAGGTAAACGCCATTCTTTTCCTTGATTTCGAAGGGAAGATTGGCAAAAAGCGTTTCTATGAATTCATGTTCGTTGTCTTCGCTGATGGTTGTGGTGATGGATTCCTGACGAAGTTTTTCCGGGTCATAAGCAAACTTCAGCCTGTAAGACCGCGATACTTCCTGAATGACCGCATAAAGCGTTTTATTCTTTGCCTTCAGTTCATAAAGTGTGTCTTGCGCCTGGGACCAAAACGGACCCGAAAAGAAGATGAAGACGACCCAAATTCTCATGGAGCAGCTACCTGATACTTACCTTTTTCCTTAGTAAAGGTAAGCCCCAGCGGTAGACATACCGTCTCTAGCGCGTCATTAATTGTGGTGTTTTTAAAATATCCGGTGAATTGTCGAGGCGTCTCGAGCTGCAATTCAATGGGAATATCAAATTGACGACTGATTTCGTCCATGACAGTCTGGAGGGGCGCATTATCAAAATGAAATTCCCCCTCGGTCCACTTGCCATACCGGTCGCTATCGTTCGAAATTTTCCGTGGAGATTGGTTGACCAGTTTGAATTCATCTCCGGGTCGCAATACGGATTGATGTTTGATCACTGGGACCTGAACAGCTACACGACCGGTTTTACACTGTACGGTTAGTTGGTTCGCACGGGTGTTCACATTGAAGCTGGTGCCCAATACTTGAACGATCCCTTTTGGCGTCTTAACCTCAAAGGTGCTTCCTTTTACCACCTCGAAAAAAGCTTCACCTTCCAACTGCACTTGTCGGTTCCACCGCTTGCTCACTTCCAGTCTTGAATCGGCATTCAATGTAACCACTGACTCATCGGGTAGCGTAATTGCGGTCATTTCAGCGCGTGCAGTTGCATAGCTGTAGACACCGTTGGACCAGTACAAATAGCTCAAAAACGCCATTAAGACCAGACTTGCCGCCGCGGCCCACCATCTAAGGTTCTGACCGCTATGAGTCCGGGTGCCCGGCAATTCATTTACAATGGCGGCCCAAATTTTTTCTTTACCCTTTCCTTCCGGCAACTGGGCATATTTCAGTTGTTGCTCAAAAGATGTCAGTTGGTCTTGGTCTTTCATAATTTCCTTCCCAGGTTTTCTTTCACGATGGCAATGGCCTTGCTCATTCGCTTTTCAATGGCTTTAACGGTCAACCCCATGCGATCAGCTATCTCTTCATATTTCAAGTCATCCAGTCGATGCATCAGGAATACCTCCCGGCAACCCTCTGGAATGCTGGCTAATACCTGATTGACTTTTTCTTCATATTCCTTTTCTTCAAGGATGAATTGCGGCGATGCCCCATAGGTAGTCTGTGGTGTCGATTCTCGGTGATGGAAGACCACTTTCTGGTGATTGAAATGGTTGATCACCAAATTAGAAGCGATCGTATAAATGAGGCTTTTCACCGTATCTATTCTTATTTCTTTGCGCTTGGTCCAGATTTTCAGGAACACTTCTTGTAAAATATCCTCCGAAGTGTCCATGTCACCTACTTTGTAGTAAATAAATCTACGGACTCCCTCGTAATGCAGCTCATACAATTCCCTTAAATCCGATGCTGTCAAAATCTTAAACTTGGTATGGTTCTTCAAGCATCCAAATGTAGATTAATTTAAATACAGCATACAGATGGGCTACCCTACCAACTAACTGTTTCTCAAAAAGACTTTTCCGTGGGTAGGGTTTTTTTGCTCGTAGAGCATCATGTTGATGCCATCCTTTAATCCGACGTCTGGCACAATGATCTTATTGATATTGGCCGTGGCCATGACTTCAAGGTAAATGGAGGATGCCGGGATTATGACATCCGCCCGATCCGGATTCAATTGGAGTTGGCTCATTCTTTCCTCAAGGCTCATTTTTTTCAATTTTTCCACAACCCGTATGAGGCTGTCGCTTGTGGCTTTTCTGGAAACCTTCCCCGCATCTCGCGACAGTTCGTACAACTTATTGATATTTCCACCGGTGCCGATGGCTTTTAAGTTTTTCTGAGGCATTTTTTGCTGCAGTATCCACTCCCGCAGACGTTCTCTTTCGGCCTGGTTGTGGGGGTCTTCCAGCGACCGTACCGATCCCAGTCGAAAGGAGGCGGATGATCGTTTTTTACCTTTATAATAATTAAGTTCGGTGCTGCCGCCTCCCACATCGATGTGCAGGTAAGGACGGTCATCAAGGTCTACCTGAATCACCCGGTTTATCATTTCAGCTTCTTTCTGCCCGTTGATGATCTCTATGTTCAGCTGAAGTTTTTCATTCACCTGGCGTGTGATCAAGGACCCATTTTCTGCTTCTCGCATGGCGGAGGTGGCGCAGGCATAAAGCGCATCTACCTCATAAAGATCAATGAGGTTTTTATAGGCATGCATCAACTTATAAAAGCGTTCTTTGTTGAATTCACTGATCCGGTTGGTGGAAAACACGTCCTGACCCAGGCGCAGTGGAAAACGCACATATTCCAGTTTTTTGAAGGTAACCACTCGCTCGAAAGCAATGGCGTTGGTGATCTGTAACCGCACAGCATTTGATCCGATGTCAATGGCGGCCATTTTCATTTAAGACAAATTATCAGGTTTATCTCTGTCTTTATTCTCCTTCTGGATCATGGCTTCATGGTCACCGAATACCACGTGATCTCCTTCTCGCAATTTCTTCCTCCGTTGTGTTTCCACTTGGCCATTGACTTCTACGAGGCCCTCGTCGATGCATTCTTTGGCTGCAGCACCGGAAGACACCCAACCCTGAATCTTTAACAACTTGTAGAGGTCTATGTAATCGAAGTGATATAGTTCGAAAGCTTCCATCAGGCGATAGTAGATCCATTGGGAGCTTCAGGTTCCGGAGACACTTTGAACAACTGACCTTTTTCGTTTTCTGCAAAGAGCAACATCCCTTGGCTTTCTACGCCCATGATTTTTCGTGGAGCCAGGTTGGCCATGACCACCACCTGCTTTCCGAGCATTTCTTCCGGACTAAAAAACTTTGCTACTCCGCTCAAAATGGTGCGTTTTTCCAGTCCCAGGTCCACTTCAAATCGCAACAACTTATTTGACTTTGGTACCGATTCAGCGCGTGTAATGGTGCCTACACGCAGGTCTATATTTGCAAAATCTTCAAATTTTATTTCTTTCTTAAAGGCCGTTATCACCTCACCGGCTGCATCTTCAGGTTGATCTCCTTTTTTTAATCGGTCCATTTGCTGCTCAATGGTTTGGTCTTCAATTTTTTCGAACAATAATCCGGGTGGTTGCAAGGCTTCTCCTGCAGTCAATAGATTGAATGCTTTGGCTGTCTCCCAGTTAGGAGCTGTCTCATTCATCAAATGTGCCAATTTTTTGGCGGTATCGGGTAAAAAGGGTGCACAAAAACATCCGAGGCCGGCCACAATCTGCAGGGCCACATGCAATATGGTCGCTACCCGCTCTTCATTTGTCTTGATCAACTGCCAGGGTTCGGTTTCGGCCAGGTATTTATTGCCCAGCCTGGCCAGTTCCATGAGTGAGGAAAGTGCTTCTCGAAATTTGAATTGTTCGAGTGCTTGTTCAATTTTACCGGGAATCAACCTGGCAGCGGCCATCACTTCTTCATCTATGGCCTGCCACGCACCTGGTTCCGGCACTTTTCCGTGAAAATATTTTTGCGTTAAAACCAGTGCCCGATGGACGAAATTGCCGAGGATGCCAACCAGTTCGCTGTTGTTACGTGTCTGAAAATCGTGCCAGGTGAAATCGTTGTCTTTGGTTTCAGGTGCGTTGGCCGTTAGTACGTACCTCAAGACATCTTGCTTACCCGGAAAATCTTCCAGGTATTCGTGAAGCCAGACTGCCCAGTTACGACTCGTGGAAATCTTTTGACCCTCGAGATTTAGAAATTCATTGGCCGGCACATTATCGGGCAGGATGTAGTCACCAGCCGCGTGGAGGATAGTTGGGAAGATGATGCAATGGAAAACAATGTTGTCCTTGCCTATAAAATGAATCAGTCTTGTGTCCTCAGATTTCCAATAATCCTCCCAGTTCTTACCTTGCGCACTGGCCCACTCTTTGGTGGCGCTGATGTATCCAATGGGCGCATCGAACCAGACGTACAATACTTTACCGCTAGCTTCTGGAAGGGGTACCTTTACGCCCCACTCCAGGTCTCGGGTAATGGGCCGGGGGTTCAGTCCATTGTCCAGCCAGCTTTTGCATTGTCCATATACATTTGGCTTCCACTCTTTATGCTCTTTGAGTATCCATTTCCCAAGCCAGTTTTCATACCGATCCAGGGGCAGGTACCAATGTTGTGTGGGTCTCATCACCGGTGCATTTCCACTGATGGTGGAGCGCGGATTGATCAATTCTTTCGGCGTAAGTGAAGTGCCGCATTTTTCACATTGATCGCCATAGGCTTCGTCGTAAGCGCAATTCGGACATGTACCTTTTATGTACCTGTCGGCAAGGAACTGATTTTCCTGCTCATCATAAAATTGCCCGCTGGTATCTTCAGTCAGTACACCTTTTGTATGTAGCTGTGTGAAAAAACCAGCCGCCGTCTGGTGATGTACAGATGAAGAGGTGCGTGAATACACATCGAAACTGATGCCAAATTCTTCGAATGATCTTTTGATTTGTTGGTGGTACATCTCCACAACTTCTTTGGGTGTTTTCCCTTCCTTTTTGGCGCGCAGGGTGATGGCCACCCCATGTTCGTCTGAGCCACAGATAAAAGCCACATCTTTACCTTTTAAGCGCAGGTACCTGGCGTAAATGTCTGCGGGCACATAAACGCCGGCCAGGTGACCAATATGAACGGGCCCATTGGCATAAGGTAAAGCTGCCGTCAACAGGTGACGCTTGAATTGGCGCATGAGCGAAATTACAATGGGATGATGGGTATAAAAAAGGCGGGCCATGCCCGCCGTTGAATTTATTATTCTGAAACAGCTTCTTTATTGCCTGCTTCAGCACCCTCTTCTTCTTCCACTCCTTTACCACGAAGTGCGCGCGGCGTTTCTACAGAAGCGATGGTGACCAGATCGTTGTTGAGTACTTCAAAATTGCTGCGCTCAATGGAGGCTACCCGAATTGATTTACCCAAATTCAGATTCGATACATCTACGGAAACAAAAGCAGGCATGTCTTTTGGAAAGGCCTTGAGTGTCACGTACTTCAATTTCATGACGATTTTACCACCCTGTTGCACGCCGGGAGCAGTTCCCGTGGTTTTTACGGGCACCTTCATTTTCACTGGTTTGTCGTCGAACAATTCCAGAAAATCTGCGTGCATGATCATTTCACTTACCGGATGAAACTGGATATCCTGAAGGATGGCTTTTCTTTCGTCACCTTCAATGTTCAGGTGCACAAAGTGCGCGTCGGAGGTGTAAACCAACTCCCTGAATAAAATATTTGGCGAGTAAAAGTGGATTTGTTCTTTACCGCCGTACAACACTGAGGGGACAAAACCTTCTTCTCGAAGCCGCTTGGATTCAGTTTTGCCGAGATTTGCTCTTTGATACCCTATAATCTCAACGCTTTTCATATTACTTAATTTAATTGTTCACTTGATGAATAAAGAACTGATAGATTCGTTGTCATGTACCTTGCGAATGGCTTTGGCAAACAAGTCGGACATCGTCAGCACTTTAATTTTTTTACTTTTTTTATGCAGTGGAATGGTATCGGTAATGATCAATTCTTCCAGTGCCGATTGTTCCAGGTTGTCGTAAGCTGCACCGGACAAGACACCATGTGTGCAAACTGCGCGCACAGACCGGGCACCTTTCTCTTTAAGTACAATGGCCGCTTTGCTTAAAGTACCTGCGGTGTCTACCATGTCATCTACCAATACTACGTCCCTGTCCTTTACATCTCCAATTACCTGCATGGAGGCGATCTCATTGGCACGCTTGCGATACTTGTCGCATATCACCATATCAGCTTCGAAAAATTTGGCATAATGCCTGGTGCGTTTAGATCCACCTACATCCGGCGACGCGAACACCATATTTTCAAGTTTTAATTTCTTCAAGTACGGCACGAATACATAAGAACCGTCCAGGTGATCCACGGGAATATCAAAAAACCCCTGAATTTGTCCGGCGTGCAGATCACAGGTCATGATGCGGTCTGCGCCGGCTGCGGATATCATATTGGCCAATAGTTTGGCCGCGATGGCCACTCTGGGTCTATCTTTACGGTCCTGCCTGGCATAACCAAAATAAGGCACCACCGCGGTCACGTGACGTGCACTGGCCCTGCGTGCAGCGTCAATCATGAGCAACAACTCCATGATGTGATCGGAAGGAGGAGGGGTGGCCTGGATGATGAAAACGTGAGATCCCCGCACCGATTCATCGTAGGCAAAATTGAGCTCTCCGTCGGAAAATATCTGTGAGGTGCATTTGCCCAACGGCTTGCCATAGGCATCGGCAATCGCCTCGGCCAGTTTGATAGATCCTGACCCTGCAAATATTTTGACTGATGACATGTGTATTGCTCCGAATGATTGTAAACGGGCCGCAAAGGTATGAGATAAAGACCATTTATCCCATTATGCGTGGTCTTCCTTTACGTGTACTTCTTCGTGATCCTCGACGCGCAGGCAAAGCAGTGCGGCCAGGAGCATAGAAAACCCACCGATGACGAGTGCAAAAATGAACTGGCCATCGAAAAAAGTGACCACCAGAAAACCCAGAATGGAGGCAGCCACCATTTGTGGAATCACAATGAAAAAATTAAATATGCCCATGTAGTAGCCCATTTTCTTGGCTGGCAAGGAGGCCGACAGCATGGCGTATGGAATGGACAGTATACTGGTCCATGCAAAACCTATGCCCACCATCGACAGGATCAGCAGGTTGGGATCTTTGATAATGTAAAAAGACAGGAAGCCGGCAGCACCGAACAAAAGCATGATCATGTGGGTGATGCGCCGACTGATTCTACCGGCGATAACAGGCAACAGAAAGGCAATCAGCATAGGCATGCCGTTGTATACGCCAAAGAGAATTCCAACCCAGTTTCCACCCTGGTTGTATTCTTCCTGCACATAAAGCACCCGATCCAACACCGAGGCGCTCAGCTGCGGCTGAACATTTTTGTCCAGAAAAAAATTTATTAGTCCCATATTGGTCACCACGTACGGATCACCTGCATCCAGCCGGCTGCGGTAGTTGTTCAATTCTTTTTGAATTTCCTGGCGCTTCTTTTTGAGCATACCCGCTGTTTGTGTTCCGGTGTATGCATCCTCAATCACCTTACCGTTCTTGTACACGAGTGGTGTGGAAAAATTGAGTCCTTTTACATCTGTCACCATTTGTCGGACGTGTGTCTCGTCAAGTTTCAAGTCATACATGTGGCTGGTCATGCCATTGGTGGTGTAAATCCACATGGCAAATAGGGCAAACCATGAGAAAAACTGAACGAATGCGAGTTGCACCATGGTGCGTGGCATGTTTTGAAAGTCCCGCACGATTTGCACAAAGCCGCTCTGGTATTTCCCCTGGCGCATAAGCAACGCACTGCTGAAGTAACTGAGGCCAAAAAGCAGCAGGATGCCAGCGACCACGTAGAGTTGTGGGTCAAGTTTTTTAAAATAAAACCAGCCCACAAGGGCGACCCCGGCAAGGATCATTGCCACCCCCCGCTGCATGTATTGCGAAGGGGTATATCGTATCACCAGTTCATGCAGTGGTTTTTTTTGACGTACTTTCTCGAGGTCGCCAGGTGCGGGGGGGTATTCCCTGGTCGTGAAGACCGTCCACATCACAGCCGTTAAAAAAACAGCTCCACCCAGGTAGAAAGAGAGTCGCACATTGGGGGGTATACCCCCCTCCGGATTGGTGTCTGGTATGCCGAGCCAGTTGACCAGCACCCAGGGCAGCACCGAGGCAACCACGGCGCCTACGCCTATAAAAAAACTTTGCATGGCGAAGCCGCGTGTGCGCTGCTCATTAGGCAGCATATCACCTACAAATGCACGGAAAGGCTCCATGCTGATATTGATAGACCCATCCATGATCCATAGCATGCCGATGGCTACCCAAAGGCTTGGAGAATTGGGCATTATGCAAAGTGCAACGGTAGCAAGAATGGCTCCCACAGCGAAAAAGGGACGGCGGCGACCCCATTTTGGGTGCCAGGTTCTGTCGCTGTAGTAGCCAATGATTGGCTGGATGAGCAGGCCGGTAACTGGCGCAGCCAACCAGTAAATGGCCAGGTTTTTCGCATCCGCACCCAGGGTTTCGAAGATGCGACTGGTATTCGCATTTTGCAGGGCAAAACCAAATTGAATGCCCAAAAAGCCAAAACTCATGTTCCAGATTTGCCAAAAACCCAGTCTCGGCTTTTTAGAGGTTAGGGAAACGTTGCTCATCGCTTATTTTTTTATTCCTACAAAGTACCCGTAAGCAGGTATTTTTTCTTTCGAAAGATGAATGGTTTGCTGGCTAAAGTAATCATACAGTATCCAGTTGGCGGCTTCACCGGTTACCGACAGCGTATCATCCGAGAAATTCAAGACGACCCGAACGGTGTCTGATCCATTGATTCGTTGGTAAGCCATTAAGCGGTCTTGATTCGTTGGCAACCATTTTAGAATGCCACCTTCAGGCCCGTGCTGAAGTGCAGGCCTATCTTTTTTTAATGAAACCAACTGGGCATAAAAATCCTGCAGGCCGAGGTTGTCCCATGAAATGGTATCTTTTTCGAAAAATCTTAAGCGCTTAGAAAGCCCGGCTTCCTGACCTGAATAAATTAGCGGCATGCCGCCAATGGTAAAATAAAGCACCGCAAAAGCTGGGTGTGCCTCGGCACCCAACCTTTCGTTGATGGTCCCATTCCAGGAATTTTCATCATGGTTGGTAATGAACATCATTCGCATGGCATAAGCAGGGTATTTGTTTAGCTCTCTATCCACGGCTTCACGAAAAATAGGGACGTCTATTTGTCCCCTTGCCAACTCATTCATCTGGTGATGCAGGTCCCAGGCGTAGGTCATGTGGAAATAATTATGCAACTCAGGTTCATTCGCCTCAGCCAGCATGAACATCGGTTTCAGGAGGTTCAACGAATCTACGGCCGCATGCCAGAAGTCAGAGGGTACCATGGCGGCGACATCACAACGAAATCCGTCGATGTCTGCTTCCTGTACCCACCATTGCATGTCATCAATCATTGCCTGCCGCATCTCTGGGTTCTCGTAATTCAAATCTGCCACATCGGTCCAGTCTGTACCCTCGGGATGAATGATTTCCCCGTTGCGTGTCGTATGGAAGCCGGCTTGTTGGGTCCAGGCGTGATCGAAAGAAGTGTGATTGGCCACCCAGTCCAGGATGACCAGCATATCCATGGCGTGGGCTTCTTCCACCATGGCCTTGAAGTCTTTCAGGGTGCCAAAACTTGGATTTACCGCTGTGTAGTCGCTGATCGAATAGTAGCTTCCCAATGGGCCTTTGCGATTTTTTTCTCCAATAGGTTGCACTGGCATGATCCAAAGTATTTTCACGCCGATTTTCTTCAGTCGGGGCAAATGCTTACGGAAGGCGGACAGGGTACCTTCGGGTGTATATTGCCTGATGTTCACTTCGTAAATCGTGGCGTTTTTTACCTGTTCCTCGACTTTCATGAGCGGGGTCGGGCCTTCTGACTGCCCGATGTTGGTACAACCCAGAAGGCTGGCTGCTATAAGTAGGATTGATACATGTTTCATTTTTCGTAGGTGATTAGGTCATATCCATGGGCAGGTAGGGCGACAATCCCGGGAGCTATGATGGTTCCATCGAAATGGGCCTTTCCTCCCTTGGGAATTACCACTTCTTTGGGTTGATCGGAGCCATTGAAAACTGCGACTACCGCCTGGCTAAAATAATTTCTTGAAAGGGCCAGTACCTCAGGGTCTTTGACTGGCAAAAGACGTGTATCACCAAAAATGAGTGCCAGGTTATTTCTTCTCAGGTGTATCAAATCCTTTGTACGCTGCCGTGTCCATGTTTGGTATGTATCCAGACCATCAAAGATCATTTGTCTTCTATTGTCTGGGTCGTTGCCTCCCGGTGAGCCGTATTCATCTCCATAGTACATACAGGGAATGCCTGGGATGGCCATCATGTAGGCGGTCAACGCCGTAAGCTTTCGGTAGCCGAGGGGATCGCCGGTGGTGATCTTGCGATTCCACCCGGCGTATTTATGGTCTTCGTCGAATTTGAGTGACCCATCCGCAAGAGAAATGAATCGGGCACGGTCCTGGTTGCCGGTGATGTGCCCCATCAGGTGGTGGTCACCGTAGTAGCTGAGACTTTTACGCAATGCCGTTTTCAACCCTTCAAAATCTGCCTGGGGATGTCCGAAGGCAAGTACGGCCTGGTCGTACATATTGAAGTCAAATTGGGCATCCAACATGCCCGGGTTGATGTAACTTTTTATCAAGGGGGGGCTGCCGTAAGTTTCCCCAATTTGAAAAATTGGCCGACCATGAGAGATGAATTCTTCCTTGATTTTGCGTGTGAGGATGCGCCAAAACCGTTTGTCGATGTGCTTGGTGGCATCGTGCCGGAAGCCGTCGATGCCGTAGTTTCTCAACCAAAACAACGCAGAATCCGCCATTGGCTCTGCCACTTCGGGTCGGCCCAGGTCGAGTGTAGGCAGAAAGGTGTCAAACCACGTGGTGAGTCGATGCTCGTCCCATTTTTCCGTATTCAGTGAGCCATCTGGAAGATACAGATTGGTGGCCCAGTCAGGATGCTGTCGATAAATGGGATGATTTTCGTGCACATGATTGGCTACATAATCCAATAGTACATTGTAACCTCTGGCATGTGCTTGTTGAATAAGCTTTTCCAGCGCCTCTTCGCCTCCGAAACGAAGATCTACCTTTACGTTTGATATAGGCCAATAACCATGGTAGCTGGAAAAAGCCGTTTCAGGCTTAGGGTACTTACCAAATGCCCCTTTGGGATTGCGCGTAATGGGTGAAAGCCAAATGGTGTTGACGCCCAATTCATCGAAATATCCTGATTCCAGCTGCTCGGTGACTCCCAGCAGGTCGCCGCCAAAATCGTCGGCTTTAGGGTGTACTTCGGGGATATTTAGGGTGGCGTCGTTGTTGGTGTCCCCATTGGCAAAACGGTCCACCATCAAAAAGTACATGACCATGGCCTCGTAGTCGTGTCGATTGAGCAGGTCGGCCGACTGAATGACCTTCCCTTCTTGCAAGGGTATCAGAAGTTCGTTGCTAACGCCTTTGTCATTGACCGCATACACACGCATGGCAGATCTCTGCAGGCCGCCGGCCGCTTCAGGAATACAAGCGGTGTAAGTATTCCCGGAACGCTTGATGTAAGGATCTGGAAGCAGGTAGTTGTTCCAAAAAACATACAATTTGTCGGTGGGCAGGGTAGAAGTGAAGACAAATTCGTTGGCTTTTACTTCTTCTGTTTGCAACCTTGGGAGTTGGTCCTGAGGAGTAACCGGGATGTCCAAAACGGAATTGGTGCCACCCATGCCGTTAGATACGGTTTTGGGATTGGAAGGATCAGGAATTTCTTCGCCATCCACCACGAGCAGGTACTCATAATTACCTGGAGCGATGGCAAGAGTTACAGACCACGCGCCCGATGCATCGATCGCCATGGGCGCGTTTGAGGGATTCCATGCATTAAATTCTCCTCTCACCTGCACCAGTTTTGCCTGGCCTTCAAAAGAAAAGGTAATGGGTATTTCTTCTTTTTCTTTGAGTAAGAGGGTTTCCGCCACACCTGAAGACCAGAAATGCAGTGCGTGTAGCGGGCGTTCGAAGTGTCCGTTGATTTGTAAGGTATCCTTGATGCGCTGTAGGGTGAATGGCCCATCGGTGGTTATGGAGTCCAGTGCCTGCGGACGCATCAGGTATTCGCTGAGTAACAACGGACTATTGATTCCTGTGGCGGACACTGGTTGCGTGCGACTCAAAATTTGAGGATTTTCATCCCATTTCAGATCGGGCAATGGAAGCGTTTGGTTACATCCATAGACCAACAAAAGGATGAGCCATCGCAACAGCGGAATACGGGCCATAAGGCAGTGGTGGTTTGAGTGTTGGCTCACTGTGCCCAGACAGGTGGACCACAGCACATTTTTTAAAGTAATGAAGAAATTAGGTAGATAAATTGATAAAAAGACAAAAAACTTACCGCAAACGGTTTCGAAATGATGGAGGTGTTAAAAAAAAGGTAAGACTACTGTCTCTTGGAGGATTCACGCTCGACCAGGCTCGTTTTGAGTGTAATGGTTTTAGGTGGCATCTCCTCTTCCGCTTCAATCTGCTCAATGAGTAATTCAGCCGCTTTTTGTCCGATTTGAAAACCATGTTGTTCCACCGTACTGAGTGACGGTTTGGTGAGCGCAGTAAACTGCCAGTTACTGAATCCGACGATGCCGAAATTTTGGGGAACACTTTTGCCGTATGCCGTGGCGGCAGCCAGTGCACCTATGGCAGCCAGATCGTTGGCGGTAAATACTGCATCAATTTGTTCGTTTTTGATCAGGTCGTGGGTGAGCTGCCTGGCGGCGTCGTCATCGTAGGCATTATCACCTATCAATGCCCTATTCATTTCCATTCCCGCTTCTTCCAAAGCCTGTAGATAACCTTTCTGTCTGTCTTCTGAAATACCCAGATGGTCTCCTCCGGAAAGGAAACCAATCCGTTGATAGCCCTGATCGATGAGGTGTTTGGTGGCCAGATATCCGCCTTGCTGGTCGTCTATGATCACCCGGCTACCCGGCAGGTCGGTGGGTGCCCGATCGAAAAATACCAGGGGCAATCCTTTCAGCGCAAGCAGCTCCAAGTGTTGGTAGTCTTCCGTTTCACGGGAGATGGAGATGAGCAATCCATCCACACGGTTGTTGAAGAGGGTCTGTATGTTGGATATCTCCCGAACAAGGGATTCGTTTGACTGGGTGAGAATCACGTTATACCCCCTTCGTTGGGCGATGTCCTCGATGCCGCTGATGACGGTAGAAAAGAAATAATGGACAATCTCGGGTATGACCACACCTATGGTGAAGGTTTTGGAATAGCGCAAACTGAGGGCCAGGCTGTTGGGCTGGTAGTTTAATTCTTCGGCCACACGCTTCACGGCATCTTTGGTGTCCTGGCTGATCTCGAAGTGGTCCTTTAAAGCGCGAGAAACCGTAGAGGGAGAGATGCCCAATTTTTTGGCAATGTCCTTAATGGTTACGGTCTGTTTCTTCATGCATTTTTGGGTGATGGGGAGGAAAATCTCTGCTTCGAATTTATAAAAATAAAAATTGCAAACGTTTGCGACTGGAATAATTCATTAAAACTGAAATAAATCATTGTCTGTTGTTATTAAATTTTTAAGATTGGGTCATGTATCCGTCATTCGATTAGGGATTTTTTGTCCCTGATAGAGAGACGACAAGGATTTTTTTAAACATAAAATCAAGATGAAAAGAACAATCAAATTTACAGGTTTATTAGCGGCATTTGCGATGCTGGCCTTTGTGGTTGCTTGCGGCGACGACGATGGAGGAGGTAGTATCATCGACGATGGAGGGGATGGCTCCTTTGCCGTTGCGGATGGTACCTACATTGCACAGATTGACGGCACTGACACTACCGTCACAGTAGCCAACAAGTTGAACTCGTTCAAAGTAGAAGGTCCAGATTTTGGCACCATCGAGCGCTCTGGTCACTTTGTGGGCTTTATGTTTTTGGAAGCTGGTAACTACATCTTCATGGACGTAGCCAGTCAGAACGCTACCAATCTTTATGGTGGCACGAAGACAACGTTCAATGATGATGAAGACGCGACGGATGCCAACGGTGACGACTTCATAGGTGGTTATGAGGTAGTGAGTGGACTTTCCACTTCAACCAGCGCTTTCAACATAGCTGCAGACGGATTTTACCATGTGGTTTTTGACACCCAAGAAGATGAAGCATTGATCGTGGAAGTAGAGCGCTGGGGTGCCATTGGTGGCGCCGTATTTGAAAGCGCCTGTGTGTCCAACGGCTTCGGCAGTGATGTAGACATGGATGAAGTGTCGGCTTCAGTGGCTGTTGGTGGCGAGTGGACGGGCACTGGTATCATTTTGAAGCAAGGTGATTTTAAGGTGCGCTACAACGACAACTGGAAGATTGACCGACGCACGGACGAAACACCGGAAGACCCTTACAACCCTGCTACTGGTTATGTAGCTCTTACCAATTTTGGTGGTACGTTGGATGCCCTGGAAGAAGGCGGTGCCAACATTTCGATCACTGCGGCGGACGAAGGGACTTACGACGTGACGTTAACCATCAATACCGTAGGTGTGCCTGATGTGAATCTCGCACGTACTGGTGATGCACCGGAGTGTGCGTTTGAACCTGCTAATTTCTCATGGGGAGTGATAGGTTCTGCTACGCAAGGTATTGTGGGCGAAGTTGACGCGTGTTTAGAGGGCGGAACGGCCACAGATGGTTGGAGTACAGAAAAAGATCTGATCTATGTGGGCCAAGATGGGGGTGTCCATACTTGGAGAGGTGTATTTCCGCTGGAAGCAACTGGCGAATTGAAGATGCGTACGGATTGTACCTGGGCCAATAAAATGACCCCTGGCGACGATTCTGTACCGGTGACCATCACTGATGACACAGATTTTACCGACAACGTTGCTGACCTCCCTGGTGACGCTAAATGGATAGTGACCACCTCAGGTTTTTACTATTTTGAGGTTAAAACGGCAGATCAGGGAGAAAACTGGACGCTATCTATCGCACCTGCTACCTGGACTATTATTGGTGCGGGCAGTGAAGCAGAGTCTTGGGCGAGTGGAGAAGAAGCTGGAATAGATATGGAAGCTTCTATTGTTGCCGAGCCGAATAGCGCTACTGCATTTGTTATTACCACTTTTCCTGCAGCCACGGGAGGATGGAAAATATTTGTAAACGACAGCTTCGATTTTAATTTGGGTATTTCCGGTGCTGTTGATGGCACACAGGATTTGCTCTTCAATGATTCGGCTTTTGATGATCTAACTGGTACACGAGATGTTACACTTTCAACAGTTGATGGTGGGGTCACCTACCAGGCCACCATTGAGAGCCCTCTAGTACGTAAGTAATTTTATGTTGAATTGACTAAAAGCTGCTCACTTTAGGTGGGCAGCTTTTTTTTCCAAAAAGCCCAAACCAATAACCATGCGTCATCTTTATGCTCTGCTCTTTTTTATTTTGGGCCTCACGGTGCTCAAGGCTCAGGAACCATCTATAGAGCCCGCCTTTTTCTCGCCGACCGACGAAATCACCATCACATACGATGTGACGGGCACGGGCCTGGCTTCATTATCGGATGCCTGGATTTGGATGTGGCTACCGGATCTCAACCCGGTCTACGATGCGCCTTCCAATGCCAATCCGGCAAGCAGTGACCCATCGGCCACCAATCCGGCCAGGATGACAAAGTCTGTTCAGGATGGGCGTACCACTTTCTCCATCATCCTTACGCCGACCCTGTTTTACAATCGCCCGGCCAGCGACATCACTACCCTGGGAATGCTACTTAAAGGGAATGATTTTTCCGATGGCCAAACGGATGATTACCTGGCCACCGTATCCGATGGTTTCGATGTGATCCTGACCAGTCCCAGTGGGTCTTTTGGATTTTTTGATACGGCAGAAACCATCACTATTTCTGCGGAAACCTCAGAATCTGCAAATTTAGTTGTATCGGTAGATGGCGTTGAAATTGCTTCTACCAGTGGTACTTCTATCAGCACCCCACATACCATCATTGATGATGGCAATGTACACGTGGTGGAGGTGACGGCCAATAATGGCACAGAGACCCAATCGGTTACTTATTCATACACCCTAACGCCAACGCCTGAGACTGAGGCAGTACCGGCTGGTGCCCAGGACGGCATCAACTACCTCGATGGCACTTCGGTAACGCTCGTGCTCACGGCCCCTACCAAAAGCAATGTGTTCGTGCTCGGTGATTTCAACAACTGGACCATCGATCAAGATTACCTGATGAAAGTAGACGGTGATCAGTTTTGGTTGACATTGTCGGACCTGACTTCGGGAGAAGAATACCGGTTCCAATACCTGATGGATGGCGACATTCGGATCTCCGATCCTTACACGGAAAAAATTGGGTCTCAATTTGACGATCCGGAAATTATTGCAGACAATCGTTATCCCGGTCTGGCACCTTACCCATCCGAAACCACCGAAGCCGTAGGATATATCCAAACCAACCAAACAGATTTTTCATGGAGTCCTTTTATCCGGCCGGACGTAGAAGATTTGATCATCTATGAGTTGCTGGTACGTGATTTTACCGAAGAACGTACCTACGATGCCGTTACGGAGCGTCTGGATTACCTGGCCGATTTGGGGGTAAATGCCATAGAACTCATGCCGGTCATGGAGTTTGAGGGCAACCTGAGCTGGGGCTACAACCCTTTTGCCATGTTTGCGGTTGACAAATATTACGGCACGGAAGAGGATTTAAAAATCCTTATCGATGAGGCGCATAAACGTGGAATGGCGGTGATTCTGGACATAGTATTGAATCACCAATTTGGGCGGAACTCGCTGGTGCGCCAGGACAATGACGGGTTGTACGGTGCGCCGACCAACGATAATGTATGGTTTAACCGCACCGCACGTCATCCCTTCAATGTGGGTTACGACATGAACCATGAAAGCGAGTACACCAAGGATTACATTGACCGGGTGAACACCTATTGGCTGGAGAAGTACCATGTGGATGGTTATCGATTTGATCTGAGTAAGGGATTTACCCAGGTAAATTCGGGTGGCGATGTGGGTTTTTGGAGTGAATATGATGCGTCGAGAATTGCTTTACTCAAAAGAATGGCCGATGTGATCTGGGCCAGTGATCCTACCGCCTATGTGATTTTGGAGCATTTGGCAGTCAATTCCGAAGAAAAGGAACTGTCCGACTATGGCATGATGCTTTGGGGCAACATGAATGGATCTTACCGTAGCCTCGTCAAAGGAAGTTCTGTTTCCCTGGATGGTGTGTACCATGTAAACCGTGACTGGGATGATCCGCACCTTGTGGGCTATATGGAAAGCCATGACGAAGAAAGGCTCGCCTGGGACCTTTTCAACAACACCAGTCAGTCGCTCAATGAGGGACTTACACGGCTGAAGATGGCCGCAGGGTTCTTTTTCATGGTGCCGGGCCCGAAAATGCTTTGGCAATTTGGTGAACTTGGCTATGATGAAGAACTGAACAATGACCGACTGGGGATAAAGCCAACCCGCTACGAATACCTGGATGACCCCGCACGCAAGCAGTTGTTTGATTTTTACAAATCATTAATTAACCTACGCACCAAAACCGATTATGTACAGACACAGTATTTCGACTGGAATACCAGTGGCTTTATCAAGTGGATCACGATTGATCATCCGGATGTACAGTTTCACGTGATGGCCAATTTTGACGATCAGGAGCAGACAGGAAATTATCATTTCCCAGAGTCTGGTACCTGGTATGATTACTTTACCGGTGCCAGCTTCGCAGTGACTGAACCGGAAGGGCCAGTGACATTGCAGCCCAATGAAATGTACATCTATGTGAGTGAGCCCATTGAGAATTACATCGAAGGGGCGCCATTGGTCACTGGTGTCACAGCGCAGGCATTATCGGATGGCCTGGCGATCTACCCAAATCCGTCTCAGGATTTCGTGCAGGTAACCAGTGATCAAAATGAAATTATTCGCATGACCGTTAGGCAAATGGATGGTAAACTTTTGAAGCAGGCATCATGGGTACAATCTGGGGCGTTGGACCTTCGCGATTTGAACGCTGGATTATATATGCTGGAGATTACAGCCGGTGGTAGAATGGTACGCCGCAGACTGCTCAAAGAGTAAGTTAAAAAAACGAGACAGCACCGTACTATTTATAAATGTCTGAATTGCAAACGTTTGCGGAAAAAAAACCCATCAAAAAGTCAGTAAAAAGGCTGATAAATTTTAATGATAATATAAATTGACCTTCTTAACATTTGCATAATTAACGCATTTGACCGACCCAAAACCAAGCATTTATGATACGATTTTTAGCAATGAAAAGTCACCTTCCCTGGGTGTTCTCGGTGCTGCTCCTGATGGGGCATGGCGCCTGGGCGCAGAAGGAGGTAAGCGGTCAGGTGACTGACGAAAATGGTGACGGCATTCCAGGTGCTACCGTGCTCATCAAAGGTACCACCAGCGGTACTGTTACCGACGTCAACGGCAATTTTAAGCTCAGTGTGAGTGAAGGTGCCACGCTGGTCATTACCACCATCGGTTACCAGCCAGTAGAGGTCTTGGTAAGTAACCAAACTAGCTTCAATATCTCAATGTCTGAACAGATTGAAGAATTGAATGAGGTAGTGGTTATCGGATATGGCTCTGTTCAGAAAAAGGATTTGACGGGTGTTGTGAACAAAGTAACCTCCAAGGACTTTAACAAGGGTATGCTGGCCTCACCAGACCAATTGATTGCTGGTAAAGTGGCAGGGGTACAAATTTCTCAGACGGGTGAGCCTGGGGGTAACAACAGTATACGTATCCGGGGGGGCTCTACTTTCGGTGGCAATGCCGAGCCACTCTACGTGGTAGATGGGGTACCTATCAGCAAAAGTTCCGGGCACCGACCGGGTGGCCAGGGGCGCAATCCTTTAAATTTCATCAACCCGTCTGACATTGAAGACATTACTGTTTTAAAGGATGCGTCGGCCGCTGCTATTTATGGTGTACAGGGTGCTTCCGGAGTAATCATTATCACCACAAAATCAGGGAAGTCCGGTAAACTTCAAATTTCTTACGATGGTAGTGCATCGGCCAGTATTCTAGGCGAGCAGCGCGACATGCTCAGTACCGAGGAATTTCGCTTTGCAGTAGATCGAAATGCACCGGCCAACGCCCTGAAATTGGGCACGGCAGATACCGATTGGGTGGATGAAGTTACACGCACACCTGTAAGTACCAACCATGCAGTTTCAGCATCATTTGGAGGGAAAACAAACGGATTTCGAATTTCTGCCAATTATCAAAACCTCAATGGGGTGTTGCAGACAAGTCAGGCAGAGAAATACACCGGTTCTATCAAATATGATCAGAGAATGTTCAAAGATCAATTAAAAATCACACTGTCCAATTCGACCACTTTCGCTGACGACCGCCTGGCACCCAATGTGATGAATACGGCGTTGTTATTCGATCCTACACAGCCAGTACGGGTAGAAGGCGATACCATTAATGGTGGATTTTTTGAGTGGCCTTCTCAGTTGGCACCTGTAAATCCAGTTTCGTCCATAGATCAGACTTTTACCATTAACAAGTCACTCAGACATTACACTACACTAACGCTCGATTACAAGCTTCCTTTTCTCGACGGCTTGAGTTTGAAAGGCAACCTGGGTTATGACAAGCAGGTAAGTAGGCGCCAAAGCATCACGCTGGAGACACTACGTCCGCTCAACATAGAAAATCCAGGAGGTTTATTTTTTGAGCGCGGAAATATTTTTACCAGAACCTATGAATTTTTCCTCTCTTACGAAAAGGCAGTTGGTGACCATAACATCAGTGCCAATGCCGGACATAGTTTTCAGGAATTCAGAGGGGTGTATCCCAATTTCAGTAAATTGGATTCGATCAACCTGAGCCGTTACAATACATCGAACCCTTTGGACCTACGGGATGACGATTACTTCTTCGACAATAGTGACCTCTTCCTCCGAAACACATCGGACCTGAATAGTGTAAGAAAATATGCGCTTGGTTCTTTGTGGGGTCGCGTAAACTATAATTTTAAGAATAAATATTATTTAACGGCTACTGTAAGGTACGACGGCTCATCCCGATTTGGCCTAGATAATAATTTTGCAGCTTTCCCATCCCTGGCTGTGGCATGGCGTGTGATTGATGAGCCTTTTGCTCAGCCACTTCAAAATACATTCAGCGAGTTAAAATTGCGCGTGGGTGTTGGTACGCTAGGTAACCAATCCATCGACCGTGATTTTGGGTATGTAAACTTATACGAATTAGGAAATGAAACGGCCCAGTATATCTTGGGTAACGACACGGTTAGAACGCTGCGTCCTTCCGGTGCCAATCCTGACATTCAATGGGAAACTACCACCTCTTACAATGTAGGTATTGATTTTGGCTTATTTGAGGGTAGAGTCAATGGATCTCTCGATGCCTATATTAAGGAAACCAGCGACTTGCTCTTCGAAGTTACCTATCCGATTGGGGTACTTACCACTGACCGGGAGTTTGCAAATGTGGCCGGATTTGAAACGCGCGGTATCGAATTGGTTTTGAATTCTTATGTGGTGACAGGTGGTGATTTTACCTGGGATTTAGGCTTCAATTTTGCACATTACACGGATGAAGTTACTGCTTTGGACTTTTCCAATGATCCAGATTTTCCGGGTTATCGGGTGAATGGTATTTCTGGTGATGTAGGTCAAACGATTCAATTGCTGAGGCTGAGCGAACGGGTGAATGCCTTCTACGTTTTTGAGCACATATTTGAGGGTGATCAACCAAGATCAGATGGCACAGACTTCAACGGCGATGGTTTGGCTGACGATCTGGACCTGTATGTGGATCAAAATGGCGATAATTTAATCAATGAGAATGACCTGATTCCTTTTGAGTCACCTACACCGGATTTCATTTTGGGTCTGACCAGTAACTTCCGTTACAAGAACTGGGATGTCGCTTTTACACTACGAAGCCAGTTGGGGAATTATGTGTACAATAATTTTCAGTCCCAGTTTGGTGCATTTGAAGAAACCATACAGAATACTTTTGCGCCTCAAAATGCGCATCGTTCAGCCTTTGAAAATGACTTTACGGAAAGGCAACTGTTGTCGTCTGTTTACATTGAGAATGCCTCATTTCTGAAAGTAGACAACATTACTGTAGGTTACACCTTCAATGAATGGAACAATGTAAAACCGCGGGTTTATTTTACCGGGACAAACCTATTGACCATCACCGGATACGATGGTCCCGATCCTGAAGCTGGTGGAATTTTGGGGATAGACAATAATCCTTATCCATTTTCCAGCATGTTTATTTTTGGAGTAAGTGCTACTTTCAACTAAAGAAATGATGAAAACTAAATTATTCTTACTAACGCTCATTTTTGCTTTCACCAGCTGTTTGGATGTAGAGCTGGAGCCAGAGAAAGGCGATACTGTGAACAATACCTTTGTGGATTTCGGTGCTTTTCAGGCATATGCTGCGAAAGTTTATGCCTCATTGACGCTGACGGGTCAGCAAGGAGCGGCTGGCCGTCCGGATTTGACCATTATCAATGATGAGGGTTTCTCCAGCTATCTAAGGGTATTGTGGAAAGCCCAGGAGCTGACTACCGACGAGGCCATTATTGCCTGGACAGATTCTGGAATTCGGGATTTACATAACCATTCCTGGAGTTCAGATAATCAGTTTGTTAGGGTCTTGTATTACCGTATTTTTTATACTGTTTCATTGGCCAATGACTTTCTCGATGTTTCAAGTAGCCTGCCTTCAGACCTGAGCCAGGCGGAAAGTGATCAGATTGAAAGCTACAGAAACGAGATCAGATTTATACGGGCGTTGGCCTATTCTCATGCCCTGGACATGTACCGAAATGTGCCATTAATCACGTCCATTTCCAGTGACTTACCACAGCAGGTAGCGCCACTGAGAATCTTTGAGTTCATAGAAAGTGAGTTGAATGAAATTGGGCCTTCATTGCCGGCCATCGGTCAGGGCGAATACGGCCGGGTTGATCAGGGAGCAGTGGAAATGTTATTTGCTCGCATATATCTCAATGCCCAGGTGTACATCGGTCAGGATCGCTATGCGGATGTCACTACCCATGTGAATAATGTCATTAACTCTGGACAGTATAGTACTGCTGCTGATTATCCGTCTTTATTCCGCGGAGACAATCACCTACGTCAGGCTGATGAATCCATCTGGGCCATAGTTCATGATGGTGAAGTTTCTCAAACATGGGGGGGTACCACTACCTTGGTGAGAGGAGGTATTGGCGCAGCCATGATGGACAATGAAGACCAGTTGGGAACCCCTAAACCCAATGAAGCCCTGATTGATTACGGGGTACCCAGTGGCTGGGAAGGTTACCGAACCACCAGTGCTTTTGTAAATTTATTTCCCTTCACCAATGATCCGGTTACAGACAATGGCGTGAGCGCCGATAACAGAGCCATTTTTTTCACTGAAGGACAAAGTTTAGAGATTGCCAACATTGGCACTTTCACTGATGGCTTTGCCGTGCCTAAGTGGACGAATCTTCTGGAAAATGGCAACCGTGCACCGGGAGTGGATCAAGTGAGCACAGATTTCCATGTGTTTCGACTGGCAGAGGCCTATCTGATGTTGGCAGAAGCGCAGGTCCGCACGAATGGTGCGGTGGATGCGACAACTCTAGGCTATCTCAATGAATTGAGACTAAGGGCTTACGGAGACAATACAGGAAACGTGACCAGCGGTGAAGTAACGCTGGACTGGATATTGGATGAGCGTGGTCGTGAACTGTATCTGGAGGGTCACCGGCGCACGGATTTGGTAAGATTTAATCAATTTTCCGGTGGCGCCTACATTTGGCCGTGGAAGGGTGGTGTACCGGAGGGTCGTTCCACAGATGCCCACCTGGACATTTTTCCAATACCTGCTTCCGAGTTGATCGCTAATCCACGAATGATACAGAATACTGGTTACTGATTCAAATTTCTATTTAAAGAGCGGCCAAAAGCCGCTCTTTTTTTTACCGCTTTACAGTTTTATGCGAACGTTCTCTTTGGTCTTAAGCATGTGTTTGGTCTATCCCACCTTGGGTCAATCCATTGAAAGAATAGACCCACCTTTCTGGTGGATTGGCATGGAGAATCCCAAATTAGAACTTCTTCTAAAGGGTAACGGTATTCATGATTACACGCTAAGCTCTTCGCAACCGGGAGTAGTTGTGGAATCCGTACAATCCTTACAAAGTAAAAACTACCTGATCGTGCAGCTCCTTATTGATGCCGACCTTGCACCGGGCACGATTCGTTTCGACTGTTTTCGAAATGGCGAAAAGCAGGAAAGCTTCAACTACGATTTACGGGCGCGCACCAGACCTGAGCCCCAATCTATCAATGGTAGCGACGTAATTTATTTGGTGATGCCAGACCGTTTTGCCAATGGCAATGCTCAAAACGACGAAGTGAAGGGCATGACAGAAGGGCTGGACCGCCAGGCAGCACTTGGGCGGCATGGGGGAGATTTGATGGGTGTGACAGATCACATGGCATACTTCAGAGAGTTGGGAATTACCACGCTATGGTTGAATCCGGTGTATGAAAACAATATGCCCAGCGAGTCTTACCATGGCTACTCCATTACCGATCATTACCGGGTAGACCCGCGACTGGGGACAATGGACGACTACCGGAAATTTGTGCAAACGGCGCATGAGGCAGGCCTGAAAGTAATCAAGGACATGATTTTTAACCACATTGGCCTCGAACATTTTTGGATGATGGATTTGCCACATGAAAATTGGTTGAATCAATGGAATGAATTTACCCGCACCAATTATGAAGGTGCCACCGTGTCTGATCCTTACGTATCACAGCATGATTATGACCAGATGGTGAGGGGTTGGTTTACGCCAAATATGCCCGACTTGAATCAGCAGAACGATTGGGTTAGTCGTTACCTCATACAACACAGCATTTGGTGGATTGAACACACTGGAATAGATGGTATTCGCATGGATACCTACCCGTATCCTTACCGCGAAACAATGAAAGAATGGGTAGATGCGGTACAAACGGAATATCCAGGTTTTTTCCTGGTAGGAGAGACGTGGTTGCACACGCCCGCGCACGAGGGTTATTGGCAGGGTCGTACGCATTTTGCCAATAAGGATGGCTACGATTCCGGGCTGCCTGCGGTGTCTGATTTCCCACTTCATTATGCGCTGCGCGACGCTTCACGGAAAGGAGGCTCATTGAAACGAATATATGATGTACTTAGTCAGGATTTTGTGTATCCTGATCCTTACAAGTTGAAAATCTTCTTGGATAACCATGATGTCAGTCGATTTTACCACAGCGTAGATGGTGAATTTGACAGCTATCAGAGGGGTTTGGTTATGCTAATGACCCTACGAGGGATTCCTCAGCTGTTGTATGGGACAGAATTATTAATGGCAGGCAAACAAACCCAGGCAGAAAGTCACGGGTTGATTCGCGCTGATTTTCCGGGTGGTTGGTCTCAGGACAAGCAAAATGCCTTTCTGTCATCTGGTAGAGAAGGCCCAACGGCACGGGCATTTGACTTCATGCAGCGATTACTTCAATGGAGAGCGGCACATGGTCAGCTCATGGCTGAAGGGCGCTTGGTTCATTTTATCCCAGATGATAATCTATACGTTTATGCTCGGGTGCTAAACAACCGGCGCGCGGTGGTACTCATTAACAACCAGAACAAAAAAGTTTCGGTGGATTTTTCCGGTAGATACCGAGAACTGTATGTGCCTGGCGCGTATTGGAGGGACTTCTCATCCGGTGAACGTGTAGTGATGGAAAAACCCCTTTCCGTGCCGGCTTATGGTTTTCGCCTGCTTTACATCGATTGATTAGTCATATAACCTGGGGCGGAAAAGTGTTTTACGACGGGCAGTGGCAGCCATAGGCATCAGTATTCCATTGATTACCTTTTCAGTCGTTGGGTCGTAAAGGGGGATGTCCATTCGGTGAGGAATCAACCATAGACTATCTTCACTGGCCTCTGTCAAGTTCAGTCCCGGGAGGCTTCTGAGGTCCATTTGCAGCAATGTATCCCTACTGTTCGTAATATTACGTGCATACAAGAGGGGTCCATGTTTCAGATAATATCGTCCATCAGAGGTACGCAGGTCGAAGATTTTTGAGGCGAATTTAAAATTGATGATGTTTTGGTACCAGTGGTTGGTGACGTCCACATAACCTTCATGGTAGGTGATGGTGGCCCCTGGCGACTTCACGCTCGGTTCTACTGCCCAGCCCGGAACCCTGAGACGAATGGTAAATCGTACGCTATCGGTGCCCAGCACCCGGTAGCGTGCCCCAAGATCAAACGGATAAGCCGTTTCTTCCAAAATCTGAAAGGGCACATTGTCTATGGTGGTGATCAGTTCGGTAGGGGCGTACAATGACTTTACCAGCCCACTGTCCATTCTCATCCACGAGGCTTGAATGTACTGATGCATGATTGCCTGGATGCTTTCACTGCATTTTTGTGTGGTGGTGGGCTCCTCAATATTGTGTTGGCTTTCACATCTTGCACTGTCGAGGTAGAGTGCCTGAACGGCGTTGAAAAGGGTGCGCTCCACCCAGTCATTGACCACAAATGTATCCGTACGAAAGTGTGGGTACAAGCTGTCGAGCAGGCTGTGAATGTGGGCGATTTGAATGGGCTCGCCAATGCCGGCCGGATGACTTTTTGTCCATTGGCTGGTCCACCGGATGAAATCTGTTTGTGTGGTATCAAATTTCGGCAATAAAGAAGTGTCTACCGATGCATGCGTCAATTGTGATTGCATCCAGCCTCGAGCCTTGACTGCCCCAGCTGGTAACCAGCTGTACGACGGATCATCTGATGCTGACTTACAGCCGATAAGCACCAATACTGACCATATGATCCAGACACATCTCATCATTTGATTAGGTATTTCCAGACCAAGCTGGCTGCGCCCAAGATGGGGGCCGCGTCACCTTCCAGGCCTGAGGGTAAAATCTGGATCTGGTATTGCTTAAAGTGAGGCATGAGAAAATGCTCGAAATTTTCCTGCGCAGGTTCGAAAAGATACTTTCCGGCCTGAGATAGGCCCCCCATCACAAATACTGCTTCAGGATCATTTTGTACCACCATGTCGGCCAACTTCATCCCCAGCACGCGTCCGGTATATTTGAAGGCTTCTATGGCTATTTTATCTCCCTCTTTCGCAGCCTCAGTGATGGTACGTGTACTTAGGTCATTGAAACTGATTTGTCGCAGTGGAGATGGTTCGGTGAAGTCGGCGAGCAATTTATATACCGTGCGACGAATGCCCGTGGCACTCACGTAGGTCTCCAGGCAGCCCCTTTTACCGCATGCACAATGCCGACCATTGGCATTTACCAGGGTGTGCCCCAACTCACCAGCAAACCCATGCTTCCCGTAGACCAGTTCGCCATTTGTGATGATGCCGCCACCCAGACCGGTACCCACCGTAAAGACGACGAAGTCCCGCATATTTTTTGCTTTTCCAAAGACCATTTCACCCAGTGCAGAGGCATTGGCGTCGTTGGTAATGATGACTTTACGACCAAAGATGCGGTTAATGATGTCTGCAAATGGTACAACACCTTTAAAAGGCAGGTTGGGGGCATTTTCGATGTTTCCAGTGTAATAGTTGGCATTGGGTGCACCTACGCCGATGCCCTCAAGTTGTTCAAAAAGAATCTCTTTTTGAACCTCGTTCGCTACCGCTTCAATCAGTGCTTGTGGAGTGGCGTGGTTTTGAGTTTTCACCCGCGATTGAAAAGAGATGTTACCTTTTTGATCTGCTAAACCAAATTTGGTGTTCGTACCGCCCACGTCAATACCTAGTGCAATCATCCGACAATGATAAATATTCTGGACATGGGATCGGAAATCTTTTATCAGAACATGGGGGAATAAAAAAACCCTTGCTAAGTAGCAAGGGTTGCGTTGCCCGACCAGGGCTCGAACCTGGACTCTTCTGAACCAAAATCAGACGTGTTGCCAGTTACACCATCGGGCAAATTGGAGGGCAAAACTATTAATTATTGTATAAATAAGTAACATCTTGTCAGACAAAATCACTCACGCGCCAACCATTGATAGGCATGGGTAAAAGCCTGCATCCAAGGCGACACTTCCCATTTACTCAAACCTGGCCTGTAGGGCCAGTTCCAGGGAAATAGGCTGCGCTCCAGGTGTGGCATGATGGCCACATGTCGGCCATTTGGGGACATTAGGGCAGCGGTGTCGAGGTCACTGCCGTTGGGATTACCGGGCAACTCCGAAAATGAGTATTTTGCCACCTGGTAAATGGCCGATGCATCGGGAATATTGAATCGGCCTTCACCATGTGCCGCCCATATACCCAACCGACTACCGGCCAGACCCCCAAAGAGAACGGATTGGTTGGGGAGAATGTCAATGGTCACAAAGCCGCACTCAAATTTCCCACTTGAGTTGTGGTGCATTTTAGGATGTTGGGCAGGGGGTGCACCCAGCAGATCGAGCTCCATCATTAACTGGCAGCCGTTACATACGCCCAGACTCAAGGTATCCGATCGTTCGTAAAAATTTTGAAGGGCGGTCCGGGCCAGCTTATTAAATTTGAAAGCGCCGGCCCATCCCCGGGCAGAACCGAGCACATCACTATTTGAAAATCCGCCTACAAAAACAATCATCTGCTGATCGCTCAGATCGGTGCGTCCTTCAATCAGATCAGTCATGTGTACGTCAGTAACATCAAATCCAGCCAGGTACAAAGCGTAGGCCATCTCCCGGTCGCTGTTTACCCCTTGTTCCCTTATGATGGCAGCCCGAATGCCGGAGGATTCTACTCGTCCGGGATGCAGGTTCAGGGCACTCAACCTACCTGAAAAGTCTTTCGGAAAAATGTAAGCTAAAGGTTGACGGGAATAATGACTGGCCCGCTGCTCGGCCATGTCCTTTGTCGATTGTTCACGATCCAATAAATCGGACGTTTTTCTCCAGACCTTCCGGTATTCGTCGATAGAAATTTCATATGTCTGGTCGTGGTGATGAATGACCAAATTCCGTTCTTTATGTGGCTTGCCGAGGACTGTGTAGCTGGCCTTGTGTTTTTCCAGAATGGGTGTGATGGCCTGTGCATTACCCTGTATCACTACTGCCGGCTTTTCAGCAAACAATATGGGCAATAGCTCTCCATCCATGTCGTCCAATTCAATCGAGACACCACCTTCGACATTTGCAAAGTTCATTTCAAGCAACGTGGTGACCAGTCCTCCTGCCGACACGTCATGTCCGGCCACAATAAGCCCTTTTTGAACGAGCTCCTGTACGGCACTAAAGCCTGCCATGACGACTTCCGGCGCTGCATCTGGACAGGTCTCACCAATTTGGCCCAGCACCTGCGCCAGGCTAGATCCACCTAATGAAAAGTCATGGCCCGAAAAGTCAATGTAGAGAAGTGTGGTATCGGGCGTCTTTGTTTCCAATACCGGGCTTACCGTTTGCCTGATGTCGTTCACTTCCGCCGTTGCGCTTACGATGACCGTACCTGGTGCTTTGACTTTTTGCCCATCCGGATATTTTTGGGTCATAGATAAGGAGTCCTTTCCGGTAGGAATGTTGATGCCCAATGCCTGTACAAATTCGCTGATGCTTTTTACTCCTTCATATAGTCTGGCATTTTCTCCCGGGTTGTTGGCAGGCCACATCCAGTTCGCACTGAGCGAAACGCCGGAAAGCCCTTTGCTAAGGGGTGCCCAGACCAGATTGGTCAACGCTTCCGTTACAGACAACCTGGAGCCTGCGCCAGAATGGATCAGTCCGGGAACGGGTGCGTGTCCGATAGCCGTGGCAATTCCCACGTGTGAAACAAAGTCCAGGGCCACGACGCCCACATTGTTCAAGGGTAGCTGCAACGGTCCGGCAGTTTGCTGCGTGGCCACACGCCCGCTGACACATCGATCTACCTTATTGGTTAACCAATCCTTGCACGCAACAGCTTCTAACTGCAACACCTTTGTCAACAAGCTGTCTACAGTTTGGTGCGTAAGGTCTATGGCAGTAAAGTCAGGCGCTATGGTTCGATCCTTTAGTACGGTTTTAGGGGAGCTTCCGAATAGGTCCTGCAAAGCCAAAGAAAAAGGGGAAGGCTGATCGCCATTGGTAAATTCCAGGTGTTGGTCGCTTGTGACCTGACCCACTTCAAATAGGGGGGCACGTTCGCGTGCCGATACTTTTTTTAAGTAGTCCAGATTTTCCTTGCCTATGACCAATCCCATCCGTTCCTGTGATTCATTGCTCAGGATTTCTTTCTCTGAAAGCGTGGGATCCCCGATCGGTAATTTTGTGAGGTCAATGCGGCCTCCGGTTTCCTCTACCAGCTCTGACAGGCAGTTCAAGTGTCCGCCTGCGCCATGGTCATGAATGGATACCACAGGGTTTTCTTTGGCTTCTACCATGGCACGAATGACGTTGGCCACCCGTTTTTGTACCTCTGGATTGGCGCGTTGGACCGCATTCAATTCCAACGATTCTTTCATGGCTCCGGTATCCACGGAAGACACGGCACCACCGCCCATGCCAATTCGGTAATTATCACCCCCCATGACCACAATGGTCTGATTTTTTTTTACAGGTTGCTTCTGTGCTTGTTCCTTACGGGCGTAACCAATGCCACCTGCCAGCATGATCACCTTATCAAAACCCATGGTGACGTCTTTTTCCTGATGCTCAAAAGTGAGCACACTGCCGCAAATCAAAGGTTGTCCAAACTTGTTGCCATAGTCACTGGCACCATTGGATGCCTTAATAAGGAGCTCTTTTGGGCTCTGATACAACCATTCTCTGGGCGACAACTCCCAGGGGCGGTCGGGGGTCAAGCGGGAGTAGCTCGTCATGTAAACCGCGGTACCTGCAAGGGGTATGCTGCCCTGACCACCGGCCATCCGATCCCGAATTTCTCCCCCGGAGCCAGTAGCGGCACCGTTGAACGGTTCCACCGTGGTAGGAAAGTTATGTGTTTCTGCTTTGAGCGATAATACAGACTCAAAATCGCTGATGGCAAAATGTGCAGGCTCATCCTGGCGGACGGGTGCAAATTGCTGCACAACAGGACCCTGTATGAACGCGACGTTGTCTTTGTAGGCCGAAATAATTTCATTTGGATGTATCTGAGAGGTTTTTCGAATCCAGGCAAATAAGGTTTCAGGCTGCTCCTGGTCATCGATAAAAAAGGTACCGTTGAATATTTTGTGGCGGCAGTGTTCGGAGTTGATTTGGGAGAATCCGAACACTTCTGAATCCGTAAGCGTGCGGCCAATGCGCCTGGCTGTTTCCTCTAAAAATGAGACTTCTTCCTTACTCAATGCCAGTCCTTCTTTTTCATTGTATGCGCCAATATCTGATATGGGGACGATGGCAGCAGGGGTGTGTTCAATGGTGAAAAGTGACTGATCCAGCATGGCATAGGGCTGTTGCAGCATTGGATCAAAAGTACCGTCACCGGAAGATTTAAATATTTCTATGCGGTTTATGCCAGCGACGCCGCTATTTCTCAGGATGTCCATGGCATTGCTACACCATGGGGAGAGCATCTCCTTTCGAGGCCCCACAAATGGACCATCGATGGTTGCTTGTTCGATCTTCCGTGCGCCGGATAGCAGCCAGATAATTCTGGTGAGATCGTCTGCTGTGAATTCGCGCTCTGCAGCTAATGCGTAAAAGTGGGAGGGGCTATTGGAGAAAAAATGAACCATGGCCATAATTGAAGCGCAAATCTAACATGTATGATCCTCGCTGGCGATCCTTTTTCGCGCTTGTGTATCACCAACTTATTTTTTGTAAGCCTTCATTAAATACGCAGCTACATCCGCTTTAATCAATTGGTGGTGTTTTTTATCGAAAATTTCAATCTGGAAACCAGCGGACTCGATGATGGGGATGATTTTATTTGGAGGGATCACGATGTCCTTCTTCCCAATCAGCAAATGTTTAGGAACCGCCATCCTCGAAAGCCCATCGCGTAATTCTCCATGTGAAAACCCGAGGGGTTTAAAGTAATTCCAGGAGCGATACACCCGCTGACGGTTGTCGAGCGTGCCTAGTTCGCGATTGACAAAGTCTGCCAGATACTTACTTACGATTCCCGTGCGAACAGCAAAACGAATGAAGCGATCCAGTAATTTTGGTTGCATCATGAAAAAATAGAAAACAGATTTCATTACCGGCGCAGTAGCCATATGAAACCATGGGGTAAGGTAAATGGCATCGGGTGCGAGTAAAGTGAGGCGACGAATGCGCTGGGCAAATAGCAGTGAGGTGGCGATGGCGAACCGGCCACCCAAACTAAAACCGACCAGTTCGAAATGATCGATTTGTTCGCGTTGCAAAAACTGCCCGAACTCTTCCTGCCATCTTTGTTTAGACAGTTTTTGAAATGGGGCCGTGCTGGCACCATGGAAAAATAAATCCAATAGATAAATGGTACAACCTTCCGGCAAGTAGGGGATCCAAGGGAGGAATATCTCGCCAGTTTGCCCAAATCCATGGAAAAAGATCAGGACCCTGGCCCCTTTTCCTAAACGCTTGTACCGCAGTCGATAGTCCTTACTCTCCAAATTCAGCTTCCCGATTCAACAATCGATTTTTGGGTCTCATCATCATATTTTTACAAAATAAAGTAAAAAGGGGTGTAGAAGACAACCCTCATCCAAATCTCTCGTTAGTTGCACGATAGAAACTTTAGATATTTATAAAGTTTCCTAAGTGTTATCGGTACATTAATTGGAGGAAGTAACAAAAATAGTAGAGCAGCGTGCGCAATTGATTGACCTGGCGGGTAGTCAGTTCATGAGGTACGGCGTGAGAAGTGTATCTATGGACGACATTTCTCGGGAAGCCGGCATGTCTAAAAAGACGCTCTACCAATATTTCGACAACAAGGAAGATTTGATAACGGCTGCTGTAGAAGCGCATATCCAAATGGAAATGGGTGAGTATTCGGACATCGCGTCAACGGCCAAAAATGCAGTGGAAGAGGTTTTTCATATCAGTAGGTGCATGCGTAAACACCTGACTGGCATTAATCCTTCTTTGATTTACGATTTAAAAAAATACCACCGGGAGGCGTGGGAAATATTTCTGGTCTTTAAAAATGAATTCATCCAGGGAATGGTTTTTAACAACATTGTGCGTGGAATGAAGGAGGGTTATTATCGTCTTGAAATTGATCCTAAAATACTCTCTTCGTTCAGGGTAGAGCAGGTGCAGATGGTATTGGACGCTCAGATATTTCCTCCGGATCAATTTTCCATTGTTGACGTTCAATTGCAGTTATTCGATCACTTTGTTCATGGCCTTCTGTCGAAAGAGGGTAAAAATTTATACGACGATTACATTAAAATTCCTTGAACCTATGAGAAGTTTTCTACTCGGCGCATTGATGGTTTGCATGCTGGTAAGCGTAAATGCCCAGGCCCGTCCGGACACCACGCTACAACTGACCATCGATGAATGTATCGACATTGCCTTGCAACAAAACGAACAAATCAAAATCACATCACTTGAAAAAGAAATTTCTAATGCAGAAGTGAGAAAAACCATATCGGAAGGTTTGCCACAGGCCAGTGTAAATGCCAACGTCAATTACAATTTCCAGCAACAGAAGTCCATTTTCGATGCAGGGTCGTCACCCTTTCCCATCGCAGGTTCCCAACCGGGTGATTTGGTGACGTTTTCCTTGCAGCAACCCTACGATGCCAACTTTGGATTGCGTGTATCGCAATTGATTTTTGATGGCTCCTATTTTGTCGGCTTACAGGCCGCGCGCACCTACCGCGAGCTGTCCATCAAAGATCACAAGGCAAATGAAATCGATGTGGTGGCAAATGTCTCTACGGCCTATTATACGGTGCTGGTCAATCAGGAAAGGCTGGAATTGCTGAATGCCAATTACCAAAGACTGGATACTTTACTAAGACAGACACGCGCATTAAATGAGAATGGTTTTGCTGAAAAGATTGATGTAGATCGCATAAGGGTCAATCTGAATAATGTTTCGGTGGAAAGGCAGAGACTGGAAAAGCTAACCGACCTGAGCTTCAAATTATTAAAATTTCAAATGGGTATAGATCTGAATGTGTCTTTGGCGTTGACCACAACTTTAGGTCAGGTGGGTCCGCAGCGGGAATTAATTCCCGTGGAGCCGATCGACTACAACAATCGCATAGAATATTCGAAGTTAACGACCAACGAAAACCTGGCCTTGTTAGACATTCGAAACAATGCGGCGCAGTATCTACCAAAATTATATGCCAATGCCAACTGGTCTGCAAACACGGCCTCTACTGAATTCTCTCAAGTATTTGAATCTGACCGCTGGCGACCATTCGGTGCAGTTGGATTATCACTGACCATTCCCATTTTCGACGGCTTTCTAAAAAGCAACCGTATTCAACAAAATCGACTACAGTTGGAGCAATTGAAGCAGCAAAAACTGTTTATGGAAAAAAATATTAATCTGGAAATCGAACAATCGCTCATCAACCTGAACAGTAGTATGGAAGCAATGGAAGTGCAGAAGCAAAACATGGAGTTGGCATCAGACATCTACCGAATGACCCAGATCAGGTACACACAGGGGTTGGGCGCTAATCTGGAGGTAGTGGAAGCAGATGCCGATTTGATCGAAGCTCAAACGAATTATTACAACGCTTTATTCGATGCCATGGTCGCTGAGATTGAATTGAAAAAAGCTTTAGGAATTTTACACAACTAAGTCATACAAATGAAACGCACCTCATACTTGTACTTACTGCTGTCAGGTTGGTTGATCACGGCCTGCAGTGTCGAAAGCTCTCTCGAAGCCAAAAAGGAAGAATTGATGCAGCTCGAAACTAAACGGGCCCAGCTGAATCAGCAAATTCGTGACCTGGAAAAAGAGATTACGGCATTGGACTCCAATGCTTTGCGAGCCAATAATTTGCTGGTAACTGTGATGGTGCCAGGCACCACGTTATTCGTTAAAAATCTGGAATTTCGCGCCCAGGTCGAATCGGACCGAAATGTCACTGTAAGTGCAGAGGCCATGGGTAGGATCGTTTCGTTGCCGGTAACCGAAGGCAGGAAGGTGGGCACCGGTCAGTTGTTGGCCGCCATTGATGCTTCTACCATTCAAAGTAATTTGAAACAGGTTGAATCTCAGTTGGAATTGGCTACTTCGGTTTTTGAGCGACGTAAGAATTTATGGGATCAGAAGATTGGTACTGAGGTGCAATACCTGGAGGCCAAGAGTAACAAAGAATCCCTGGAAAGTCAGCGCAATGCCCTCGCGTCTCAATTGCGTCAAACGCGTGTTCAGTCACCATTTTCGGGCACGGTAGATGCGGTCTTTGTGAAGAGTGGAGAAATGGTCCAGCCGGGCGTTCCAATCGCCCGGGTGGTAAGTCCTACCGATATGTATTTAAAAGCAGACGTATCTGAAGCACATCTGGGCAAATTTACCCCTGGTGACGAAGTGGAGGTTTCATTAATCGGTGAAGATCAGTTATATAAAACACGCGTAAAATCTGTGGGTAATGTGGTCAACCCACAGAATAGGACCTTTCAACTTGAGGTGGCCTTACCTGCCGGCCAGCGTGACTTTAAATTCCGACCCAATCAGGTAGCGACCATTACCCTCGCCGATTATGTGGCCAAAGAGGCCATTCAAATACCGAACAAGGTGATCTTAACGGGTAAGGATTCAAAGTTCGTTTACGTGGTTAAGGAAGTGGAAGGTCAACCAGTAGCCATCAAGAAAGTCATTGAGTTGGGCGAAACCAGTGAGGGTATGACGGAAATTTTGAAAGGGCTCGATCCGTTGGACCAGGTCATCACCCGTGGTTACAGAGAGGTGTCCGATGGTACCGTAGTGCAGATTCATGGGAACGCGACTGAAATCGCTCAAAAACAATAACGAACATGGCAAAAAACAAACAAGATCAGGGTACGCAAGTAGAAAAAACATTTGGTTTAACCAATCTGGCGCTTAACAACCGAAATACGGTCTACTTTCTGGCTGTGCTCATCGTATTCATGGGCATCACCACCTATCGTGCCCTGCCAAAGGATAGTTATCCGGAAATCGAGCAGCCCATTGTGTACGTAGGCACATCCTATGCTGGTAATTCACCCATTGATATGGAAAACCTGGTTACACGGCCCATTGAGAAAGAGTTGAATACCATCTCCGAAATTGACGAAATAAAGTCAACTTCCGTACAGGGGTACTCTACAATTATTGCTGAGTTTACGCCGGAAACAGATATCGAAGATGCTTTGCAAAAAGCCAAAGATGCCGTGGACCGAGCCATGCCTGAGTTACCTACTGATTTGGACGCAGACCCCAACGTGTTTGATGTCAACTTCTCTGAATTTCCCATCATGAACATCAATCTCTCAGGAGATTATTCTATGGACGAACTGGAGGACTACGGGGAGATATTGCAAGATGAAATTGAAAAAATTACGGAGATCTCTTCAGTGGACATACGGGGTGTTGAAGAAAAGGAAGTGCAGATAAATGTAAACCCATTTCAAATGGAGGCACGCGAAGTGTCTTTTGGCGATATTGAGTCTGCCGTGGCTGGAGAAAACCGGACCATTTCCAGTGGTGAAGTACTCACCGATGGTATCCGCAGGGCCATACGTGTGGAGGGTGAATTCAAGGATCCTCAAAAGATGCTGGATATTATTGTGAAGCAGGAAAATAATGCCATTATCTATTTGGGGGATATAGCTGAAGTAGACTTCACCTACAAAGAAAAAGAAAGTTATGCCAGATTGGGTAAACAGCCGGTGGTCTCCGTTGACGTGGTCAAGCGAAGTGGTGAAAACCTATTGATTGCAACGGATAAAATCAACGCGGTGCTGGACGATGTGAAGAAGCGATTTCCGGATGATCTAGAGATAAAAATCACGAATGATCAGTCGGCGTTTACTGCAGACATGGTCAGCAGCTTAGAAAATAACATCATCTCTGGTGTTATTCTGGTGGTATTGGTGCTGCTTTTTTTCCTGGGTGTGCGAAATGCCCTGTTTGTGGGGATCGCCATTCCTTTGTCCATGTTCATTGCCTTCAATATTATCGGTGCCCTGGATTATACGGTAAACATGATGATCCTTTTTTCTCTGATTATGGCGCTCGGTATGTTGGTGGATAATGGAATTGTGGTGGTGGAAAACGTTTACCGGAAGATGGAAATCGGATTGCCGCCCTTACAGGCCACGCGTGAAGGCGTGGGAGAGGTGGCCTTGCCCATCATTGCCTCTACCGCGACTACACTGGCTGCATTTTTACCTTTGGTGATGTGGCCGGGGCTCATGGGTCAGTTTATGAGTTTGCTACCCATTGGGCTGATCATCACCCTGTCTAGCTCATTGTTCGTGGCGTTAGTGATTAATCCTGTGCTTATAGCTGCCTTTATGCGGGTAAAAAAGGGCCCGGATGATTATGAGGTACGTCCGAGAGTAGGTGTTCGCAACACCTCCATTGCGTTAGCCTTAGGGGCTGCATTTTTGGTTATTGGTTTCACAGGTGGTGCAAGCTTCTTCATTCCACTGGGTAACCTTTCGATTACCGCCGGTGTGTTAATTTTTCTTACCATCTATGTGTTGGACCCCGCGGCCAAGAAATTTCAAAACGGATTTCTGCCTCGGTTAGAAAATGCCTATTCGGATTTTTTGGCTTTTGCCTTGTCTGAGCGGGAGAAGCCTTTACCTAATTGGCACCCCTTGGCCCTATTGAGTGCAGGTGGTCAAAAACTTCGGAACTTAGTACCCCAACAAACCATCGGAAATGGCCTGAATCGTTTGGGAAATGGTTTTCGGAATTTCTTTTTACGCAGGTATACAATGTTCTTCGTTGGTACTTTTATACTCCTCATTGTGGCCCTACAGTTACTTCAGGCATTTCCACCCAAAGTACTGTTCTTCCCCGAAAACAAGCCCAAGTACGTAAATGTGTTCATTGAGTTTCCGGTAGGTACTGATATTACCGAAACGAATGCTTTCACCGAGAAGATTGAGTCTCGTGTACTGGAGCTGGTGGAGCCCTATCGCTTCATGGTGGAGTCGGTGATTGCCAAGGTGGGTGAAGATACGTCAGACCCCAATGATCCGAGTGCCATAGGCCAGTCGGCTACACCCAACAAGGCTAGAATTACGGTAAATTTTGTGGAGTTTAAATATCGGGTCAAAGAGGGTCGAGTTTATGATACAGAAACGATCATGACCGAGATGCGGGAAGGTGTAGGGCAATATCCCGGTGTCACCGTCACGGTAGATAAGGATGCTGCCGGTCCGCCCGTAGGTAAGCCGATCGTGGTGGAGATTACCGGACCGGAGTTTGAAACCCTCATAGATATTGCGGAACGCATGAAGCAATTCATCAATAACTCCGAGATCAAGGGGATCGAGAAACTCAAGACAGATCTAGAGACCGGAAAGCCAGAGCTATTGGTAAAGATTGACCGCGACAATGCCCGACGGTTTGGTTTGTCTACGACCATGATTGCCAGCGAAATTCGCACTGCCCTTTTTGGTAAGGAGATATCCACGTACAAACTGGGAGAAGATGATTACGAAGTCCAACTTCGGTTGAACGACGAGTTCAGGTACGATGTAGATCAGTTGGTCAATAAAAGCATCACCTTCAAAAATCAAAACACCGGCAACACCCATCAAGTACCAATTTCTTCGGTGGCAGACGTAGAGTATAGTACCACTTATGGTTCTGTGAAACGAAAAGATTTACAACGCATCGTTACCCTCTCCTCAAATGTCTTATCAGGCTACAATGCCACAGAAATTGCCGGTCAAATTGAAAATTTGTTAGATGATTTCAATTTACCGGCAGGCTATGAGTTTGAATTTGGCGGTGAGCAAAAAGAACAGGAAGAAGAAATGTCATTTCTCGGAGGCGCTTTGGGTTTAGCGGTGGCGCTTATTTTCATGATCATCGTTTCGCAATTCAATAAGCTGACCACGCCAATTATTATCATGACATCGGTAATCTTAAGTACCATCGGAGTTTTCTTTGGATTGGTAATCTTTAACATGGAATTCGTGGTCATCATGACCATGCTGGGCATCATATCCCTGGCAGGGATCGTGGTAAACAATGCCATTGTACTCATTGACTTCATCGAGTTGCAGCGCGAACGCATGCGAAGGAAGCTGGGCGTGGAAAAGTTGACCATCGGGGAAATTAAGGAAGCGATAAGGGAGGCCGCTAAAACCCGTTTGCGCCCTGTGCTGCTCACCGCAATCACCACCATTCTTGGTCTAATTCCTTTGGCGATAGGAATAAATATCGATTTTGTTCGGTTTTACCAGGAGTACAATGCTGACTTTTATCTCGGGGGTGACAACGTGATCTTTTGGGGTCCGTTGTCCTGGACTATCATCTTTGGACTCACTTTTGCCACCTTCCTCACGCTGGTGGTGGTACCAGTGATGTACCTGCTTTTTGCGAAGTTGAATAGGCGATTGGGACTCAGTTAACAAACGGGCACGGTAAGGGTGCCCGTTTACTTGCTATTCATTATGAGGATATTCTTTTTTCTTTTACTTGTCGTCCTGTACCTGGCCGTAGATTTTTATGCCTTTATGGCAGTCAGAATTACGTTGGAAAATACATCTCCACTTGTGCGAAGATGGCTCTTCAGCACCTATTGGGTGTTGTCTGCAGGATTGCTTGCGGGTATTTTCATTACCTCAGGCATGGGTTTGAGAGAGATGCGTATTTTCTTCATGGCGTCCTTCTTCATCATGTTCATGGGAAAAATATTCGTGTCATTCTTTTTATTACTGGATGACTTACGGAGGGGCATTACCTGGTTGGTTAATTTTTTTCCGCAGGTGGAGTCAGGATTTAGTACCAGTCGTTCTGCATTTTTGACCAAAACGGCATTGATTGGAGGTACTCTACCCATTGTCACCCTCAGCTATGGCATCGTTTCCGGGGCGCACGATTACCGCTTAAGAAGGAAAACCATCATTTCCCCCAATTTGCCAAAAAATTTCGATGGCTTGCGCGTGGCCCAGATATCAGATATTCATACCGGTAGCTTTTTCAATAAGACCGCTGTTCAGGGAGGAATCGACCTTTTGAACGCCGCGCATCCGGACATTGCGTTTTTTACTGGCGACCTTGTGAACGACGAAAGCAGTGAGGCCAAGCCGTACCTGGACTTGTTTAAAAAGATAAAAGCTGACCTCGGCGTTTATTCCGTGATGGGGAATCACGATTATGGTGATTACAAAAACTGGTCTTCACCGGCGGCTAAACAAAAAGATATCCAACAACTCCACGATATGCATCGGTACATGGGTTGGGACCTCCTGCTCAACGACAACCGATCCCTGGAGGTGGGAGGGGAGTCCATTGGCTTATTGGGTTGCGAAAACTGGGGCAAAGGACGGTTTGCCAAATATGGTGACCTGGAACAGACTGTTAAAGGAAGTGAGGCATACCCCTTCAAGATTTTATTGTCTCATGATCCCAGCCATTGGGATGCGCAGGTGAGGCCCGATTATCCGGACATAGACCTGACCCTGTCCGGTCATACCCATGGTTTTCAATTTGGCGTGGAAATCGGAAATTTTAAATGGAGCCCCTCGCAGTACATCTATAAGCAGTGGGCCGACCTGTATCAGGAGGGTAATCAATACCTGTATGTAAACAGGGGCTATGGTTTTATAGGCTTTCCCGGTCGCATTGGGATGCCACCTGAAATTACGATACTGGAGCTGAAGAGAGGGTAAGTCGGTACGGTATGCTGGGCATGCTTGTAGAAAAGTCTGAGAGGCACCTAATGGTGAGATTGGGTGCCATTCACGAAAGAAACCGGCCATTGGCCGAGTTTTGTTACTTATACGGGGTAAACGGGATAGGTATAGTGTGTCCCAAGCGGAAGCTATGCCTCATCGACCGCCAAAGCGGGCATTATGCGGTACGTGATGGGTGTTGATGGGTAAAAATAATTGTCTCCTAACCTCAATTCCCACTTTCTACCGGAAATCCCCATTGTGCCCATACGAGAATACCTTCATCCATTATGGCGGTGTTTTCAAACCCGTTGCGCCTCAGGGTTTGTACCACGCGGTCGGAGGCGGCATGCGGACAAGCGCAATAAACCACAATCCAGGTACCATCCTTAGGAATATCTTCAACGAAGTTTTCGGGCTCTTCATAATAAGGTACCGGTACTGCACCTGGAATATGCATTTGGCGCCAAGCCACCTCCGATCTTGCGTCCAGAATAATAACCCGGAGACTATCGTCCAGGGCCTGTTTCAATTGTTTAGCCGACACGTACTTACCCGATCGCAGGGTGAAATCTGGCGATTGGCTTTTCGGATTTAACACATAGTCCTCAGGTGTAGGCACCTTTACCTCTCCACCTTCTGGTACATCCCATCCGGAGGCCCTGCTTCTGAGAAAGGCGGTTACTCCATCGATTTCTTCCTCGCTGAGCTGATCTTTGAAGGAAATCATAGGAGTTCCGTCGCGGCCTTCTCGAATGGCATAACGAAGAAAGTCGTCCGTGGCGGTGGCGAGGAGCATTGGATTACCCAGGGCTGGAGCGGAGACCCCCTTTCCGCTTGCGCCATGGCATACCGCACAGTTACGGATGTAAACCGACTTGCCCATTTCAATATCGCCCATTACGGGTTCCCGGGATATTTCTACCGGTTCCTTTACATCAGCTTCCTGATATAACCACTTCAACAACAGTTCAATGTCGATGTATTCCATAGGCCCGCCCTGGCTATCCAGATAGCCCCCCATTGCCGTATTGGCGCGGCCGTACTGAATGGTGTAGCGCATAAAATTCGAACCCTCACTGCTTGCCAGTAGCGAATGCGACTTCAGCGACGGCGCATGATCGGCCGCATACCCTTCCCGATTTTTTCCATGGCACAATGCGCAGTATTTTGAATACAGACCGGCTGCATGCTTTGCGGCCACGTCATCTAGTTCTTCTCCCATCTGCAGGACTTTAGCCAGTGCACCTTGTGACTGAGGTTCCTGTACAAACTCGAGTTGTAGCCCGTACGCATAATCTCCTGGAACTTTCAGAATTTTGTTTGCGTGATCGAATTGCAGGGACTTTGAGGCCATTTTTTGGGAAAGGTAAGAGCGGGTGCTGTCCAGATTGGCTACTTCAAAACGTACCGCAAAAATTCCCGGCCCTCGTTGGTCGAGAAACTTAGCTACTTCCAGATTGCTGGATTTTGCCAGCAGATGAATTTCCTGGGTCCTAAAAAGATGAAATCGAGCGAGGGTATCGTTGCTCCACATTTTTTTGAAACCCATAGTGGAAAACACTTTTATGGCATCCGGTAAGTTGTCTACGGCCACCCGTATGGCTGCAGTTCCAACTACACCGTTTGGCTGTTGTCGGAATTCCCTCCAGTAGCCATAGTAGGTACGCCAGTTTTTTCGGGTGAATTCGAAATCGAAATCCGTGTGTTCGATAAATTGGGGAAGATGCGAAGGTGGATTGAGCCGATTAAAATCCAGACTTTTCCGTTGCGGTCGTCCATCGTCCCCAGACCAGCCCTCCGATGCCTCCGTAACCCGATAAGACTGGACGGAGTCCGGTTTCAGTTTTACAGCTTTAAGCAGGGAAAAGGTTGAATCTACTGAGGAACTCGAAAGCGAGAAGAGTCGGGCCCCCTGATGCCTGCTCAGAAATTCTTTGATAAACGAAGTCTGTGTAGAACTGGTATCATTCAGGCCGAGAATTTCGAGTGTCGAATTATCTGCAAATGAGACCGGGGTTACAAGCGTGCCGTCATAGGCGCCGACCTGAAACGCAGGGAGGTCGAAGCCCAGGGTATCTTGGTAAAAGCTGAGCGCCTTATCTCTGTCGTTCACCATAAGAGTGACGCCGTTGACGCCATAGCCGTTCACCAGTAAGTAGGGGGCCTCTATAGTGTTTCGGTTGGTGCAGGATAAAAGGAATAAACCCAAGGCGCATCCAACCGCAAGTGATAAATGAATGGTGAGTTTAGACAGCATTTCGACTATGTCTTAATAATTACCAATGTAAATAATTTAGGCTAAAGAAGGGAAGTGTAATTGCATAATCCTGGCGGGGTTCACCAAGCTGGAAGTTGAACCTCGTAAGCTTGAATGCCGATTTGATGACATAAAAAAGCCCATCCCAACGGGACAGGCTCACCGGGTATGTTGCCCATGAAATTCCTACAGTCCGGAGAAATCGTAGTCGTCCAGATATTTGGTGGTGTAGTTGCCGCTCTTGAAGTTCTCGTCTTCCATGAGCCGAATATGCAGCGGAATGGTGGTTTTAATACCCTCAATCACCATTTCCTCCAGGGCTCGCTTCATCTTGATGATGGATTCTTCCCTGGTCTTCGCAGATACGATCAATTTCGCAATCATCGAATCATAGTAGGGTGGGATGGTGTATCCTGCATACACATGGCTGTCGACCCGCACACCGTGGCCACCTGGCAAGTGAAGGTGGGTAATCCGACCTGGAGATGGGCGAAAATCTTTGGCTGGGTCTTCTGCGTTGATGCGACATTCAATGGCATGCTTCTGGGGGTAATAGTTTCTTCCCGAGATGGGCTCGCCTGCTGCCACTTTAATTTGTTCTTTAATCAAATCGTAATCGGTCACTTCTTCTGTGATCGGGTGCTCCACCTGAATCCGCGTGTTCATTTCCATGAAAAAGAAATTTCCATGTTTATCCACGAGAAATTCCACGGTGCCGGCCCCTTCATAGCCGATGGCTTCAGCACCTTTGATGGCTGCCTGGCCCATTTTATCACGTAACTCCTGAGAGACTATCGGCGAGGGCGTTTCTTCGATCAGTTTTTGGTGTCTTCTTTGTATGGAACAATCTCTTTCCGAAAGGTGGCAGGCCTTGCCATTTTTATCACCTACGATCTGTATTTCCACGTGTCTGGGTTCTTCCACAAATTTTTCCAGATAAAGTCCGTCGTTACCAAAAGAGGCACCGGCTTCTTGTCGTGCGGAATCCCATGCTTTTTGAAAACCTTTTTCTTCGTTGACAATCCGCATTCCCTTTCCGCCACCGCCAGCGGTGGCTTTTAATAAAACGGGATAGCCCATTTCTTTGGCGATGGACTTACCCTGCTCGATAGACGCCAGCAAACCTTTCGAACCGGGAATGGTGGGTACGCCAGCTTTCTCCATGGTGGCTTTTGCTGTGGCTTTATCTCCCATCGAATTGATCATATCGGCGCTTGCGCCAATGAATTTGATGCGGTAATCACTGCATACCTGCGAAAATTCTGCATTTTCAGACAAGAATCCATAACCCGGGTGAATGGCGTCTGCATTGGTAATTTCTGCAGCTGAGATTATTCTCGGGATGTTCAAATACGAATCCTTTCCCATGGGCGGTCCAATGCAAACGGCTTCATCTGCGAAACGAACTGGTAAACTGTCAGCGTCTGCAGTGGAATAAACCGCAACAGTTTTGATACCCATTTCCTTACATGTACGTATGACCCGGAGGGCGATTTCCCCCCGATTGGCAATCAGAATCTTGTCAAACACAGGCTTCCTATTTTAAGATGGATCAACCAGGAACAGAGGCTGGTCGTATTCGACCGGCTGCGCGTTCTCAACCAACACTTTCACAATTTTACCGGAAACATCCGACTCAATTTCATTAAATAATTTCATCGCCTCTACGATACATACCGGATCCCCTTCTTTTACCGAATCTCCCACGTTTACAAAAGAAGGTGATTCTGGATTTGGGGATCTATAAAACGTGCCAATCATAGGAGATTTAATGGTTAGCAACCGGGTGTTATCCGCTGCTTCCTCCGTCCCGTCACTTTCTTTCGGTTTGGATGGGGATGTAGCAGCCACCTGAGGCGCCGCCGAAGCAACAGGAACAGGAGGAGCGGTAGGGGCCAGCGCGGCAGTTACATTCTGGGTCACGGACCGTTTGATTTTTAATTTAATCTGTTCTGTTTCCAGGTCCACTTCTTCCAGACCGGTTTCAGAAATAAAATTGATCAAATCTTGTATTTCCTTGGCTTTCATATGGTTTGAGTTTGGGATGCCTGCCAGAGGCAGTTTAAAGGTAAGGGAATTACTTTACTCGTTCTACATAGGTGCCTTTCACCGTATCCACCTTGATGAACTCGTCCTGATTGATGAATAAGGGCACCTGGATTTCAGCACCGGTCTCCAACTTTGCCGGCTTGGTCGTATTGGTGGCAGTATCGCCCCTGACACCGGGTTCTGTATAAGTTACCTGCAAAACAACGTGCTGTGGCAACTCGCAACCGATCACCTGTTCTTTTTCTGCGTGAATCAGCACATCGCAAGCTTCTCCGTCTTTCAAAAACCGAGGGGCATTGATCATTGACTCTTCAATTGGCATTTGTTCGTAGGTGTCAGTGTGCATAAAATGGAAACCTACATCATCTTTGTATAAAAACTGGTATTTGTGCCGTTCCACGCGGGCGGTCTGTATTTTATGCCCAGCAGAGAAGGTGTTGTCGATTACTTTACCTGTAGTCAGACTTTTTAATTTGGTACGAACGAATGCCGGGCCTTTACCCGGCTTCACATGCTGAAATTCTACGACTGCAAAAAGGTCATTGTTGTATTCCAGTACCAATCCGTTCTTTATGTCAGAGGTATTTGTAGCCATGTCTATACTGTGATTGTCTAGTAATTAGTTAGGATTGTACGCCCATTTCAACCAGATTGCGCCCCAGGTAAACCCCCCACCAAAGGCAGCCAACACCAGATTATCCCCTTTTTTCAATTTACTCTCATAATCCCAGAGGCAAAGGGGGATGGTGGCAGCGGTAGTGTTGCCGTACTTATCAATATTCTTCATTACCTTCTCTTCACCAATGCCCATGCGTTTGGAAGTGGCGTCAATGATGCGTAAGTTGGCCTGATGTGGCACCAGGTATGCTACGTCTTCGGCAGTCAGTTGATTGCGCTCCATAATTTGTGCGGCAACTTCTGCCATGTTGGTGACGGCAAATTTGAACACAGCGGAACCTTCCTGGAAAACGTAATGCTCACGATTCTGAACAGTTTCCAGTGTGGCCGGTTTGCGGCTGCCTCCAGCTTTCTGATGTAAAAATGGTGCTCCTGAACCATCTGAACGAAGAATTTCGTCTCGCACCCCAAGTCCTTCTTCATTAGGTTCCATCATCACCACGCCCGCACCATCTCCGAAAAGAATACAGGTGGTGCGGTCGGTGTAGTCCAGGATAGAACTCATCTTATCTGCTCCGATGACCAGTATCTTTTGGTATTTACCTGATTCTATGAATTTGGCTGCTGTACTTACCCCAAACAGGAAACCTGAACAAGCTGCCTGGAGGTCGTAGCTAAAAGCATTTTTCGCGCCAATTTCTGCCGATACAATGTTGGCCGTGCCAGGGAATATCATGTCCGGTGTTACCGTGCAACATATCACCAGGTCAATATCAAGCGGATCAATATCTTTTTTAGCCAATAGTTGCCTACATGCCGCAGCAGCCATGACAGACGTACCCTGGTTTTCACCTTTTAGAATGTGCCGCTCTTTGATCCCAGTGCGAGTGACGATCCATTCGTCGTTCGTATCCACCATATTTTCCAACTCTTTGTTGGTCAGGATGTATTCCGGTACGTAACCCTCTATGCCAGTAATGGCAGCAGTGCGGTTGCTCATAAAAAATCGCGGTTGGGTACAGGCAAATTAAGCCAATACTTCCTTCTCCATCACCACTTTGCCTCTATAATAGAGCTTGCCTTCGTGCCAATAGGCCCGGTGAGGCAGATGTGCTTCACCAGTTGTCGGGCAGATTACGTAATTTTTTGCATGCGCCTTCAAATGCGTTCTGCGTTTGTCGCGGCGTGTTTTAGAGGTTTTTCTTTTCGGATGTGCCATGATTAATTCTTATTCAATTTTTTCAGCGCGTCCCACCTGGGATCGATTAGGTCTTCTTCTTCTTTTTCCGGCTCAGACTGGTAAATAATATCTGGTGTTTCTTCGTTTTCATAACGCGGATGCAACTTCTTCATCGGTACAGACAGGCAGATGAATTCATTGATCAATGGGGCCACATCAAAGTGCGAAGTGTCCCGCTCAATCATCAACACATCCTCACTCAACTCTTTTGTTTCTGTTCCGAATTTTACAATAATCTCGTGAGCCACCTTTACCGGATATGCAAATGCATCCAAGCTGCGGTCACACGTCAGCTCTATCAACACGTCAAACGACAAATCCATCACCATCATGGTGTCTGATTTCGCGAGCTTTAAACCCACTGTACCTTCTCCATGATCCAACAGCGTCTTTTCGAACATTGCAAAAAACGCAGGCGTCACTTTGAATTCAAAATGATGCGTACCGTTTTTTAAACTGGAAATGTTAATCAGGTATTCCCGCCGTTCTTTTCCCGTCATCTCGCGACCTTTAAAAACCGCAAATTTAGCTAACTATTGTATCTAATTTCTCTTTTAAAGGAGGAAATTCTACATATTTCTATGTCGAATAATGTCGATGGCCAGGTATACAGCCTCACGAAAAGACGTAGGGATGGCCAGGTTCTTACCGCTTATGGCGTAGGCCGTTCCATGGTCGGGGGAGGTGCGTACAAAATCCAAGCCGGCCGTAAAGTTGACCCCATGTTCAAAGGCCATTGTTTTAAATGGAATCAAACCCTGGTCATGATACATGGCTAGAATCCCATCAAACTGATGGAATTGTGTGCTTCCAAAAAAACCATCTGCTGAAAAAGGACCAAAAAGAAACTGGCCTTTGTTTCTCCCTTCCTCCACCACGGGTACGATGGTGTCTTGCTCTTCGGTTCCAAGCAGACCTTCCTCACCAGCATGAGGGTTGAGCCCCAGCAGTGCTAGACGCGGCTTTTTAATACCGAAGTCTATTTGCAGACTTTGGTAAAAAATGTCTACTTTCTGGGCAATTTTTTCTCTGGTCAGCCGACCGGATACTTCCCGTAAGGGTACATGTCCTGTGACGACGCCAACGCGCAACTTTTCCCGAACCAGCAACATAAGGCTCTCCTTTTTGTTACTTGCTGCGGTGAGGTATTCCGTGTGACCAGGGTATTCAAACCCCTGTGTCGCAAGCAACTGCTTGTTGATAGGGGCGGTAACCAATCCGTCGACTTTACCTGCTTTGAGGTCTCGCACGGCATGCTCCAGCGACAGGTAGGCGTACCGGCCGCCCTCTGTGTTGGCTTGCCCAGGGAAAAGATCAACGGGGCCATTCCAGATGTTCAGTACATTCAATTTTTTTGGGTGGAGTTGGGCCAGACCCTGTGGCTGATGATAATCGATCTGGCAGTTGGTCAGCTTTTTATAATACGCCAACACCTGCGATGAGCCATACACCACCGGGGTCACGTATTTGAGCAGCCTGGAATCTTCGAAAGTTTTCAGGATCACTTCTGGTCCAATACCGTTGATGTCGCCAATAGAAATGGCCAGGGTCGGTTTTACCTGTGTAACTTCGGGATTGTTCATGGCATTGTTAAGGCATATTTAACGAAAAACTACGTTTTGAAAGTTCGTGCTAAAAAATACCTCGGTCAGCACTTTCTTCGGGATGAGGCACTGGCGCATCAGATTGTTCAGGCATTGGACACAGAACCACTGGAGCATGTCCTGGAAATCGGTCCGGGTATGGGTGTGTTAACCCAACATTTATTGCAAGCTCCGAATTTCAAGGCTTACGAGGTAGACCCTGCTTCAGTTGCGTATTTAACCCAGCAATATCCGGCACATGCCACCCGGTTCTTATTACAGGATTTTCTCGAGTTAACCGATTTTCAAGCCCGTACAGGAATCATAGGAAATTTACCATACAATGTCTCGTCTCCCATTTTTTTTAAGGTTTGGGAAAACCATGATGACATCCTACAAGTGGTGGGCATGGTTCAGTTAGAGGTGGCGGAGCGAATTGTGGCAGCACACGGCAATAAAACTTATGGCATACTCAGCGTCCTCCTGCAGGCCTACTACCACATAGATTGGGTAGTGCGTGTACCTCCCGAAGTCTTTGATCCACCCCCGAAGGTGCATTCCGCAGTTTTAAAACTCCAACGCAACAACCGTAAAGGGCTACCGGTCTCAGACGCGTTCTTTAAGCGCTTGGTAAAAGTCGCTTTTGGTCAGCGTAGAAAAACACTGAGAAACGCATTAAAGCCTACAGGGTGGTCACTATCCCAGGTGAATCAAATAAATTTGAATCTGAGAGCAGAACAGCTTAGTGTAGCTGACTTTATAGTTTTGGCTCAGGAATTAGCCCATGGAAATCCAGACCAACTTTGAACTTACCCGTGAATTCATTGAGCGCTTCCAGCTCGCGTTGAATGAGAAGGATGATGTGTTCATCCGCGAGAGCCTTGAGGGTGTCAATTACACAGACATTTCTGAAATACTTGAGTCATTTACGGCAGACGAGTGCAAATACGTGTTCCACTTATTGCCTGACCAAGTGAGTGCGGATATTCTCAATGACCTGGATGAGGATGTCAGGCTACGTTTTCTCCAGCATTTTGAGCGATACGAAATTGCCAAATATGTAGCCTTGCTAGATTCGGACGATGGGGCAGACATGTTGTATGAAATGCCCATCGAGGACCGGGAAAAAATTCTGAGCCTGATCGACAATGAGGAGCGGGTAAATCACATTCAGGACTTGCTCCGCTACGAAGAAGATGTGGCGGGTGGTTTAATGGCCAAGGAGCTGATCAAGGCCAATAAGAATTGGACAGTTCTTCAGACAATTGAAGAAATCAGGAAGCAGGCCCACAAGGTGGAAAAAATTTATTCGGTGTACGTAGTGGATAACAACGACATTCTGCTAGGCCGGGTGGCACTCAAAAACATCATCCTGGCCGACGACGACGTACAAATCGCAGATATTTACGATAAGGAGTTGGTAACTGTGGAAACTTATTACGGTGAAAAGGAAGTGGCCCAGATTATGCAGAAGTATGACCTCGAAGCTGTTCCGGTGGTAAATCCCAGGGGCAAGCTCATGGGGCGGATCACCATTGACGATGTGATAGATGTGATTACCGAGTTGGCCGAAGAGGAACGCCAATTGATGACTGGAGTGAGTTCGGGTGTAGAAGAGGACGACAGCGTTTGGCAAATATCTCGTGCACGTCTGCCATGGTTAATGATTGGGATGTTTGGTGGTATCCTGGGTGCACAATTCATGGGTTTGTTCGAGCAGGACATCATCTTAATTCCCGCTGTTGCCTTTTTTATTCCTCTGATCACGGCGACGGGTGGCAATGTGGGCATTCAGACCAGTGCCATTGTGGTGCAGACCCTGGCGAATTCCAGTTTTATCGTTGACACGCTGTGGCGAAGAATGGGGAAGGTATTATTGGTAGCCGTCGTAAACGGGCTGATTTTGGCCCTGGTGGTATTTGGTTCCATTTTACTGATCAATCGTGACCAGTCTCTGGCTGCAACAGTTTCGCTGGCATTATTTAGTGTGGTTTTGCTGGCATCCTTTAGTGGAACGATCACTCCACTTGTATTACATAAGTTGGGTGTAAATCCGGCCCTGGCATCCGGCCCATTTATCACCACAACGAACGATTTGCTGGGATTGGCCGTATATTTTTCAGTAACCCATTTGCTTTACAATTTATGAGTACACCACGGGCCCTTGTTGTGAATAAAATGCATACGAACCTGGCGCAAAAAATGCTGGAGATAGGGTGGACTGTGGACTACCGCCCCGACATTTCACGTGAGGAGATTCTGCAAATTTTAAGAAATTACGAAGGACTGATTGTACGTAGTAAAACTGCTGTGGATGAAGAATTGATTCAGGCGGGTCCTGCCCTCAGATTTGTCGCACGAGCCGGGGCAGGGCTGGATCAGATTGATTTGGGTGCCTTGGACCGGCACCACATCGAATTGATCAACGCGCCGGAAGGCAACCGGGATTCGCTCGGAGAACACACCGTTGGGATGTTGCTCATGCTGCTTCACAAGTTACGAATAGCGAGTAATGAGGTGAGTGCAGGTAAATGGCGCCGTGAACCCAATCGCGGACTTGAATTAAAGGGTAAAACAATAGGGATATTTGGCTATGGCTATATGGGTTCTGCATTTGCTGAGAAACTTAGAGGTTTTGAATGTGAAGTGATCGCCTACGATAAATTCAAAGAAGATTTTGGAGGAAAGCACATTCGTGAGGTGGACCTGGAAACTTTTCAGCAGGAAACAGAAGTGCTAAGTATTCACGTGCCGCTTACTTCCAATACCCGCCACTACTTTGATCTGGATGTGCTCAGGAAATATCCACGGCTGCAGTTTTTATTGAATACCGCCAGGGGAGAAGTTTTAAATCTTTCAGATGTGTTGACTTTACTGGATGAGGGTAAATTACTGGGTGTGGCCCTTGATGTGTTGGAAAATGAACAAATAAACCACTTAACCGAGCCAGAGCAGGCGGTGTTTGACCAGTTGAGACAACACCCGCAGGTGGTCATTACGCCGCATATTGCAGGGTGGACGTCAGAATCCTATGCCCGGATCAATCAGGTAATTGTAGATAAAATAATAGATCGTGGTTTGGCTACGCGCAGGAAGGAATCTTTTAAAAACTGATTATATTTGCACAATTATTTTTCGAAGGCGGCTTCTGTTAGGAGGCCGTTCTTTTTTGTTTTTAGGGAATTTACACAAATGGTCGGAGTCAATTATTACACCAAAGAGGGTTTACAGAAGTTAAAAGATGAGTTACTTCATCTAAAGACTAAAGGTCGTGCAGACATTGCGCGAGAAATTGCAGAGGCCAGGGACAAAGGAGATCTTTCCGAAAATGCCGAGTACGATGCAGCCAAGGATGCTCAGGGTTTGCTTGAATTGAAAATTTCTAAATTGGAAGCAGTGGTAGGCAATGCCCGTGTATTGGATGAAAGCACCGTAGACACTTCAAAAGTATCTATCATGACTACGGTGAAGCTGCGAAACAAAAACAATGGATCAGAGGTAAAATATCAGTTGGTAGCTGAAGAAGAATCCGATCTGAAAAAAAACAAGATTTCCATCAAGTCTCCGATTGGCAAAGGTTTGCTGGGCAAAAGGATCGGCGAGGTGGCAGTGATCAAAGTACCCGCCGGGAGTCTGGAATTTGAAATTCTTGAAATTTCGCTCTAATTTCAAATAGTGTCCATTTTCACCAAAATTATCAATCGGGAAATCCCGGCCCACATCGTAGCTGAGGATGATCACTACCTGGCTTTTTTAGATATCAACCCGCTGACGGAAGGGCATACCCTGGTGGTGCCGAGGATGGAAGTAGATTACATCTATGATTTGGAAGATGAAGTGCTGGCCGGTTTGCACGTGTTTGCCAAAAAGGTAGCCATTGGTATTCGGCAAGTGGTTCCTTGCGCGCGCATCGGGGTCGCTGTCATTGGATTGGAGGTGCCCCATGCACATGTGCACCTCGTTCCATTGAACAGCATGGCAGATATCGATTTCGGACGTCCCAAGTTGCATCCCTCCCAAGAGTCTTTGGCCGAAGTAGCCCAGAAGATTCGTGGAGCTGTAATCAAATAAATGCAATAAACATTTCTGAAGAGCGGCCAGAGGCTCTTTTCCAAGCGTAGCCATTCATGCAACGGTAATTAAAGTTCAAAATATGGGAACCTAT
>CAYOEV010000008.1:64840-86263 GCA_964403075.1 uncultured Roseivirgaceae bacterium | reverse complement strand
GTGGCGCCCATTGGGTCGGTACCATACAGCTCTTCCATGCGCGGATTGATAAAGCGCCAGCCAAAACTGGAATCATACATTTTGTTGTCAGTACCGAAGGGACGGGCCGACTTGGAGACCACCCAGGGCCCTCGGGTCATATTTTCAACGCCCCCAGAAAGGAAGAGGTCACCATCACCTGCGAGGATGGCGCGATGGGCATGTACAATGGCAGACATGCCGGATGCACACAAGCGATTTACGGTTTCACCAGGTACAGTAAATGGGATGCCGGCAAGCAACAAGGCCATGCGGGCCACATTGCGGTTGTCTTCGCCGGCCTGGTTGGCACAGCCCATGATCACTTCATCGATGGCAGCAGGATCCAGTTGCGGGTGTCGCGCCAGCAGGTCTTTCAGGACTTGTGCGGCGAGGTCGTCTGTTCTTACGGCTGAAAGTGTGCCGCCAAAACTACCAATGGCTGTTCGCAGGCCGTCGATTAGGAATGCTTCTTTCATATTTCCCAGTTTTCACTTTTTCTGTAGACGGTGCCCTTAAAAAGGGCAACGAGTTCCTCTCCCCGGGTAATCCTGATCAGGTAAACACCGGTTTTTCGTGAGGAATTTTCTTCTTGCGCGGTTGCCACCAGCTCATCTCCCTCCTTCACGGCAGCCACATGGTTGATGGAAGAGTCAATAGAAACACTCTTTACACCCCCAGAATTGCTGGCAAATGCCAACGCGCTGTCTGCAAAGGCAAAGGTGACACCGCCATGGCATACTCCAAAGCCGTTGAGCATGTCGCTGGTAACCGTCATGCCGATACGACAATAGCCATTCGAAACCTCTACTATTTCAATGCCCATCCACTGACTGCAAGGGTCATTGGCCAGCATATGGTGCGCAATCTGGACGGGAGAGGGGCTCATGAATAAAAATTGTCACCTTTGTTCAGCATCCTGCGCAGTAGGGGACTGCAGCGGTAGCGGTCCTCGTGGTATTCTTGATACAATGCATCCATACGATTCACCACCTTAGCTATACCGATCTCATCTGCCCAGGCCAGCAATCCTTTCGGGTAGTTCACCCCCCGGGTCATGGCCAGGTCAATGTCGTCACGCGAGGCAATGCGTAGAAACAAGGCATCGGCGGCCTCATTGATGAGCATGGTCAGCACGCGATGCAAAATCTGTTTGCCGAGCGCTTCATTCACGTTTGGCTCTGGTGGTTCAGCGTCATCGGCATAGAGGTAATATCCCTTTCCTGATTTCCTGCCTAGAAAACCAGCTTCAGCCATGCGCTTTTGTGTAAAAGAGGGCCGGTATCGAGGATCGTAATAAAAGGCATTGAAGACCGTTTCGGTAACCGTATAGTTTACGTCGTTTCCGATGAAATCCATCAATTCGAAGGGGCCCATGCGAAATCCCCCCATTGTTTTCAGTGCATGGTCTATGGTGGCAAAGTCGGCGACGCCTTCTTCATACATTCGTAAGGATTCGCCGTAAAAAGGGCGAGCCACCCGGTTGACAATAAAGCCGGGGGTGTCTTTGGCCAGCACGGTGGTTTTTCCCCAGTTGTCAATCCATTCGCGTGCCTGAAGCAAGGCTTGCGTGTCGGTTTGAACGGCAGGAATGATCTCCACCAAGGGCATGAGTGGCGCTGGGTTGAAAAAATGAATGCCAACGATACGTTCGGGTTTTTTGAGTGCTGCCCCCACCGAAGCGATGGACAACGAAGAGGTGTTGGTTGCCAGGATGCAAGCGTCATCGACCAGCCCTTCTACCTGTTCAAGTAACTTTTTTTTCACCTCCAGGTTTTCGACGATGGCCTCGATGACCAGGTGGCTGCCCCGGTAATCCTGCGGCTCTTCGGAAAACTGGATGCGATTGAATATGGCATCTGCACTTTTTATCTTTCCTTTTTCCACCAGGCGATTCAGGATTTTTCGCAGATTATCAGAAGCCTTCATCAGGACGTTGGCATCCTGGTCACCCAGGATGACTTCCCAGCCTGCCGTGGCGGCTACCTGAGCGATGCCGCGCCCCATGGTACCTGCTCCGATGACACTTAGTTTGGGCATTTATTCTCCTTTAAATTCAGGTTTGCGTTTGTTTAAAAAGGCATCTACTCCTTCTTTGTAGTCATAGGTGTGGGTGGCGGCAGTTTGCCAGTGCTTTTCCAGTTCCAGCTGATCTTCCAGGCTGTTATTCATGGATTGATTCAGCAGTTTTTTCGTGAATGCCAGCCCCATAGTTGGCAGGTTGGCCAGTTTTGCGGCCAGGCTTTTCACTTCCCGTGCAAAATCTTCATCATTGAACCAGCGATAGATCATCCCCAATCTTTCTGCTTCTTCAGCCGATATTTTATCTCCCAACATCATGAGTGCAGAAGCTTTTTGAAAACCAATCAATCGGGGGAGCGTGAAAGTACCCCCGCTGTCGGGCACCAGGCCTATTTTGCTAAATGCCTGGATGAAGCTGGCGGATGATGTGGCCACGGTTACATCACAGGCCAGCGCGATGTTAGCTCCTGCCCCGGCGGCTACACCATTTACAGCCGCAATAACCGGCTTTTGAATGGTCCTGATCTTCCGTATGAGCGGGTTGTAATGTTCATCTACAATTTGCGCGATGTCCAGGCCATTGTCGGCCATGGCTTCCTGCAAATCCTGCCCCGCACAAAAAGCCTTGCCGTGGCCAGTGAGCACAATGGCCCTCACTTCTTTATTCTCTGCGAATTCATCCAATGACGCTTGTACCGTCAACGCCAATTCTCTGTTGAAGCTGTTGTACACTTCAGGTCTGTTGAAGGTCAGGGTACCTACTTTGTCATGGATAGCTGTAGTGATTACGGACATGAAAATGCGTTTGCTTTTGATGTACGAAGATAGCAGAAATGGCTCATCTACCCTGCGCACCAGCCGATCGGTTGGTCACCAACGAAGTGCCCAACGTGCCGTTCAGACCTTGTAGCCCGCGTCGCCTAGTGGCACTTAAAGTAATCAAACGGCTCCAGGCAGTCCTTGCATTGGTGGAGCGATTTACAGGCGGTGCTGCCAAATTGCGATATCAGCTTGGTTTGGGTAGATCCACACCTGGGGCAGGCAATCTCATTATCTTCCTTACCGGGAGCGGGGGGTGCAATGCCATATTCTTTCAATGCCTGCTGCCCTTTTTCGGACATCCACGCGGTGGTCCAGGCCGGGGAAAGTACGGTGGTGACTTTTACTTTTTCAATTCCGGCATGTTTTAGGGCATTGTTGATTTCCTTTTCAATTTCAATCATGGCCGGGCACCCGGAATAGGTAGGGGTAATGACCACTTCTGTGGTTACATGGTCGTGTACAATTACGTCGCGTACAATTCCCAGGTCAACAACGGAAATTACCGGAATCTCCGGGTCGGCTACTTGCTCCAGTAGATGTATGATATAATCCTTATCCACTACCATTCATTGCCCGGATAAGTGCGTGGTAAAAACTGCATTTCCGCCAGGATGAAGCCCAGGTGTTCCGTATGTTTTCCGTCTTTGCCTCCGGTATGTGGCACTTTGATCTCAGGTACGTCCAGTGTCGCTTCTGCCAGCGTTTCTTTTACAAATGCGTCGCGCACCCTGGCAATTGCCGATAAATCCACACCATAACCTTCGGCTTCTGCCACCGTGTCGGTGTCATTGGGTTGCGTGATTTCGGGATAATAGCGCCATAGTTCGTCCAATGCTTTTTCCATCCTGTTGTGGCTTTCTATGGTCCCGTCGCCCAGTCGCAACACCCAATCGCGGCTCCACTTGACGTGGTACTTGGCTTCTTTCAAAGATTTGGCAGCGATGGCTGCAAGCTGTTCGTCGTTGCACTCAGCCAGGGCTTCAAAAAAGGGCTGGCTGAAGGAGTCGAAAAAAAATTGTCGCAAGACCGTTTGTGCAAAATCACCGTTGGGTAATTCGACCAATTGCACATTGTAAAAATCCCAGGCATCTCTTAAAAAGGCCAGGTCATCTTCAGTACCTGTACCCTTTAGGCTGGCAGCATATTGATACAACATGCGTGACTGGCCAATGAGGTCCAGGGCAATGTTCGAGATGGCGATGTCCTGCTCCAAAATGGGGCCGTGTCCGCACCATGCGGTGAGGCGCTGACCCAATATGAGGGAGTTGTCAGCGGCCTGAAGGGTGTATTTTAGTTTTGGGTTATCCGTTGACATGCCACAATGAGATAAATACAATTACATGTGCTTGACCTCATCCGGTAAATCGTAGAAAGTGGGATGTCGGTACACCTTGTCTTTGGCAGGCGCATAAAATGCGTCACTATCGTCCGGATCGGAAGCAGCTATGTTTTTCGATGCCACTGCCCAAATACTGACACCTTCGTTTCTACGGGTGTACACATCGCGTGCATTTTCTATGGCCATGTCCGCGTCTGCCGCATGCAAACTTCCAACATGTTTGTGATTCAGCCCGCTTTTGCTACGGATAAATATTTCCCAAAGGGGCCAATCCTTCATGCCACAACTTGCTTTTCCGCTTTCTTCTTGGCATAGGCACTGGCAGCGGCTCTCACCCACTCTCCATTGTCATAGGCCGCTTTACGGGCGTCCAAACGTTGTTTGTTGCAAGGCCCGTGACCCTTGATGACGTTGAAGAATTCCTCCCAGTCGATCGGTCCGAAATCATAATGTCCCGTTGCTTCGTTCCAACTCAACCGATCGTCTGGGATACGAAGACCCAACAATTCAGCCTGTGGCACCGTAACATCTACAAATTTTTGTCGCAACTCATCATTGGTGAACCTTTTGATGCGCCATCTCATGGATTGCTCAGTATGTGTAGAATCTTTATCCGAGGGTCCAAACATCATCAATGATGGCCACCACCACCTATTCAAAGCATCTTGTGCCATTTCCTTTTGTGCTTGCGAGCCTTTGCAAAGTGTCAGCATGATTTCATAACCCTGGCGTTGGTGAAACGATTCTTCCTTGCAAACGCGCACCATCGCCCTGGCGTACGGGCCGTAGGAGGTACGGCAGAGGGGTACCTGGTTCATGATGGCTGCACCATCTACCAACCACCCAATGGCGCCCATGTCAGCCCAGGTCAGCGTAGGATAATTGAAAATACTTGAGTATTTGGCTTTACCGCTGTGCAAATCTTCGAGCAGTTGGTCTCTGGAAATGCCCAAAGTTTCACAGGCACTGTAGAGATACAATCCATGCCCTGCTTCGTCTTGCACCTTGGCCAACGCAGCTACTTTTCTACGCAATGAGGGGGCCCTGGAAAGCCAGTTCGCTTCCGGCAGCATGCCAACAATTTCTGAATGGGCATGCTGTGACATCTGCCGAATCAAGGTTTTTCTATAATCTTCAGGCATCCAGTCTTTCGGCTCTATGCGCTCGTCGCTGGCTACTTTTTGATCGAAGTGGGCTTGTAAATCTTTTGGCTCCATATTACAAATATAACGATCAGTCGCCTCTTTTGAGTTCACCTTCAGAAACGGCTACAATTGTAGAAACAGTGGCATCTCCAGTGACGTTTACGACCGTTCTACACATGTCCAGGATGCGATCTACCGGAAAGATCAAAGCAATCCATGCAGGGTTCAATCCTACCGATTCTAAAACGATGATCATCAGCACCAAGCCTGCGCTGGGAATGGCCGCAGCACCGATAGAAGCGAGTGTGGCCGTCAGCACAATGATGGCTTGTTGCATGATGCTTAAGTCGACCATGTGAAACTGCGCCAGTGAGACAACGGCTACGGCCTGGTACAGGCTGGTACCATCCATATTTACGGTAGCGCCAATGGGCAACACAAAGCTGGATATTGATTTTGGTACACCCATTTTATTTTCAATACAATCCATTGTCACCGGCAGCGTGGCTACTGAAGAGCTGGTGCTGAATGCGGTAAGCTGGGCATCCTTCATGTGGTTGAGGAATTTACCGGGCGAAACTTTGGCAATGAGTCGAATGAAAAGGGGATAAAAAAAGAAGACCATGAGCGCGAGACCAACCACCAGCGTCATCGAATACTGCAGCAAGAAAGACAGTAATTCCCGAAATTTAATCGGATCGGTACCGGCTGCCTTTACTACCTGTCCGGCCATGAGGGCAAATACAAAAAATGGCATGGCTTTCATCACAATCCAGACCATGCGCACAAATACTTCATTCAATCCGTCGATCAGACTTTCGATAGGCTTAGCCTTTTCTTTCGGCATGGCGGCGACTACTACGCCAAAAAAGATGGCAAAAAAGATAATCTGCAGCATGTTCATGTTGCCCAGTGCCATGAATATGTTGGTGGGTACGATGTCTACCAAAGGCTGCAGCGGGGAGGTATTTTTGGTGGCCTCTGCTTTGTCTATTTTGTCCTTCACCCACGGATTTACCTCCGTACCACGTCTATTCTTTATTGCTTCTACCAGTTCTCGGTTTTTAGGAAGGCAAGAAAGGCAGATGTCATCCAGGTCCTGAATGTGCTCGCTTTTTTTCCAGATTTCATAGCCGATACGGTTTTCTGTCCGAATGTCATCATTGACCCGTGCACCTGGGCGATAGAGGTTGACCAGTAACAGACCGATCAGCACGGCAAACATGGTAGTCAAAAGGTACAATCCAAGGGTCTTGGCGCCAAGTTGTCCCAGCTTCCGAATGTCTTTTAGGGAGGTGACCCCGGAGATAATTGAAAATAACACCAAAGGTACCGCGATCAATTTGAGAAGGTTGATGAAAATATCACCGAAAGGATTGATGTAGTCGAGCGTAAAATCCGTCCAACCGTTCCTTACAGCGAAGAAGGCATAAATTAAGCCCAGAACCAATCCGATGATCACCTGCCAGTGCAGGGCCAAGCCACTTCTTTTCATAAATCGCGCATTTTAAATTTTGGCCAATTTATCAGCGAAGATAAGGTCCACCAGGGTGATCGCCGTAAGTGCCTCCACAATCGGCACGGCGCGCGGGACCACACAGGGATCGTGCCGACCCTTGCCTTTGACCACCGTTGTCTCTCCTGATCGATCCACGCTCTCCTGATCTTTCATCAGGGTAGCCACAGGTTTAAAAGCCACGCGGAAGATAATTTCTTCGCCATTTGAAATGCCCCCCTGGATGCCCCCTGAATGGTTGGTGCGTGTGCGCGTGGTGCCCCCTTCTTGGTAGATGGCATCGTTATGGGCGCTGCCACGCATGGTCGCTGATTGAAAACCACTTCCAAATTCCACACCCTTTACGGCATTAATGGAAAAAAGGGCGTGACCCAAGCGGGCATGCAGCTTGTCGAAAAGTGGTTCTCCGATACCGGCAGGCACGTTCAGAATCGTGCCGGTCACCAATCCTCCGACGGTATCTCCATCTTTGCGCACCGAATCGATAAAGTTGAACATTTTCTCAGCCGTGGCAGGGTCCGGGCAACGGACATCGTTGGTTTCCGTCAGGCTCAGGTCCAATGTTTCGTGCTCAGGCGCTACAATGTAACCCACGGCAGCCACATAAGCTTGTACTTTAATGGCTTGCATTTGGAGTATCATCTTGGCAATGGCGCCGGCAGCCACCCAGCCCGCTGTGATGCGTGCGGAACTTCTACCGCCACCGCGATAATCTCTCAGGCCATATTTGGTTTCGTAGGTGTAATCGGCATGGGAGGGTCGAAAAGTATCTTTGACATGGCTATAATCCTTCGATTTTGCATCCTGGTTTGGGATGAAAATGTTGATGGGTGCCCCAGTTGATTGTCCTTCGAAAACACCTGATTGGATGCTAAAATCCTCATGCTCCCTCCGTTGCGTAGTGATCCTGGATTGCCCGGGTCTGCGGCGTTGCAGTTCGTGGTGGATGAAGGATTCATCTATCATTACACCAGCAGGGCAACCATCGATGACCACACCGATACCGGCCCCGTGGGATTCTCCGTAGGTGGTCATCCGGAAGTATTGGCCCAGGCTATTCATGTTTTCCGAAACATTAGGTAAGAGGTAAAGCCAAGTAAAATGAACACAGCTACAGTTGCAAAGAGCCCAAAAAAGTTGGATCTGTTCCTATTGCTTAGACGATTGTCTTCTACGTTGATCCGATCGTAAAAGGAACCCACGTCGTTGGATAGAATGGATGCATTTTTTTTACTCTCACCGGTAACGTTCAGGGTTTTGGTGGCCGACAGCGTATCATAGCGAGCGGCTACCGGATCGAAGTAAATCCATTTGAAATAATCGGATAGCATGTAGGTCCCAGGTTCCTGCGGGATGCCGTAATAATTAAAAGCTTTGGTACCGGTCACCCGGTTCATGGTACGGTTAATATCCTGCTGCACATTGGGTGCATAGAACTCCATGCGCCCATCTGGTGGGATGATCGGTTCTTCAATGGCACTGATGTTGCCTTCTCCCGAAACAGAAAATATGAAATTGAAACTTTGACCAGTTTCCACTGCTCCGGGCTCCAGAGATTCTTTCAGCCGGTAACGCCCCACCGCCACGCGATCTTTCAGTGGGTGAGGGGGCAGATCCTTTACCCGAACTACCTTGGGGGAAGAGTAAAAGGTTTTAAAATTTTGCTGGCGGTTTTGCCCAAAAAAGGTTGGGTTTTTGGCTACATCAAATTTGATCAGCTCCAAGCCAACGGAAGGAAACTCGATATCCTGCACGTTTAACGGGTAATAGGTGGCACGGTATACTTTGTATTGGGTGTATTTTTTCCCATTGAGGAGCACCGTCTCCCCCTGAATGTTCTCAATATTGAAATTTTCTTCCCAACAGTTTTCCGGTTTCAATTTCTTTATGATCTCCGTCACCTGACGACCCAATTCGTGGAAACGCATATCGGCACGGTTGTTCTGCGCTACATAGAAAGCCAGTGTGCCATTGAAACCTTCGCCTACGAACACATCCGTTTTGTCGAGGGTGAAAGCCAGGAAGGCGTCAGCTTTTATATCTAAGAATTCCGGGGCCTGTGCAGGTTCGTTGAAGGGGTCACCGTAGTTGAAGAGTGATCGTCGTCTTTGCTGTTGCACTCGGTCTCCTACTTTTATGGTGGCACCTTCTGAAGAAAGCATCTGACCATTCACGCGAATTGAAAAATCAGAGAGTTGAAAATTACCTTTTTGGGTGGGCTGGTAATTCTGGATGATGCTGTGTTGTGAGGAAATTTGTCCATTTACGTAGGACGTCGAGGAGGAGGAGTTGATGCCTCTTTTGACCATTCCTGGTATTTCAGGAAAATTACCATACTCACGAATATTCCCATTTTTGGCTGTGAGGGTAATCGAATAATATTGATTCAAGCCAATTTCATTTGGTCCCAATTGGATGCTTACTTCTTGTGCCCATGTGTTGAGCCCTGCAAAAAACAGAAAACCAATCAGTATACCTTTCGTTAATTTCATCATTGGATATTTCTTTCTGTATTCAGCTTCATACGCCAATGTAAATGATTCGTTTAGTTCTTTAACAATATTTGCTGCCATGCTAGAATATGTCAAAACTGTTTTGTCGAAGGTGAGTTTCGACCGCTTTCTTTTTGAGAAAGAATTGCGCAAAGCCATTCACCTCATATTACCTGAAGAGTTGCAGTCACTGAAATCCTGGTGTTATGAGCATTATCCACAACATGGCACTGTTTTGCAAAGTTGCTTTACCTGACCCGATCGGATGCCCTGACCAAACGTTCGTCCCTGCGAATGAATCGGTTGGCCAATGAATTGAACATCAAAGCAATCACGGGCATGAAAAAACCGAATGCATAGTTTCCCGGAACCTGTTGATCCAATACTTTATCGTAGGCATTGATGACCAGCACACTGGCCACAACGACACCTAAAATTAACAAGGCATTCAGGGTGCCTAATTGAATTTGGCGCAGACGGTTACGGTACTGAAAAATGGACAATAAAGCCAGTAATCCTGAGAGTGTGGCCAGGCCGGTCAGGTGCCAATGCTGGCTGAGGACTTCGGTATTGGGTGGCAGCGCATCGGCGTGAAAATGTGTGACCTGGTTGGGCATGATGGTAACCACATCTTTTGTAGTCGGTTCGGTTTTTACCCAAATGGGTAAAAACAGGAAAGTGAACATGATTACAGCCATCAACAGCAGAAAAATGGATTGTACACGTTGAATCATGGGTAGATTTGTTGGTCAACAAAACTAAGGAAATGAACAGACCCTTACTTTGATTCATGCGCTATTTCATGGAAATATCCTATGAGGGAGCGGATTTCAGTGGTTGGCAGCGGCAGGAAAATGCACGCACGGTGCAGGAAAGCATTGAAAATGCTTTCCTGCGGTTGTTTTCGAGGTCGGTGTCTATTATGGGAAGCGGCAGAACGGATGCAGGTGTCCATGCCAGGCACCAGGTGGCACATTTCGATTGGGGGCAGCCCTTGAATGTGTCACAATTAGTGTATCAGTTAAATGCCGTTTTACCCCCTTCTGTGGCGATCCACAACATTCATCCTGTACAAGAGGAGGCGCATGCGCGCTTTTCGGCCCTGTCCAGGTCATACAGCTACCTCATCCATACCCGGAAAGATCCATTTCTGCGAGGTCGATCTTATTATTTTTCCTCAGCGATTGACGGACAGGCGATTGAGGAGGTGCTCGGTCTTTTTCGTGAATGGAAAGATTTTGAATCTTTTAGTAAGGTGCACACGGAAGTCAATCATTTCGAATGCCATATTTTTGGAGCTTCATGGAACAAGGGTCCTGCATCTCACGTTTTCGACATTCGAGCCAATCGATTTTTAAGAGGCATGGTTCGGGTGATGGTGGGCACGCTATTGGATGTGGGTACCGGAAAGTGTTCGGTCGCTGATGTGGAGAAAATTTTAAAATCTAAAAATCGACAAGCCGCAGGAAGATCGGTGCCGGCTTGTGGTTTGTATTTAACTGCGGTTAATTATCCGACTACCATTTACCTGAAACAACATGGAGAAAGAAATTGCCAATAGTGAAAAAATTCTGGATCGCCAGGTCTTGAGAAGGTTAATTGGCTTCGTAAAACCATTCAAAGGGCCGTTTGTCTTTCTGGTTTTTTTAACCATTCTTTTGGCCTTAATCACCCCTATCAGACCGATTTTGGTTCAACAAACCATCGACAAGGAATTAGGGAGTGGTAATTTTGATGGCATTCTTTTCATGATCTACTTATTGGTCGGTCATCTTATTTTGCAGGCCATCGTTCAGTATGGTCACACCTACCTTTCTGGTTGGTTGGGCCAGCATATCGTGAAGGACATCCGCATTCAGTTGTTCAGACATGTGCAACGTATGCGGTTGAGCTTTTTTGATAAAACCCCCATCGGTCGATTGGTTACCAGAAACGTCTCGGACATAGAGACATTGGCAGAGGTCTTTAGTCAGGGGCTGGCAGCCATGATCGGCGACATCCTCCAAATTCTCATTATTTTGGGGTTTATGTTTTGGATGAACTGGCAGCTTACCCTGTTCAGTCTGATACCACTACCGCTTTTGTTGATAGCCACCTACATTTTCAAGGAGCGTGTAAAGGTGGCCTTCAATGAAGTCCGGACAGCTGTTTCTAATCTCAACACGTTTGTGCAAGAGCACATTACGGGTATGAACATCGTGCAGATTTTTAACAGTGAAAAGCGTGAATTCAAGAAATTCCAAGACATCAACAGGGAGCATTTGCGGGCTAATCTCAAATCCGTCATGTACTATTCTGTTTATTTCCCAGTTGCAGAAATCATTCAGGCTGTTGGTATAGGTCTTATTGTCTGGTATGGGTCAAGTGCCATGTTGGGGCAAGACGCTTTGCAGATGGGGCAGTTGATTGCCTTTATCATGTTTTTGCAAATGTTTTTCAGACCTATCCGAATGATTGCCGACCGTTTCAATACGCTGCAAATGGGTATTGTGAGTACCAACCGTATTGTGAAACTGTTAGATGACAACGACTATTTACCCAATGAAGGAACGGTAAAACCTGAGCAGATCAAGGGAGATGTGAGTTTTGAAAATGTGTGGTTCGCTTACAAAGGAGACGACTGGGTTTTGAAAAATATCAGCTTCGATCTGTCTGCGGGTCAAACACTCGCTCTGGTGGGAGCTACCGGCGCGGGTAAAACCTCAGTGATTAATTTGTTGAGTCGGTTTTACGAAATCAATGAAGGGCATATTTTTATCGACGGAAGAGATGTACGCGATTATGAATTGACAGCACTCCGTTCCAAAATCGCCGTGGTGCTTCAAGATGTATTTCTATTCTCCGACACCATTTACAACAACATTACCCTAAGGAATGATGAAATTTCCCGTGAAAAGGTAAAGGCTGCTTCAGATATGGTCGGGGCGACCCCGTTTATTGAGCGATTGCCTGGCGGTTTTGAATACAATGTGCAGGAACGAGGTGCCACACTTTCTGTGGGGCAGCGTCAGTTAATTTCTTTTGTACGGGCACTCGTTTATGATCCGGCTATCATAGTGCTGGATGAAGCCACCTCAAGTGTGGATACTGAAACGGAGGAGTTGATACAGCGCGCGATTGAACAATTAATGCAAGGGCGCACGTCCATTGTCATTGCACACAGGTTGTCTACCATACAAAGCGCAGATCAAATACTTGTTCTCGACAAAGGAGAAATTCTGGAGAGGGGCAACCATTCCGACCTGCTGGAAAAAGGTGGTGCCTATGCAGAGTTGTACGAAATGCAATACAAAGAAATTGCCTGAGCATGTCAAAACGCGTCATTTACTTCTGGGGTATCGTTATTGGCCTGTTGCTGATCATCTGCACTTCCATTTATTTCACCCTCGGTGGTTTCGACCAGATTGAGGTGATCAAGCAGCCTGGTATGGATCGCGTGATCATTGGAGATGCATTTCACGGTTCACCGGAGGACAGCCTGGCTTTGGCCATTTTCGAAGACTATCAGTCGCAATTGGTACAAGATGCGCAGGGGGTGGAATCTGAAAGAAAGTTTGAAAATCTCATCGTGGTCAATTACCGTACAGATAGCGCAACAGTTGTAGACCAATTTATCGGTTTGGTCGTCAGAGGTAAGCACATTCAGGTACCACTGGATCAGGAAATAAGGGCTTTTCAGTCGAATCAACGATTCATTGCTTTCTTGTCCCAGCATCCGCTGGTAAGGCCTCCCGCTTACAAGGTGGAAGATATGATACGGAATCAGGCTAGTGAAGAGGGCCTGACCATCTCCTTTTTTCAGGAGATTTATTATATGGATAACTCAGCGGCTATCGAGGGCTGGGTGTTGGAGGAATAACTATTTAGTATTTGAAGTACCTGCTTTTCTGTGTCCTTTTTGGGTAGTTCCTTCAATTGAACGGCCAGGCAATATTGTTGCTTGAAAACTTTTATAAATAACAGACAGTTTTTTGCGCATCTGATGCGAACAAATCCTTTGTACGGATCTAAACGTAGTGCCTCAAAATCCACGTGGCGGAAACAGTCGTGTATGCGGGTATGACTACCTCGTGAGGAGAACAGAATGCTTTGATCCAGGGGGTCTATCACATAAGCCTCGCAGCCTTTGATCTTGGCCGTGTAAAAATTCGAAGCGTTGTACAATTCTGAAATCATTTTGACTTATCTCATATGCATCCATAACTGCAAAAGCAAGGCCATGTTGTATCCAAATAGCTGCTAATATTACTAAAAGATTTTAGGTTAAAAACCTAAGTATAATTACGGTGTCCTTGAAAAATAGTTAAACCAGTTTATTTGAAATGGCTTTGCGGACCAGTTCTGCGGTATTTCGTGCACCGATTTTTTTCATGATATTGGAGCGGTGTGCTTCTACCGTTCGTTCGCTGATAAAAAGGCTGTCGGCAATTTCATGATTGATAAAACCCTCTGTGATCAATTTGAGGACCTCGGTTTCGCGCTCGGTGAGGTTGATGGCTTCGATTTGTTTTTTACGTGTTTTGCGCTTTTTATGCGTATTCAGTGCCAGGTCTATCACTTCTTTACTAAAAAACTTTCCGCCAGCATGCACCTTGTCAATTGCCTGTCGGATTTCATCTGCGATGCTGTCTTTAATCACATAACCTTTGATCTCCTGGTTCAGACATTCCAGCACATATTCTTCATCTTTATGCATGCTCAGGATAATGATGTTCACCTCGGGGTATTTTTCTTTCATCACCTTGGAGGCATCCAATCCGTTCATTTCAGGAAGGGAGATATCCATGACGATGATTTCGGGAGTTTTTCCGGCGTCCATCGCCTCGAATGCCAGGCGTGGCCGGTCAAATTCACCAATAATCTCATAGTCATTGGAGGAGAGCAGTGATTTTATGCCGTTTCGAATCAATTCGTGATCCTCAATTAAAAACAGTTTGATGGCCATCCGGATAAGGTAGGGTAATCACTATTAACGTTCCACTTACGGGGCTGGATTCGACCGATAGCAAACCGCCCAGACTGTCTACTCGATATTGGATATTTTGTAGGCCGTGGTGCGTATGACCGGTGTCGATATTACTCGGGTCGAAACCTTGCCCATCGTCTTCAATGGTCATTTGAATCTTGTCTTCCATACCAAACAACTGGAGGGTGGCTGATTTGGCGCCGGAATGTTTTACAATGTTGCTGATTGCTTCCTGGGCGATGCGATAAACGTGTGTCTTGGTAATCCGGTCGAAGGGAGGCACATCCTTGTGTATGAACTTGAAATCAATGCCTCCATCTTTTTCAAATTGCTCCACTAGCTTTTCGATACAGGTCTCAATGGTAAAATCGTTCAGCCGGGTGGGGTGCAGGTCTTCGGTTATGTTTCGTACCTCTTCAACGGTTTGGTCCAGGAGCGGGATCAACTCCTCTTTAGCGTTAGAATCGGGAAGGGTTTTTACTTTCAATTTGATCAGGTTGATCAGTTGCCCGATGCCATCGTGCAAATCCCGGGACAGTCGGTTGCGTTCATTTTCCTGACCTTCTATGAGCGAAGTGATTTTGCTGCGTTCGATTTCCTGTTCCAAAGCACGTACCCGGATGCGGTCGGCAATGTCCTTAAAAAGAAAGAGGGAAAATTGCTTCTTCTTGAGCAGGACTTCTCTAACCAGCAGGTCGCCAATGGCCACTTCTTTTTCTTTGTTTTTATACCGTATCTCCAGTATTCTCAACTGTTCCGGACGCAGTTCACTCAATTGAGAAAAATTGATAGAGCGATCAGAGTCCTTCGCATAGAAGCGAAGCACATCATCGGCCTCCCTTTCAAAAACTTCTTTAAAACGCGCCCCTAACAGGTGCTCTGCCTTGTGATTGGTATAAAATATGCGCTTGTTTTCGTCCAGCAGAATAAATGCTTCATCAATGGAATTAATGGATGCCTGAAAAAGATCGCGGTTGTTTTTGACTTCATTTTCGGCTTTTGACTTGTGCAGGGCGACCTGAATATTGGAGAGTAGCTCCACTTCATTAAAAGGTTTGACAATGTAACCATAGGGCTGACTGTCTTTTACTTTTTCAATGGTATCGGTATCTGTCAACGCAGTGAGGAAAATAACTGGTAAATCGAGCGTTTCCTTGATGGTGTTGGCTGCCTCTATGCCGTCCGCTTTAGTTTCCATCATAATGTCCATTAACACCAAACTGGGGTGGTGCTCGTCAGCAAGACTCACAGCTTCCTTCCCGGTGAATGCGGAGTGGACCTCGAAGCCTGATCCCTCAAGTGTTTTTCGAATGTGCTGATTGACGATAATGGAGTCTTCAGCCACCAATATTTTATCCATGATGATCAAAGATATTAAAATTGTATAAGTATTATTCGTATTTTCGTCTAAGCAAAACAAGTAGTGGAAGCAGAAAAAGTTGGATTGTGTATCACCAGTGAATTGGCGCGCGCCACACTGGCGCGCGAGCTTTCTGAGGCTGGCTATTCCGTTAAGCTTGTTCGTGAGGTGGAGGAATTGGTACCTTATCATCCAGACGCAGTGGTGGTGGAATTCAGGGGTTCCAAAGACCTGTTGGCCTTGGAACAGGTTAAAAAGATGCTTCCTGAGGCAGGGTTAACTTTATTCAGTCGTCTGCCTGGATCTAAAATGCTTCGGTTGCTGTATGAATTCGAGATCAACTCTGTGGTGAATATTGAAAGCACCCGGATTTCACTTATCCGGTCTATCGAGGCAGCCATCAGTGGTGAGGAGTATTTCGACGAGGAGACACTCATATTCGTGCTCTCGGATAAATACAGATCTATTTACAACCGGATGGCTTCCATAACGTCCAGAGAAAAGGACATTATCAATGGCATCATGGATGACCTAACCAACGATGAAATTGCGCTTAAATATAAGTTGAGCGTACGTACCGTCAATGCCCACAAGCGAAACATCTTGCAAAAAATAGATGTTCGGAGTTTGGTAGGATTAGCCAGAATGATGACAAGGTTCTCTTTCTTGTACGATTAAAACTCGAGTAAAAAGCCATTTTCGGAGGGATGTATACCAATTGTGCCTTCTAGCTGCCGGCTAAAAGTTCTTATGAGCGACATGCCAAGGCTATTTGTTTGTCTCTCAAAAATATCCTTGGGTATTGGGTGACCATCATTGATTATTGATATAGATCTATTTTCACCATTTTTATTGAATTTGATGTCAATGACGCCGTCAGACTTACCCTTGAATCCATGTTTAAAGGCGTTACCTACAATTTCTGAAATAATCAAGCCACAAAGCAGGGCACGGTCAACATCCATCGTGTCATTATCGGCGTGAACATTGATTTCAAATGCCCCACCGCCCAATAGCACGTTCAGCCCTCTGAGAAGGTGAGACAGGTATTCATTTATGTCTATTTCTGAAACATTATAGAACCTGTAGAGTTGGTCATGGACAACGGCCATTGATTTGATGCGATTGGTGCAGTCGTCAAAAACAAATTTTGATTCTTCATCGGTGAGATCTAGTGACTTAAGTGCAAGGATGGATGACACCATTTGCATGTTATTTTTCACACGGTGATGCACCTCCTTGATCAGTATGTCCTTCTCTCTGAGTGAGTGCTCCAGATTTTCCAGGAGTTCTTTGTTTTTGGTAATGTCGAAGCTGACCCCCACCGTTTGCACAACTTCACCGACTTCATTTTTCAACTGTCTGGTTACTGAGCGCAGATGTCTTTCACCGGTGTCGGTTTGCAGTCGATAGTCTGCATCGATGAGCTCATCACCTTTGGCTATTCGCTGGAGCATGTCGTTAAGAATTTTGTGGTCGTCGGGGTGCGTGATGGCAAGCACGCCTTTCCAAGGATCAACAGGATAGGGCTTTTTCATTTGGTAGAGGATATACATGGTGTCTTCCCACATGACCTGACCGGTAGTAGGGTCTAATTCCCAAACCCCTATCCCGGCACTTTCCGTCGCCAGGGAGAGCCTATCAGATAGCTTTTGAATCTCAATTTCTGAAAGTTTACCTTTGGTCACATCCTGAATCGTACCGACTACCCTCACCGGTTTTTCTTCTTCTTTTATGATTCGGCCTACTCCAGATATCCAGATGGGTTTGTCCGATTTGAGCGTGTGTGCGCGCGACGTGTATTCCAAATCTTTGTCCTGTTTCCAGGCCGCAGTAAATTGCTCCAAAAGTCGTTGCTGTTCGGAGGCAGGAATTACCTTTTTTAAGATGGACAACTTTTTTTCCGATTTTTCTGGGACTTCCAGAAGGTCGTCAAAAGTTCTTGAGGAGTGGAAATCTCCAGAGGCCAGGTCCAATTCGAAATTACCGATTTTCGCGATTTGTTGTGCTTCAATAAGATCTTGACGACTCCGCTGCAATTCATTTTCCGCCTGCTTGAGTTCCGTGATATCCGTAACAACAGCCAAAGAGCGTGTATTTTTCCCTTTTCCTTCACGAATGGCGGACACGAGTGTATCTAGTACCTGACCGTTCTTAGTAACGAATTGATAGCCCACGTTGAACATGGCGCCGGTTTTGTAAAATGCCTTCAGGTTATGCTTCACTTCTTTTTTGAATGATTCAGAAATGAAATCCGATATTTCTCTACCGATTACTTCGTGCCTTTGGTAGCCCATCCGAATCAACCAGAAATCACTGACGCTCATGATGTGCCCTTCTTGGTCAATGGAGTGCATCATAATCGGTGTTTTGTTATAAATTTTTCTGTATTTGTCTAAGGACTCTTCCAGAGCCTGTTCAATTCTACGCCGAACGGTAATGTCTTGCATGGTGATGACCATGCTATTGAATTGTGGATCCAGTAGCTTGGCACGCACAGCGAACCAGTATTCATGCTCCAGACCTAAGGAAACCTCCATTTCCAGAATGGAGATTCTGCCGTTGAGCACATCTTCAAGCCCCGCCAGGATTTGATCTCCCTGAGCAGTTTTCTTGAGGTTTTTCAAAAAATTTCCAGTAGGGTTACGGCCAAAAATTTTGCTGGGTGCGATGGTTTCGTCCCACACGGCATTGGTCAGCGTAACCTGGCCGTTTTTCTCCATTACCATCAGTGCCATGGGCATGGCGTTGACCGTCTCGTGTTGGAATTTTTCACTGATGGTTAACTTGGTGAGTGCTTCTTTTCGGGTGGTGATGTCCTCCAGTATGCTGACAATACGCACCTCTTCAGAAATGGGGTCTTCGAAGGAGGTAAGATTCAACCTTATCCACAAGAAGTGACCGTTTTTTGATTTCAACTGAATCTCTTCTTGCCAGGACGGTATCTTTTTTTCGAGTATATGCTCAACTGCCCGTTGTGTAGGGGCTCTGTGCGTTGACACGATCATTTCCTGAAAAGACTGTCTTCTTTTAAGGTCGCCCTCTGAGGTACCCAGCAATTTTTTGAATCGTTTGTTCACTTCAATCAGACACATTTTGGCGTCCAGAATGGCCACGCCGTGTCCTGAATCTTGGAAAATACTTCTAAATCGTAGTTCTTGTGATTGAATTTCTTTCAACGATATTTTCTCGCGGGTGATGTCGCTGAAGATACCTACCAGACTCACGGCCTCATTTTCCGGCTCCTCGTAGCTGGTGAGGTCAAAACGCACCCATATGTCTTTTCCATCTTTCTTCCGAAATATATTTTCACTTTTGTAAGCCTTTTTGCCACCATTGGCAATATTCTGTATGACTTCTATATTCTTCGAGAGACGATCGGGGTGTAAAATTTCCTTAATGGAAGTTTCGAGCAGTTCTCCTTTTTTATATCCCAAGAGTTGACTCGCCTTCTTATTTCCATTTTGAATATTACCAAGTGCGTCCATGATGATGATTCCCTGACTGGAATCTTCAAATAAGGTTCGAAATTTATTTTCACTGAACTTCAATCGCTCCAAGTCCTTCTTACGCTCGGTCACATCTTCTACATAGCCTTCCACAAATTTTAGTTTTTTCTGATGATCATAAAGTCCGACACCGATGTCCTTGATCCAGCGCCACGAACCATCCTTTCGTTGTATGCGGTACTCAAGTGAAAATTTTCTCTTTCTGGTTAAGGCATTTTTTTGTTTATCCAAGCTAGGCCGCAAGTCATCGTCATGCAGCAATTGGCTCATTTTTACTTTTCCGTCAATAAAATGGTTTCGAGAGTGACCAGTAATATTTTTAATCTCTTCGTTGATGTAAATGGTTTGCCAACCGTTCTCGGTTTGTTCCAACAGGTAAATGGCGCCGGGTAAGTTTTCAGTCATTGCACGAAACTTTTGCTCACTTTCCTGCAACTTTTGGCGTGACCTAACCTCCTGCGTAATTTGATCGTAAATGAAGATGACCTGTTCCAGTTGGTCTTCATGATCATTCAGGGCAAAGTGGTTGGTATTAAAAAAAATGGGTTCCTTCTCACCTGGGGGTTGGTAAGCCCATTCCTTGTAAATACCGCGCTCACCTTTAAAGGCGGGACCTACCATTTCACTCAATAGCGGAAATTGCCCGTTAGTGGTATTCAGCAAATTGTGGTGGCCAACTACTTCTTCTTTTTTTATTCCCCACATTTCCTCCCAGCGTTTATTGGCAAGCCGTAGGGTGCCATCTTTATCGTAAATTTCGATCGCAAAGGGGGCTTCATTTACGAGCCTGCGGAAGCGACGTTCACTTTGTTGTAGTCTGTCTTCAGCTATTTTCTGCTCGTGTATAGGTCGGGTGGTGGTTTGCATGTAGATGGGTTCACCATTTTCCCTAATCAACCTGCCATGCGTTTCGTACCAGCGCGCCTCTCCTGTTTTCATATTTATCCGATAACGTATGGTATTGTTTTCGCCTTTTCGCACCCTTTCATTGGCGTTTAATACATGTACCAAATCATCTTTGTGAATTAAATCTTGCGGTGTGATTTTCTTCAATTCTTTCTCAGAATAGCCAATCACATCCCAGGCGTTCGGGGAAATATAATGGAAAGAACCATCCAGGTGGTAAAGTGTAATAAGGTCTTTGGAATTCTCCGTAATCAGCTGGTAGAGGTATTTACTTTCTTCAAGTTGTTTACGCGCATTGATTTCTTCAGTGATGTCGTAAAAGTTGACGATTGCACCGAGTGGTCGGCCGGTTTCATTGTAGAGTCGTGAGGTATTGAGTGAAAACCATCCGGTACTTCCATCAGGAAACTTAAGTCCATGAATGAAATTCACCACGGTCTTGCCGGAATCCAGAGAAATCTGCAGGGGAAATTCCTCCTGCGTTATGGCACGCCCTTCAAGATCCACCGTTTGCGACCGTTTGTTAAAGAAGTGACGGTTCAGCAGAGAAGCTTTGCTTTCACGCAGGTAGTGACTGGCGCTGTCGTTGGCGAAGGTGATCTGTCCATTGTTGTCAACCTTCACTACACCGGCCAACATGTTTTGAAGGATGCGGTCCGTATTTTTAATTTGTGTGGCCAGTGACTTTTCTACGTCGTAGTAATGTGTCACATCCTGAATGACCCCTTCGAAACGATAAACACCATTGTCTTCAATAAAAATAGCCTGGGAGGAAAGGGTTTTTTCTTTTCCTCCTGGAAGAATGATCCGGTAATCACATTCGAAACTTGCCTTTTGTTTGATGGCCAATGCCACCTTTGCGAGGTAGTCTTTTCTATCTTCCGGATGCAGGAATTTTTTGGCTACCTCTTTGTAGTCGGGGGCCTTTTGGACTTCTAACTCGAATATTTCAAAAATTTCCGATGACCATTGGGTGCGGTCATTCACTGTCCAGGTCCATGAACCAATGCGTGCAATTTGCTGAATTCGCTCGTAGCGCCGATGAACATCCTGGGCTTCTTGCCAAACTTTCCGTCGCCTGCGTTCAGCACCCATGATATTTGCAATCAAAGAAAATAATTGTTGGGCCTGTAGTTGGATGTCAGGTTGTCCTTCGACTGCCAATAAACCGACGGGTGCTTCTGCGAATAAAAGCGGAATAAGAGTGGTTTTGGTCCAGGAAAGTTGTGGAGCCAAAGAGGTAGAAGTGCGGAGCGTTTGTCGATTGTTGATGCATTTTTTAACGGTCTGAACCACCCCCTTGACCTCCTTCCTCTTCATGGGAAGAT
>CAYOEV010000008.1:39392-64830 GCA_964403075.1 uncultured Roseivirgaceae bacterium | reverse complement strand
GAACCACGGGTATTTTCAGGCCTGCCGGCAGCACTTTTGCTGGAAGAGCATGTGCCACCTCTAGTTGGTTTTCCTTCGTCTCCAATAAAACAGCAGCATGTGCACCCAGGCAGCTCACGGTTTCACTCAATCCTCTTTTCAAGATTTTGGAATAGTCTGACGCGTCCTCATTGTATTGGACCAGCATGTCAAAACAAAAAGCATTTATATCTTTTGGCATCCTTAGGCAATTGAATCTTTGAAGCTAATCTAATTCATATCAGTGGTTCGTTGATATCACCTAGAAGAGCTAAGTAATTTACGTATTGATATTTGGTTGTAACTCACAGTACGTGGCCTTTACTAAATCACTCAACTTTGAAAAGTTAATTATTTAAAAAAACAACCACCTCTTAGTTGACTTTACAAATGGAAAGTATAATGACCATTGAGAGCACGGCACTTACCCCTTACGTGATGTTGGATTCCCAGAGTGGAATTTTGGAATTTAGGGGACGTTCCTCACCTGGGGCTTCCCTGGAGTTTTACTACCCCATTATGTCAAAGATTGATCAGGTATTTACCAACGGTAACAAATCGATAACAGCAAATTTTGCGTTCGAATATTTCAACACAAGTACCTCCAAGTGCTTGTTTGATATTCTCAAGCGCCTGGTACAGCTTCATTCTGCAGGCATGCAAGTGGCGATCAACTGGATGTATGAGGAGGATGATGAAGACATGAGGGAGACGGGAGAGGATTACGCAGATATATTAGGCGCACAATTCAATTTCGTCGTCATTTAAGAATAACGTCCAAGTCAAACAAAGTGTGATTAGAGGAAAGGGTGCTTGCCATGCAAGTGCCTTTTTTATTTGATTGTCATCCCGAACATGTGAGGAATCGATGACTGATTTTAGCTATTTGTGGCCTCTCTAGGAATCGAACCTAGATCTAGAGTTTAGGAAACTCCTATTCTATCCATTGAACTAAGAGGCCATTAGGGTCCTGTATTCACCCTGACATTTCTTCCTTAGAGGAGTTGTATTTAGACCGCAAAACTAAACATCATCTTTCTTTATCCACGTCGCCCGAATGAATGTCTCACAACAAATTCAATGTAACCCCTTGAAGGATTGAGCCCCCAGGTAATTTGGATACAGCGTGTAGTGGATGGTCATTACCTCCTCGGCCAGCAGCTGCCTTAATTCTCCGATATCTTCCTTTCGAATGGCTGACAATGCAATGTGTTGTTGTCCGTTTCGTCCTTGAGTGAGCGGCTCTTTCAACAAATCCATTTTATTAAAGACCTGGATGACGGGTTTGTCTCCTACTCCCAATTCTTCCAACGTTTCTTCAACCACCTGTATGTGGTCTTCATAGGCAGGGCTAGAACGGTTTATGACATGTAAAAGGAGATCGGCTTCTTTTACTTCTGCCAACGTAGACTTGAAAGACTCAATAAGTCCGTGAGGCAGTTTCCGGATGAATCCGACAGTATCGGAAAGTAAAAATGGTACCTGATTGATGACTACTTTTCTCACGGTTGCGTCCAAAGTTGCGAATAACTCATCTTTCGCATACACGTCTTCTTTCGCGAGTTTGCGCATGAGCGTGGATTTTCCGGCGTTGGTGTAGCCGACGAGGGCCACACGCACCATTCCCTGACGAGATTTTCTGCGGTTGTCTGCCTGCTTCTCTATCTTGTCAAGTCTGTGCCTGAGTGTGGTGATCTGGTTGCGTATAATTCTACGGTCAGTTTCGATCTCTTTTTCACCTGCACCCCCTCTTGTGCCAGTACCCCCTCGCTGTCTTTCAAGGTGGGTCCACATCCGGGTAAGTCGGGGTAGCAGGTACTGATACCGTGCCAACTCGACCTGCGTTTTCGCCTGGGCCGTTTGTGCCCGCTTAAGAAAAATATCCAGGATCAACAGGCTTCTGTCAAAAATTTTGACATTCAGTTCTTTTTCGAGGTTGCGTAATTGCGAGGGACTTAGATCATCATCGAAGATGGCTACATCGATCGATCGCATTTGAATATAGGCTTTGATTTCCTGCAGTTTACCCCTTCCAATGAATGTTTTCGGATCAGGGTGGTCCAGTTGCTGCACAAACTTCTCTTCGGTTGTGATGTGTAACGTATCCGCCAAAAAGGCAAGTTCTTCCAAATATTCTGTGATATGGTATTTCGAGGATTTGTCCGTCACCAGTGCAATCAATACGCCGCTCTCTCGCTTTTTTTTCGTCTCTAGCATTCCCATTCCATACAAATTTAATCTACTTTGGGGCTGAGGTTAACCTTTCTCTTCTACGATGCCGGTTAAAATAGGTGTATTGGTCAATTCCTGTTGGAATGTGTACAACTTCCGTCAGGGTCTGGTGAAGGAACTGATAAACCAGGGTCATGAAGTCACCGTCTTCGCCCCGGTTGATGCTTATGAAGGGTTGATTACTTCCTGGGGTTTGTATGTTGTAGATACGCCAATGAAAGTTACCGGTACCAATCCCTTGCAGGACATTGGCTATTATCGACAGTTGAAGGGCTGTCTGCGCAAGTATGCCCCCAATTTATTGTTGAGTTTTACCATCAAGCCAAATATTTACGGATCGCTCGTTGCGCACGCCTTAAAAATCCCAATTATCTGCAACGTCAGCGGCCTGGGTACTGCTTTTCTGTCAACAGACATCATTCGCATAACGGCCTTACTTTTATACAGAAAGGCTTTTCGGCATTCAGATTATGTTTTCTTTCAGAACAAAGACGATCGCAAACTTTTTATTGATCGTGTAAAAATTAATCCTTCCAGGAGCGGGTTGTTACCAGGATCTGGAATAAACATACACCATTACAAAGGGGATATTCCGAAGTTTGAAGAACCGGTGGTCTTTCTGATGATTTCCCGATTGATTCGAGAAAAAGGGGTTTTGGAGTTTGCCGAAGCGGCCAAAAAACTAAGCGTTATGGGTGTACCTGCAGTGTTTCGATTGATAGGGACTTACGATCAAAGGCACAGCCGCAGTTATTCAGAAGCGGAAGTCAGCGAATGGATTAATAGTGAATGGATTGACTATCAGGGTCCCTCTGACAACATTTTGCAAGAGATTCTTGCAGCTGATGTCATCGTGTTGCCCAGTTATAGGGAGGGCACTCCAAGAACCTTATTGGAGGGCGGTTCCATGTCCCGTCCTTTGATTACCACCGATGTACCAGGGTGCGCGGAGGTGGTAGAGGATGGTGTAAATGGATTTCTATGCAAGGTGAAAAATAGTGAGAGTCTTGCGGGTAAAATGAGGTTGTTCATGGCCCTCACGTTGCCGGAAAAACAAAACATGGCAAAGGCAAGCAGATTTTTCATTGAAAGGAAATTTGACGAACAAATAGTAATTGACGCCTATCGGCGCAGGATCAAGCACATGATCAATTAATCACAAACGGGTTTTTTTCATTTACTTCGCTTGAGTTTAAATAACATGCTTTTAAGAAGATCTCTTTTATTGCTGGTAGCCATTCAATTATTCGGTGCGTGTAGTGCATACAAACGTGACCTGATGTTTCAGCTCTCGGAGAACCGGGCTGAAATAGAAGCGCAGATCCAAACTGCCGAGATGGACTACGTGCTCGAAATTAATGATCTCGTGCGATTGGATGTTTTTACCAATGCTGGGGAATTTCTTCTGGACCCTCAGTTTGAATTACTTCAAGGAGGCAACCCACAGGTTTTTCAGTTTAAAGACCGATTTACGTATTTCATCCAGGAAGATAGCACGGCCCGGTTTCCACAGGTTGGCAATGTCCAACTGGCAGGCCTTACCCTGCAGGAGGCAGAGGTGAAATTGGAAGAGGCGTACGCCGAATATTTTGTAAAGCCTTTTGTGAGATTACGCCTTGCCAATCGAAGGGTAACGGTCCTCGGTGCGGTTGGCGAACAAGCCACACGAAATGGGGGTGGGGGTGCAGTAGTGCCTTTGGTAAACGAAAACATGCGTGTACCTGAAGTGCTGGCGCTGGCTGGCGGCGTGGGCCAGGGAGGTCGTGTGCAATCAATACGTTTGATACGCGGAAACTTATCAAATCCACAGATATATGAAATTGATTTGGGCACGATAGCAGGAATGAAGCAAAGCCAGATGACTGTGCAAGGCGGAGATATTTTGTACGTAGAACCCTGGAGGCGACCTTTCAACCAAACTGTTAGAGACCTTTCGCCGATCCTTAGTTTGATTACCAGTGTGGCCACGCTGATTATCGTGATCAACAACGTAAATAGAAACGACAACAACAATTGAACGATAGCCACCGACCATCCAATATGCAGGAACCTGCCCTGGCTCCCCCACTGGATTGGGACAAGGCCAAGGTTATTCTGAGACGGAACTGGCTGTTTTTGGTAGGCATCGTCTTATTGGCGCTGCTTATTGCCTACGGTTTTGTCCGGTATACCAAGCCGGTCTACGAATCCTATTCGGTAATCAAGCTGAATTTCGATAGTGATGCCTCGGTTTTAGAACTTTCTTCACCCATTTCCACTCAGGAAAGTGAGGTCTCCGGAGAAATTGAGTTGCTCAAATCTTCATTGTTTCTGGCCAAAGTGGTAGATGCAATGGATTGGTCGGTAAGCTATTACCGGTATGGGCGTTTGCTATACGACGAGCGCTACCGAAATACACCGTTCGTTGTCTCGTTTAAAGTAAAAAATGAGGCGTATTACGATGAGCGCATCGATATCGACATTAGAGATGAAAAAAGTTTTGAACTTCGCTATGGAGAATATTCGTCTGTTCATGAATTCGGTGAGGAAATTATTACCCCTGATCTGAACCTGCTGATAGTTACGACGGAATACTTGGATGAAGCCTCTACTGGTGAATTCTTCTTCGTGCTCAACAGTCGCGAATCTTTGATACGTAAGTTGGAGCAGAATATTGAGGTGGTGCCCGAAAGCTTTACGGCCAAAACCATTCGCATATCCATTACCGATTACAATCGCCATAAGGCGGCCGATATGATTAATCTTATCGATTCTTTATATCAGATTCAAACGAAGCAGGCCAAGAACCAGGCGCTCCGGCAAAAAATTGATTTTTTGGAAGAACAAATCGCCAGCAACGAGCACATCCTGCGCCAGTATGAAGAATACTTTGAGAAGTTCACCGTGCAAAATCGGTCGACTGACTTAGGATCTGATTTGACCAAGATCATTACCCGTTTGGAAGATCTGGACTCGGTTCAGCGAAGATTGTTGGAATCGCAATCTGACTACCAGGCATTGAGAAAGCAACTGAGTCAGCAGGACCCTCTTGAAATCAATGTGGTTTTGATCGAACGACTTCCTGCTACCATGCGCGCACCCTTGGTTCAATTTCAGGAATTGGTCCGGGAAAGGAAACTAAAACGGGCTTCCTACAATGCCAATACCTTTATCATCAGGCAATTGAACGAAGAAATTGATCTGCTGAGAAAGGAGATACTTAACCAAACGAACGCCTTGCTAAACGACATAGATGCCAAGCTCGGAACCATTGGTGCGCAGCAGGACCTGCTCAAACGATCCTTGAACAAACTACCCTCGCTACGCACCGAGTACTCAAATAATCGGAGGTTTTACAATCAACGGGAAAGCTTGTTGATTAATCTGAGACAGGCAAAGCTGGAACTCGAAATCACCATGGCAGGCACGGTTGCTGATGTGGTAGTTCTTTCTCCGGCTTCCTTGCCATCCGAGCCGATCACCCCACGCAAATGGTTGATAATGGGTGTTGGTATGGTCATGGGCACATTTCTCGGCTTGATTTTCCTGGTAGTGCAATACCTGATCAATAATCGGATAACAGGTATTTACGAACTGGAAAGACTCGTGGATGTACCCATTCTTGGATCCGTACCTCATCATAAAGGCCTGAAGCGACCGGACGCCAGTCTGGTCATTGAAGCGGGGAGCAAATCTTTTTTGTCTGAGGCCCTACGCACCATTCGAACCAACATGCAATTCATAGGGGACCGTGAAGATCAGCAGGTGATTGCCATGACATCCACTGTGTCTGGAGAAGGCAAGACATTTGTTGGTATCAATCTGGGAGCTGTACTCGCCCTTACCGGACAAAAAGTGTGTTTGGTGGATTTGGACATGCGAAAGCCGAAAGTACATTTGGCCTTCAGGGAAGGTATAAATAAAAAAGGAGTGAGTACTTACCTGTCTGACCAGCACGCGCTTAAGGAAGTCATCAGAACCTCACGATTGGATCACCTGGATTATGTTCCGGCCGGCCCCATACCTCCAAATCCATCTGAACTCTTGTTAAATGGAAGATTTAAAAAACTGATTAGTGACCTTAAGAAGAAATACGACGTCGTCATTCTGGACACTCCGCCAGTGGGCTTGGTAACCGATGGTATACTGGTCATGCAAGCTGCGGATTTACAGTTTTATATCGTTCGTTCGGATTATTCGCGCAGATCTTATACCCGAACCATCAACGATCTTAAACGTACGAATCATTTCGATAAATTATCCATCATACTCAATGACATCAATAGCAGTCACCAGTACAATTATGGCTACTCCTATTACGAGCATAACGAGCGGGGATTATCTAACGTAGTTCGAACATTTTTTAAACGATGAAGCGAGCGGCACGTTTGGCTAAATGGCTACGGATCGACGTTCATTCTCATTTTATTCCGGGAGTAGACGATGGCGTGAAAGACACTGAAGAAGCCTTAACCCTATTGAAAGGGCTTAATGCACTCGGCTATGCTGGCGCTGTAACTACGCCACACATTGACAGTGAGCACTACCCCAATGACGCCAAACACTTACAGCAGTTGTTCGACGAAATTCAAAATGAATTGGAAACTGCCAGTGGGATGAAGCTGTACCTGGGTGCAGAATATATGCTGGAGCCTGCATTTCTGGATTTGCTGAAATCGGAAGTGCCACTGCTGAACTGGGAGGGTCACGTGTTGATTGAAACGAGTAACCTTTCAGCGCCGCTGTTTTTTGACGAAGCCATTTACAATATGCAGCGTGCCGGGTATCAACCGGTACTGGCACATCCCGAGCGTTATCTATACCTGGGCCAACACCATGATACAATTGATAGAATCAAACGTAAGGGTGTGCTTTTTCAGGTAACTGCTGGTGCCTTGGCCGGATTGTATGGTAATCAAGCAAAGAAAAATGCGCGCTGGCTCCTAAAGCATGATTATGCAGACTTTGTGGGATCAGATTTGCACCGCCCCCGTCAATTGGAGAGATTTGCAAAAGGGTTGAATGAACGGATTTTGACACGAAATAAAAGCCTGCCATTCAGGAATAACAACTTGTTTGTTGTGGAAAAAAAGTCTTGAAAAAGGAATCATTTTACCTTTTAAAGCCCTTAAATTGTATCCATACCTAAGTGTTGAATAGGCACATTTTTATGCAAGAGAACTATAAACGCAAGGAAGAGAAGGAGTTAATCCGTAAATTTGAAGCTTTCCTTAAAAATATTGAGAGCCACTTCTTCGACGAGGAAGCCTACCTCCGAATCATTGAATATTACATGAATCAGGACAATCCCAAGCAGGCGCTTAAAGCGGGTAAGATCGGGCTGGAAATCTTCCCTTTTGCTTCGGATCTCGTCATGGAAACCTCTGAGGTTTTGATAAAGCTACAGCAATACGACGATGCATTGGACCTATTGGAACAGGCACTCAATTTTCAACCGAATGATCAGGAGTACTTGATGCAGATGGGCGCTGTACAAAGTCTAATGGGTGATTTTGAAGGAGCCATTAACACTTATGGATTGATTTTGGATACATCTGAAGACAAAGATGAAGTGTATTACAGTATCGGTTTGGCCTATCAAGGGCTTGGCCGCTACGACTTGGCCGCCGAGCAGCACAAGCTGGCCATCGAACATAACATGCTTAATGAAAATGCACTTTATGAACTGGCTTATTGCCTGGATGTAAGTGGAGAGTTGGATAGCAGCTTGGATTATTATCAACAATTCATTGATCAGGATCCTTTTTCAGAGTATGCCTGGTACAATTTGGGTATTGTCTTCAATAAGCTCGGTAGATATGACGAGGCCATTGAGGCTTATGAATTTGCAGTGGCCATTGATGAAACGTTCAGTAGTGCCTTCTTCAACATGGCCAATGCACAGATGAATTTGAATCAGCTAGACAGGGCCCTGGCCAACTATCAGGTGACCCTGCAACTAGAAGGCGCATCTGCCGAAATTTTCTGCCACATGGGGGCAGCTTATGAAAAAATGGGGCAACTCGAGTTGGCAGTCAAATATTATCAGAAAGCTACCCGGCTAGATGAAATGTATCATGAAGCGTGGTACGGCCTAGGCATTACCTTGTGTATGCAAGAGAAATGGTTTGAAGCCATTCACTTTATCAACAAGGCGCTCAAGCTCGATCCTGAAAATGGCATTTATTGGAAGGCTGCTGCGGACGCAGAGTACAAAATAGGAAATCTGCATGCGGCCTTGGATGCCTATAGCGAGGCCAGTGAAATGGATGCAGAAAATGCTTTGGTGTGGCTGGATTGGTCGATGATCTATTTTGAACAAAAGTCTTACCACGAAGCCATTTCCATCATAGAAATGGGTCTGGATGAACTGCCGGATAATGCGGACCTGCACTACCGGGGGGTCATTTATTTTATCGCTGCCGGTAGATACAAACAGGCAATTTCCAAACTAGAAATTGCATTGATGCTTGATTTCAAGCGGCACACTGTCTTATTTGACTTTTTCCCTGATTTACATACCCAAAAAGCACTATTTCGAATCATCGAACAGTATAGGTCTGCAGGCAATTGATTTTTTCTTCGGTAAGGTTAGCTTTGCGCCTTCTTTGAATCAACCTGAAAGACATGAATTATGACCTAAAGCACATTCCTGATCGCGACCCCAAGCCTCGAAGCAGCGGTTTGACCATGGTGATGGACAAGGGGCTGAGCTTGCGTGAGGTGGAAGACCTGTTGGAAGTCGCAGGTGGCTTGATCGACATCGTTAAATTTGGATGGGCCACCTCCTATGTGACACCCAATCTTAAAGAAAAGGTCGATTTGTATCACCAGGCAGGAATCCCTTGCTATTTCGGAGGTACTTTGTTTGAGGCTTTTCTGGTGCGGGATCAGCTTGACGATTACAAAAAGGTGCTTGAAAAGTACCAGTTAAGGTATTGCGAGGTTTCTGACGGATCCATTGAACTGGACCATGGACGCAAATGTGAACTGATTGCCGAGATGGCCACAATGGTGACTGTTCTCAGTGAGGTAGGTTCTAAGGATGCATCGAAGATCATACCGCCTTACCGTTGGATTGAGCAAATGAGCACTGAGTTGGAGGCAGGAGCTTGGAAAGTGATTGGCGAATCCAGAGAGGCGGGTAATGTGGGCCTGTTCCGTGATAGTGGTGAAGTCAGACAGGGACTGGTAGAAGAAATACTCACCCAAATTCCCTCGGATAAAATTATTTGGGAGGCTCCTCAGAAAGCCCAACAGGTTTGGTTTATCAAGCTGAGTGGCGCGAACGTCAATTTGGGCAACATTGCGCCCCATGAGGTAATCCCTTTAGAAACCATACGATTGGGCTTGCGCGGTGATACCTTCGATCACTTTTTAAAATGAAGTACCTGGTGCTCTTCCTGAAGGGCTTTGCCATGGGCGCAGCAAACGTAATCCCGGGTGTTTCCGGAGGGACCATTGCTTTTATTACAGGTATTTATTTTCGGTTGATTACTGCCCTGAAGCATTTTGATCTTGCGGCGATAGTTTATTTTCTACAACTGAAGTGGCGTTCTCTGGCCGATCACATTGATCTTTACTTCTTGCTGGTCTTGGGTACAGGGCTAGCGCTCAGTCTGCTGACACTGGCAAAGGTGATGACCTGGGCCCTGGGCACTCATGAAATATTGACCCTCTCGTTCTTTTTCGGACTAATTGTAGCCTCCATTCTGGGTGTGGGACGGCAACTTGGGATTTGGAATATAAACGCCATTTTAGCCTTTATGCTAGGCACGTCTCTGGCGCTGGCCGTGGCCTTCTTACCTCCGGCACAACCCAATGAGGGGTTCATCTACCTGATACTTTGTGGAATGGTGGCCGTTTGTAGTATGATTTTACCTGGACTTTCGGGTTCGTATATTTTGCTACTTATGGGTAATTACGCACTTGTATTGCAGGCGATTGGTGATTTTAAATGGGGCATCCTGGCACCCGTGGGGATTGGTGTGGTGATTGGGCTGGTTGGGTTCTCCAGATTGCTATCCTGGCTATTTGAAAAATATAAGGATGCGACCATTGCACTGCTGACTGGTTTTGTTACCGGGTCTTTGTTGATTATCTGGCCATGGAAAACGACGGTGGTTAAGACATTATCCAATGGGAAGAAAAAGGCGATCGGGTATGATTGGTACTGGCCAGAATTGAATGTGGATTTCGGATGGGCACTCTTGCTCGTGGCCATGGGTTTTATCTTGGTTTATCTGATGGATCGTAGGTCGCCGGTGGAGAATTGAAGACCAATACCTGCTGGCAAGGTGGGGTTATCTATATTTAGGGGGCTATGAAAGCACTGGGTTTGATCGGCTATCCTTTGACGCATTCTTTTTCGGAGCGTTACTTTACACACAAGTTTAAGGAGCTTGGTATTCAGCAGGAGTGGTCGTATTCTTTACATGAGTTAACTGATATTCAAGCATTTACACAGCTATGGATAGCATACCCTGATCTGATAGGATTGAATGTCACCATCCCGTACAAAGAATCGGTCATTAATTTGCTTGATGATCTGGACGATACAGCAAGAAAAATTCAGGCGGTAAACACCGTAAAACGCGAAGGGACGCAGTTGATAGGTTTCAACACAGACTATTTGGCGTTCAAGCAGTCGCTGCAAAATTGGCTTCCCCAGGATAGGGGCTACAACGCCCTGGTACTGGGTACGGGGGGCGCATCAAAGGCAGTCCTACAGGCTTTGAACGACATGAAGATAAAAAGTACCCTCGTTTCAAGGGGCCATGAGGGCCATATCACTTATGAGGATTTACTGAAAGATCGAAGCCGATTTTTGGCGCACAACCTCATCATCAATGCCACTCCTGTGGGCACCTATCCAAATGTGGGCGAGCGTCCGGTGTTGCCATACGAAAACTTCTTACCCCATCAATTTGTTTATGACCTGATTTACAATCCATCGGAAACCGCATTGATGAGGGTAGCGAAGGAAGCAGGTGGATCAGTGAAAAATGGGAAAGAAATGCTCGAAAGGCAAGCAGAACTGGCCTGGGAGATCTGGATTAGCTAATGGATTTTGAATTACAAGCACATTATCAACCGACGGGTGATCAACCGGCGGCCATTGCTCAGTTGGTAAAAGGTCTCAACGAAGAAGAAGTGGCGCAGACTTTATTGGGGGTCACAGGCTCGGGTAAGACCTTTACGGTAGCGAATGTGATTAAGGAGGTCAATAAGCCTACTTTGGTACTCAGTCACAACAAAACGCTGGCGGCGCAGCTGTATGGAGAGTTTAAACAGTTTTTTCCGCACAACGCTGTGGAATACTTTATCTCCTATTACGATTACTACCAACCGGAGGCTTTTATACCTACATCTGGTCTTTATATTGAAAAGGATTTATCTATCAATGAAGAAATTGAAAAACTACGACTTAGTGCAACATCTGCCCTGTTGTCTGGGCGCAGGGATGTGGTTGTGGTGGCTTCCGTATCCTGTATTTATGGTATCGGGAATCCGGAGGAATTCGGGAAGAATGTCCTCCATCTGCAAGTAGGAGACGTAATTCCGCGTAACGAGTTTTTGCATCGTCTGGTCCAAATTCTTTACAGTCGAACAAATGCGGAGTTCAAGCGGGGCACATTTCGGGTAAAGGGAGATACCGTGGATCTGTTCGTGGCCTACGCTGATTTTGCATACCGGTTCATCTTTTGGGGGGATGAAATAGAAGAAATACAGCGCATTGATCCGGAAACTGGACATCAGATATCTGATGAAAAGTTGGTAGCCATTTTTCCAGCCAATTTGTTTGTGACCGGCCAAGATTTGATCCACACCGCCATTCATGAAATTCAGGACGACATGCTGGAGCAAGTTCACTTCTTTGAGGAAGAAAAGCGGTTTCTGGAGGCCAAGCGCATCAAGGAGCGGACGGAGTTTGACATGGAAATGATGCGGGAATTGGGCTACTGCTCTGGCGTGGAGAATTATTCTCGCTATTTTGACAGAAGGCAGCCAGGTGCTCGTCCCTTTTGTTTGCTCGATTATTTTCCGGATGATTACCTGATGGTGATTGATGAAAGCCACGTGACAATACCACAGGTTCGTGCCATGTGGGGCGGTGACCGGAGTAGAAAGGTAAATCTGGTGGATTATGGCTTCCGGCTACCTTCGGCCATGGATAATCGACCGCTGACTTTCAATGAGTTTGAGGAAATGTTGGGGCAGGTAATTTTTGTAAGCGCCACCCCTGGTGATTATGAGCTGAGGGAATCCGAGGGTGTAGTGGTAGAACAGTTGATCAGGCCCACAGGACTGTTGGATCCGGAAATCGAGGTGAGGCCAAGTTTGAATCAAATCGATGACCTGATGGAAGAGGTCCACCAACGTATAGAAATGTGTGATCGTACACTTGTGACCACCCTTACCAAGCGCATGGCGGAAGAGTTGACCAGGTATTTACTGAACGCCGGAGTAAAAACGAAATACATCCATTCTGAAGTAGATGTGCTGGATAGAGTGGAAATTTTGCGGCAGCTGAGATTGGGTGAGTTCGATGTGTTGGTGGGGGTAAACTTGCTCAGAGAAGGACTGGACCTTCCGGAGGTTTCTTTAGTGGCCATCATTGATGCGGACAAGGAAGGATTTTTACGTAATGAGCGATCCATGATTCAGACCATTGGTCGGGCTGCCCGTAATGACCGGGGTAAAGTGATCATGTATGCAGACAAGATTACCGGCTCCATGCAAAAGGCCATCGACGAAACCAACAGGCGCAGGCGTATTCAGGCGGATTACAATGAAGCACACAACATCACACCTATGACGATTCGGCGAGACAAAGTTGCTATCCTGGGGCAGACAGGCGTTGCGGACAAAAAGAAAGGCTCTGAAAGCTATTACCTGGATTCAGAACCTTCAGCGGCCGCCGACCCAGTGGTGCAATACATGGACAAAGATCAATTGAAGAAAATGGCGGCAGAGGCCAAGCGAAAAATGGAAAAGGCCGCCAAAGACATGGATTTCATGGCCGCAGCCAAATACCGTGACGAATGGCAAGAGGCTGAAAAATTGGTTACCGCGAAAAATTGATCAGCACCGTTTTTCTTACAACAGCTCGTTTGCCAAGTTGGCCAATTCCGATCGCTCGCCACGCTCAAGCGTCACATGGGCGAACATGGGATTGTCCTGAATTCGGTCGATCAGGTACGAGAGGCCGTTACTTTGTGAATCCAGGTAGGGCGTGTCTATCTGGTGTATATCACCGGTAAACACAATCTTTGTATTGATGCCCGCGCGGGTGATAATCGTTTTAATTTCGTGAGGGGTAAGGTTTTGGGCCTCATCTACGATGAAGAAAATGTTTGAGAGGCTTCTACCTCGAATGTAGGCCAGAGGCGTAATCATCAGCTTTTCCTGATTGACCATGTCCGTGATGCGCGTGTAATCTTTATCCGATTCGTGAAATTGGTTTTGAATGAATTTCAGATTGTCCCATAACGGCTCCATGTAAGGATTCAGCTTGGATTTGATATCTCCGGGGAGGTAGCCAATGTCTTTGTTGCTGAGCGGAACGATGGGTCGCGCCAGGTACACCTGTTTAAAGTTTTTTCGTTGCTCCAGTGCTGAAGCCAGTGCGAGTAAGGTCTTACCAGTACCGGCCACTCCATTGATAGATACCAGCTTGACATTTGGGTTCATCATGGCGTGAATTGCAAATGTCTGCTCCGCATTTTTGGGCTTTATGCCATATACGCCACGTTTGTCTACTTTTTCAATCGTTTTTTCTTCATCATTGTTTGTAGCGAGAACGGAGTTTTTCTCACTTTTCAGTATGAAGAATTGATTGGCCGGGTACTTTTTACGACCTAAGATGTGCTTCCTGTCGATGGTTCCTTCCTGAAAAAGCGTGTCGATATGATCAGAACTGACGCCGTCCAATTCCTGCTTACCAGTGTCCAGCGTACTGACATTTTTGATTTTACCAGTTTCATAATCTTCCGCAGGCAGATTCAATGATTTGGCTTTCAGCCTGAGGTTGATGTCTTTGGTAACAAGGGTAACTTTTCTTTCTTTCTCCTCCTCCTGAAGCACCAGTGCTGCATTTAGAATGAGGTGGTCATTTTTATTGTCACTGAAGACCTTTCGTGCATCAATGGTGCTGTCATGATTCATCAGTACCTTGAATTTCCCCTTGCCTTTTCCGTTCAGCGGTAGCCAGTCTTTGAGCATTTGGTCTCTTGCCAACTGATCAATTAGCCGGGTGAATTCGCGTGCTTCAAAATTCTTTGTATCGTTGCCTTTTTTGAATTGATCCAACTCTTCAAGTACCGTGATTGGAATACCAACATCATGTTCGGCAAAGTTGAGGATGGAGTCGTGAGAGAAAAGGATGACTGAGGTGTCCAGTACGAAGATTTTGGTACTCTTCTTTTTTGTCATGAATGAGAAGCTTTCATACCTTGGTAATATTACCTAATTTGATGGTTCGAAGACAAGGGTACGGGAATTTTTTATCCACACCTCAGGGAATATTTTCTGGGGTGAAAGATGGATCTTAATAGCCGAAATTCTTATAAATTTAACATAGTTTTTAAATTATGCCCGGACGAAAACCCATATTCGCTAATCTCATCAGAGATATTATTGCTTTCGTACGAGACACGTTATACAAAAGCCTGCTCGAACCTGCCAGTCCAGCACAACGCAGGGCTAAGCGGATAAAAAAGATTCGCAAAGAGAAACAAAAACAAACGCTCTGATCAGCGTCTTCGCGGCATCGTGCGAAAAACAATGTCCCATAAGGGCGAGGACACTCCGAACGCGTGCTCGGGATCTTTGTAGTGATGGATGCCGTGATGGATCCACAAAATTTTAAATAGGTTCTTTGGAGGCTGAAAAGCATGCACCATGTAATGTACACCTAAATAAGCGGCATATCCCATCAGAAAACCGGGTAAAAAACCAAAGACAGCCGGACCCATAAAAAATCGGAATATTAGAAAGAATACGAAAGCTAAAGTTAAACTGAGGGGCAATGGCATGGCCAATCGGTCCTTATCTTTTGGGTAAGCGTGATGCACGCCATGCACGGAGTAGGCAAATTTTTCCTGCTGTTTATTTTTTGGGGCCAAATGGAAAACAAAGCGATGCATGACGTATTCTACAAGTGTAAAAGAAAGAAAGCCGGAAATGAACAGCACGGCCGCTTCCAGCCTGCCAATGAAACTTTCTGCTATGCCATAGTAAATTAAACTTGACGAAACAATGGTAAAGGCTACCAGTGGTAGTGAAATGTGCGTCTTTGTCAGTCGCTCAAGGACTGGATTTTTGAAAACCTGTCCTTGTCCTTTGGTGCTTGGTTTGATGTCCATAATCGCCCTATTATTATTGAATGTGAAATTAAACTTTCTTTCCTAATTCTAAGCGGTAGAAGGTAGAATTGACTCTTTTAAGACATGTCTGTAGAAATTTTCATATTCCGGAAGTATTTTGGACACATCAAAATCTTTGGCTCTCAATAAAGCCTGTGACTTAAATTTCCGGAGATGTAAATTGTCCAAAATATGGATGGCCTTCGCAGCCATGTTCGCCACGTCACCAATTTCACATACGTAACCCGAATATCCATTTTTGTTTAATTCTGGCAGGCCACCAGCATTTGTGGAAATGACGGGTACCTCACAGGCCATGGCTTCCAGTGCGGCGAGTCCGAAGCTTTCCTTTTCAGAAGTCATTAAAAATAGGTCGCTTACCGACAAGACCTCTTCGACAGCCTCAATTTTTCCAATGAAACGAACGTCATCATGGTCGCATAATTGCCGGGACATTTCCTCTATTCTTTGACGTTCCGGACCATCTCCCACAAGGAGTAATTTGCAGGGCACCACTTTTCTCACTTCACAAAAAACAGATAGCACGTCCTCTACCCGTTTGACTTTCCTAAAATTGGAGGTATGCACCAGTAGCTTTTCGTCGTTGGGGCAGATGGCTTTCCGAAAATGCTCTTTTGGATGTTTTTTGAAGCGCTTCAGGTCTATGAAGTTCGGAATCACACGAATCTCTCGCGTGATGTCAAAATGCTCATAGGTGTCTTTTTTCAAATCTTCTGAAACCGCTGTCACTCCGTCGGATTTGTTAATCGAAAAGGTGACTGCCGGTTCATAACTGATGTCTTTTCCCACCAATGTGATGTCCGTGCCATGCAGGGTGGTGACAATGGGCAATTCAATGCCTTTGGTTTGTAGAATTTTTTTTGCCATGTAGGCAGCCGCTGCGTGAGGGATGGCATAGTGTACGTGTAGCAAATCCAGTCCTTCGTGCTCCACCACGTCTACAATCCGGCTGGAGAGTGCCAGTTCGTACGGAGGGTATTGAAAGAGTGGGTAAGACTTCACATTCACCTCATGATAGAAAAGGTTTTCGTTGAAGTAGTCAAGTCGTGTGGGCTGTGAGTACGTAATGAAATGAATTTGGTGGCCTTCTGCTGCGAGAGCTTTACCCAATTCGGTGGCCACAACACCACTACCACCATAGGTGGGATAACAAACAATTCCTATTTTCATGCGCTAATCTGGCAGTCATCAGTTTATAACAAGAATTTTTTCATAAATCACATCCTGCACCTTTGAACGTACCTGTTGTGTGATGAGTTTCCTGTTGGTTGCGTTTGGATATATCCGGTTGGAAAGAAATACATATACCAGTTCATGCAGCGGATCTGCCCAGATCATGGTGCCTGTGAAGCCTTTGTGCCCAAAACTTTCACTACTTGTCCACGCAGAAACGTGTGCATTGCGTTTATCGAAACCAAGGGCTCTGCGGTTGCCCGAGTAGTAACGCCGGTTGAAGGTGTAAAAGGTGGCCGGGCTGAAAAATGATAAACCATCTATGCGCCCTCTCTCTAAAAACAATTCAGAAATTTTGGCCATTTCTCCTGCATTACTAAATAGACCTGCATGTCCGGCTACTCCGCCCAGGATGGCAGCATTTCGATCGTGGACATTGCCCCAGACCTGCCCGTTTCGAAAGTCAATTTCAAATTCAGTAGGTGCAATCAATGATCGGGATACGCCTTTGGTAAGGGGGTTGAAGTGCGTGTTACGTAAGCCCATTGGACCATAATACCGTTTGGTCAGGTAACTTTCCATGTCCTCGCGGGCTATTTTTTCTGCCACCATTTGCAAGATTATGAAGCCAACGTCACTGTATTTGTAATAGGGCTTACCTTTTTGCTGAATCAGCGGTGATTTAATGATCCAACTTTTCAAGGAATCGCGCATGACCACGTTGTCGATCTGACCAAACCCGTTCAATTTTGGATGGTTGGGAATGGGATCGATCAAATCGGCCTTAAGTGAAAGGTCCCAAAAGGGAATGTAGGGTTGCAAACCGGCATGGTGTGACAATAGCTGACGTAGGGTGATGTCTTGTTTGTTGGTAGCTACAAATTCAGGTAAATAACAAGCCAGGCGCTCATCAAGATCTATTTCTCCACGATCATATAAATCCATGATCATCAATGTGGTGGCAGTCACTTTGGTGAGGGAGGCCACATCATAAAGCGTACTGTCAGTGACACTTACCAGGCTGTCATAGGTTAGGTAACCGTACGATTTCTGTAAAACCGTAGCTCCCTGATGCATAACGAGTATTTGGCAACCTGGGAATGCTCGTTGTTGAATAGCAGCCGCCACGATGGAGTCGACGCCCTGAAAATTGTATTTTCGTTCGACGGGAGGCCTATCGAAGGTGTCAAAATTCGCACCTGATAGAATCAGGCCAATGCCAGCGATTCCAATAATCAGGGGTATGTTCTTTAAATAATCCATTGACTATTGCCTAAATTTGAAGTTATATGTGTTTTTCTTAACGGAATTTAACATCCTTCTTGAAAATAGCTTGCCAATGCGTTTCCTTTCTCCTTTCAGAGTGCCAAAATATCAGAGATTTGAGATCAAACCGAGGTATTATGATCCAGTGAAGGAGGAATTGGCCATTCGTCAAAAGCGCATCCGGCAGATCGAAGAGAACGGTGAAGAAGATTATCAATACGCTTCCATCAAATTCACGCGTAAAACACATGCCAACTCAGGAGCAGGTTTCATTCGCTTACTCATTGCGGCAGTGTTGGGGGCTGCCATTTTGGGCTGGTTATACTACGGAAATTGGGCATTGTACGCCATCGGTTTGTTAATTCCCCTGTACCTTCTAATTAGACTCAGGAGCAGATAAATGCCATTAGACGTTATTCGATTATTGCCTGACAGCATTGCCAATCAGATAGCCGCTGGAGAGGTGGTGCAGCGGCCAGCTTCGGCCGTGAAGGAGCTGCTTGAAAATAGCCTGGATGCGGGGGCAACGCAAATCCAACTGGTGGTCAAGGATGCAGGTAAATCGATGATCAGAGTTGTAGACAATGGGGAAGGCATGAGTGTTACCGACGCGCGAATGTGTTTTGAACGACATGCGACCAGCAAAATAAATTCTTTCGATGACTTGCAGCATTTACGTACAAAGGGATTCCGGGGAGAAGCCTTGGCATCTATCGCAGCGGTTGCGCAGGTTACTTTAAGGACTCAACGGGCCACAGAGGAGTTGGGAACTGAAATTCACATCGAAGCAACAGAAGTTAAAAGACAGGAGCCCGTAGCCATGCCACAGGGGACCTGCATCGAGGTGTGCAACCTTTTTTTTAATGTGCCTGCCAGAAGAAATTTCTTAAAATCCAATCCTGTGGAGTTCCGCCACATCACAGATGAATTTCACCGGGTGGCACTGGCCCACCCCGATGTGGCCTTTTCGTTGGTACACAACGATCTGGATGTGTATCGGCTTGACGCTGGCAAACTAAGTAAGCGCATTATACAGTTGTTCGGGAAAAATTACCAAGAGCAATTGATTGTCTGTCAGGAAGAGACGCCATACATTCAACTGGCGGGTTATGTAGGAAAGCCAGCGTTTGCAAAAAAAACCCGGGGAGAACAATTTTTTTTCGTAAATGGCCGATTCATCAGGAATCCTTACCTCAATCATGCGGTACAAATGTCTTATGAAGGATTGTTGAAGGAAGGTTCTTTCTCATTTTATGTGTTAAACATCATGCTGAATCCGGCCACGGTTGATGTAAATGTGCATCCGACCAAAACTGAAGTCAAATTCATGGACGAGCGCATATTGTACGGCATTATTCACTCAGCAGTGAAGCAATCGCTGGCTGCTTTTAGTGTAACCCCTTCCCTCGATTTTTCCACCGACATCAACTTTCTTCCCCTGACTTCCCGTAGAGAGGAATGGATGTCCAAAAAAGAAGGTACGTATGGCTTATATTCTTCCATAAAAACCACTGACCGCCAAATGGAGCAGTTGAACAAATTGTATCAACAAGCCAGCCGAGAGGATCAACAAGCCCGTCACCAGGCCATTTCAGAGGATGCTTCTATTCTCGGCTCGCGCTTTGATCAGGCTACAAAAAAGGATGGGCCGGCAGCTAGCTATCGACTACACGACAACTACCTGGTGCGTCAGGTGAAAACCGGCATGATGGTGATGGATAAGGAGGCTGCCCTTACCCGTATTTATTATGAACAACTAAAAAATGCGCCGAGCGTTCATAGTCAAAGTTGTCTTTTCCCACAGCAGGTGCAATTGAATGGATCGGATTACAGTTTGGTAATTGAATTGAAACCGGAAATTCAGGCATTGGGGTTTGAGTTTGAGGTGGCAGATCAGAATAAAATAATGATACAGGGGGTCCCATCAGATCTTGCTCCGTGCAACGAGGTGGAGATCTTTGAAGGGATACTTGAGCAGTACAAACAAGAAGTAGCCACCCTGAGGGTGCCGCAGCAGGAAGGAATGCAACGGGCGATGGCCGCAAGAATGGCGAATAACCAATGCCGACAGATGGACGAGTGGGAAACCGATCAGTTGATAGAAAGATTGTTTGGTTGTGATCAACCCAACTTTTCTCCGGCGGGGCAGCCGACCTACGTATTAATAAGTTTAGAAGATATCAAAAGCTGGTTTAATAAATAATGTTTGGACGAATAACACCGATGGTGAGGAACATTCTCCTCATCAATTTTGCCATTTATTTTCTCTCCTTTTACCTCCCCCTGAATGAGATTTTCAGCTTGAAGGTGGTTTTTTCGGAGAATTTTGCCATCTATCAGCCGTTTACCTACATGTGGCTGCATTCCCAGTATGGCTTGATGCATATTCTGGGCAATATGTTTGGTGTGTTTATTTTCGGCCCCATGCTGGAGGCTGTCTGGGGCAGCCGCCGGTTCTTAATTTTTTACCTACTCTGTGGGGTGGGTTCAGGGGTGCTTTTTGGGGCTGCAGATTATTTCGAAAAGAAGCCGCTCAAAAATCGATACGAAGCGTATATGGCAGACCCCAATCCCGACGATTATGAAATATTTGTGCGTAATCATCTACGAGGCCAAGCCCTCTATCAGGCGGATCAGTTTGCGGAGCTTTATTACAACAATCCCAATAGCGAGAATCTGGAGCAGCAGAGTATCTACAGTCGTAACTTTGGGGTAAAGACTATTTACGATGCGTATGTGACTTTTGGCCAGATGGTAGGCGCTTCAGGGGCATTGTTTGGGTTGCTTTTTGCTTTTGCCTACCTTTTCCCAAATACACAATTGTTCCTTTTATTCCCACCCATACCTATTAAGGCCAAGTACCTTGTACTTTTTTATGGATTGTACGAACTCTACAGTGAAGTCAATCGGTCACCCGGAGATAACGTAGCGCACCTGGCACATTTAGGTGGAATGCTGGTGGCATTTATTTTGTTAAACATCTGGCGAAAAAATAAATCGTCTCTTTATTAAGCTTAATTATGAATCAGGCCGATTTTTTAAGTGATTTTAGAAATGTTTGGAATAAGCCAAACAATGCCGTGGCGCAGATCATCCTGATCAATGCCATTGTTTTTGTGGTATTTGGCATTCTGTCATTATTTATAGGTGCAGGATTTCAGAGAGACTACTTTGGGCTGCCAGCGAATTTCGGGACGATGCTCACGCGCCTTTGGACATGGATCACCTATCAGTTTGTACATGCCGGGTTTTTTCATGTGTTGTTCAACATGCTTTGGTTTTATTGGTTTGGTAAACTGATTCAGGAATTTTTGGGTAGTAAAAAAGTGGTAGCGCTTTACCTGTTGGGGGGTCTAATGGGCGGTTTGGCCTATGTGCTTGCCTACAATGCCCTGCCGATGTTTGCCGGTGCCGTGGGCCAGTCGACCATTGTGGGTGCTAGTGCAGGTGTCACGGCAACGGTGGTCGGGGCAGCTGTTTTTATGCCCAACTATACTTTTTTTCTCCTCTTTTTTGGACCTGTCAAGATCAAGTACATTGCCTTGGTGCAGGTAATCTTGGCGCTCATGGGTACTGGAGGGCCCAATGCTGGAGGTGAGATTGCTCACCTAGGGGGTGCGCTCATGGGCTTTGGCTACATCACCCAGTTGAAGCAAGGCAATGATTGGGGTGCCTGGATTACTAATGCATTGGATTGGTTCAACAAAATTTTTTCACCGCAATCGAAAATTAAGGTGACGCACCGATCTGGTAACCGGAGTGCTTCCGCACAAACAAGTAAGAAATATGGAAGTCCTGCATTCAAATCAGGACAGTCGCAAACTAGTCAAGAGGAAATTGATCTTATCTTAGATAAAATTTCCCAATCTGGCTACGAGAGTCTCAGCAAAGAGGAAAAGCAAAAACTATTCGATGCAAGCAAGTGATCAGCCACCCACTGCTTCAACTTCCCTGACCTCAGGCACCATGCGTTTCAGCAAATTTTCAATGCCCGCTTTGAGTGTAACCATCGAGGAAGGACAACCACTGCAACTGCCCTGGAGTGTGACTTTCACCTTTCCATCAGTAAACGAGTGAAAAGAGATGGCACCTCCGTCCATTTCCACAGCTGGTCTTATGTATTCGTCCAGAATTTTTTTGATTTCGGCCACTGAATCTGTGTCATCCTCAAGAATTTCGTGATCTAAGGCCTCTATTTGTGCGTTGAGGAGGGGTTTACCTGCCTCCAGGTGATCTTTAATAAATTGCTGAATATCGTTTTTCACCTCATACCAGTCGACTTCCGCTTGTTTGGTGACCGTAACAAAATTGCTCATGTAAAAGACGCGCGTGATGTACGGGAATTGGGTAAAAAGCGCCTGAGCTAAAGGTGCCTCATGGGCACTGGGTAAATCAGGATAATCTCTACTAACTCCCTCAGGCATGAGCATCTCGTCGGTCACAAATTTTAGAGAATTTGGATTCGGATTGGACTCTGTATAAAAGGCGTAGGTTTTATTTGAGCTTGTATTCATTGATAATAAAATTAATCACAAAGTTGATGGAAAAGTTCGAGAAAATGGAGGTTGTTCAATATGCTTGAAAAATGAATCGCATGCCACGCGGGCGCGTGACAACTCTTGCTTGTAGATATCCTGTGTCACTACTCCAAAAGATAAAAGAAAAAGTGCGATGACCATGGGTAAAGCAATTTTACTCATAATGCGCAGTGAGGTCGTTGGGGATAATCGAACAATCGTCGGTTGACCAACGTTTAAGGGCTAGTGAAAGATGAATTTATACAGGAATTATTAAAAGCCCACTCGGAATGCAGACAGTGTCCGAAATCTGAGGATATTACCCTGTTTTTCAATGATTTACTCGGATTGCTTTTCCCGAACTTCAGTAATGAGGCCATAGGTGATAGGCATGTGCTTCACCGCGGTTTTGCACGGCTTGAATTAAAACTGGCGCAGCTGCTCGACAACCAGCCGACCATAGATCCGAAAATGGTTGTGACGCAATTTTTTCAGGGGATACCATCCATTTATCAGTTGCTCCACGAAGATGTACAGGCCATTTATAATTGGGATCCCGCCGCTAAAAGTCATCAGGAGATCATTCGATCATACCCGGGATTTTATGCCATTGCGTCTTATCGTGTGGCACATGAACTGCTTGAATTGGGCGTACAAATCATTCCAAGAGGAATTACAGAAAATGCACACAGTCGTACGGGAATCGATATCCACCCGGGTGCTCAAATTGGGCGACACTTTTTTATTGATCATGGCACTGGGGTGGTGATTGGGGAAACCACGGTAATTGGAGACCATGTGAAGATTTACCAGGGCGTAACGCTTGGTGCCCTAAGTGTGGATAAGGAGGCGGCCAATCGCAAAAGACACCCTACCATTGAGAATCATGTGGTCATTTATTCGGGGGCTACGATCCTGGGAGGTGAAACCGTCATAGGGGAAGGCTCAGTAATAGGTGGAAATGTATGGCTAACCAGAAGTGTGCCGGCAGGCACTAAGGTTTATTACCAGACCCGCGTAAAGGAAGGCGATACCGAAAACCTGATAACCATAAAGAATTGAACGGATCACATCGTTGGTGAAGGAGGTTACAACGCTGGCTGCTCTTTACACTCAATGATTGATTAAAAATAAGCCAGGCGCAGCGGTGAGAAATACCAAAAATGTATGAATGCTTTATTTGACTTAATTGGCGGAACGCCGCTAGTGGAAATCAACCGATTGAATCCTTACAAAAATGTGAAAATCTTGGGCAAACTGGAGGGACAAAATCCAGGTGGGAGCGTAAAAGACCGGGCGGCTTACCACATGATTAAAAGTGCAATGGATCGCGGGGAAATTCGTCAAGGCGATCGGTTAATAGAGGCAACCAGCGGCAATACTGGCATAGCACTCGCGATGATTGCCCGGATGATGGGACTGCACATGACCCTGGTGATGCCGGCATCTGCCACCATTGAGAGAAAGCAGGCGATGAAGGCTTATGGGGCAGAACTTATACTGACTCCGGGTGAAAAAACCATTGAATACAGTCGTGAACTGGCTGAAAAAAAGGCAAGGGAAGACGGATATTTCATCTTAAACCAGTTTGCTAATCCGGATAACTATAAAATGCACGCGCAGACGACGGGTCCTGAGATATGGCAAGATACCCATGGAAAGGTCACTCATTTTGTAAGCGCCATGGGTACCACCGGAACGATCATGGGTGTGAGCCGGTATTTAAAATCTCAAAATGCACACGTACAGATCGTGGGCACACAACCGACGGAGGGATCAAAAATCCCAGGTATTCGTCGTTGGTCCCCAGAATATTTACCGAAGATATTTGAACGGGATCGTGTAGATCGGATTATCGATGTGAGCGAAGAACAAGCCAGAAACATGGCTCGAAGGCTGGCTTCCGAAGAGGCCATAATGTCAGGGATGAGTAGTGGTGGTGCTTTGACTGCCGCCTTGCAGGTAGCAGCAACGCTGGAGGCGGGTGTGATCGTATTTATAGTCTGTGATCGGGGTGACCGCTATTTGAGCTCAGGATTGTTTGATTAAGGAGAAAACTGTGTAAATGACCAGCTGTGGATACGAACGGGCCTTCGTAGATGCTCCAGCCTGCTGTAGACAATTTCGAAGGATGGTGAGGGCCCCGGTATACAGCAATTCCAGGTGCACATCAATTTGATTGCAGACTGCCGGCGTGGCATTTAAATGGTACAGACCTTATTCTGTTACGAGGTGCTTGACACTCTTTCGGTAGTCCGAGGGGGTTCGGCCCTGGAATTGTTTAAAGAGTTTTGTAAAATGAGAGTAATTGTTGAATCCACTCGCATAACACACTTCCTGGATGCTCATGTTCTCTTCAGATAGCAATTTAACGGCATGTACCAGCCGATATTCATTCAGAAACTGAATGAAAGACTTTCCGGTGGTGCCTTTGAAGTACCGGCAAAAGGAAGGTTCAGTCATGCTGGTGTAGTCGGCCATCTCCGGTATGGAAAGGGGTTCTTTAAAATGTTCCCTTACATAATTAAGTACCCGGTTCAGACGAACGTTGTCTTGTTGTACCACTTCAAAAGAAAAACCAGAGGCATTTAAAATGTGGTATTCATGTGATTTTGCGAGCGCCTGAAGGATGCGTAGGATGCCTAAAATTCGTTCGAAAGGGTTGAGCTTTGGTAGCACTTCGATAAGTGGGCCAACAGTGGCTTTCGTTTTTCCAAAAAATGAAAGGCCCAATTTCGATCTTTCAATCAATTGTTGAATCCAACGCATTTCCGGGCTTTCGAAAAAATGTGGACCTAAAAAGTCGGGCAACATCTGTAAAACAGTTTCTGTTTTGTAGCCATTTAAGCGATGGGTGAACCCTTG
>CAYOEV010000008.1:0-39382 GCA_964403075.1 uncultured Roseivirgaceae bacterium | reverse complement strand
AGGCAGATTGGAACCGATGAGCACCAATTCTCCCTCATGGAAATAAGACAAATGGGCGCCCACATGCCTTTTGCCGCTCCCACCGTTTACATAAACCAGTTCTAACTCAGGATGGAAATGCCAGAACGGTCGGGTATTTCGGTCTTTGTGATCGAATTGACGAAGCGATACTGAGTGGTCTTTTGACGTAGTTATGTTTTCTAGTGTGGCTTTCATCTAACCGATTGTGACATTGTTAAAAACTGGTATTAAAAGGCAGCTACAGTTGCAATATTTTGAAATACAGCTTATTCGCGTTACGAACCTTATAAAAATTATGTTATATTATAATGTATTGCAAATGAAAAATATATAATATGTGTTAAAATAACACATATTATGGAATAAATAGTTGCCATTGAGGGTCAGAATCGCCGCTAGTTTTGCATCAAGATTTATTACTTACACATTAAGAAAAGCAGCATGAAGGCAATTAAAGTATTAGGCTTTGCGGTTATGACATTCATGGCCGCCTGGAGTCAGGCGGGTGAGAAAAATGGACAACTCATCGTTGAAGTTACCGGCGAGCGTTCGATCCGCGTATCGATAGAAAATGATCTGCCCATGGTCTTAAAATTGAAGACATCTAATGGGAAAGAATTGGCTAAGTTGGAAATAGAAGGGGGTCGACCGTTCGCCAAATCTTTTGATTTTGGTCGCCTTCCTTTGGGCGGCTATCAATTGGAATGGTCTGATGATAAGAAAGTGGAAACACTGCCTGTTGTCATCAGTGGACACGGTATAGAAATTGATTTTGACAAACAAGTGGTGAGTTACCGACCCGTGATACATCAGCGCGGAAAAAAAATCATTGTGAATTGGTTTAAAGCCAACGAGAATGGAGCTAAAATACAGGTTTACGATCATACTGGGCTGCTCCTGTATAGTGGTGAATTAGTTTCTGAAGATGCGTCACACTTGGGTAAGATTTTAGATTTTTCCGAAAGTCCAGATGGTCGTTATTCCGTTGTAGTTGGCAATCGCCTCGTTTCCACCACACGTTCGGTGAACATTCGTTAAGATTTTTGATTGTTTATTATTTCATCTTGAAAAGGGTCTGCCCAATGGGTAGACTTTTTTTATTCGTCGAAGCTAATGACCACTCGGTCTGAAGTTGGGTAGGACTGGCAGGTAAGCACCAGGCCGGCATCCAGTTCATCGGGAGCCAATGCATAGTTGACTGCCATTTTTACCTCCCCTTCCAGCACTTTTGCTGCACAGGTGCTGCATACGCCTCCTTTACAGGCAAATGGAAGATCGGCTCCTTTTTCAAATGCGGCATCCAAAATATTCAGGTCCGAGTTATATGGAAACTCGAATCGGTTGCCATCCTGAAGAATGACGATCTGGCTCTGGGCTTTTACACGTTTTACCTGCTTTCTTTCGCCGTCGAGCTTGCCGAGCGGAGAGGTGAACAACTCCATGTGAATCTGTTTTTCTGCCACGCCCAATTCACCTAGTGTTTCTTTCACTGTCCGCATCATCTGCTCTGGTCCACACGTGAAAAAATCGGCCACCTCCAGTGGATGGAAATATATGTGTGCAAATCTTTCAATTTTTTCTTTGTCGATACGGCCACTGAACAAGTCACTCTCTTGTCTTTCCTGGCTTAGAATATGATGCAAGCTCAGTCTACCCATGAATTCGTTTTTGAGTCCTTCGAGTTTTTCTTTGTACATGATGCTATCCATGGTACGGTTGCCATAAAAAAGAATGAAGCTGCTTTTAGGCTCAGTGAGTAGCGTAGTTTTAACAATGGACAGGATAGGGGTGATGCCACTTCCACTGGCAAAGGCCACGTATAGGTGGTCATTGGCCTGGTCCAGGGGCCTGTAAAAATGACCCGTTGGGGCCATTACCTCCAGTTTGTCACCGGCCTGAAGTACGGTATTCGCATAGGTAGAAAATTTACCTCCTGGCACTTGCTTGATGGCCACCGTCAGGGGCTCGTCCAGGGGACAGCTGCTGACAGAATACGACCTGCGCACCTCTTCGCCGTTGATGGTGGTTTTTAGGGTCAGGTGTTGACCTTGCTTGTAGACGAATAATTCCTTCAGGGCATCAGGGACTTCGAACTGTATGGCCACTGCTTCTTTGGTCAGTGGTTGCACTTCCCTCACGATTAATGTATGAAATGTTACCATGGAAAGATTAAATTTAATCAAACTCTTGTCAGATACTGTTCAAAATGTATTCGTGAAACGAACTGATGGCGTCAATATCTTGAGGCTCATTCAAAACGTTTGGTACTGCAGAGGATACGCATTACGCCATTGTTCGGGAGGTACTGAGCAGCCTAACAACAACACCTGTAGGGCGGGGAATCGTGAATGCATGGCAGTGAATACACATTCAGGGGCATATTTTATTTATGCTGATTTTAGTCGCAGCGCCTTATCGCAGTAAGCTTATTTATACTAGCTTCACATACTGAAATTAATTATTTTCACACGCCCAACAGGCGCATCGTCCTCAACGCTACTTTTTCTAAGTAGATATTTCAGAGGGCCATCCCATTGGTCATTACTTCGGATTTAACCTACAGCCTGAGCGTTGTGACGGCATGCACATGAGAAAATATTTGAACCTCTTTGATTTCAAACAGCAGGTGGATTATAAAACGGAAGTACTTTCCGGTCTTACGGTGGCCTTGGCTTTGATTCCTGAAGCCGTGGCTTTCGCATTGATTGCCGGCTTGTCTCCGCTGAATGGTTTGTACGCTGCATTTGTAATGGGGTTGGTCACTACCATTTTAGGAGGAAGACCGGGGATGATATCAGGTGCCACCGGGGCTGTGGCTGTGGTTGTGGTAAGCCTGGCCATCACGCACGGGCCGGAATACGTATTTGCCACAGTAATTTTGGCTGGAATTATTCAAATAATCGCTGGTTTGTTGCGTCTGGGAAAATTGATGCGCCTAGTGCCGCATCCGGTAATTTTTGGATTTGTCAATGGGTTGGCCATTATCATATTCATGTCACAATTGGACCAGTTTAAAGATGCTTCTGGTCATTGGCTGACAGGCTCAGCTTTGTTTACGCTGTTGGGTCTCGTGCTATTGACCATGCTCATCATCTGGGGCTTACCTAAATTGACCCGGGCCATACCAGCTTCTTTGGTAGCCATAATGGGCGTCTTTGCCATAGTAGTTGGTTTGGATATAGATACGCGCACAGTGGGTGACCTAGCTTCCATTCAGGGTGGTTTTCCGCCTTTTCATCTTCCTACCGTTCCGTTAAGTCTAGCAACCATTAAAATCATTTTTCCTTATGCGGCAATCTTTGCGGGAGTGGGCCTGATTGAGAGTTTATTGACTTTGAACATCCTTGATGAGATCACGGAAACACGGGGACGAGGTAATAAGGAAGCAGTCGCTCAGGGGATTGCCAATATTGCGTCAGGCACTTTCTCAGGGATGGGTGGATGCGCCATGGTGGGTCAAAGCCTGATAAATACGTCAAATGGCGCCAGAGCGCGCTTATCTGGTATTGTAGCGGCTGTGTCCTTGTTGTTATTTGTGATGTTTGGCGCTACACTCATCGAACGGTTGCCGATGGCGGCACTGACCGGTTTGATGATCATGGTGGCCATAGGCACATTCGAGTGGGCCAGTTTAAAGACTTTTAACCGGATGCCGGTTTCAGATATTTTCGTGATGGTGGTTGTGACACTGGTGACGGTTTTTTTACATAATCTGGCTTTGGCCGTATTGATTGGTGTGATAATTTCGGCATTGGTTTTTGCCTGGGACAATGCCAAGCGCATTCGTGCACGCAAATCCATCGATGAGGATGGTGTGAAACATTATGAAATATATGGACCCCTCTTCTTCGGATCCGTATCCGCGTTCAATGAGAAGTTTGATATCCTAAATGATCCGGCGGAGGTGATCATCGATTTCAAGGAAAGTCGCGTGGTGGACATGTCGGCCATAGAAGCATTAAATAAAATAACTGAGCGCTATTTGAAAGTAGGTAAAAAGGTTCACTTGCGCCACCTGAGTCCGGATTGTCAAAAACTTCTCAAAAATGCGGATAAGCTCATTGACGTGAATGTATTGGAAGATCCGAGTTACAAGGTCATGGTGGATCGTATTTAGAGGTTACCGACGCACAATTTTAGTGCTCCAATCTCCGCCTACCCTGTGACAGGCCACTGGGTCACCGTTCTACCCAATGTTTCTTTTTTACGTCTGGGTGTTTAGGCCCGGGACAGCAGATGCCATTACAACAAAGGCAGATCACATGCCTCTAGGTATTGCCTAAGTTGCAAGAAGCGCAGGCGGATGAGTTCATCATTAAATGTGTATCGGAATTAAATGTGTATCGGACGATTTTCTGTAGCTGCCAGGGCGGCTTCTCTAAAGGCCTCCATGTAAGTAGGGTGGGCATGAGACATGCGCGCCACATCTTCTGCGGAAGCCCGGTATTCCATGGCAGTCACACCGGCAGCGATCATGTCTGCCGCACGGGCACCTACAATATGAACGCCCAGGATTTCATCGGTTTCCTTATCTGCAAGGATTTTCACCAGTCCATCTACATCCATGCTTGCACGAGCTCGGCCCAGTGCTTTGTAGGGAAATTTCCCTGTCTTGTATTTTCGGCCTTCTTCTTTCAATTCTTCCTCGGTGTAGCCAACGGAAGCTACTTCCGGCCATGTATATACCACTCCTGGGATCAGCTTATAATTAATATGTGGGTGCTGGCAGTCAATGGTTTCAGCCACGAATACACCCTCTTCTTCTGCCTTATGGGCCAGCATCGCACCACGCACCACATCTCCGATGGCGTAGATGTTTTCCACCTTCGTCTGTAGGTATCCATTTACTGTCACACGACCCCGTTCATCGGTTTCTAGTCCTGCATTCTCCAGCTTCAGGCCTTCTGTATATGCTTTTCTACCAATGGACACGAGACAGTAGTCTCCCACGAGCTCCAGTACTTCACCTTTTTTGCTTTCTCCTTTTACGACTACCTGATTCTTGCTTTTGCGGTTGACCTCGGTCACCTTGTGGCCTAGGTGGAATTCCACGCCCAACTTCTTCATGGATTTCTGCAATTCCTTACCCATGGTGATGTCCATCGATGGAATGATGTTATCCAGGTACTCCACCACAGAAACCCTGGCACCCAAACGTGCATATACGGAACCTAACTCCATGCCGATGACCCCGCCACCAATCACGATCATGTGTTTGGGTACCTCTTTCAATTCCAACGCCTCAGTACTGGTAATGATGCGTTCCTTGTCCAGTTTGATAAAGGGTAGGCTGGCTGGCTTGGAGCCGGTGGCTATGATAATTTTCTCAGAGGTTATTTCCTTATTTTCCTTCCCTTCGATGGTGATGGTATTTTTATCCTTGAAAGCACCTAACCCATGAAACACGTCAATCTTGTTTTTTTTCATCAGGTAATCGATGCCTTCGACGTTTTGTTTGACCACGTCTGCTTTGCGGTGGATCATCTGCGTCAAATTTACCTTAGGTTTATTGATGTCTATGCCATGTTCTTTGAAGGTGGTTTCGGCATTGTGAAAATGTTCGGAAGAGTCGAGCAGGGCTTTGGACGGAATGCAGCCCACATTCAGACAGGTACCCCCCAATGTGTCGTACTTTTCAACGATGGCCGTCTTCATGCCCAGTTGGGCGCAGCGAATAGCCGCTACATAGCCGCCGGGACCTGAACCAATGATTGTGACCTGATAATCCATGGATATTTGATTTCTAATGTTAGGAGGGAAAATTACACACCAATTAACAAGCGCGTAGGGTCTTCCAGTAATTCTTTGATGCGCACCAAGAAGCTTACCGACTCCCTGCCATCCACAATGCGGTGGTCATAGGAAAGTGCCAGGTACATCATGGGCAGTATTTTCACTTCTCCATGCACCGCCATTGGGCGTTCTACAATGTTGTGCATGCCCAGAATGGCCGATTGCGGTGAATTGATGATGGGCGTAGACATCATAGATCCAAAAATGCCCCCATTCGTAATGGTAAAGGTGCCGCCCTCCATTTCTGGAATACTCAATTTACCATCCCGAGCTTTTATGGCCAGCCGGATGATCTCTTTTTCGATCTGATCGAAAGCCAGAGATTCAGCATTGCGTATCACGGGGACTACCAAACCACGTTCGGTGGAAACTGCGATAGATACATCACAAAATTTGTTGTAAACTATCTCATCTTCATCGATGCGGGCGTTTACCGCCGGCCATTCCTGGAGTGCCACGCAGCAGGCTTTCGTGAAGAAGCTCATGAATCCCAGGCCCACCTCATATTTTTCTTTGAAAAGCTCTTTGTATTTCTTTCGTAGCTCCATGATCGGGCCCATGTTTACCTCGTTGAAGGTGGTAAGCATGGCCGTATCATTTTTTACCCCTACCAGTCTGCGGGCGATAGTTTTGCGCAACGAAGTCATTTTCTCCCTTCGCTCTTCACGTGCCCCTATGGCCTTGAATTCCGGCTGTTCGTAGGCTGGCATGGTGGGTTTCTTCTGCCCCTCATCTTTTTCGGGCGCCTTTTCTTTAGACTTCGTACGCTTATCGGCCTTTTCTGCATCTTCTTTGGTTATTCGGCCGTCTTTGCCTGTACCCATTACATCTTCCGGGTGGATCCCTTTTTCTTTAAGGATTTTAGCTGCGGCCGGGGATGCGTGTCCGGTCGCATAGGTATCTTTTCCACTGTTTGATGTAGAGTTGCCGGTTGCTTTTTCGGGTTGGTTTTCAGCAGAGGAGGCAGGCGTACCTTCCATTACTTCAATTTTACAAATCAAGTCGCCAATTTCCAGGGTGGCACCTTCATCAGCCTCAATTTTTAATTTTCCTGGTGCTTCGGCCGTCAGGTCGAAAGTGGCTTTATCGGATTCGATCTCTGCTATGTTTTCATCCATCTCCACGAAGTCGCCGTCTGATTTTAACCATGTGGAGAGGACCACTTCAGTAATGGATTCCCCCACTGTCGGAACCACCATTTCCTTGATCTCTCCTGTGGGTTTGGGGCCATCATCCGTTAATGAGACCTTGTCTGTAGCCACGTTGCTTTTAGAATCTGTAGAGGATCCATTGCCGGACGTGGATTCATCTATGCGGCAGAGGATTTCTCCGATCTCCAGGCTGTCACCTTCTTGGGCCACAATTTTGAGTTGGCCGGCCACTTCTGCGGTCACTTCAAATGTCGCTTTGTCAGATTCCAGTTCGCAAATGACCTCATCCATTTCCACAATATCTCCGTCGGATTTACTCCAGGAGGCAACGGTTACTGTGGTGATAGACTCCCCGACTGAGGGTACTTTGATTTCCAGGCTCATACTATTTTATTTAGCCGATGTGGTGAATGCTTCGTTTACAATGCGCTCTTGTTCCTGCTTGTGGCGTTTGGCAAAACCAGTAGCGGGGGAAGCGCTTAATTTTCTGGCGATGACTTTCATATCCATTCCGGACTGAGCAATCATGTAGGTCCATGCCCCCATATTGACAGGTTCCTCTTGTACCCAGACCAATTCCGGATCGTTGTATTTTTTGAGGATGTTGTTCAGTTGTTTTTTAGGAAAAGGCGCCAGTTGTTCCAACCTTACGATGGCCACTTCTTTGATCTTTTCTTCCTGTTGTTTGTCCAGCAAATCATAGTAGACTTTGCCTGAGCACAGTAGCACGCGCCTGACGTTTTTATTGGTGACATAGCTGTCGCCGTAAACTTCGGAAAACTTCCCATCGGTGAATGCCTGAATGGGTGAATTTACTTTTTCATTTCGCAGCAGGGATTTAGGGGAAAAGACCACACAGGGTTTCCTGAACTCCCAGGCCAGTTGGCGGCGGAACATATGAAACAAATTCGCAGAGGTGGTGAGGTTACATACCACCATGTTGTTGTTGTCGGACATTTGTAAGAAGCGTTCCATTCGTGCACTGGAGTGCTCTGGGCCTTGCCCCTCATAACCATGAGGCAACAGCATCACCAACCCGTTCATTCGCTGCCACTTGCTCTCCGCGCTTGTTATGAACTGATCGATCATCACTTGTGCGCCGTTGGAGAAATCGCCAAACTGGGCTTCCCAGATGATTAGTGCCTGTGGGGTTGCCATGGCGTATCCATATTCAAAACCCAACACGCCGTACTCAGAGAGCAAAGAGTTGTAAATACGCAAGGGCTGGTCAGGGTTGACCTGATCCAAGTTGCAGTAAGGCTCATTGGTATTGGAATCAAATAGCTTTGCGTGCCGGTGTGAGAAAGTCCCCCGAATAACGTCCTGACCTGACATGCGGACAATTTTACCCTCGCCCAGAATTGATCCATAGGCGAGCAATTCCGCATCTGCCCAACTGAGCGACCCTTCTTCGAAGAAATTCTTCTTACGCTCTTTTAGCAACTTGTCTATCTGCTTCAAGGGCCTGAATTCTTCCGGAATCCGGGCGAGTTCAGTGGCTACCCGCTCGAGAAGTTCTTTCGAAATTGACGTATCCGGGGATTCCTCAAAATCTTCCGATGTGGCATATCGCAGCGACTTCCATTCTTCCTCAATTTTTTGCGGCACGTAGGGGATGGTCTTCTGTTTAATTTCGTTCAATCGGTCTTGTAAAAGCTTTTTGAAGTCTTTATCCAACTGCTTGGCCCGATCTTCACTCAAATCATCGTTAGTAATGAGTTGCTTGACATACACCTCCCTTGGATTAGGGTGCTTGGCAATGAGATTGTAAAGCTTAGGTTGTGTGAATTTTGGCTCGTCGCTTTCATTGTGACCATGCCGACGGTAACACAGCAGGTCGATAAAAAAATCTTTCTGAAACTTCTGACGGTATTCAATTGCCATGTTGGCACAGAAAACAACGGCCTCAGGATCATCACCGTTGACGTGTACAATGGGTGCATCTACGATTTTTGCCAAATCTGTACAATAAATGCTGGAACGCGCATCGTCATAGTCGGTGGTGAAACCCACCTGGTTATTGATGACGAGGTGAATGGTGCCTCCGGTACGGTACCCTTTTAGCAGAGACATTTGAATGCATTCATAGACCACACCCTGCCCGGCCAGTGCTGCATCACCGTGTATAAGAATGGGAATGACTTTGGAAAAATCACCCTGGTACTCGTCGTCAATTTGTGCCCGACTATAACCCAATACGACCGGGTCTACCGCCTCCAAATGAGAAGGATTGGGTGCCAGCTTCACATAGACTTTTTTTCCAGATAAGGTTTCGATAAAGCTGGAATAACCCAAGTGGTATTTTACATCTCCATCGCCATACGCCTGGTCTGTGTCCGTATTTCCCTCAAACTCACTAAAAATTTGCTCGTAGGTTTTGCCCATGATGTTGGTCAGTACGTTTAACCTGCCCCGATGTGCCATGCCAATGACCACTTCTTCCGCATCCAGCTCGGCAGCTCGATTGATGATGCGATCAAGTGCAGGAATGGTGTTTTCACCACCCTCCAGAGAAAATCGCTTTTGACCAATGTATTTGGTATGCAGAAAGTTTTCAAAAACGACCGCTTCGTTCAGCTTGTTCAGTATGTGTAGCTTCTCAGCGCTGGAGTAATTGAGGCTAGGGTATTTCTTTTCTGTGTATTCCAACAACCAGTCCACAACCCCATTGTCCCGAATGTGTGCCAATTCGAATCCGACATGACCCAGATAGGCTTTGCTTAGCCGATCTACGATGACTTTAAGTTTCGCCTTGCCTAAGCCCACTTCATGGCCTACTTCAAAGGGCTCCTCCAAATCCTTTTCCGAAAGTTCAAAGCGTTGCAGACTCAAATCTTCTTTGTGATTTCTTCGTTCACGTACTGGATTGGTGTCCGACTTCAGGTGACCAAATGCGCGATAGGCATAGATGAGATTGCGCACCTTGGTTTCGGTAGGCGAAACTGCCGCAGCACCATTTATGGCGTGCTGCTGTGAGAAATCAAAGCCCTCGAAGAATTTCTGCCAGGTTTCGTCGACGCTTTTGGTGTCCGCCTGGTATCTTTTATAAAGATCATCGATGTAATTGAGATCAGCATTGGCAATGTAGGAATGACTTTCCATGGCTCGAGCACAAAGTTGAGATTACAAGAATAATCAAATCGTGTAAGGTTTAAAAACCGTATAACCGGCTAAACAAATATAAAAGACTACCTCACTTGCTGTATGGGTAGGCAGGACATACCAATGCCAGTTTGTCAACCATGACCTTTAAGTCCCTAGGCCAGCACCAAACGAACCTGAGTGGGTAATTGTTAAAACCTTAAGACGAATGAGACTAATCTTTTATTTCTAAACTATTCGACTTATTTTTGCGCTTCGTTAAATTTTGAATGGACGAGATCCATAAACAAAAAACAGCATGGCAGTAAAAATCAGATTGGCCCGTCGCGGTCGTAAAAAGCAGGTAACGTTTGATGTAGTCGTTGCAGATGGACGCTCCCCCCGGGATGGTAAATTCATTGAAAAAATCGGGACGTACAATCCCAACACTGATCCGGCAACCATCAATATCAATGAAGAGAGTGCATTCAACTGGGTGATGAAAGGCGCCCAGCCTACCGACACAGTGCGGGCCATGTTGTCTTACCGGGGTATACTTCTGAAAAAACATTTGCAGATTGGCGTCATCAAAGGAGCCATGTCACAGGAAGAAGCTGATGAAAAATATCAAGCCTGGTTAGCCGCCAAGGATGCGCAGATTGAGGGTAAGGTGGCACGTTTACAGAAAGAGAAAGAAGAGAAGCGCAAAACACAGTTAGCAGCGGAATCAAAGGTAAAAGAAGCTCGCGCGGAGGCTTTAAAGAAGAAAAATGTTGTGGAGGAGGAGGGAGTCGCGCCGGCAGCCAAAAAAGATGAAGAGGTGACACCACAGACAGATGCTCCCGAGGCAGTGGGAGATACGCCGGAGGCTGTTGCAGAGGAAAAGCCTGTCGTGGTAGAGCAAACAGATGCGGAAGATAAGAAAGAAGAGAACAAAGCAGATTAATGTGGTCTGACCACTACTACCAATTTGGTGAAGTAGTGAAAGCGCATGGCATCAAAGGTGATCTGGTCATTCATCTGGATACAGATCAACCTGCTAACTACGAACAATTGGAGTCGGTTTTTCTCTTAAATGAGGGGCAGGCAATTCCGTTTTTTATTTCCGCTCTGAACAGAAAAGGAGACTTTTTACAGGTGTCCTTGGAAGAAATAAAGGATCGTGAACAAGCAGAGGCATGGGTGGGTGTCCCGGTATTGTTGCCGTTGGATGCATTGCCGGAATTGCCGGGAAACCAATTTTATTACCACGAACTCATAGGTTATCAGGTGGTGGAGTCAGAAAAACCACTGGGACAAGTCACTGCTTTTTACGACAATTACGTAAATCCTCTACTATCTATTGACTGGCAGGGTACCGAAGTTTTGATTCCTATCCATGATCATTTTATTGTAGAGGTGGACAAATCAGCCAAAAAATTGCGCATAAACTTGCCAGAGGGTTATCTAGGAGTTTACAATGATACGAATTGACATACTGACCTGTTTACCTGAGTTATTTGATGGGCCGATGAATCAAAGCATCGTGAAGCGCTCTATACAGAAAGGGCTTGTTGAGTTGGTGATACACAACCTGCGTGAGTATAGTGTCAACAAGCACAAAAAGGTGGACGATTACGCCTATGGGGGCGGCGCGGGCATGGTGTTGACAGTGGAACCCATTGATCGTTGCCTATCGGCGTTAAAGCAGGCGCGCGATTATGACGAGGTAATCTACCTGACACCTGACGGAGAAAAACTCAATCAGCAAATGGCCAATGGGCTGAGCACCCTACGCAACCTCATCCTGCTTTGTGGCCATTACAAGGGAGTGGACGAGCGGGTACGCATGCACTTGGTGACAAGGGAAATCAGCATCGGAGATTATGTTCTCTCAGGGGGGGAGTTGGCAGCCATGGTACTGGCAGACGCACTCGTACGTCTCGTGCCCGGTGTGTTGAATGACGAGACTTCCGCCTTGACCGATTCTTTTCAGGATGGGCTTTTGGCTCCTCCAGTGTACAGCCGCCCGGAAGTGTACAAAGGTTGGAAAGTACCCGATGTTTTAACTTCTGGTCATGAGTCGAGAATTGCAGCCTGGCGAAATGAGCAAGCACTGAGCCGTACCCAGGAAAGGCGCCCCGATTTGCTGGAGGACCAGTAAGTACGCCAAACAATCATCCCGTTTATACATGGGATACGGATTAATGATTTATTTTACGCTGCCAAACCTTAAAGCCAAATCAATGAAAGCGTCATTGAATTTTACTGTGTATTGCTTATTGATGGCATTTTGTTTTGTATCCTGCAATCCTTCAGCGAATCAATCCGCTGATCAGAAAGGGGATACAGTAGTAGTAGTGTCACCGCGCAGTTACGCAAATTTGCTAAAAAATCCCAATGCACGTGTTGATCCATTAAGAGGACGCGCTGTACCTGATTTCGATGCCCTGGCCAAGGCCCAGGAAATGCTGGACTATCAAGATGGTCTGAATTTTAAAAAGCACAAAAGGAAAGTTGTGGTGCCGAGCATGTCTTTCTCTTTTGGCATTGAATCATTGAAAAATTTTGTGAACGCAGTGGATAGTGCAAAGCTGGCAGGTGTGCGCGTGTTGCTTTATTTGAAGGATTACGAAGTCAACAACCATAAAAAAAAGGATACCCTCATGATGGACGCCATATTGGTACCAGTGAATGAAGATGGATCTTTCGTCGAAAATTTGAAGGGTATGGTTGGAGGAGGACCTGATCCAAATAATGATGCTGATCCATGCCCATCTAATTGTCCTTGATGTTAGAGCTTGAACAATGGATAAAACCGCTGGTCAGGAATTCTGCTTTGCCCGGTATTTTGCTTGGACTGTTGTGGCTCATTAGAGGCAAATCATTTTCAGTTTTGGCAGGGCTGGTTTGGGGATTGTTGCTCTGCTCATTTTTAGCTGACAGGATCAATCTTTATCTGGCGGCGACTTACCAAAACAACATGCCGGGTTTCCATGTATATGGTTTTCTGGAGTTTGCCGGTGTTGGTGCCTTTTTTTGGAAAGCTAAGGACAAGCCAGCTTTTTGGTTCCGCGCGCTCTATGTAGGTTTTATGGTTTACTATGTAGTTAACTCCATCTTTTTCGAAGGGATTTTCACATTTAACCAGCAAGCCAGACTCATTAGCCGTTCTATACAACTTTTCCTGAGTGTACATTTTTTTCTGTGGTACATCAGGGAGTTGGAAAATGATCCCATCCGTGATGGCAGATTTTGGGTGTCAGCGGGTATATTGATCTACTGCTCGGTGGCTTTTTTTTCTAATCTGATGTTCTTTGATATCATGATTTTCACAGAAGATTGGATGACCTGGATGTTTCACAACATGAGTAATATTGTCAGAAATCTATTTTTAGCTGTCGGGTTATGGTTTTTGTTGACCGCAAGCTCATCATCGCCGGGAGGTGTGCACAATGGAGGAGTTGATTGAAGACATTGAGACAAGGGCACCCCTGAATATAACCGGCTTGCGGGTACAACTTTATTTTAAAAAGAAGGGTAATGACACTTTCATTGATGCCATGCGGGTACCCGTGACCGAGGAAGGGTAGCCAGTGGCCACAACCGGGTCCGTAGCGCAGAAGGGCAAGCTGGGCTTACAGCAATCGACCGAGTCATTGATGCGCAATCATTTCGTAGGTTGTCCTGACGAGTGCTAGCTTCATGGATCCGGTTGTTTGAAGCTACGGAATCTTTTTCAGGTGCAGTTCACCTGATCCACACCGCACCAATGATGATTTTGCACCGGGTGTTTGGGTGGTCGCTAATAACAAATACAGGTCCTGGTTTTACTTAAGATTACCCCTTGCAGGGTATGATAAGACATTCGATTTCGGGTTATTTTTGTTTTTTGAATCCTGTAGGTTATGACCGCAGAAGTTTTTTTTCTTGTAGGAACAATGGCCATGTTTTTTATGGCTCTGGCAGTGGTGTTTTTTGTGCTTGTTTGTCAGAGAAAATTGGCGGTTCGTTCGCAGGAGTTGGCCACACTTCGTGAGGAGCGTGCTTTGGCAAGTCACCAGCTAGATGAAGCAATTAATGTTTCCCTATACGAGTTGAGTCAGCAGCTGAATACCCAAGCGCAGCGTGGGCTGTTGACGCGCTTGACTGAGCGCTTGGAGTTTATTCGTAATATTTTCTCCTAAATGATTTGATTTAGCTTTGGCGTAGATGGAAACGTCAAGTCAGTTAAACGAATTTTTTTTCATTGTGGGTACTGCCGGCATGTTGTTCATGGCACTGGCGGTGGTAAGTTTTATCTATCTATACCAGCGTAAAATCCTGAAAAAAAACCTAGAGAACCAATCCATCAAAACCTTGCTGCAGGAGCAGGAAATGAAAAATGCCTATGCCATCCTTTCTGGCCAGGAGCAAGAGCGTAAACGCATTGCCGGTGAATTGCATGACCATGTAGGCAGCATCTTAACCTCCCTACATTTTTCAATTGCCTCCTTACAGAAAAAAATTGGTTCGGAGGCGGATCAGGGGCTGGTGGAGAAAATTCATGATCAGGTTAAATATGCGGCGGAAGAAAACCGCAAACTCTCCCACGAATTGTATTCGGGCGCCTTCAAACACTTTGGTCTGGAAGCGTCCATCAGGCAACTCATTGAATCCATCGAATCTTCCGATCGAATTCAAGTGAAAAGTCATTTGAACATTGCGCAGGTTTCCCAGGAGATTGCGCTAAATATTTACCGTATACTGCAGGAGCTCTTTAACAATACACTGAAATATGCACAGGCTGGTTTAGTCATTCTGGAGATCAATCAATTCGAAGATCAGCTGAACCTTATATATGAAGATAATGGGAAAGGATTTGATTTATCTCAGGTGAAAACGGGCATTGGTTTAAAAAACATGCAAACTAGGGTGGAAAAGATGCAAGGCACCCTTACTTTCGATGCACAACCCGGCCGCGGTTTCGCGGCTGTTTTGGATATACCATTGATCGATGATTCGAACCCTCATAGCGGATGACCACCAGATCGTAGCCGAAGGCCTTATGGGGGTCCTGGAGGGCCATGATGAGGTGAAAGTGCTGGGCCACGTAGAAAATGGTCAAGAGGTGCTGGACTTTTTAATGCACCACAGGGTAGACGTCATTGTGATGGATATCAATATGCCAGTGATGGATGGTATTACCTGTAGTAAAAAGGTAAAAGCAGCATATCCCAACACACGTATTGTCATTCTTACCATGTATGCCCAAAAATCTTTTATTGAGGAAATTGTAAAAATCGGTATTGATGGCTGTTTGCTTAAAAGTAATTCCTCCGATGAACTGATTGAATCTATTCGACGGGTGCACACCGGCAAATCCTACTATGACCTGATCAATGAATTTTCTTCCAATGAGGAGGAGGTAAAAAAATTCAAACTGAGCGAACGTGAAATAGAAATCATCCAATTGCTCTCGGATGGGCTCACCAGTTCGGACATTGGTGAAAAGTTATTCATCTCTGAATATACGGTTAAAACCCATCGAAAAAATATCCTACGCAAATTGGGCCTGCACAGTACCTCCCAGCTCATTCAATTCTCCGTCAATAATCAAATAATTTAGTTTTTACGTAGAAAATTTTTCTATCTTTGCCCTCCTTTACAAAAAAGGGCATTAAAGCGTAAAGTCATGGATCAGGAACTATTACAATTTGTCCGCTCGGACTACGATGAGGCGCGTGCAAAGCTCCCTTCTTTTAAATCGGGGGACACCATCAATGTGCATTACAAAATTAAAGAAGGAAACAAAGAGCGTATCCAGCAATTCCAGGGTACGGTAATGCAGATAAAAAATTCTAGCACCAATGGTGAGACTTTTACGGTTCGGAAAATTTCCAGTGGCATTGCCGTGGAAAGAATTTTTCCTACGCTTACACCAAATATTGAAAAAATTGAGGTTTTAAGGAGAGGTAAAGTGCGTAGAGCCCGATTGTATTACCTGCGGGGACGAAAAGGGAAGGCAGCACGAATCAAAGAGAAGCTGTAAGCGCGCTGATTTGAATATCTTGCAAAGCCAACCAATAAGTTGGCTTTTTTTATGCAATTGAATTTTACCAAATATCAGGGAACAGGGAACGATTTTATTCTGATCGACAATCGGGGAAATTATTTTCCAGACGATCCGTCCTTGATTCAGGTCCTTTGTGACAGACATTTTGGCATTGGTGCAGATGGTCTGATGTTAATTGAATCAGATCCTGTGGCGGACTACCGCATGATCTTCTACAATCCGGATGGGTCCGAGAGCTTGTGTGGAAATGGTTCACGGTGCAGTTATGCCTTTGCGCGCGCCCTGGGAATGGTGGGGGAGCGGGCTCGGCTTCGTACCACGGATGGGCTGCATGACATATGTATGGTGGATGATCAAGTGGGGTTTCAGATGTCTGACGTATCCCGCATAGATTGGCTGGATCCTGATTATTTTGTCTTCAATGGCTCTCCACATCTTGTCCGTTTTGTGGATGATGTGGATAAGGTAAACGTACAGCTGACGGGCGCCTCGCTGCGTCATGATGTAAGGTTTTCCGACCATCAGGGCACAAATGTAAATTTTGTACAATTCCTAAAGAACGGTATCGGCGTTAGGACGTATGAAAGAGGAGTGGAGGCTGAGACGCTTTCTTGCGGTACGGGGGTGACAGCTGCGGTGTTGGCAGCTGCACTGTTTCGCGACTTGCCATCACCTGTGTCGGTCCATGCGCGAGGTGGGGTTTTGAAGGTTTCTTTTAAACGAATGAATGAAGGATTTACGGATATATGGTTAACCGGACCGGCCAGGCACGTCTTTGATGGCGTATGGACCATCGGAACTAACGAATAACAACTAATTTTAACTTCGAAGATTTAGGGTAAAAAAGCATGTTTGAATCGGTAACCAAAGGCGTGGCCAAAATATTTGGCACGAAGGCAGAAAAAGACATCAAATTGTTACAGCCGTATGTGGGTTTGATCAATGATGAATTTGACAAATTGTCTGGCTTGAGTGATGATGAATTGAGGGGAAAGACGACATTTTTCAGACAGCAAATCAGCCAACAATTGGCACACATAGACGAAGAAATCAAATCTACCATTGTGCAGGCCAATCTGCCAGAGACTGAGGTGCACGAAAAAGATGAACTCTTTTCCCATGTAGATGCGCTTGAGAAACAAAGAGATGAGCATCTGGAGAATGTGCTGTTGGATTTATTGCCAGCGGCATTTGCGGTCATCAAAGAAACGGCCCGAAGATTGGCGGAAAATGAAAAACTCGTGGTGAAGGCCACCTTACTCGACAAGGAGCTTGCGGCAAACAGACCACATATTTATATATCTGGTGATACGGCTACCTGGAAAAACAAGTGGATGGCTGCAGGGAGTGAAGTGGAGTGGAAAATGGTGCACTATGACGTCCAGTTGATCGGAGGAGTGGTTCTACATCAAGGCAAAATAGCAGAAATGGCTACAGGAGAAGGTAAAACGCTCGTGGCCACCCTACCCGCTTATCTCAATGCCCTGGCAGGACGGGGGGTACACATTGTAACAGTCAATGATTACCTGGCCAGAAGAGATGCTGAATGGAATGCACCCATCTTTGAATTTCATGGTTTGCGTGTGGACTGTGTAGACCGGCACCAGCCCAACTCTGAAGAACGCCGCCAGGCTTATGAATGTGACATAATTTACGGGACCAACAACGAATTTGGGTTCGACTATCTGCGAGACAATATGGCCCGATCTCGGGATGAGTTGGTCCAGCGAAAGCACCACTTTGCGATGGTGGATGAAGTGGATTCAGTTCTCATTGACGAGGCCAGGACACCATTGATCATCAGTGGTCCGGTACCTAAAGGTGACGAGCATGAATTCTACGACCTCAAGCCCCGGATTGCAAAGCTTGTGGAGGCGCAGCGACAAATGGCCAATGATTACCTGAACACGGCGAAAAAAGCTTTTCGTGACGGAAAGGAAAAGGAAGTGGGGCTTCCACTTTTTAGGGCCTACCGCGGGTTGCCTAAACACAAACCATTGATCAAGTTTTTAAGTGAAACAGGCGTCAAGCAGTTGCTGACTAAAACGGAAAATTACTACCTCCAGGACAATCAGAAATACATGCCGGAGGCTGATGAGCCGCTGTACTTCACGATCGATGAAAAACTAAACAGCATCGACTTGACGGACAAAGGGCTCGATCTGATCACGCAATCCGGTGAGGACCAAGACTTTTTTATACTTCCGGACATTGGCGTAGAGCTGGATCATCTCGAAAAAAATCAATCAATTGCGGCCGGCAAAAAGCTTGAGCAAAAGGAAAAGCTAATCAGGGATTACAATACAAAATCCCAGCGCATACATACGGTAAATCAGCTATTGAAGGCCTACTGCCTGTATGAAAAGGACACGGAATATGTAGTAATGGACGGTAAGGTGAAGATAGTGGACGAGCAGACCGGCAGAATCATGGAGGGTCGCAGGTATTCGGATGGCCTTCACCAGGCCATTGAAGCAAAGGAAAGCGTGAAAGTAGAGGATGCCACCCAGACTTACGCGACTGTTACACTCCAGAATTATTTCAGGATGTACCATAAGCTGGCCGGGATGACGGGCACAGCTGAGACTGAGGCTGGTGAATTCTGGGACATTTACAAGTTGGATGTGGTGGTGATCCCCACTAACCGTCCCATTGCACGGGCGGATGACAATGACAAAGTGTACAAAACGGTGCGCGAAAAATTCAATGCCGTCGCAGACGAGATCGTGGATCTGACCAAAGCCGGCCGGCCGGTATTGGTGGGCACTACTTCTGTGGAGATATCCGAACTGGTCAGCCGCATGCTAAAGATGCGTCAGATCAAGCATCAGGTCCTCAACGCCAAGCAGCACGCCAAGGAAGCAGATGTTGTAGCGGAGGCTGGTAAGCCAGGCACGGTAACCATAGCGACCAATATGGCCGGGCGGGGCACAGATATCAAGCTGACACCAGAAGCAAAAGCAGCGGGAGGTCTGGCCATTATTGGAACGGAAAGACACGAATCCCGCCGAGTGGATCGTCAGTTAAGGGGTAGAGCAGGGCGACAGGGGGATCCCGGATCTTCTCAGTTTTACGTTTCTCTGGAAGACAACCTTATGCGCCTGTTCATGTCTGAACGGGTGGCCAAATTTATGGATCGCATGGGTCTGAAAGAGGGTGAGGTGATTCAGCACAGCATGATTACCAAATCTATCGAACGGGCGCAGCGAAAAGTTGAAGAAAACAACTTTGCCATACGGAAGCAGTTGCTAGAGTATGACAACGTAATGAATTCCCAGCGGGAAGTTATTTACCGTCGTCGACGAAACGCACTTTATGGTGATCGACTGGAGTTGGATGTACTGAACATGCTTTACGATACCTGTGAAGACCTGGTCATGGGCGCCAAAGCCGAGAACGATCTGGATGGATTCAAGTTGAATTGTATAGCCATCATGGGTTTTGACTTTCAACTGGATAAGGAGTCGTTTGAGAAGACCGCTGAGCCACAATTGGCTGAACGACTGTATAACGAAGCACTCGACAGCTACCACAAAAAAAACGAAGGAATGGTAGCTAAGGTGATGCCCATCCTCAGACAACTGCAGCGTACGCGCGGGGCGACCATCCAGAATGTAATGATTCCATTTACAGACGGCGCCAAACAGGTGGGTGCCAGTGTGCAGTTGGAGGAGGCTGTAAATCACGAGGGCCTGAATGTGATCCATGAGATGGAAAAAACGCTCACTTTGGCCATCATTGACCTCAACTGGAAAGAGCATTTACGTGAGATGGATGACTTGCGACAATCGGTGAGAAATGCCCAGTACGAGCAAAAAGATCCACTTTTGATTTACAAGTTTGAAGCATTTGAAATGTTCAAACGCCTGGTCGGCAAGATGAATGAGGACATGGTAGCGTTTCTCATGAAGGCGGACATTCCCTTGCAAGACGAGCGGGAAGTGCAGGAGGCACGTCAACGTGCAAGGCAAAGCTATCAGGAGCGAAAGGACGAAACCCGTTCGGCGCTTGCTGGCCCTGAGCGACAAAATCGGCCGCCGGCGGACAAACATGCACCCGCAAAATCGACCAAGATTGCCAGTCGCAATCAACGCGTAAATGTGCAATACACCGATGGGACAATAAAGAAAGAAGTAAAATACAAAACTGTGGAAGACGACATAAAGAACAATAAATGCGTGCTTATCGACTAATCCTGATTTTGATACCTTTCATGACGAGTTGTCAGACGTTGTCTAGTGCACCGTCCAGTAAAGGTATTTATTATGAAGACCTTTCCGTGCACCGTCCGGCACTGCCAGACCATCCGGTGAGCCGTGAGAGCGAGGTGAGGCTTCCTTCCCCTGTGGCCGTCACACCGAGCGGACATATCTCCGCTTTACTGGATTCAATCAATGCCATCATAGCCGCAAGGCAGGCCCAAGTGGCTACGGAGAATGGATTTACCATTCAGGTGTACAATGGTTCGAGCCGTTCTCAAGCCAATTCGGTGGTCGGCCGCTTGAGGCTGAGTTTTCCGCAATTAGACAGCAAGGTTCGCTATTCCCAGCCCGACTACAAGGTGTTGGTGGGCTTCTTTCATAATCGTCTGGCAGCCTACCCGGTCTACGAGGCGGTGAAGGAACGTTTTCCACGGGCGCTTTTGGCACCCACTCAAAAGCAAAAAAATGATGAGTGAGTTGGCAGGTCAGGTTCGGCAGAAAGCAGATGAATATTTCCAGGAGATTCAAAATATACGTCATCACCTCCATGCGCACCCGGAGTTGTCCTTTCAGGAGTATGAAACGGCGGCCTATCTGAAGCAGCTTTTTGAGAAATGGGGATTCACCGATGTCCATCAAAAAGCCAACACTGGTTGGATGGTGAACCTGATAGGAAATGATCCCGGCCCAACATTGGTACTTCGGGCAGACATTGACGCGTTGCCGATACATGAAAATAATGAAGTGCCTTATAAATCACGCATCCCGGGAGTGATGCACGCATGTGGACATGATGTGCATACCTCTTGTATGCTGGGGGCCATGAAGATATTAAAGGACCTAAAACCTTTGTTAAAAGGAAACATTCGGTTCATATTTCAACCAGGGGAAGAAAAGGCGCCGGGTGGTGCTTCACTGATGATCGAGGAGGGCGTGTTGAAAAACCCCGTTCCGGTTGCTGTTTTTGGTCAACATGTAATGCCTTTAATTGATGTGGGCAAAGTGGGTTTTCGTTCAGGTAAATACATGGCCAGTGCAGATGAAATTTACTTCACTGTGAAAGGGAAAGGGGGTCATGGTGCTATGCCCGAGCTGGCGGTTGATCCGATTGTCATTGCTAGCAACATCATCGTATCGCTTCAGCAGTTGGTGAGCCGTATGGCGAGTCCGAAAATTCCTAGCGTACTTACTTTTGGCCGTATGCTCGGTGAGGGTGCCAATAATGTGATTCCTGATGAAGTGAGGGTAGAAGGTACTTTTCGGACTTTTGATGAAGAATGGCGCGCGACAGCACACATTAAAATTCGGCAATTGGTCACAGGCATGGCGACAGCCATGGGTGCCCACGCCGATTTTGAAATTGTTGAAGGGTACCCCTTTTTGCAGAACGACCTAACGCTCACGCAAAGTGCCCGCCAGGTAGCGGAGGATTACCTTGGGGAGGCCAATGTACTGGATTTGGATCTGTGGATGGCTTCAGAAGACTTTGCCTTTTACAGTCAATACGCTCCGGCTTGTTTTTACCGTTTAGGTGTGAGAAATGAGAAACGTGGGGTAACCAGCAATGTGCATACAAGCACTTTTGACATAGATGAAGAAGCACTCAAAATAGGCATGGGTCTCATGGCTTATCAGGCCATTTGCGCGCTAAGCTCCCAGAAAGCGGATTAGAAATACCAGTCCGATACTCACGAAAAGCCCTAGAAATACCTTTGCCAGGTCTAAACCAATATTGGCCAGCGTTTCTCCGGGGACATTTCGGTAACAAAAATATTTAATACCAATTTCTCGTCCGGCAAGCAAACCAATAAAAACCCAGGTAGTGCTCATCGGCACGCTATTCAACTCTTTGAAAAAAAACAATACGGCGGCGAAGGTGAGGTCAATAATCGTTGCCGATCGGATGTCTGAGGTGTTGGTTTTTGATTTTACGATGGTTTGTATGGCTCCTCCTTTGGAATAGAAGATAAAGCCGATGAACACCCAGAAGACGACCAATGTGGCCACCAGCGTTTCCGCCGGTACCTGCCGGGGAAGAAATACGTAGATATTGGCAAAGTCCTGGATGAGCCATTGAGACCACAGCAGCCCCGTAGATACCCACTGGGCCACCGTCCAATATTGCACCTGTGACCGTGTCATTTCATTTTCTATAAATTTCTTTTCCAGGCGCTTGGCGATGATCAAATACAGTAAAATGGCTGTACAGAACGCCACCAGGTAGCCGGACATGGATTTAAACACCATGTCAATCATGGCTTTCTGATTGAAGAAGGTCAGGATCAGAAAGGAGGTACTTACAGGTATGCCCAAGCGGGTGATGGCCAGCAATACGACCGGTGGCAACAAATAGATGAGTCCAAAACCGGGAATGTCTCTCGGATCTTGGTAGGTGGGATTATCAAATGTGTGCCCATCACCAATCAGGCGTCCATAACTCACATCTCCATTGTTGATTATCCAACCGTAAACCAGGACAAATGTGAGGATGGTACTGGCGTAAAAAGCCAAGGTATACCACGGCTTTTTTTCGTTGGAGCTTAGAAAAGTGCCTAGCGTCTGGATTACGTCATTTCCAATCACGGAATAGGCCGCCAAAAGAAAGCCTGAGTACATAACGAATTCTGTGATAGTCATTGGGTAAGTCCTGTTTAGTTTGGCAGGCGCTAAAATAAGCGCATTCTTTTAGAAATCAGCCCTTGTGCGATGCTTGTGCGCAAATGTTAAAGAAAAGATTATTCTGTAGCTACTGTGAAGAAGCATGATGCTATCTGACGGATCAGGTGACTTCAAATAATTTACTTTTTATTCTTTGAAAGGATAACAAATGCTTGACAGTGCTTGGTGACATGTACCCTCAATTAAAATTAAATTTGTGTTGTTTTTCCTAAAACCTAACAACCTGAGATACATGCGATCCTATGTTAAACAAGTGCGGGAAGGCAAGCAATTGTCATTGCTTACCAGTGCTATGGTAATCATTCTGGCCGTATGCTGTTTTTTTCTTGGTATTCAATTGATGGGTGCGGCTTTCACGGTGATTGGGCAAGATGTGCTTTCTTACATGAACGAAGGCACGAGCAATCCGTTTGTTGGTTTGTTTATAGGAATTTTGGTTACTGCCATCTTACAAAGTAGTTCTACCACTACTTCCGTGGCAGTGGCAGCGGTGGCTTCAGGCTCACTGGATTTAGGTCATGCGATTCCCATTGTCATGGGAGCCAATCTGGGAACCACCATCACCAGTACTATTGTAGCTTTCGGCTATATTTCAAGAAGAAACGACTTCCGAAAAGCCATTGCCGCTGCCACCCTTCATGATCTATTCAACATCATGGGAATTTTGATTCTATTTCCATTAGAATTGAACTGGCAGGTCCTTCAAAGACTCAGTCTCACCATGGCCTCTGTTTTCCCGACAGGTACCGGAAGCGCAGATTGGGGAGGCTTTACTGGTTGGTTCTCTTCCCTATGCGACCCAATAGTCGTTACTTTAGGGCCTTTATTGGCCATGGTACTCTCTTTCATTTTATTGTTTGGCACCATCAAGCAACTGGCCGTATTGCTGTATGTTCGATTGGTCGGTAAGCATCGGAAGAGAATACAAAATACCTTTTTCAGCAATCGGTTTCGAACCTTCGGTTGGGGGCTTTTACTCACTTCTATTGTGCAATCCAGTAGCCTTACCAGCTCCCTGATTGTGCCTTTGGTAGCGTCTGGAAAGGTGCGTATTCATCGGGCATTTCAATTTTTAATGGGCGCGAATCTAGGCACTACCATTACGGCATTGATTGCGGCCATGTTTCGATCTGAAGAGGCCATAAGTCTGGCTCTGGCTCATTTCATGTTCAATTTTATCTCAGTGATGTTGTTTTCTCTATTGCCTTTTTTGGGCAACCTTACGGTTTATCTTTCCGAGTGGCTGGGTGAGTTGTCGCAGCGCTATCGCCTCACCTCATTTGCTTACATCACGCTCACCTTTTTTATTATTCCTTTTACTTTAATTTATTTCAGCGACCGGAAGGGGGATTACCAGACCAAGGCCAGGGTAGCTACGGAGATTTTGTCTTCCAAATCTCCATAATGTCTGTAATTTTATGTCATGGGTGTGGGTATTCTGGATAAGGCGATGGACTATTTTAAGGTACAGAGACAGCAAATTAGGTTGCAACTTATTGGCCTTATTGCTAAAATCCTGAGTCATCTGCTCGGTTATATTGTAATGACCATAATGGTGGGGTTGGTCATTTTTTTTTCAGGTCTGGGTTTTGGCTTCTATTTGAATGAGTTACTGGACAGCGATTACCTTGGATTTTTTATTGTAGCTGTGTTTTTTCTCATTATCACCATTGTTGTGATTGTATTGTCGCGCAGCCAGATTATCCAGGGCTGGATGGAAGAAGCCATTCTTAACTCATCCAGGTTAGAAGACGAGGAGGAATCATGAAGTATGCATCTAAAAGACTACAAGAAGAGGCAGATTTCCTTAAATGGAAAGCCCACTCGCTAAAAAATGACCTGGTAGGTAAGCAAGGTTCTCAAAAACGAATGCGTAACCAGATTTTGAGCATTGCTGCATTTTCTGCAGTCCTCGTCACGATCGTTTATTTGTTTTACCGCGGATGGCACGCAAAGAGAACCCAAACGACCGATCAAATTAATGTGGGGAAAAGCAAGAGCGATGACTGGGTGGATGATGTACTGCGGTCTTTTTTACCCAGGATAGGTGACTTCTTTTTAAAGCGGTTAGACAAACGTTAGGCGGCTACCAACGACTCCCGGCGACGCATTTTTCCTGCCGGAATACCAAACATCATCTTGAACCTCCTGCAGAAGTAAGCGGTGTCTTTATAACCAACTTCCTTGCCTATTTCTCGAATGCTGCGCTTGGAAGTGCGTAATAGGTTTACGGCCATCTCCATACGTTGGTATTCTATGTAATCCTGGGGATTGATGCCCGTGAGCATTTTGAAGTACTGACCCACATAATCTTCGGATACATTGGCCACATTCGCAAGTACTTTGTTAGAAAGGTCATTGTTGAGATTTTCACGTATGTAACCGAAAAGTTTGATGAGGCGTGGATCTCTGAAATAAGCCGTATTGGTCGCAAATTGCTCAACGAACAAACCTTTTCTTAAAATAAAACGGATAAGCTCTACCACCAGCTTTTCCGTGAGCACATTGATGATGCGATCTTTTCCAGGCAATTCGGCATAAGATTCTTCATTAATTTCAAAAATTAAATCCCGGATACGCTGATTTTTCCCAAGACTGAAGGGGGGGATATCCAAGGATCCAAAAAAATTCACTGAGTCAAACGCCTTGGCATCAAATGTGACATAACTGAAACCTTCCTGGTCCTGGTTCAGGTCTTGCTTTTTTTGAAAATAGGCTTCCTTATTGCCCAAGAATTCTTCCTTACTTATCGCGTGAGCCTCTCCGGAACCGTAAGTGATGGAAATCATTTTTCCACCTGGAACAAATAGCACCTCTCCTTCCCGGGCTTTGTCTCGGTCTTTTCCATAGAACATCAAACCTTTGCAAATTACAAATATGGAATTTTCAACCTCATAGTTGTTTTCAATGGTCACCGGTTTTAAAATATTAATATTCCGGGCTTTTTTGAATTTGACCGCTAGGGCGTTAATGATTTGATTGTGCTCTTCCATTGGGAATTAAGGAGTACCCAAACGCTATGGTTAGACTTCAAAAAGGATTTAATTGTATAAATCTAATATGATTTTATGAAGCCTTCTCCATTATAATGGAAGAAGTTGTAGGGTTATTTCAATAGGCTTCTCGCTATTACAATTTTTTGGATCTCCGAAGTACCTTCATATATCTGCGTGATTTTTGCATCTCGCATGAGCCTTTCTACATGAAATTCCTTCACATAACCGTATCCACCATGCACCTGAACGGCCTCCACCGTGGCCTCCATGGCCACTTCCGAAGCAAATAGCTTGGCCATGGCACTGTGCTGACTATAATCTTCCTGTGCGTCTTTTTTTTGAGCAGCCGCCAGGCAAAGCAAGCGGGCGGCATCAATTCGCGTGGCCATGTCAGCCAATTTGAACTGGATGGCCTGGTGCCTGGCGATCTCCTGTCCAAAGGCTTTACGTTCCTTGGCATATTTGATGGAAAGCTCCAGGGCGCCAGACGCAATGCCTAGTGCCTGGGCAGCGATACCAATTCTACCACCATTGAGCGTTTGCATGGCGAACGTGAAGCCAAAACCGTCTGCTCCTATGCGATTCTCCTTAGGTATTTTTACGTCTTGGAACATTAATGAGTGGGTATCGGACCCTCTAATACCCAGCTTGTCTTCTTTTTTACCCACGACAAATCCTTCCCAGTCCTTTTCTACGATAAACGCGTTGATTCCCTTGTGTTTTTTTTCTGGGTCAGTTTGTGCAATAACCAAATAATAAGAGGCGCTATTGCCGTTGGTAATCCAGTTTTTTGTCCCGTTCAATAGGTAATGGTCTCCTTTATCCTCAGCGGTGGTTCGCTGAGAGGTGGCATCGGAGCCTGCTTCCGGTTCGGAAAGACAAAAGGCGCCAATCTTCTGGCCCGAAGCGAGCTGAGTGAGGTATTTTTGCTTTTGTTCTTCTGAGCCATACGTCTCCAATCCCCAGCAAACCAGAGAATTGTTGACAGACATAGATACAGACGCGGAGGCATCAATTTTTGACATCTCTTCCATCGCCAATACATAGGAAACCGTGTCCATGCCTCCGCCTCCATATTTGGGGTCAACCATCATTCCCATGAAACCCAGCTCACCCATCTTCTTAATTTGCGCTGCAGGAAATTGTTGATGGTTATCGCGTTCAATAACGCCGGGTAAAAGGTCGTTTTGGGCAAAATCTCTGGCTGCTGTCTGGACGGCTTGCTGCTCCTCGGTCAAATTGAAATCCATGGTTTTGTTTCCTTTTTTGGCGCTAAAATAAAATCGGGATTCGAAACACTCCGAATCCCGACAAATTTCTTAAAAATAAAGTTCTTCAGTCCTGATTTAAAAAGATGAGCACGTAATAAAGTAGGGTAGCCAATGATCCTAAAGCCGCAATCAAATAAGTGGAAGCAGCAGTATTCAATGCATCCTTAGCCATTCGGTGTTCATCGGTGCTCACGATGTTTCTGTCTTGTATCCACGCCAGGGCTCGCTTGCTGGCATCATATTCCACAGGTAAAGTAACAAAGGCAAATAGCGTAAAGACACTGTAGCAACCGATAATGATCAACAGTGCCGTTTGCATAGGCAGGATACCGGGCAACAAAAAAGCACCAAAAAACATGGCCATAAATACCATGTTTATTACCCGTGCACTTACGTTCTGCACAGGGACCATGGCACTTCGAAATTCAAGGAAACTGTAGGCGGTGGCGTGCTGCACGGCGTGTCCACATTCGTGCGCGGCCACTGCGGCTGCCGCTGCTGAACATCCGTTGTATACTTCCGGACTTAGATTGACCGTTTTTGTTGCCGGGTTATAATGATCGGTCAGATGCCCTTGTACAGAGGTAACGGTGACATCGTAAATGCCGTTATCCTTTAACATGAGATCGGCAATTTCTCTTCCAGATAATCCACTGCCCAGCTGAATTTTGGCATACTTTTTAAATTTATTTTTCAATCGGCTGCTGGCAATCCAGCTCAGCAACATAAAAGTGATGATGATGACGAATAACATATTCTATTTTAATCTTTTGTGTTCCTTATTTTAGAAATGATGGCTGATGTAGAATAACCTTCCACCAATTCGAGGGTTGCTACCTTTCCGCCTTTTTCGATTACGACATCTGCCCCTACAATGTTGCTAATGTTGTAATCTTTTCCTTTGACCAGAATATCCGGCATCAGCAGGTCAATTAATTCTTTCGGGGTATCTTCTTCAAAAGGGACAACCAGATCAATGAACGCCATGGCGGCCATGACCCGCTCGCGTGACGCCAGACCCACCACAGGTCTCGCCGATCCCTTCAGGCGAGATACAGAGGCATCGGTATTGATACCTAATACCAAACGATCTCCCAGGGCGCGCGCCTTTTCCAGGTAATCTACGTGACCCAGATGGATTATATCAAAGCAACCATTGGTAAAGACAACCTCTTGCCCATTGTTTTTCCAATTCGATACAATATCCAAGGCCTCATGAGGCGTTTTGATTTTATGCTTTGTCATCGGTCTTTGGAGAAATAAACACTGCAAGTATACCAGATATCAGGCCATATGCGAGTACGGCTAGTAATTGGGAGGTGTGTATCAATGTGGCCAAAAAGAGTGCCGAGGTGGCATCAATCTGGTAAGCCATGAGCATGGTCGATACCAGCGCATGGAAGGTACCAAAGCCCGACTGAACCGGGAGCACGAAAGCCACCACTCCGGCCACCAACATAGAAAATCCTACTTGCCAGGGTAGGTGTGCCGTGGCGGGAAGGGCAAAAACGACCATGTAGGTCATTAGGTAATAGACCAGCCAAATCCCCAATGTGCTAACTAGGAATCTGGGTATGTTCACCTTTCGGAGGGCAACGAGCCCTTCAATAACCCCCCTGCTAAAGGCCCCAACTTTGGTTTGGCTGGGGTAGATAAATCGAAAAAACAACCAGGCACCAATTCCAAGTGCCACCAGACCCAGCGGTAGAATCATTTGCCAATTCAAGTCAGTCTCGAGGGTGGTGGCCAGAAAGTCGCTGATTTTGTCGTATTCGATGAATAGTGTAAACACCAACAACAAGCCCAGTGTGAGCACATCCATCAGACGCTCTGTGATGACCGTACCGAAACTGATGGAAATGGGTATGTGTTCACTTTTTTTCAACACCCCACACCGGGTCACTTCTCCCAGTCGTGGGACCAACAAGTTGGCCAGGTAACCTGACATAACGGCAAGAAATGTACGAAATAGTGCGGGTGTATGTCCGGTGGGGTAAAACATGATTTGCCAGCGATAGGCCCTTAACAGATAGCTAAAAAATCCCAGCAACATGGAAAGTACCACCCAGAAATAATCGACCTGTCTGGATTGTTGATAAAATTCTGCCCAATCAACTTTGTTGAAGACAAAATAGAGGACAAGGAGGGCCAGACCCACACTTACAATTAATTGTATAAATGTTTTTAACCAGCGGTTCATTGGTGGTGGATCAGACGATTAGATCCGTCTGGGAAAATAATAATGGGCTGGTGCGAGGATGCTTCTTTTTCGTCGATGTAACCATACGCCACAATGATAACGATGTCTCCAACCTGCACCTTTCTTGCGGCCGGACCATTCATGCAGACTGCACCGGAGCCTCGCTCACCTTCTATTATATACGTTTCGAGTCGTTCTCCATTGTTGACATTGACAATTTGTACCTTCTCATTGACGTACATCCTTGCTGCCTCAATTAAGTCAGGATCTATGGTCACTGATCCTACGTAATGAAGTTCGGATTGTGTGATTTTGACCCGGTGAATTTTAGATTTTACTACTTCTATAAGCATGAAAATGCTGGTACAAATATTTCAACGCAAATATAAGTTATCAATCAGTCTGACTCCCTCCACATAAGCGGCCACGCAAATCGCAGCCGGGATATTTGGATGATAAACGTGCAACGGCTCCAGGGTAACCGCATCAACAGCTTCTGCATATTCCAGTTTTAAGCCATCGATGGATTGGTAGTAAACCCTAAGGGCACGCAGCAACTCTGTTAAGGGGTGCAGTTGCAATTTTTTTTTCAGCTCGGCAAGACCTGTATAGATGGCCGAGGCCGTATCTCGGCCGGCTGCCGAAAGTCTGACATTCCTGGAGGACAAGGCCAGTCCCGAAGGCTCACGAACCGTCGGGCAACCTACTACTTCCAACGGAAAGTTAAGCACTGTCGACATCTTTTGAATGAGCAGGTATTGTTGTAAGTCTTTCAGGCCAAAAAAGGCTTTATCCGGCTGTAAAATGTTGAACAACTTGGCGACCACGATGCCAACCCCGCGAAAATGCCCTGGGCGATAGGCGCCCTCCAAAACTTCTTCCATTACCCCGAAACGAATACTGACCACGGGCCTGGAAGGATAAATCTCTTCTACCGGTGGCCGGAATAACAGGTCACACCCCAACAATTTCAGTTGGGCCAAGTCTGCCTGTATTTGCACCGGATAATTTTCAAAGTCGACAGAGTTGTTGAACTGCTCGGGATTGACGAAAATACTTACAACAGTCACATCGCATTGCATCAGAGATGCACGTACCAAAGACAAATGACCTTCATGTAGTGCACCCATTGTCGGCACGAATCCAATGGATTTACCGGCCTGTTTAAGGGTGCGAATATGTGCAGATGCCGAAGCAGCTTTATCGAATTCAAGCATGTTGAGTGGACGGCTATCTTATTGATACTCTTGCCGGTAATTTAAAATAGTGGTATTTTTGTGCTCATTTTCTCAATAAGCAAATAAAGCAAATCTTTAGTTATGTCTAAGACAAGAATCCTCTATGTTGCAAGTGAAATAAATCCTTTTTTAAAAACCACTGAAGTAGCGGAGTTCGTGCGCCGCTTGCCTCAGGCGATGCAGGAAAGAGGAATGGAGATTAGAATTTTGGTGCCTCGGTTTGGGTTGATTAACGAAAGAAAAAATCGTCTTCACGAGGTGGTCAGGTTATCCGGAATCAATATTTCAGTAGGGGATGAAGAGAAGCCTTTGGTGATTAAAGTGGCTTCCATTCCAACTGCGAAGTTGCAAGTTTACTTCATAGATAACGAAGATTATTTCCATAGAAAGTCGGTTTTTGTGGACAAAGAGGAGAAGTTTTTTGCGGACAATGACGAGCGCGCTATTTTCTTTTGTAAAGGAGTGATTGAGACCGTGAAGAAATTAGGCTGGTCTCCGGATATCATCCACTGCAATGACTGGATGACAAGTCTCATTCCGTTATACGTTAAGACGACCTACAAGAATGACCCCATCTTCAAAGAGGCAAAGACCGTCTTTACCATTTATAACAATACCTTTACGCACAAATTTGGTGATGACTTGTTGGATAAAGTGAAAATGCTGGACATAGACGATTCCATGTTGCATCCATTAAAGTCAGCCAACTACGAGGGTTTTATCAAAATTGGCGCCGAGTATTCAGACGCCGTAATATATGCAAATGAAGAGACCACGGATAGTTTTAAGAAACTGGTTTTTGACATTGCAGGAGAAAAGAAAATTGATACCATACAAAAAGACGAAAATCTTGAGGATTCTTATTTCAATCTTTACAACGAATTGGTCGAAGGTTAAAACTTCGATTGCCTTCGTAGGATTTGGATTGACAGTTATCGCATGTGACAACAATGAGCCGTTGTTCATAGAACCCGGTACCCGCCCGATAGAACCTAATGAGATAGCGTTGACCTTACCGATTACCACGGTATATTTCGACAGTCTCCGTACCGATAACATCACGGATGCGGTAATAGGTGCTCATGTCTTTGAAGAGGTAGGGCAGGTTACAGCCAGGTTGTACACCGAATTTGATCTGGACCTGCAGGACATACCTTTTGGCCGGATAGACATTGATGAACCTGCAAATGATTTGACCTTGCGTTACGATTCTGTCACCGTAAGGCTACGATTAAACAACTTCGTGACCAATGCGCTTGATCCTGAACTGAAATTGATTTTTCGTGAGCTGGAAGACACCATTTTCTCATCTGCCCTGTATCTGGCGGATAGAAAATTAAACACGGGCGCTCAGGTCGGTGCAGACAGTGTATCCGTGAATCGGGTAACTGATCCGGGTCAAGACACCATATTTCTGGATTTTCGATTGAACGACGAGTACGGGGAATCGATTTATGACCGAATTATCACCAACCCTACAGGGAATAATTCGTCAGGTACCTTTCTGGATTCACTTAGGAACGGAGATTTCAGCTTCCCGGGATTGGCGATGGAACCGGTGGACTTAGATGGCTTGTACAATATTAATCTTCGTGCAGTCATTGATGCAAGCTTGGGAACAGACTCTGGCACCCGGTTACGTATTCATGTGAGCTACGAGGAACGTCCGGACTCGATCGTTCAACCGATTGATTTTACACTGGCTTCCGATCGCCACTACACTCAGGTAGATAGGGACCGCAGCGGTACTGCATTTGCCACCCTTACCGATGGTGCTACAGTGGTGCCAACTTCCGGGTTAAATTATTTGGCACCCCTCGCCGGATTGGCCCCTAAGGTGTCATTGCAACCCCTCATTGACCTGTTTGACAGCTTGGGGAATAGCATCATTCTACGGCGCGCACTCATCCGTGTAACTGCTGCCAATGAGCAAAATCCTGTTGAGCTCATTCGTTATTTCTTCGCAAAGACGCAGGGAGGTGTTGTGGAGGTAGATTGGGCAGGTGTGGTTGAAAATGCGGCATTGGCGGCCATCCTTGACGATTTTGATTATTTTGGGAACTCTCCATCTCCGTTGACACACAGTTTAACTGAGGGAGGGTACGGAGGATCTATTACGGTATTTACAGACGGGTTGCTGCAAAGCTTTCTCGACGATGAGTTACTTACAGAGGAAATCGTTTTGACCAGTCCTTTTTCAACGGATTTGGGAGTAGCTCCCTTTGGTGCAGACCAGATAAAGGTCGAGATCATTTATTTACGCCAGACTGAATAAACCATTTAAATCATATGTGTGGAATTGTAGCCTACACTGGAAAACAGTCAACCTTACCCATTCTGATCAAAGGGTTGAAAAGATTAGAGTATCGAGGGTACGACAGTGCGGGTGTGGCAGTTGTAAGTGCCCAGGGTCTACAGGTTTTCAAACAGCAGGGAAAAGTGCATCTCCTGGAAAATTCGATCCACACCACTGAGTCTTTTCATACGGGTATTGGTCACACGAGGTGGGCTACGCATGGTATCCCCAACGACATTAATGCCCACCCACATTCCTCTAGTACAGGCGACCTGGTCATGGTTCACAATGGCATCATTGAAAATTATGGTTCCTTAAAACAAGATCTCCAAAATAAAGGTTACGTATTTGTAAGTGACACAGATACAGAGGTTTTTGTTACCTTCATTGAATACCTAAAGACCTCTGGACAATTGACTTTGGAGGAGGCGGTGCGCGTTGCCTTAACCAAGGTAATAGGGGCCTACGCCATAGTGGTGATGTCGGCTGCTGAACCTGGAAAATTAATTGCGGCCAGAAAAGGAAGTCCATTGGTTTTGGGTCTTGGAAAAAATGAATATTTCCTCGCCTCTGACGCCACACCCATCGTGGAATACACCAATGAGGTGATTTATCTGAATGACCAGGAAATGGTGATCGTAAATCAGGACGGTTACCACATTAAAAATCTCTATGATGTTCCACAGACGCCCCCCATCCATAAGTTGGACCTGGAATTGGAAGCATTGGAAAAGGGCGGCTATGAGCACTTTATGCTCAAAGAAATATTTGAGCAACCCAATTCCATTCGGGATTGCATGCGCGGGCGACTGAATAGTCGTACCGGGTCGCTCACGTTGGGCGGTATTCGTGAATACGCGAACGCATTTCAGCATGCTGAACGTATAATCATCGTGGCTTGTGGGACTTCATGGCACGCAGGCCTGGTGGCAGAGTATATGTTTGAAGACTTATGTCGCATTCCCGTCGAAGTGGAATATGCTTCAGAATTCAGGTACCGCAATCCGGTCATCAATGAAGGAGACTTCGTGGTTGCTATTTCTCAATCGGGGGAAACCGCAGACACCCTGGCTGCCGTAGAGTTGGCTAAGAAAAAAGGGGCCATCGTATTTGGTATTGTGAACACGGTGGGTTCTTCAATAGCTCGAGCTTCGCATGAGGGTGCTTATCTTCATGCAGGGCCAGAAATAGGTGTGGCCTCCACCAAGGCGTTCACGGCCCAGTTAACCGTGCTTTCGATGGTGGCGCTTCGGTTGGCAAACAGAAAGGGTACCATTACCGAACGTAAATACAAAGAACTTTTGGTGGAACTCGAATCGATACCGCATAAAGTAAGTGAGGTTCTTGAAAGCAATGCTAAAATTATTGAAATTGCAGATCAGTTCAAGAATGCAAAAAACTTCCTCTACCTGGGTCGGGGGTATAACTTCCCGGTTGCACTTGAAGGTGCACTTAAATTAAAAGAGATTTCCTACATCCATGCGGAGGGCTATCCTGCAGCAGAAATGAAACATGGTCCAATCGCCTTGATAGACGAAGACATGCCAGTTGTTGTCATTGCCACAAGGGATAGCAGTTACGATAAAATTGTCAGCAACATTCAGGAGGTTAAGGCGCGGCACGGTATAGTGATTGCTATCGTTACGGAAGGTGATGTGTTGATTCCTCAGATGGCGGATTACACTTTGGAGGTACCTTCTACACATGAAACTTTGATGCCTCTCGTGTCGGTGGTACCGCTACAGTTACTTTCTTACCACATCGCAGTGATGAGAGGTAGTAACGTGGACCAACCAAGAAATTTAGCCAAATCTGTAACAGTAGAATAAAAGACTATGAAAAAAGCGGTTTATACCTCTCATGCACCAGACCCTATCGGTCCTTACAACCAGGCCATCCAGGCTGGTGAGTTTTTGTTTGTTTCAGGTCAAATACCGATTGACCCGACAACTGGGGAGTTGGTAGATGGGGACATCCGAAAAGAAACGGAGCAGGTAATGCAAAATCTTGCGCATATACTAAAGGAGGCAGGTCTCAGCTGGAAACACGTGGTTAAATGCTCCATTTTTTTGCGTGACATGGATGATTTTGGGGCGGTCAATGAAGTCTATGGTCGGGTATTCGATGAAGTGCCCCCCGCCCGAGAAACGGTGGCAGTCAGCGGCTTGCCGAAAAGTGTAAATGTGGAAATATCCTGCATTGCAGTCAAAGCTTAATTAATCAATCGAATGTCATCAGACAACGTACGCGTACGTTTTGCGCCAAGCCCGACCGGCGGTTTACACATCGGTGGTGTAAGAACCGCACTCTTCAATTACCTGTATGCCAAGCACCATGGAGGTACTTTTGTGCTGCGCATTGAAGATACTGACCAAACGAGGTATGTAGAGGGGGCAGAAGATTATATTCGTGAGGCACTACATTGGTGTGGTATAGATCCTGATGAGGGGCCACAGATAGGTGGTGATTTCGGCCCATATCGTCAATCTGAGCGAAAAAATTTATATGGCCAGTATGTGCAGCAGCTATTGGATGCAGGACATGCTTATTATGCCTTTGACACACCGGAGGAGTTGGATCAGATGCGCGAGCGACTCAAAGCGGCGAGGGTAGCGTCTCCACAATACAATACCATTACCCGGATGACGATGAGAAATTCCCTGACGCTATCGGAAGATGAAGTCCAAAAGCGCCTCAATGAAGGGCAACCATACGTGGTAAGGATAAAAGTTCCCCGGAAAGAGGAAGTGAGATTAAATGACCTCGTACGAGGCTGGGTAATGGTGCATTCAACGAGTCTGGACGACAAAGTGCTGATGAAGTCCGACGGAATGCCAACGTACCACCTTGCTAACGTTGTGGATGATTACCTGATGAAGATCACGCATGTCATTCGGGGTGAGGAATGGTTGCCTTCAGCGCCATTGCATGTACTGCTTTACAAATTTTTGGGCTGGGAAAAACACATGCCACACTTTGCCCACTTGCCTTTGATCCTGAAGCCTGATGGTAATGGTAAATTAAGTAAACGTGCAGCAGAGAACGCCGGATTCCCGATTTTCCCGCTCAGCTGGACGGACCCCGAAAGTGGCGAGGTCTCTGTTGGATTCCGGGAAACCGGATTTTTACCAGATGCCATGATCAATTTTCTTTCGTTACTGGGATGGAACCCGGGTACCAATGATGAGGTTTTTTCAAAATCTGAGTTGGTGGAGCAATTTACCACCGACCGGATTGGAAAGGCAGGTACAAAATTTGATTTTGAAAAAGCCAAATGGTTCAATCAGCAGTACATAAAGAAAGTACCACCGGAAGCGCTGGCTCCGCAGCTAAAAAAAGCACTGGCTGCTGAATACGGTATCGAGACGTCGGAGAATTTTCTTATTAGAATCATTGACCTTTTAAAAGATCGGGTCACATTCTTCGATGATTTTGTGGGTCAGTCATTATTTTTCTTTCAACATCCCGCGCAATACGATGAAGAAATGGTGACGAAAAAATGGAGTGAGGAGGCGGATACTGCGCTTTCTTTGTTTGCCAACCTCTTGGATAAAAAGGAAGAAGTGGAACCTGCCGAGGCCAAGCAGTTGTTTCATGGTGCATTGAGTGATGCTGGAATCAACCCAGGTAAATATATGCCTGCCTTGAGACTGGCCATAACGGGAGGAGGATCAGGTCCGGATTTGATGGCTATCGTACACGTAATGGGACCACGACATACATCCAAAAGACTTCGTTACTCGTTAGAGCAATTAAAAGAATTTAGGCATGAAGGAAAAGAAGGATATTAAAAAGGCTAAAGTGAATAAGGAATTGGACGGATTCGATTTAAAGATTGATTCTTTCGGAGAAATTAAGTCCAACATTTCCATAGAAAACATTAATAAATTTCTAAATAGAAATGTTGATGACAAGAAATTACGCGACCGTGAAGATCTTGAGGATTTGAAATCTTAATTATTCATGGAAATTATCACTTTTTTTTACTTTTAAGAAAATAAGTGGATGATGCGTTTTCTTAATTTTCTTTCCGTTTGCTTTCTGGTCAGTTGTTTACATGCTCAGGTAGGCCTTTTAAGAGTAGAAGGTTATTACGGTGCAGGTTACACAGCTGTTGACATTGATGAGTGGGCAGGTAGCGTTTTATTTGACTGGAATCTGATCAACTATGGGGGTCATGCATCCGTATTTTTCGTGCAGGCAGGGCCGTTTGATCTAGGTGTACAGTTAGGCTATCAAGACCTATTCTACTATGAAACTCGTCAGGAGTTGGGCTTCGGAACGCCCGTGTTTAGAGAGTTTTATCCCGGAGCCACACAATTGCTGGTGGTGGGGCAATTGGGTGGTAACGCTGGATTTTTCGGGGAAGGCGTTGCTGGTCTGTACACGGGTGAATTGATATCCGGATTGACTATTGGTGTCGGAGGCGGTTACCGTATACGTATCAATGGTCAGTTTGGTATACCCATAAAGTTACGTGCCGATGCCATTTTTGAGGAGCAGACATTGTTAGTGGTCACCGGTTATGGTGGCTTGTCTTATCAGTTTTAATAAGTATTTATCATGCGTAAGGAGCTGGAACCTAGGTGTGTACCCACAGAAGTCTTATGCGCGGTACTTCTGGAATAGGGTTTAAAGAAATCATTGAACGCAGTAACCCAATCGCTTGATTTAGGCATGGCTATGGCGAATTGATCCCCTCTGTTTGAATCTCCAGCAGGGTGTCGCTTCAGATTTTTTCGGTAAGTGCTATTTCCCAGGTAATAAACCAGGTCTACCATTGTAAATGCGTTGTTGTCATTCATCACCTTGCGCATGGCGTCGTCGGTAGATGGAAGCATCACCACATCTAGTGCAGGCATTTCGGTTTTCTTTAAATTTAATAACCTTTGGCTGTTAGTGGTTCCGGCTGTAGTGTAGGCCTTTTTCCCCTTGAAGGCTGTTGAGACATTCTTCAGAGAACTCAACTCAGTTACACGCTGGTTTGTCAACAAGACCGACACATTTTGCATGTAAGGTACTGAAAAGGCATAATTACTTTTGCGTGCATCCGTCATACTGATATTACTCAAGCCAAATGCCCCGCTCTTCCCATTGCGTACCGCATCCATCATGGCTTTGAATGAGCTTTTTTTGTCGTAAGAAATGCTGGCAGCGATGCCGTATTTATCCTTGAGATATTTTTTAAAAGCGTTCATGGCATCAACAAGCATACCGCTCATCTGTCCGCTACTGTTTTTACTGGCTAGCCCGCTCATGCCATCGTAGTAGCAATAAAGAGTGGCAGTTTTTGAGCGCTGAGCACTTGAAAAACTCGTTTGTGCGAATGATACATGGACGGAAATAAAGACCGTGAGGAGTAAGAATAACTTTTTCATATTTAATTCAACGTTAATAGGTAATGGTCATGCGTAACGAGGCAGCACCCAAATGTTTGGCGACAGAAGCCTTGTAGTCTGACGACCGCGAATAGGTTTTATAAAAATTGCCGAAAACGGACGCCCAATCATTTTTCTTTGACATGGCAATTGCCAAACGATCGCCCTGATCAGCGTCACCAGTTGGGTGTCGTTTGAGCGTTTTATTTTTTTGGTAATTACCGAGATAATATATCAGATCCACAACAGCAAAGGCATTTTTATCAGCTTTTACCTTATTCAGAACGGCATCTGTCGAAGGCAGGCTTACAATCTTTAACGATGGGAAATACTCGGTTTTAATTTCATTCAAACGTTCACTGTAAGTAGTGGATGCTACGGTGTAGGCTATTTTGCCGCTGAATTGCTTTTCGATTTCTTGCAGGCTGGAAAGAGCCGGCACCTCATTGTTGGTGACCAGCACCACAATATTTTTGAGATAGGCCGGAGAAAACTGGAAATCTTTTTGCCGTTGTGGGGTTATGCTCACGTTACTTAGCGCAAAAACACCTCCGCTACTATTTTTCACGCTGGTCATCATTTGCTGAAAAGCTTTTTGTTGTTTGTAGCTGCTAGCGACAGCTATCCCATACTGGCTCTTAACGTGTGCTTCAAAGGCCTCCATAACATCCACCAAAAATCCAGTGGTTTTTCCGGAAGTGTTATCACTTATTAAGCCAGAGAGGCCATCGTAGTAGTAGACGAAGTTGGCCGACTTAGTAGATTTGGCCGCTGCAAATGAAGTGCCTTCTTGAGCGGTCAATAAGACAGATAGGCACAAGGCACTGACCGTAAATAAAACTTTCATGTTGATGATTTTACAGCTAACGATTGTCAATAAAAAAATAAATTTCTGTAAATCAAAGAGATAGCGTGCTTTTCGGCTAAAACGCATGGATGAAGCATCCTGAATGTTTAATTTTGCCTTCTTAATTACATCGGGATGTGGCGCAGTCCGGTTAGCGCACCACTTTAGGGTAGTGGGGGCCGCTGGTTCGAATCC
>CAYOEV010000007.1:0-91684 GCA_964403075.1 uncultured Roseivirgaceae bacterium | reverse complement strand
GCGAATGCATAGTTTTACCATGTGATGATTAAAAAATCCACACTGCTGCATTTACGCATACCTTTCTCTTACTTTCTGCTGCCTATTTTTCTGTTTGCTGTGGTTGTATATCCGTGGAAGGACATGGCTGAGGTAGTTTGGATCTTTGTCATCCTCCATTTTTTCATCTATCCGGCCAGCAACGGATACAATAGTTATTTCGACAAGGATAAAAGCAGCATTGGCGGCCTGAAAAGACCGCCAAGTGTAGAAGTGCAACTCTATTGGGTATCCCTCTTATTCGATCTTGTGGGCATATTGGCCGGTTGGTACCTTTCATGGGAATTTGCCATCATGCTTATTATTTATGGGCTCGTGTCTAAAGCCTACAGTCACCCGTCCATAAGGCTGAAAAAAATGCCCTACATCGGGTGGTTGGCAGCAGGAATTTTTCAAGGTTATTTCACCATGTGCATGGTATATGTGGGATTGAATGAATGGTCTGCAGAGATGTGGACGCCAGAGATTCAGTTTCCTGCCCTGTTGAGTTCAATATTGCTTTTTGGTAGTTATCCGATGACGCAGGTTTATCAACATGAAGAAGATGCTGAGCGTGGGGACCAAACGATCAGTTTGAAATTGGGCATTATGGGTACTTTCCATTTTACGTTGCTGGCATTTACTGTCGCAATCGCCGGGTTTGTCATGTATTTCACCTCATATTATCATTGGATGACCGCACTTTCTTTTTTACTCATTTTATCACCTACCCTCATCTATTTTCTGGTTTGGTATGCAGAAGTTCGAAAAGATCATACCAAGGCAGATTATTCCCACACCATGAAATTGAATATGATTTCTGCAACCTGCTTCATCGTTTTTTTTCTCACCCTCCTCATCTTTTAAAAGGGTTTTCCATGGGTACATTGAATCAGCCAAGTGGCCAGAGGCGTTATTTTGCTCATCCCTAACGCCAATCTTGAAGCCCCTGGTGTGCCGAAAAACAATCGCTGTATTTGGCGTCCTGCCCAGTGCCTGCCCGCAAAAGTTTGCTTCCAGCTTCGCGCATAATCCCTTTCCATTTGTACACGCTGGTAGTCTTCCTTGAGTAAAAACTTTTCTGTAAAACCTGCCAGCAGAAAAGCCGAATGTATGGCCATGGCCATACCATTGCCACACAACGGTGTAATCAATCCAGCCGCATCGCCAATCATTAAAACATGTTCGTGTACCGGTTCTTTAGACTGGAAAGTAAACTCATTGATCACTACAGGACCTGCTATTCTATCTGAAGACTTCAACAATCGGTCTAGCAGTGGATTTTTACCCAGAATATCAACTTCCATTTCTTCTATTGAACCCACGGATTTGAGGTTGCTTCTGGTAGTCAGATAACAAAGGTTGTACTGGTCATCTTCTACTCTACTGGCTCCGCAATAGCCGTCGTGAAAATTGTGTAACTCTACCGTGTGCGGGTCGACCTGATCCGTGCGCACGTGATATTTGATGCCCATGAATGGTGAGCGTTTTTGCATGAAAGTGCGCTGCAAAGACTGGTCCAGCCTGGCACGCTTTCCATGGGCACCAATGACTACTCTGGCTTGCAAGGTAGCTTCCCCTGAAAAAGACAATTCCATAAAATCTTCCAGGTACCGAACCGATGTAACTGTTGTACGCTCTCTAAGTTCAACTCCTTCCAGTCTTGCTTTTTGAGCCAGCCACGCATCGAAAGCTTGCCGGCTGACACCGAATCCCCCCAATGGAAGGCGTACTTCGTGGCTCTTCCCCTCTGTACTACTCAATTTAAATTTGATGATATCAGCGGGCTCAAGATGGTAAGGATATAAGCCTTCTCTTTGTAAAAAAGGGACCACTTCCTTGCTGATGTATTCACCACAAACACGTTGAAAAGGATATTGATTCTTCTCAATGAGCACCACCGAGAAACCTTTTCGAACCATCAGAATTGAATGAATCAACCCGGCCAATCCGCCACCTACAACAGCAACATCCACCATATGTAAGTAATGCTTACTTAAGTGCAATCATTCCCAAATGGGAAATATTACTCAGTACCGCTTCTTTAGTATTTCACTGTAAATAATGGCCTTCTTTGCTGCATTGGCGTCTTTAAGCCCCTTGCGTATTTCAGCCGCCAATCCGCTCTTCCGCCTTTTACCGGAAGGCTTCTCGTATCCTTTAAACATCTTGTTCGAACGGAAATCATCATCCGGACCGTAATCAATTTCGTAACCTTCCGCCAGTTTGACGGATTCTTCGTACACCTTTTTACTCTCCTCGTCGGCAAAAAAACGATCACGCCCTTCCTCAGGGATTTGTATCTGCTCATCTCCCTTACCAAAGCCACGATCCCGATCTGCTAATTCTTTTCTCGATCTCGCCACGACTTCTTCCGACTCCCGACGTTGCCCGGTGACCTCTTTTAACAAGTCCTCGAAAGTCACCTCTCTTTCCGTCTGTTTCGGTCGTTGGGATGCCGTCGATGGGCGATTACTTTTATTGGGATTTTGCTTTTTCTTACCTCTGGTCAGGAAATAGATTACTGCTGCAATGATGTAAAACCAAATACTGTCGTCCATGACGTAAAGTAAAATATTAATTCTAATTTTAAAGGCGATATCTACTACATTCTTCAGCACACTTCATGCAGCTCACTCGATTAGAAATTAAAGGTTTCAAAAGTTTTGCAGACAAGGTTGTCATAAATTTTAATGAGGGAATAACAGGGATTGTGGGCCCCAACGGGTGTGGTAAATCCAATGTAGTAGACGCCATTCGCTGGGTGCTGGGTGAACAAAAAACAAGGGTGCTGCGCTCTGAAAAAATGGAAAACATCATTTTCAATGGCACCAAGGGCCGTAAACAGACGAATCTGGCCGAGGTGTCATTGACTTTCAACAACACCAAGAACTTAATTCCTACTGAATATTCGCAAGTCACCATTACGCGCAGATACTATCGAAGTGGTGATAGCGAATATCTGTTGAATGGCGTTGCCTGCCGACTCAAAGACATCAATAATCTGTTTCTGGACACGGGTATTTCTTCCGACAGCTATGCCATCATCGAGTTAAAGATGGTAGATGATATTCTCAACGACAAGGACCATTCGCGTCGTACACTTTTTGAAGAAGCGGCAGGTATTTCAAAATTCAAAATCCGCAAAAAAGAAACCATCAAAAAACTCAGTGAAACAGATGCTGATCTGGAGCGCGTAGAAGATCTGCTGTTTGAAATAGAAAAGAACCTCAAATCATTAGAACGTCAGGCGAGGCAAACAAAACGTTACTACGAAATTAAAGAAGAGTATAAAGCAGTAAGCATTGCGTTGGCACAAAATTCTCTGAAAAATCAACGGGAAATATTTTTAAATATTGAACAAAGCATTTTAAGCGAAACCGATAAAAAACTTACCCTTGTTAGTCAGGTAGCAGACAAAGAAGCCAGGATAGAACAGGCCAAAAAAGACCTTTTGGGCAAGGAGCAACTCCTGTCGTCGCGTCAAAAGTCGCTGAACCAGCACGTAGCCGCCATCCGGCAATATGAAAGTGAAAAGAAGATTAAGAATGAGCGACAGCGATTCCTGAATGACAAAATTGACAACATAAACAATCAAATCGCCCACGATAAGGCAAGTAATGAAAGAGCGGACTTCGCCATAAAAAGTCTTGAAAAGGAATTGACTGCAGCCCAGAATCTGTCAATCGAAGTTGAACAGGGATTGGCACGCTTAAAGTCGGATTACGAGCGTCAACAGGAGCTGACCAACCAGGCACAGAAGACCTTCAATGGACATTCGAACGCTTACTCGGAACTGAGGGATCATTTTTTCAAATTAGAAAAAGACATTGAAATCAAAGACATCCAACTGCAGTCATTGAAAAGTGAGTTGACTAAAACGGATGAAGACACCACCCAGCAGGAAGCCAGCCTGGCTACTTTCAAAGATCGCTTGGAAGAGATAATCGATAAACGTGAAACCCAACTGGCCGCCTATGAGGCACTACGCACAGAAGCAGATAAGTTAAATGAACAATTGTCAGCATTTGAAAAAGAAAGACAATTGATTCGCGATGAGATTAACCTGATCAACCGAGAACTGGACGCCAAACAAAATGAATACAATTTAACCAAATCGCTGGTTGAAAATCTGGAAGGTTTTCCGGAAGCCATAAAGTTTCTCAAGAAAAGTCCAGATTGGAAAGATGCCCCGCTGCTTTCTGATATCATCACTTGTCCCGAAAACTATCGGGTGACCATTGAAAACTATCTGGAGCCTTACATGAATTATTATGTGGTAGATACCTATGACCAGGCATTGAAGGCAGTCAATCTTCTGAGCGATGCATCCAAAGGCAAGGCCCATTTTTTTGTATTGGATCGGTTGATAGATTATGCAATGGAAGACACGGATACGCTGATGTCCGGCTTAACTCCCGCGACAGATGTGATAGAGTACGACGCGCGATATCGCCACCTGATCAGCTACTTACTTTCCAATGTTTACATCTATGAAGGCAGTCTACCTGATTTTCAGAGGAAGGGTCGGACTGTTTGGATAGATAAAGGGGGTAAAATAACACACCGACCTTACAGCCTCTCCGGAGGCTCAGTAGGTCTGTTTGAAGGCAAACGGATCGGTCGGGCGAAAAATCTTGAAAAATTGGGTGAGCGTATAAGGTTGCTGACCCGCAAGCAGGAAGAGGCTCAGCGAAAGCTAGACGACAACCATCGCTCCATTGAACATCTAAAAGCTTCCATAAATTTAGAGCAGCTGGAGCAACTTAAAGACGAAATTGGCCGGATTAACGAAACCTACGTCTCTATTCAAACCAAACAGGAACAATTTGGAGAATTATTGAACTCCGCCCGTTCGCGTCATTCGGAAATGGAAAACCATCGTGCACTATTGCTGCAGGATCTGGCGCAACTCAAGCCCAACTACGAAACCGAGAAGCAAAGACTCGAAAGCATGGCTGGCAACATTGACAAAATGCGAGGAGAATTGGAAGACCTTTCGGAGTTATTGGCTCGAAAATCTGCTGCCTACAATGAAGAGAATGTACGGTTTCATCAAAGGCTGAGTTCGGTCAACAGCATTAAACAGGAGATCGGATACAAGCGGGAAGCCTTCAATAATAGCCAAGAACGGATAGAGAAAAACCAGGCAGAATTGCAAGAGACCACCCAAGCCATCAACGACCTGATTCGGAAGTCTACCGAAAGCGATCACGCGCTCGTTTCCATGTACCAGGAAAAGGAAAGCCTGGAGGAAGGTGTAAACGAAGCTGAAAAGGAATATTATCAGGCTCGTGGAACCATTGATGAAGAAGAGAAGAAACTAAGGGAGTTGAACCGATTAAGGGAAGGTATAGACCACGTGCTGATGGAGTGGCAAACCAAGCGCAGCGAGACGCAATTGAAGTTACAATCGGTAAAAGATCGATTGTCCGTAGAGTTTAACGTCAAGGTGGATCAACTCGAAGCTTCGATGAATGAAGCCCTGGCGGCGCTGAGCGAAAGTGAGCTTAAACAAAAGGTAGATAAATACAAGAACAGGTTGGATACTATGGGACCCATCAATCCCATGGCCATGGAAGCATACGAGGAAATCAAGGAGCGTTTCGATTTCATCACTACTCAGAGAGATGATCTATTGGAAGCCAAACAGTCGTTGCTCACCACTATTTCCGAAATTGATACTGTGGCCAGGGATACTTTCATGGATGCTTTTCATAAGATACATGACAACTTCATCAAGGTCTTTCGCACATTGTTCACCGAAGAAGACGACTGTGACCTGAAGTTGAGTGATCCGGAAAATCCCCTGGAGAGCAGCATTGAAATTATTGCCAAGCCGAAAGGTAAAAAGCCGCTTACCATCAACCAGCTGTCAGGTGGTGAAAAAACACTGACTGCCACCTCCCTTCTCTTTTCAATCTATCTATTGAAACCGGCCCCTTTCTGTATTTTTGATGAGGTAGACGCACCCCTTGACGACGCCAACATTGACAAATTCAACCAAATCGTTCGGGAGTTCTCAAAGGATAGCCAATTCATTATTGTTACGCATAATAAGCGGACCATGGCCAGCACCGATGTAATCTATGGCATTACTATGGTAGAGCAAGGGGTATCCAGAGCGGTACCTGCTGATTTAAGGAGCCTGGCCTGAATCTTAATTTTTGTCTTTGAAGAGTCAGTTATTTCTCACATTTCCCAGCAAAAAGGATACCTCCAGGAAGGTTTGCGTTCCTCTCTCATTGATGATGACCAAAGGAGAAACTGCAATGCCCATAGGTTTGGATAAGGTGAACTCTAATCCTGGGTGTAGTATCAGTCCCACGACAGATTTAGTGCCATAGTCAAAATCATAATTGTCCGCTTCGTCAGGCTGTCCAGTCAATTCCCAATTAGTCGGTTCGTGGTACCAGGAATTTCCAACTCCTGCCATCAAATTCAACCGGAAAAAGTCTCCAAAACCTAGCGATACGCCTGCGCTCACATGAGCCATGAGGTGAGCGTCGATCGGTCCGCCCCCTACCAAAGGAATATCGCTCTCTGGGGCAACAAAATCGACAGGCGTGGAGGCCGCTTCCTTGAAAGAACCCAGTCCACCAATCTGAATTACCAACCGATCGTTGATGACATTCAGGTGTAAACTACCCCCCTTGTAGGTTTTGGAAAAATCGGCACCCAGTACCCCATACATGAACGAGTCCTGCGCCAAAGATTGGACGGGTAGACCTGACAATAAAGACAAAATTAAAAGCACACGAACGTTCATGATAAAAAATATTAGTTGGTATTCTTCCGACTAAATCTTCGGAAGTTTTAGTTTTATTTTGAATCAAAACCGTGCCAAAAAAGCAGATTTTATGAATTTAGGGATTTGTACGGGGTGCCTATTAGGCATTACAACGATCCATTTTTAATTATTTGTTGCCATTGCCTCAATTAAAAAAAGAAAAGTGGTGGACTTTTGATTTGTAGAACCAGGGAATTTTATAATTATTCATGGACGTCCCTCACATCCAGGGTGTGAATAATTACTATTCCGTATGGTCTATCGTTAATTGTTTAATGGTCTATCTGACAAATGTCAGCCGACAGTTTAGGAAAGCCTGTTAACCTTGTGCTAAACAAACAACTATGCCCAAAACTCTCGCCCCTACTACCGCGGAAAAAGCAGTCGAACTGATTCATTCCGGCAACAATGTATACGTCCAAAGTGTGGCCGGCGCACCTCAAACATTGTTACAGGCCATGGCAGATCGTGACGATCTAAAAGACGTCCGAATTTTTCAGCTTCATACAGAAGGGTCTGCGCCTTATGCGCAAAGGGGAAAAGAAAAAAACTTTCGGGTTCAGTGCTTTTTCGTAGGTGGCAATATGCGAAAGGCTGTACAAGAAGGGCGTGCAGATTACATACCCGTTTTTTTGAGTGAAATACCCAACCTGTTCATTCGAAACATCATCCCCCTTGACGTTGCGATGGTTACCGTTTCTCCTCCGGACAGAAATGGTTATGTCACCCTGGGAACTTCTGTAGATGCTACACTGGCCGCTGCCAAGTGTGCCAAGCGGCTGATAGCAGAAATAAATCCAAACATGCCAAGAACCACCGGCGATGGCACCCTGCATATCAGCGAGTTTGACAGGGTGATAGCGGTTAATACACCCATGCCTACCGTGGAAATGCCGGCGTTGACGGATAAAGAACGAACAATTGGCAGATACATTGCCGAATTGGTAGAAGACGGTGCCACCTTGCAAATGGGTATAGGTGCCATTCCCAATGCAGCATTAGAAGCTCTCCAAAACCATAAGGGGTTGGGGGTGCATACAGAAATGTTCTCGGATGGTTTGATCGACCTAATCGAGCGGAATGTGGTTACCAATGAGCACAAGACCATTCACCCGTACCATACAGTCACCGGGTTTGCATTTGGTAGCCAGCGACTCTATGATTTTGTTCACGACAATCCGAAGGTGCGATTTCTGGACATTGGCTATGTCAATCGCACCAACGTCATACGAAAAAATCCAAAGGTTACCGCCATCAATAGCGCCATCGAAATAGACATGACTGGCCAAGTTTGTGCCGACTCCATTGGTCACCGCATCTTTTCAGGCGTGGGTGGGCAAATGGACTTCGTACGGGGTGCCTCACTCTCGCCGGGTGGCAAACCTATTTTGGCACTCCCCTCTACCACCAGTAAAGGCGTAAGTCGTATCGTCCCGTACTTAAATATTGGAGCAGGCGTAGTGACTACGCGCGCCCATGTTCATTACGTGGTTACTGAGTACGGTATTGCCAACCTCTATGGAAAGTCACTTCAGGAACGCGCACATCAGTTGATTCAGATTGCACACCCGGATCACCGGGAAGGATTGGCAGTAGCTTGTTTTGAATGTCTAAAGCTCAAAGTATAAGTACAAGATTGGCACAGTCAGATGAATTGGTTATTTTTCTATAAATAAATGTTATGAAAACTTACTTTACCTTTCCATTGCTCATTTTTGGTATGGCCGCATACAGTCAACAAGTTCCAACTGCTGATCAGCAGATTCAGTGGGCACTACTTGCCGTACCAGAAGATTTTAAGGAAGAAGCCACTGTAAAGGGGTACAACATGGAAGGAGAAATGGTCACGCTCCGAGCTGGAAGCAATCCCATGATTGCCCTGACTGACGATCCGAATAAGGCAGGCTTCAGCGTGGCTGCCTATCATAAGGAACTGGAACCATTCATGGCACGCGGACGTGAACTTCGCGCTTCAGGCCAAACGTATCAGGAGGTATTTGAGCAGAGGGAAAGTGAAGTCAAAAGTGGGAAGTTGAAAATTCCTCAGGGCAGCACCCTTTTTGCGATGTCAGGAGAATTTGACGAATCGGGTCAACCCGTCAATACCTATTTACGGTATGTGGTGTACATCCCCTTTGCGACTTCTGAATCCACAGGTTTACCCCCCTCATCAACTGCGCCGGGTAGCCCTTGGATTATGGATCCTGGTACACACCGTGCGCACATTATGATCAACCCACCCAAAAATTAAAGGTACTTACCATTCATTAAATTAAACTCCTCGAAGAGCCGGACATCTGTCACCTCTTGGCGCGATAGCTTGAAAAATCGTTCGTGTATGTTGAAAGTTTCGTCGCCTTTTTCAGAATGTAAAGGCGTGTAAGTTCCATTTTCATTCATCCGATAGGCATTTACATTGTCACGCCAATTGTAAACCAAGATGGTCATGGTTTGTTTTCTTAGAAAATCGTCCAGTATTTCGAATAAAGATTCCAATCGACGATCGAAAGATCTGACCATCATGTCTGCGCTACCCGCATATACACGGGGTGCACCAGCATTGTGAAAGTAGAAGAGTCGGCTGTGTTCCAAGAAATCGCCGACTATGGATCTAACCTCTATGTTTTCACTCAATCCAATTCTACCAGGTCTCAGACAACAAATACCCCGTACGATTAAACGAATAACTACGCCTGCCTGCGAAGCCTCATAAAGTGCTTCGATGGCCTCTTTGTCTTGCAATGAGTTGATTTTAATCACAATCCCGGAAGGTTTTCCCGCCATCGCGTTGGCCTTTTCTCGTTGGATCAAAGCAACCAACTTACGTCGCATTTCAATGGGTGCAGTAATTAGTGTATCGAAGTCTTCCGGCAGGGAATGACCGGTGATGACGTTGAAAAACTCCTGCACATCATTTGCGTATTTTTCATTGGTGGTCAGGTAGCCAATATCCGTGTAGAGTCTAGAGGTGCTTTCATTGTAATTGCCGCTGGACATGTGCACATATCGAGTGACTTTTTCTCCTTCTTTGCGTACGATCAGTAACAGTTTGGTATGGGTCTTCAGCGTGCCCACACCATATATAACAAAGCATCCTGCCTTTTGTAAACGCGTTGCCTCACGCATGTTATTCTCCTCATCAAAGCGTGCTTTAACTTCAAAAAGAACAGCCACGTGTTTGCCATTTTCCGCAGCTTCCAACAGGGCTTCGGTAATGCGCGAATTTTTAGCCAGCCGGTAGATTGTGAGCTTGATGGAGAGGACTTTGGGATCTTCGGCGGCTCTTTCGATTAAATCGAGAAGCGGTTCCATTGTGTTGTATGGGTGATGCAACAATACGTCCCGCTCCTTCAGAATTTTAAAAATATCCTTGTGGGAATAGTCGCGCACACTTATCGGGTCCACAGCCACGGGACTCAACTTGTGTTCATTCTCAAATTCCGGATGGTTAACTATCTGCCAGAGACCGGCATAATCGATCAGACCACCAGCCGGTTTGATCATCAGATTGGAGTTTTCCAACTCAAAACGTTTTAGCAGGCTCTTAATCATCCAGGTATCGTACTTCTCTTCCACTTCCAGGCGCACAACCCGTCCTGTTTTGCGTGTCTTTAGTTTCTTTTTGAGCTCGTCTAAGAAATTGTCTTCAATATCATCTGATTCTTCTAGCGTAAAGTCACCATTGCGCGTGACACGAAATAGTGTGCTGGAAACAATTTTTACATTTTTAAATAATTGATCCAGACACGCCCTGACCACTTCCTCAATCGGCAAGAATAGCAGTTCCTGGTCACGCGAAAGCTCCAAAAAGCGGGGAAGGTTTTTAGGTAGCTGGATGAATGACATTTTCTTCTTTTCTTTTATCCTGAAGTTTCTGGTGACCACGCCAAAAGTCAGCACCTGGTTATTCAAAACGGGAAAAGAATGATAGGAATCATACACCATCGGCGTCAACATCGGAAAAACTGTACGCTCAAAATAATTCTCCACATTCGCTACTTCCGTATCTCCAAGTTCTGCCAGCTGAACAATGCGAAAATCAAGTTTGGTAAATTCAGGCTGCAATTCTTCCAGATAGACCCGATGCGCCTCGTGTGAAAGCGCTTCCAGGTCATCAAAAAGCCTGCGTTTAAATGGATGGGCACGCAAGCCAGAATAATCAATTCGGTCCTTGCCATAATCCAGGTAATTGTACAAGCTGCCCGCACGGATCATGAAGAACTCATCAGAATTGGACGCGGTAATGGCCAGGAATTTCAAGCGCTCGGGCAATGAGCGATGGGTCTTGCGCGCCTGATCCAACACACGGTAATTAAATTGTATCCAACTCAGGTCCCTGCTGATCAGATGACTCTTATCGATCAATTGTTGATTTCTGGTTAGCATTGAGATAAGAAAGCCATTTTGAGCGCACGACTCAAAATGGCGTTGTGGCCTAACAGTTCTGTTAAATCAATTTCATTTCGTGCAATACACCATTCATCTTCCGAACGGCATCTGCACTTTCATCAAAGCGCTTTTGCTCTTCAGCACTTAGTTTATAATCCACAATTTCTTCCCAACCGTTGGCCCCCACCTTAACGGGTACGCCGATACAGATATCAGATTGGCCGTATTCACCTTCCAACAATACGCTGCAAGGAAAAAGCTTTTTCTGATTTTTAATGATACTCTCCACTAGGTGCGCACCAGCTGCCCCAGGCGCATACCAGGCAGAAGTCCCGATCAATTTGGTGAGCGTTGCACCCCCCACCATGGTTTCTTTCACTACGTATTCCTGCTGATCAGGGGATAGAAAATTGGTAACCGGCGTGCTGTTGTACGTGGCATGATTCATCAATGGTATCATGGTAGTGTCGCCATGACCGCCTATAACTACACCGTGCAAATCATTGGAAGAACAATTAAGGGCCTCACTCAAACGATATTTAAAACGAGCACTATCCAAGATGCCTCCCATACCAATCACCCGTTCTTTGGGCAGACCACTGGCTTTGGCACTTAGATAAGTCATCGTGTCCATGGGATTACTGATGACCACAAGGATGGTATTCGGTGAATGCTTCAGCAGATTCTCCGTAACACTGCTAACAATCCCCGCGTTTGTGCCAATCAACTCTTCCCGCGTCATACCAGGTTTTCTGGGAATACCCGATGTAATGACGCAGACAGCAGAATCGGCTGTGGCTGAATAATCGTTGGTAGATCCAATAATTTTTGTGTCGAAGCCATTCATGGTGGCGCACTGGTTCATATCCATTGCTTTACCTTCTGCCAAACCTTCTTTAATGTCTAGGAGAACGACTTCTTCAACAAGCGCTTTTTGGGCGATGTTATCGGCACAGGTTGCACCCACGGCCCCTGCACCTACGACGGTTACTTTCATATTTTTTTGGCTATTAATCTGCGTTTGAGCAACAAAAGTAGTCCAGGACCGAACCATATCAAAGCGCATGTTACTTCATGCCTGAGTAAACATTGTGTAGGTCAAAGAAGCCAAGACTGTTTTGGTAAGAATGAAAAAGTCGATCTAAAAACAGGTTGTAGCGTTCGGCAAAAGCAGTCATCATTTTGCTTTTCACCTTTTTGTGTTTATCCATGATATCAATTAAGTTGACTTGAGGCAATACCATAACAGAAGTATAGGCGGTCATGGCCACTGCGGAATAAAGCCTCTTCGTTTGAGGCAACAGGGAATTGTCACCGAATACTTTACCTGTACGTAGAGACATCAATTTTTCTAGGTTACCGCGAATGTCCAGGTGAAGACTGACGATACCACTTTTAATCATGTAGAGCGCCTGACTAGGATCCCCTGCAAAGAAGATGACTTCATCTTCCTGGTAAGTTCTGAAATGGATGTAAGGAAGGAAGTAACTCAACTCCTTTCTGGTCAACTGATCGAAGATGCGGTCTTTTTGAAGGAACTCCATCAACTGCAGATCTCCATCTGAATAGTTTTTTTCAAATAGTTTCCTCATCGTCCATCCGCAATAATAATACTTGTCTTGTTTGCTCGGTTACTTTAAAACGATCGTCGATACGCCAACCTGCCACCCAACATATTTCATTGCCAGACCTAACTACAGGAACGTTTTTTTTCAATGATAGAGGAATTTTCTCATCGATCATAAAATCACTTATCTTTTTCATTCTATCCATTCCAAATGGAACAAACCGGTCCCCTTCCTTCCAATTATCGATTTGAAGGGGCCATTGGACCAAATCAGCGTCTAATGTTGCCAGGCATGGATCGGCTTGAATCTTCCAATTTTTCCGGGTAATGGCAGTAAACTGATGGCCTCCGAAATGAACAGGTAGCTCAGGATTTGACCATGTAATGGCCGTGTCGATGGAAGGTCGTCGCGGTTGTATAATAATTTGTGCACGATCCATGGTCAGCGTATAATCTTGTGCAAGGACCTCTTTGCCACTGAGCTTTGCACGCAATAAGTCTTTTACCTGAGCATAGTTGACGCCATAACGCTGAAGTAATTCGCTCAATAATAATTCATCTGCCGAATCATCCGGTCGTATCCATGATATGTCCAGCACTACGTGTCTTGATTTGGCCTTCAGGTATTTCGCCTCCAGATATGCTATTCTCTCTGCTAAAAGTTGTTGTAAGCCCATCAGCCGACGTAGATTTTGGCCCATGGTTTTATCCCACCCCGGATTAAGTGCCTTCAATTGCGGGATCACCAGATGACGTATGCGATTTCTCAAATAGTCATGCTTTTGATTGCTTTCATCTTCACGCCAGTGAATGTTATGCGCTTGGGCGTACGCCACAATTTCACTCCTGGACGTGATTAGCAGTGGTCTTAACACGTCGTCACTACGCATGGGTATCGTATATCCTCTGGGACCCGTGCCGCGTATCCAGTTGATGAAGTGGGTCTCGACCGCATCATCCTGCTGATGAGCCAAGATAATATGGGAAAGTGACCGTTGGTTTAACAACTCGTAAAACCAGTCATAACGTATTGATCGTGCCCACATTTGTGTGGAGCCCGATAGCCCATCACGCTCAGTTTTAGTGACTGTTCGAACATGGCACGAAACATACTTTTGCGCACACCAATCTTCCACAAAAGACGCATCTTCATTGGCAGTCAAGCGCAGGCCATAATTAACATGGGCAACTTCGAAAGGAATAGGTGTTTCGAGAAGTAAGTGGCCCAGCACCATGGAGTCTATCCCCCCACTCATGCCCAACAGCACCGGCCCTTTAACCTGGTGTTGCTTGAAAAATTGTTGGATCCTGGCCACCATTGGACACAAATCTATCGTTAAAAGATATGATTAGCTTTGTTAGCATGATGTCCTTCAGGGTCAGGTTCCTTTGTTTAATTTTTCTTACTACCGCTGCGCTTGATGTATTTGGACAAAGCCGGGTGGCCTACCGGGCCAAGACCCTTGAAAACTTTAAGGAAAATAAAGAAAGCGTAAGGAAGCTGACCGGTAATGTGGTTTTTACGCAAAAAAGTACACGCATCTATTGCGACAGTGCTCTTTTTTATAAACAACGTGGTGACTTGATCGAAGCTTTCGGTCGCGTCCGCATTGTAGATGACTCCACGGTTATCACAGCCAAAAGGTTGAATTATGAGGGAGCGAATCGAAAAGCTGAACTTCGGGAAAATGTCGTTTACCAAAAAGGTTACAATCGGCTCACAACGGATAATTTGGATTACCAAATGGACGAAGAAATTTCCACCTATTTCGGAGGCGGAGAGCTTCGAGACACCACCAACATACTCACCAGCCAGCGGGGTACTTTTTATGCTAAAAGAAATTATGCAAGTTTCGAAGGGAATGTAGTCCTAAAGGCACCAGATTATTTGCTTAAAAGCAATGAACTGCAGTACAACACCCTCACGAAAATCGCCGTAACTCCAGGGAAAACAGAAATTATTTCCAACGAAGGTCAAAATAAGATTGACGCCGATGGCGGCGAGTTCCGAACAGATATTGATCAGTCACTATTCGTGGACGGAAAAATTGAAACGCCAGACAACTTTCTGGAGGGGGAAGACCTGTTTTTTGATGACCACAAGAAATATTACAAGGCAGTCGGTGACGTAAAACTCACGGCGAAAGATAAAGATGTCATCATTATTGGAGAGGAGGGCTATTATGACAAACAGGTAGGCATTAGCAAAATATTTGGTCAACCCATAATGAAGAAAATCCTGGAAACAGACACTTTTTATGTAGCGGCAGATACCATGATTTCCATTGAAAGTGAGATAGACTCGATGAAACGTGTATTGGCTTACAATAACGTCAGGATTTTCAAAACCAATTTGCAAGGCCGCGCCGATTCATCCAGCTTCTTTCGTAGCGACTCCATTATTGTACTTTACAAAGATCCAATCCTTTGGACCGATGACAACCAGGTGACCAGTGATACCATCAAGCTATTGATCGGTAACGAAGAACTCAAAGAAATGTATTTCAGACGTAATGCCTTCATGATTTCAACAGACACCCTGGGGAATTTCAACCAAATCAAAGGCAGAAACATGACGGCCTTTTTCAAGAAAAGTGAGCTGACTACTGTAGAAGTGGATGGTAACGGAGAAAGTGTTTATTACGCCTTAGAAAAAGACAGCCTGACAATGGGCTTGAATCGTATTTTATGTAGTAACATGAAGCTAAGGTTCAAGAATAAGGAATTGCGCAACATCAGCTTTTATACGAGACCTTCCGCACGTTTTATCCCTCCTCACCAATTCACCCCAGACGTGCGGAAACTGAATGGTTTTAAGTGGAGAGAAGAGGAAAGACCCTTCCTGATTGATCTATTACCTGCAGTTGGGCCGACAAAAACAGAAATCCTTCCACAGGGGCTGACCATCGACAAGGAGCTCCCCGATCAACCACTGCTTACACCTGAGACAGATAATAATTGACCCGCCCACACAATGTGCCAAATATCCATGAGTTATCTCAAGTAAGTCGTCTATTTTTGCGGGCTGAACGAATCGCATGCGTTTTTCAAGAAAAACTATATACCTATTGTCACTCATACTTTTGTTGTCGACCTCGTGCAGCAAATTCCGACGAATTCAGAATAGCCCTGATTGGCGGCTGAAATATGACGCAGCCCTGGCCTACTATGAAGATGAGGAATATTACAAAGCCAATGTGCTGCTGGAAGAGATTCTTCCCATTATTCGCGGTACAAAAGAAGCAGAACTAGGTAACTTTATTTTTGCCTACACTTACTACCACCTGGATCAGTTCATTTTGAGCGCACATCATTTTAAAGATTTCGTTCGCGTATTTGGTAGAAGTGAATACGTACAAGAGGCGCGTTTCATGAATGCCTTTAGCCTCTACATGCAGTCACCCGAGTACAATCTGGATCAAACATCTACCCTTGAGGCGCTAGCCGCACTTCAGGAATACATCAATCTCTATCCGGCCAGCTCTGCAACGGAAGAAGCAGAGCAATTGATGGATGAATTGGAACGAAAACTGGAAAAGAAGGCATTTGAAAACGCCCGATTGTATTACAAAATACGTAGGTACAAATCGGCCCTCATCATATTTGAAAATTTTCACCGGGACTACCCCGACAGTAAATTTAGAGAAGAGGTCTACTTCATGGGCATAGAGACGATTTACGAGTATGCCAAGGTGAGCATACCAGAAAAGCAGGAAGAACGCTACCAGGAGACCATTAAACGATACCAAGATTTTGTTGACAAATATCCGAACAGTCGATTTTTAGAAAATGCTTCCCAATTCTATGAAAAAAGTCGGGACGAATTAGCTAATTTTGCAAACTCAAGAAAACCGGAACTATGAGTGTGAATCCTTCCATTATCACTAGAGAAAATGCAGATCTGTCTGATAAAACTGGAAACTTGTATGAGTCCATTGTGATCATAGGTAAGCGCGCCCGGCAGATTGGCACTAACCTGAAAGAGGAGTTGAATAACAAACTTGCTGAGTTCGCCTCTTCGGTCGATAATCTGGAGGAAATTTTTGAAAACCGTGAGCAAATTGAAATTTCCAAGTTTTATGAGCGCATGCCCAAAGCCTCAGCCATGGCAATCGAGGAGTTTTCTGCAGACGAATTAAATTTTAGGATACCTGAAGAAGAGGAAGCAGAAATGGTTACCCGTCAGGAGATTTAGAAGACCAGCATTGTAAAAAGTAGGTGCCTTTAACCTTTGGTTAAAGGCATTTTTTGTTTTGGAAGAAAGAAATAGTCAAAGCACATTAAATTTCCGCTATGCTTAACGCGAGACAAATATTAGTGGGCATCGCAGGATCAATCGCTGCTTACAAGGCTGCGTTTTTGGTGCGTCTACTCGTAAAGGCAGGTGCGGAAGTTCGCGTCATCATGACCAAAGATGCCACTGAGTTTATCTCCCCGCTCACAATGGCTACACTTTCGAAACATCCGGTTTATTCTACCTATTTTAATCGTGAAACCGGTACCTGGCACAACCACGTGGAGCTGGGAATATGGGCAGACTTATTTATCGTTGCGCCGTGCACAGCCAACACCCTTGGCAAGATGGCCTGTGGAATTACCGACAACCTGTTGTTGGCCACCTACTACTCTGCAAGGTGTCCGGTAATGGTAGCCCCGGCCATGGATTTAGACATGTATCGGCACCCCACCACCTTGAGAAATTTGGAAACACTACGAAAGGATGGTGTACGAATCATTGATGCCAATCACGGTGAACTGGCAAGTGGTCTGGAGGGTCAGGGGCGGATGGCTGAGCCAGAACAGTTATTGTCCGAAATAACGAAGGAATGGGCTGCCAGGCCCCTAGAAGGCCGTAAGGTGCTCATCACTTCGGGACCGACCTACGAACCAATAGACCCCGTGCGGTACATTGGTAATCATTCTTCTGGAAAAATGGGAAGTGCGCTGGCTGAGCAAGCCGCCTTAGCTGGTGCAAAAGTAATGTTGGTGCACGGCCCTGGTAATTTCTTGCCCAATCATGCTTCCATAGAAAAGATACCTATTCAAACGGCCAATGAATTACTGGCGGAGGTAAGTGACCGTTTTGCCCAAGTCGACATAGCCATATTTGCAGCAGCCGTCTCAGATTACCGACCGAAAGACGTGTCTTCTCAAAAAATAAAGAAAAAGGAAGATACCATGGAGATCGTGCTTGTTAAGAATCCCGATATCGCCGCTGAGATGGGTGCCAAAAAAAATGGGGTGTTTACAGTAGGCTTCGCATTGGAAACGGAAGATGAGGCCATACACGCGCGAAAAAAATTGAAAGAGAAAAAACTTGACATGATCGTGCTCAATTCATTGAATGATACAGGTGCAGGTTTTGGCCATGATACCAATCAGGTCAGTGTGTATGACACCAATGGACTCCATACATCGTTTCCACTAAAAAGTAAAACTCAGGTGGCCTATGACATCATACAGGAAATTATCAAGCATGTGGGATAAGCGTTGGGTATGGATGATCGGTGGGGTACTCCTTGCAGCCATGGCCCAAGCGCAGGAGCTCAACTGCAAAGTAGTGATCGACTACCAAAATGTGCAGATTTCCGATCAGACCATTTTCGCAGAAATGGAGCAGGATTTCACCAAATTTCTGAATGAGAGAAACTGGACCGATGATGAATTCCAGGAAAACGAGCGAATCAAATGCAATATTTTGGTCACGCTATCCTCTATGCCCTCTATAGGTGTATATGAGGCCACTGTACAAATCATTTCCGCCCGGCCCGTGTACGGCTCGGAATATGAAACGGTGCTTTTTAATTTTGCCGATAGGGACTGGAATTTTTCTTACAATCCCACCCGACCGATTCAGTACAACGAGAATTCTTTCACCGATAATGTGAGCTCACTTCTCGCATACTATGCGTATCTAATCATCGGCCTGGACTATGATTCCTTCAGTCCATCGGGTGGGGAGTCGTATCTTCAAAAAGCTTTCGACATCGTAAACAATGCCCAGCAGTCAAGTTTTCCCGGCTGGCAGCAATTGGGCAGCAACCGTAACAGGTACTGGTTGATTGAAAACCTAAGAAATGCTTCACTGGCACCCATTCGCACGGCTAATTATGAATACCATCGTCAGGGAATGGACCTTATGCACGAAAATCCGGACCAGGCGCGCACCAATATCCTGGGTGCCCTTGAGAAAATACAGTTGGCTAACCGAGCAAGACCTCGTTCCATTCTTACGATCAGCTTTCTGGATGCCAAGGCCTCAGAATTGGCTAACTTATTTTCTGAAGGCAACAATGCACAGAGGAGGAAAGCCTACAACCTGCTCATTTCGTTGGATCCCAGCAAATCCGAAACTTTCAAACCCATGATCGAATAGCATGATTGCAGCACTGACCATTCAAAACTATGCCCTCATTCAGGAACTGCACATCCAACCATCCCCACAACTCAACATCATTACGGGAGAAACGGGAGCAGGAAAATCCATTATGCTGGGTGCGCTGGGCTTACTCATGGGCCAACGTGCTGATACGAAAGTATTATTGAGAGAGGATGCCAAATGCCTGGTAGAAGCCACGATACATATTGAGGGCTATGCGCTTCAACCTTTATTTGAATCCATGGATTTGGATTACGAAACCCGCACCCTGCTTCGTCGGGAAATAAGTCCTTCGGGTAAATCCCGTGCCTTCATCAATGATACCCCTGTGACCCTGGCACAAATGAAGCAATTAGGCACTCGATTAATGGACATTCACTCCCAACATCAGTCACTCCAATTGGCCAATAACCAATACCAATTAGAGGTGCTGGATGCCTATGCCGCACACAAAAAATTCTTAGAAGCCTATCAACACGCTTACGACCGCTGGAGAACGCTACAAAAAGCGTACAACAATATGTGCAAGCAAGCAGCGGCCGATAAAGAGCAGCTGGACTATCGCCAATTTCTGTACGAAGAACTGGAAAAAGCGAACCTGGACGGGTTCGATCAAGCTGAAATGGAAGAAGAGCTGGAGTTACTGGAACATGCAGAGGAAATTAAAATAAAGCTGGCGCAGGTAGATCAATTATTGGACAATGCTGAATTAGGTGCTTTGCAACTGTTGAGCGACGCCACTCAGGGGCTACATGCTGTTGCCAGCTTCAGTAAAGGGATTTACGAACTGGCTGAGCGAGCCAACAGCACTTTGATTGAATGGAAAGACATTCACCAGGAACTCACCCGCATGCAGGAAGACATCATGCATGACCCACAACGCATGCACGAGTTGAAAGGAACTATCGATAATTTGTACCGCCTGCAACAAAAACATCAAGTGGCAGATCAAGCGGCACTCATTAAAAAGCGAAATGAATTGGCCCAATCTCTGGAAGCAGTCGTTGGGTTAGAAGAACAGATCGAACAAACTGCCAAGAAGCTAGCTGAGGCCGAGAAACAGTTAAAGCAAGACGCGGCCAAGCTGACAGAATCCAGAAAGCTAGCCGCCCTAAATTTTGCCGCAGAAATTGAAAAACTCATTCGAGAATTGGGCATTGACAATGGCACCCTTGAGATAGACATTTTCCCTATCAACCCGAGTCCCAACGGTATGGATCACGCAGCGATGCGCTTTAGTGCCAACAAGGGAGTAGCGCCTGAAGAAATACAGCATGTGGCGTCAGGAGGTGAGTTTTCACGGTTGATTTTCGCCATTAAATACCTGATCGCAGGTAGAATGCAGCTACCCACGGTCATCTTTGACGAAATCGATACCGGAGTTTCCGGGGAGGTGGCCCTACAGATGATTCAGATGATGAAGGCCATGGCACGCAACCACCAGGTGATCAGTATCAGTCACCTGCCGCAATTCGCTGCGGGGGGTGACAAACATTATTTCGTGTACAAAGATCACAGTGCCGATCGATCGGAAAGCAAAATGCGCGAGCTCTCAGGGAGTGAACGGGTAGAAGAAATCGCAAAAATGATTGCTGGCAAAACGCCCACTGATGCAGCATTTTCTAGTGCAAGGGAGTTGTTGGGAATTCGCTAATATTGCTCTACTAACCCATTATGAACATGTCAAACAATCTGCTACAAGGAAAAAAAGGAATCATTTTTGGCGCTTTGGATGAGCGCTCCATCGCTTGGAAAGTGGCCGAGCAGGCACATGCACAAGGTGGCCAATTCGTGCTGACTAACGCCCCCATCGCCATGCGTATGGGAGAGATCAATAAATTGGCTGACAAGGTAGGCGCCAAAATCATTCCTGCCGACGCCACATCGATGGAAGATTTAGAAATACTTTTCAAGCAAGCCATGGATGAGTTAGGAGGTCGATTGGATTTCGTGCTTCATTCCATAGGTATGAGCCCGAATGTTCGAAAAGGCAAGCCTTACACAAACCTAAACTATGAATGGTTTCAAAAAACACTGGATGTGTCCGCACTTTCCTTTCATAAAGTGTTGCAAACGGCAGACAAGTTGGATGCCATGAATGAATGGGGTTCCATCCTGGCCTTGTCATACATTGCCGCTCAACGAACCTTCCCGGATTATTCTGATATGGCACAAGCCAAGGCGTTGCTGGAGTCCGTTGCCCGCAGTTACGGTTATTTCTTCGCACGCGATAAGAAAGTTCGGGTAAATACCATTTCTCAATCACCCACAAAGACCACTGCCGGAACAGGTGTAAGTGGTTTTGATGTGTTTTTCGACTACGCGGATAAGATGTCACCTTTGGGAAATGCAGATGCAACTTCCTGTGCCGATTATTGCGTGGCCATGTTTTCAGACCTGACCCGCATGGTCACTATGCAGAACTTGATGCACGACGGTGGATTCTCTACCTCTGGCATCACTGATGAATTGATCGATCAGCTCCGAAAGGAATAGTCTCATGATTGCGTTTCCTCACGCAAAAATCAACATCGGCCTATACATTACCGAAAAGCGTTCGGATGGTTACCACAACATCGAAACGCTTTTCTACCCTATTTCCTTATCGGATGTGTTAGAGATTGTGCGGGCAGATAAGTTGTCTTTTTCAACTTCCGGCTTACCCGTTCCTGATGATGGAAAAGACAATCTGGTTTTACGCACCTACCAATTGTTGCAGGAAAGTTATGATCTGCCTCCCGCCCACATACACCTCCACAAAGTCATCCCCATGGGTGCCGGACTTGGCGGTGGCTCATCTGATGCCGCATTCACCATTAGGCTGGTGAATCAGCTGTTTGAGTTGAACTTACCCTTTGAAGATCAGTTGAAAATCGCGGCAAAAATAGGTAGTGATTGTCCGTTTTTCCTTTACGAAGGTCCTAAACTAGGTACCGGCCGCGGAACAGATTTGCACGATGTTGATTTTTCACTCAAGGGGCATTACCTGGTGTTGGTCACCCCGAATGTACACTTGTCCACTGCCGAGGCCTATGCCGGCATTGTACCCAAAGCACCGGCGACACCTCTGCTGAAGACCCTAAAAGACCCTAACCTCTGGTCGAAGTATTTGATAAATGACTTTGAAAATGTGGTGTTTAAAAAATATCCTGAACTCGCCCAGATCAGACAAGACTTGTACGAGGCAGGCGCATACTACGTGGCCATGTCCGGTTCCGGATCTGCGTTATTTGGACTCTTCAAAGAGATTCCCAGTGACCCGATCCACAGGGTCATGGTACTGGAATATTAAAAAAAGTTCATGCTCCAATGGATATTTGGTGCATGATTATCTCAGGTGTGCGTACTACCTGGATTATTCAATTTGTTAAACCCAGAGACCCACGTGTTCTGCCTCCGGGAATTATTAATTGTAAGGTATTTTTGAACTTACGAGGCTGTGGATGATATCTCTTTCAAGACGCTACTCAACCACCGGGCATGGCTTAGGAGGTTGATTGGCAATCTGAAGAGGGTCCGGAAGACCGCAAACGACCCGTAACGAATTCACGCACCTGTCGGCTATTGACCTTGCGAGAAATTTGAGTTTCCAATCTCAGCACATTTTGGCCATTCTTCCTGAACCCACACGGAAATAAAATTAACCATGCTTGTAAAAAGTGGTGAAGTAAAGCCTGCTTATTTTTTTATACAAGAACTGTCAGCTATATCAAGAGCCACCTGCCAGGCTTGAATCTTTACTCGCATACTATCCTACCGGCAACCATGTCTGGGTTCGATAAAGAAAATATAGGTAGCCCCGCACTTTGAGCTTGCCATCTTCAATCCATATTTTACAATCGTAGGTCTTCCCATTCTCCGGGTCAAGTATTTCTCCACCCTTAAACTCCATCTCGTCTTTATCGAAGTATAATCCGCTGATGATTTCCAGGCCTATGACCTTCTGATTCTTTTTGCTGCCCGTGCATGCTTCACATAACGGATCCGGGTCTTCGCCAGTTTCTCGAAAAAGTTTCACTATCCTACCGTAGTATTTTCCGGCTTTTTCGTATATCTCTACCACAGATTTGGACTTGTTGGTTTCATCGTCAATGGTTTTCCATTTACCTACAATGCTTTGGCCATTTAGTGCCATAGCCACGACAAGTGCGCTTAGAAAGAAAAATAATTTCTTCATACTATTTGATGATTTGAAATTCAACACGTCTGTTTTTACTTCTGTTTTCTTCGGTATCATTTGGTGCAACGGGCTGACTGCCTCCAAATCCCTTCCCTTTCACCCGCTTGCTTTTGATCCCTCTTTCGATGAGATAATTAGCCACAGCCACCACCCTTTCATCTGAGAGTTTCATATTAGCCGTTACGTCTCCTCGATTGTCTGTGTGCCCCTTCAACAAAATGTTCATGGTAGGATTTTGGTTGAGCAGCAAAACTATTTCGTCTAATTCCTTGTAAGATTCCTCAAGCATTTTTGCGGAAGCGCGATAGAACAGTACATTCTCCAGCGTAATCGTGGTGCCCACTTCCAAAGGTTTCAATGGCATCTCTACCACTTCTTTTGGTTTTACCTCCATTTTTGCAGGCAAGAAACCTATTTTTTTCACCTCCACTGTCGTGATCCCTAAATTGATACGAATTAGTCCGTCCACGGCCCCCAAATTCATACGGGTTTTATTCTTTCCATTGTAAATGACTGTGGCTTCCCCACTGACTGGTTTCCCTGTTCTGGCATCGACTACACGCACCCCTGTTAGGCTGGTTTGTATCTGATTGGCCGATATGGGGAGGGTATCCACTTGGTCTATGGCTTGTATCTGCGGCTTAATCGCTATTCTCCGAATATTACCGTATCCATCACTGTCGATAGTGGACACAAAAAAAGCATGGTCACCACCCTGCTGAAACACAAAGCCTGTTTCCGCACCGGAAGTGTTTACCTTAGGTCCTAAACTCACTGGCTCAGACCAGTTACGCCAGGAGTCGTCTAGCCTTCGACTGTAATACAAGTCAAATCCACCTGCTCCATTTCTGCCGTTGGTAGCAAAGAAAAGGGTTTGATTATCTGCAGCCAGAAATGGAGTAATTTCTTGTGAGGGGGTATTAATTACAGGCCCCAGGTTTATCGGAGGTGACCATTCACCACTTTCGTATTTCAACACATACAAATCCTCATTACCCTTGGTTGCACTTGACTGCATGCTCAAAATGATAAACGATTCATCCACTGATAGGGTACCGGTTTGATGAACCGACGAATTGTTGAGATATTTTGTCGGCAGCACATCCATTGACCCATCTGCACGGTAAATACGCAATTCTGATCGCACACCTTGCGCGTCATTTATCAGGTAGTTATAAATAAATTGATTTCCTGAAACTGAAAATCCAATGGGTGTGGTCATGTTATGGTCATTCAATGCCAGCCAATTAGATGCAGCGCCCCAGTTAACTCCCCCCCAATCAGAAACCCACAAATCTCCCCCATCATTTTTACCACCAACATTTCCATCATAATTAATTCTGGTAAAGACCAATCTTTCGCCGGCTGGGTGTAGGCACAGGAAATCCTCAGATGCGGCGGTATTCAGACGATTCACAGGTGAAGAAACGCCAAAAAATTCAATTTGCCCGTGACCAATGAAAGGTGAGACCATTAAAACGATCAAATAAAACGCCAGTGCTGGTGTGTGATTCATTTACCAATATTACTATTCCTGCTTTTATTATGAAATTCTCCCCATGGATTCAATGGATATTTAAATGTTTTCTTATATTTTTATAATTCATAGCTGGTTGATTTAGGTTATGCAAGAGTTTCATACTCTTGCTCAAGAAAGCCGGGTGTTTGACATCCGGTTTTTTATTTTCGGCTCACCCATTGATTACCTTTCTCATAAAATCTCCACCGTCTATTGGCATCCTCTCCCGCATAATCAACACCGATGCGAGTAGTGCTTATCAATTGTTGCATCGTTACCGGACGATCACCTTCCTCCACCCAGATGACCGTTTGCGGTGTGGTTAAATCCAAACCATAGTGCTCTCCGGAAATGCCCATGGCCTTACAAACCAAGCCCGGGCCACTAGTCATGCGCTGGAACTTTCCAGTTCGCAGCACCATAAGCTCTTCACCTTTGAGTGGTTCCAACGCTCGAACCAGGATGGCATCAGCCACATCTTTTATGCCTGTGACGATATTAAAAAGGTGGTGGATACCATAACACAAATAGACGTAACTCACTCCTCCCAGCCCATACATTATCTCCGTTCTGGAAGTCCTCTTGCCATGTGCATGACAGGCACGATCGTCACTACCCCGATAGGCCTCTGTTTCCACAATTCTACCGGCAGTGAGGCCTTCGGGAGATGCATGAACCAGTACTTTACCCAACAAATCCTGAGCTATTGACACAACATCTTCCCGAGTAAAGAAATCTCGGGTTAGTTTTTGGTAACTTACCATCTGAAACAATAATAACATTAAACCAAACATCAAGATGCCAATTAAACAAACCTTACTCGTACTACTTTCAGTAGCCTGCACTCATTCTTGGGCCCAGCTCAATACGCCTGCACCGAGCCCCTCTGCTCAACTCGTGCAAATGGTGGGCTTGACAGAAGTGACCGTTGACTACTCTCGACCCAGCGCCAAAGGAAGAGCAATTTTTGGTGACCTGGTACCTTATGATCAGTTGTGGAGAACAGGTGCCAATCAGGCCACAACTTTTACTTTTGATAAGCCTGTAAGTATGAATGATGTAGAGGTGCCCGCTGGAAGCTATGCGGTCTTAACCAAGCCGGGTCAGGATGAGTGGACCTTAAACTTATATCCTAAAAAAGAAAATGGCTTTCCTGCCTACCTGGAGCGTGACCCGCTAGTTGTGGTAACTGCCAAACCCGCAGAATTAAAGCCTATGGTAGAAACCTTCACGATTGACCTCAACGCGCTGAGCAATAACTCCGCCCAAATTGTAATGATGTGGGCCAACACAGTGGTCGCATTCGATTTTAAAGTAGGAACGCAAGAAGCCGTGATGACGCAAATTGAAACACTTGAGAATACCATTGAGGCGAGCAATGCCAATAACTATTACAGTGCAGCGTCCTTTTTGCTATCTGAAAATACACAATTGGATAAAGCCCTTGAATATGTGAATAAGGCCCTTGAACTACGACCCAACGCCTTTTGGATATCAAGAACAAAATCTTTGATTCAGGCGCAGATGGGTAATTACAAGGATGCCGTTAAGACCGCGGAAAAAAGTCTCTCCGACGCAAGCAGTGCCAACAACGGTGACTTTGTGCGCATGAATGAAGCATCAATTGCAACTTGGAAGAAAAAGTAAGTAACAATTTCATTCAGAAAAAGGCGGGCGATGCCCGCCTTTTTTATTGACTGATTGCATGGGCAAAAAATAGACGTTAATCTTGCAGGCTGAAAATGCAGCAAAGGCACCTAGATCGACAGCAATACTTTAATGAGCAGGCTTACACCACGGAACATTATGTGGTGCCGCTCATCAATCAGGTGCGACCGATAAATCAGGAGCTTAGTGTGTTGGAGATTGGATGTGGTGAAGGCGGTAATCTGAAACCGTTTGTTGATATGGGTTGCAAACAGATCGTAGGCATTGATCTCTCTGAAGGCAAAATTGATAATGCCCGTCATTTTTTTGAACAACACCCGCACCGCAACCGATTAAAATTTCAGGTGGCAGACATTTATGACGTTATTGAAGAACTAGGTCAATTCGATTTAATCATCACACGTGACGTTTTAGAACATATCCACGATCAGGACCGGTTTATGCAAGAGGTAAGAAAATTACTAAAGCCAAATGGCAAATTTTTCCTCGGATTCCCTCCGTGGCATAATCCCTTTGGTGGTCACCAACAAATGTGTAAGCATAAGTGGTTATCAAAAATACCTTATTTCCACCTGTTGCCTCGTGGAATTTACCGACGTGTTCTAAAGACTTTTGGCGAAAAAGAAAAGAAAATAGAAAACCTATTGGAGATAAGAGACACTCGTATAGGCATCCAGCGTTTTGAGCGCTTATTAAAGAAACATCATTATTTGACGGATTATCGAAGGTTTTACCTCATTAATCCAAACTATAAGATTAAATTTAATTTAAAACCAAAGGAACAAACGAAACTCATTGCCTCGCTACCCTATTTCAGAGACTTTGTAACTACCACCAACTATTATATTGTGTCCAGAAATGATTGAGCATCGACTGACGATTGAGGCTGGATGCTTGATTCAAAGGGTAAATTTGGGATTGAAGATTTGAACCGATTTTTTACATATTTATTTTTCGGCCTTTTGGTCTTTAGGCTGCAGGCACAAGAGAGTAGCAATGCGCTCAATGAGCGCATTGCCAATTATTTGTACGACTTTGCTAAAAATATTGGCTGGCCCAATGAAAACAAAACCAGCTACCGCTTTCATGCACTCTCCAACAATGCGAACTTAAATGCCGAACTCGTTGAAATGGCGAAACAAAGACGCATCAACAATCGCCCGATTCAAATATCTACGGGGAGAACAATAGCTGAAATACCGTCCAATATTGATCTGATATTCGTCCTAGGTGTGTATAATGAACTGGTGCCGTTGCTTTATGAACGATTAGAGGGTCGTCCCATTCTCATGGTTACAGACCATTTTGGACAGGATCAGTTTACAATGATCAATTTTATCAACAACCAAGATAAGTTGGACTTTGAAATGAATCCGGGAAATATAGAACGTCAACGTTTAAAAATATTGTCAGGAATGAGTATTCTCGGTGGTTCGATCATTTCGGATGAAAGGTTGTACCGTGCCGAACTGGCGCGCGCTCGGGAAATGGAGGAAGAAATCAAAGCATACAATCAAGACGTAGATTCGTTACAACGTCGGTTATCTGGATTATCCAAACTGATCAACACGCAGAAAACGCAGCTTAGCCTGAGAAATAAAGACGTAGATAACTTCAAATCCTTACTCAAGAAAAAGGAACAGGAACTCTATCGGTTGGAACAAGAAATTACTACCAAGCAAAAAGAACTTGAAAAAGAAACCAATGATTTACAGTTTCTTCGAACCCGTATACGCGATCAGCAGACGCAGGCAGAACGCCAGAAAACAGACCTGCAGCAGCAAAAGATCATCCTTGATCAGTTAAATGAATCCATTGAGGATAAAGAAACTGAGATTCAAATGGCTGATCAAAAGATGCAGGAATACGATTCTACCCTCAGTCTCCAGCGAAACGTCGTGCTCAGTCTCATGCTGGTGGTAGGTCTGGTGGTCGCATTGGCAGTACTGCTGTTCGTTGGTTACAGAGACAAGCAAAAGGCCAACCAGCATTTGAAACAGCAGAAAAGCGAATTAAGTGAATTACTGGATGAATTGCATAAGACGCAGTCGCAACTGGTACAATCGGAAAAGATGGCTTCATTGGGTACACTCACTGCGGGCATCGCACATGAAATTAACAATGCCATCAATTTTGTTTACAACGGTGTGCATATCCTGAATCAAAACTTTGGAGATGTAGCTAAAGTGATTGACCGGCTAAATAATATTAACCCCAATGACAAGCACCTGAAGAGTAAGCTGGAGGAACTGGAAACTGTAAAAAAGGAAAACTTTTTTGAAGAAGCCTACGCTGCCATTCCTGCGATGATTAACAATGTAAAAATAGGCGCCGAGCGCACCACAGGAATAGTGAAAGGCTTGCGTACTTTTTCCAGAACCAATCAGGAAGAAAAGTCTATGGTCAACCTACATAAAGATTTAGATCTGGCTTTGCTCCTTTTGAAAAGTAAGTACAAAGACAATATCACAATAATAAAGGATTACGATGACCGTATTCCAAAAATTGCTGGCTATGAAGGGGAACTTAATCAGGCCTTTGTTAACTTAATCAATAATGCCATAGATGCTATTAATGAAACAGAAAAAGACGGAACAATCATCTTGAAAACGCAATTATTTACAAATAAAGAGATTTTGATTAGCATCAAAGATACGGGTATTGGCATTAGCGATGAAAATGCAGAGAAAATATTTGACCCATTTTTTACGACTAAAAAGATAGGTGTAGGCACAGGTTTAGGCTTATCCATCACCTATGGTATCATTGAAAAACATAGCGGAACGATAACCGTAGACTCTGAGAAGGACATGGGAACCGAGTTCAGAATTTCTTTACCTTTATCTACTGAAACGGCCTAATCCATGGCAGGAGACAACAAACTTTCACTCATTTACGTCGACGATGAAGAAATCAACCTGATGCTCTTCAAGGAAATGTTTCGTAGAGACTTCGACGTATATACGACTTCCTCAGCGAAGGAGGCCCTTGAGTACCTCAAAACCAATGAAGTGGATGTAGTGGTCACTGATCAACGAATGCCCATCATGACCGGCACAGAATTCTTAAAAGCATTAATGGAAATCAAGCCTGATGTTCCGCCCAAACGTGTAATGGTTTCAGGTTATACACAGGAAGAAGACATTGAAGAGGCGCTCGAGAAATTCAATTTGGCTCGTTTTGTAGCCAAGCCCTGGGATTATGCCAACCTTAAGGCGATTCTCTTGGACGAAATCGACTAATCCAATAACCCCGCTCTTTCAATCAACGCGGAAGTGGAGGGGGCCTGCCCTCTAAATCTTTTGTACAACGTCATTGGATGTTCGGTGCCTCCTTTCGATAGAATATGTTCTTTAAAAGCATCTGCTGTTTTTCGGTCGAACGCACCATTTTTACGAAACATGACAAAAGCGTCAGCATCCAATACCTCGGACCATTTGTAACTGTAGTAGCCAGCCGCATAACCCCCTGCAAAAATGTGACTGAAATGGGTACTCATACAGGTGCCTTCCACCTTAGGAAGTATTTCAAAACGCTGGGATATCTTTTCCTCAATTTGTTCCACCTGTATAGAATCAGGATGGTCACTGGCATGATAAGCCAGGTCTAATTCCGCTAAACCAATTTGCCTGACCGTTTGGTAGGCTTCCTGGAAATTAGATGCCTTTATGATTTTTTCAACATACGCTTCAGGTATCACTTCTCCGGTTTGGTAGTGGCGTGCAAAGAGATCGAGACACGACTTCTCATAACACCAGTTTTCCATGATTTGTGATGGAAGTTCTACAAAATCCCAATAAACACTGGTGCCGGAAAGACTCTCATATTGTGTATTTCCCAACATGCCATGCAGGGCATGTCCAAACTCATGGAACAGCGTCAATACTTCATCGAATTTCAGTAAGGACGGGCTCGCAGGTGTGGATGGAGTAAAATTACAGACAATACTTACCTGCGGAATCGTTCTTATACCCTCGACCCTATAGGCATTGCGAAAACTGGTCATCCAGGCGCCACCCCTTTTTCCTTTCCTGGGGAAAAAATCAGCCATGAAAATGGCTTGCAATTGGTCAGTTTGTGTGTCAAACACCTCATATACCTGCACGTTTTCATAGTACTTCTCGACATTTTCATTCGGTACAAAGCGAATTTGGTACAAGCGCTCAGCCGTTTGGAATACTCCCTTTATAACCTTTTCCAGTTTGAAATAAGGTTTTAAGCGTTCGTCGTCAAAGTCAAATTTGGCTTTTTTTAGTTGCTCACTGTAAAAGCTCCAATCCCATTTTTGCAATTCATGTGAGATCCCAAGCTGCTTCATGAATTTCCTGACTTCCTCAACTTCAGCCTCTGCTTTTGGTTTGGCAATCTGATAAAGTTCGTTAAAAAGGTCCCTCACCTTATCCTCAGACTGCGCCATACGTTCCTCCAAAACAAAGGCCGCGTAGTTTGGATATCCAAGTAAGACAGCCTTCTCATGCCTTAGTTTTATCACCTCTTCAATGATTTTTTCATTGTTCCATTCATTGGCATTAAAACTTTTGCTCATGTGGGCGCGGTACATGGTCTCTCTGTGGTTTCGGTTACGCGCATATTTCATAAAGGGCGTAAAACTGGGAGCTTGTAAAGTAAAGGCCCAGCCATCGACCTTCCGATCCTTTGCCTCTTCGGCTGCGCGCTGGATGACGTCTTCTGGCAGACCATCCAGTTCCTGTTCATTTTCAATAACCAAAACAAAATCGTTGGTTTCTGCCAGCAGATTTTCGCCGAAAGTAAGCGATAGGCGCGCCAGTTTCACGTGTATCGATTTAAGCCGGTTTTTGGCTGATTCGTCCAACAAAGCACCATTCCTTACAAAGCGCTTGTAAGTTTTTTCCAGGAGCATTTGCTGTTCATCGTTCAGTGACAATGCCGATCTAGACGCATACACCTCTTTGATACGGTTGAAAAGTGTTACATTCTGAGTGATTTCGTTATCAAACTCTGTGAGCACCGGCGAAACCTGCTGCGCCTGCTCCTGAATGTACTCGTTCGTGTCAGCAGCATTCAAATTAAATAAGATGGACGATACCCTACCCAATCCCTCACCTGCCCGCTCCAGGGCCACTATGGTATTGTCAAAAGTAGGTGCTTCGGATTGGTCAGTGATGGCCGCTATTTCTTTCCTGGCTTCCGCTACCCAATGTGTGATAGCTGGCAAAAAGTGGTCAGATTCGATAAGAGAAAATGGCGGAATCTCAAAAAGGGTATCAAAAGGTTTGAGAAGTGGGTTCATCAATTTTTACTTTTGTCAATAAAGTTACGCAACTGATTATCACTTTAAAGGAGTTCCAAATAGTATGCAACGCTGGTTATTCATTGTTCTTTTTTTCATTTGTTCAGATACCAACGCTCAAATCGATGACCAGGATACGGTAGACTTAAGCTCACCGTATAAGAGTCTCTGGACCACGCTCCACTACCTCCAGCCTGAACACTACAACGATTCTCTGGCAGCGCAGCCCTTCAATCCCAAAAGACGTGGGTTGGAGCGAGCCAAAAAGGCTGCCATAGAATTCAAACAGGTGCTAGATGGTAATGGCATCTACTTGTTCATGGATGAAATACCCAAATCCAGCAATTATTTCGACTCCACCATCAACAAACACCGCTACGTTGTGGATAAACAATTACCAGACGTTTATTTGTTGAAACGGCCTAGTACCCATGAGTGGGTATTTTCAGATGCCGCCATGCGTGGCATCGCGCAAGCGCATGAAGAGACCTTTAAATTTGGCTCCGACATCCTCTTGGAATGGTTGCCACGTCTAGGATCCAGAAAGTATTTTGGATTATTTGCCTATCAATATGTAGCCATTCTCTTGCTTGCCCTAATAAGTGCAGTTACCTACAAGATTTTTACTGTATTTTCTGAAATATTTATTCGAAAAGCACTCATGCGCGCAGGACATCGCTCAGGCGAAGGCTTGCTTCCACTGGCCCGCCCAACGAGCCTGTTCATTATCATCTTGCTGCTCAACCTCTTTATTCCAGTTTTGCAACTCCCCGCAGAAATATCACAATACGTGGTCACTGCATTGCACATCCTTGTTCCGCTGTTTGCAACCATCATTGCATTTCGTTTTGTAAACATTTTTACAATGATCCTCATGCAGTTGGCCGAAAAAACCGAAAGCACACTGGATGACCAACTAGTACCACTACTACGTAAAACATTAAAAACCTTTGTCGTCATCATTGGATTATTGTTTATTCTCCAGGCACTGGATGTGCCCATATTGCCGCTACTTACCGGCCTGTCTATTGGGGGCTTGGCATTTGCTCTGGCCGCCCAGGATACTATCAAAAACTTTTTTGGCTCGCTGATGATATTCGTAGATAAACCTTTTCAAATCGGCGATTGGATTACATCAAATGATGTGGACGGAACCGTTGAAGAAGTGGGGTTTCGGTCATCAAGGGTACGGACATTCAGAAATTCTGTGATGTACATTCCCAATGGTAAGTTGGCCGACCAGACCATCGACAACCACGGGTTACGTAAGTACCGCAGGTTTTATACCACCTTGGCGCTCACTTATGACACGCCGCCTGGATTGGTGCAAAGTTTTGTCGAAGGGTTAAGAAAAATTCACCTCAGCCACCCTATGACCAACAAAGATAATTTCCACATTTATTTCAATAACATGGGCAGCCATTCTTTAGACATCATGTTTTACATATTTATCGAAGCGCCTGACTGGGGACAGGAGTTGAAGACCCGTCATGAAATCCTGCTACAGATCATGCAACTGGCAGAAAAGATGGGTGTACACTTTGCTTTCCCTACCCAAACCTTACATGTGGAAAACCTACCCGGGCAACCATCGCTCTCGCCGAATTATTTGGCAGACGCGGATATTGAAAAGGAAATGGACGCTTTTTTTAAGAAAGCCTAAATGCACAAGGTCTACGGATGTAAGGACCTTATTTGACCAGATTTTGTTAAGAGCACTAAGGTGTTCAAATTTGTTCACCTTTTGACTGTCAACCCATATCTCCATGAAATTCGGAACCAAAGCCCTTCATGCTGGCATCCTGCCAGATCCTTCTACAGGAGCCATCATGACACCCATTTATCAAACTTCTACCTATGTGCAAAAATCACCCGGTAACCACCAGGGTTATGAATATGCGCGTACGCAGAATCCCACCCGTACGGTACTAGAGACTAACCTCGCAGCATTGGAAAATGCGAAATTCGGTCGGGCTTTTGCCTCCGGAATGAGTGCTACTGAAACCATTTTGAAAACCCTCTCCCCCGGGGATGAAGTGATTAGCTCAGATGACTTGTACGGTGGTACCTACCGGTTGTTCACGAAGATTTTTGAACGCTTTGGAATCAAGTTTCACTTCGTAGACATGCGCGACCGTAAAGCAGTGGAGGCGGTCATGAACGATCGTACACGATTGGTCTGGATAGAGACCCCAACCAACCCGATGATGAATATCGTGGACATCACCGCCATTACTGCTATCGCCAAAAAAAGGAATGTGCTTACCGTTGCGGACAACACCTTCGCTTCCCCTTACTTACAAAATCCTTTAGACCTTGGGGCAGACGTAGTGATGCACTCGGTTACTAAATTTATCGCAGGTCATTCGGATGTCATCATGGGTTTTTTGGCCACCAACGATCCACAGCTGGACGAGCAGTTTGCTTTCATTCAAAACGCCAGTGGCGCGGTACCCGGCCCTCAGGATTGCTTCTTGGTGCTGCGTGGAATCAAAACCCTGCATGTACGTATGGACAGACATTGCTACAACGGCAAAATCATAGCCAATTTTCTAGCCGACCACCCCAAAGTAGATAAGGTGTACTGGCCAGGATTTGAAACACATGAAAATCACGAGGTCGCCAAAAGACAAATGAAAGACTTTGGTGGTATGATTTCTTTTGTGCTAAAATCCGATAGCCAGGAAAAAGCATTCCAAGTATTGGAAAATGTGAAATTGTTTAGCCTGGCAGAATCTCTTGGCGGTGTGGAGTCACTCATTGGCCACCCCGCCAGCATGACGCACGCTTCCATCCCAAGGGACCAACGCATAGCCAGGGGACTCACAGACACATTGATTCGAATCAGTGTGGGGCTCGAGGATGCCGAAGACCTGGTTGCAGACCTACATCAAGCCATTGGGTAAGCTGAAATTTTCAACTTAGATCAATAACATCAAACCTAAAATTTAACCTGTAGCGTCGCATACCAATTACGAGGAGCAGATGGAATAATACCTGGACCGGGATATCCTGTGGCTCGTCTTGTGAAGTAGGCTTCATCGAGAAGATTGTTAATGCCGGTTTCTAATTTAAACTGTTTGTACTGATAAGACATAAAAACATCCAGAATATTATATGCTGGCAATTGTCCAATCACGCCACTCAAATTAGGAGATGTAGAATTACCCGCATCAGAAAACTGGTCTGACAAATAAGTGTATTGAAGTCTCGCCCCAAAATCCTTATAATAAAACACAAAACCAGTTTTCAAGTTAAGTTCAGGTACAAATTCTACTTCATTACCTTCAATATTTCCTGTTATTGATGCCTGTGCCGATTCGGTATATTCGGATTGGATAAATGACGTATTGACAAAAATGTCAAATCGATAAGCTGAACTAATATTTAAAACTTTAAAATAAAACAGCGACTCAAATCCGTAAATGAGCGCATTACCGACGTTCGTGCGTTGACTAACGATGCGGTTATCGTCCCGAACCCGCTGTATGAATCCGATTCTGTCCTGATAAGACAACGTAAACACTCCCAAGTCATATGACAAAAGATTACTTATATTGCCTCTCAAGCCAATGTCTCCGGTAAAACCCTCTTCATCGGTTATACCGGGATCAACTTCAAAAGCAGGATTGTTGATGTTGATATCAGAAAAGGTTACTGAACGGTAGTTTTCAGAAATGTTTCCATAGACTTCTACATGATCACTTGGCTTGAAACTCAGACCTAAGCCGACAAGGACAAAGGAACGATCAAAGGTTCTTCTAGCTTGGATGGTTTGATCGTTGATCACATTTCCTGCCGCATCGGTGTTAATTTGTTTAAAAAATCCGTCGCTTTCCGTTTTAATATATTCTAACCTTACACCTGGTGTTACTGAAAATTTATCATTTAAATAAAATATGTTTTCACCAAATACCGCCACGTTGGTATTCGGCAAATCAAATTGCGATTGGTTCGGATAATTGGGAAACTCTTCGGTTCTAAAACTAAAATCGTCATCAAAACCATCCGAACCCGGTCCTTGTCGCTCTTGATTATCCGATCTATAAAATTTTGACCCAATTAGCAAGGTAGCACCCTTACCAAAAACGTCGTACTCACGAAGCAATCTGGTTTCAAATCCAAAATTACTAAAGTCACTGACAATCAAATCTCTTTCCTGGATGGGATCAATTTGGTCTACCCTATTGGTTCTAAAACCCAAAGCACTACGCTGGGCATTCAGACCAAAAAAACTAAAACTAAAGTGAGTTTGCTTTGAAAAATCATGTTCCATTTTTAGATTGTACAACAACCAGTCTACATCAAACCAATTGCGCTCACGATTGCTCTGAAATGGGTCTTCAGCAAACATGTCGTCGGTTAAACCACCGCCTTGCTGGGCGAGGTAATTCATGTAAGTAATTTCACCTGTGATTTTGGTATTTTCATTGAACTTATACCCAAAATGTGAGAAGCTATTGATGGATTCATATTCCGAGTTGGGTCTGAAACCATCACCACGTTTGTAATTGACATAGGTATAGTAACTCAACTTGTCTTTCGTGCCACTTACACTGGTGAAATTGCTATAAAGCCCATAACTCCCGCCTGTATTTCTTGTAATGACCTCAACCGATTTATTAGGGTTTGGGCTTTTCATTTTAAAATTGATATGCCCGCCAAATTGGGTACCATATTGTAAAGACGCAGCACCCCTGATGATTTGAATTTGCTCTAAACCTTCAGAAGCTGGCGTGTAATAACTTTCAGGATAACCCAAGGCATCGGCGCTGATGTCGTAGCCGTTTTGTCGCACATTGAAATTCGCTGTTCGTGTAGGATCAAGTCCACGACCACCGATGTTCAATTGTAGGCCGGCATCATCATTTTGATAAATGTTAAGACCGGCAATTTGACTGTAGATTTGTCTCGCATTGTTAGCGGCCAGATTTGACATAGATCGATCCACTTGAATCACCTCTGTTTTTTTTCCGGCATATATTGCTGTGCCTTCTACATCCTTAAGTCTTTGCAATTCAAAAACTCTTTCTTTTTGGGCGATGATTTCCACTTCAGAAAGCTCGAAGGAGAAAACATCTAAGGTCACAGTCAAACTTTGTGAGGTATCTGCCCTGACGTTGACTTCTTTAATATCATGTTCAAAAGAATAAAATACCAACGTCAAATCATCTTTATTGGTCACAAACTCAAAAAAGCCTTTATGATTGGTTTGAGCAAGCAGACCTTTGTATTTATCGTAGACCTCTACACCATTTAAAGGGTCTTGATTGCTATTCTTCACATATCCCGAAATTTGTTTTTGCGAAAAACCTGCTGAGCTTATTAAACTGCATATCAGAAATTGCTTAAAACCCTTTAATCTCATCTTTGAAAGGTAAAATCCAACGTTTAGGCTGGAATGATTCGTATTGTTTTAATAAATTAACATTTGGACTTATGTACGCCTGACTTCTTCTTCCATTTAACGCTACATAACTTTCTACATATATTTCAATGGGATGATGGCCTTGAGAGCGAAAGTGTTTACCGAGGAAATGTGCATATTCTAAAATAAAATCTGGTTGTGTGCTCATTTGCTTTTCTTGAAAGGCTGTTAAAAAATCCATATTATCCACATAAAAATAAGTGCCTTTAACAGGATTAATGACTTTAAAATTGGCGTAACCACGTTTTTCCATCAGCATGACTCGCCAGGACAATCGATAACCCTGTTCGTGCCAAAATAATTCGCCGGGATATAACATGTACCTAAACGGCCATATTAACTGAAATACAAATAACAAGACTATAAATGGAAACACTATTTGCTGATAAGTATACCTGTAATATGCCGTTGGAAACTTTTGAATACTACTATTAATAAATCCAAAAAATGACTTAATTACCTTAATAATTTTAATATGAACTTGAGCGTCAAAAAATATCAAACTACCCACAATCATGATGTAAGGAAACATACCAATCGGAAAGAGTACCCGTGTAAACACATGAAAAAATACCACCAAAGCAAAGGCAAATACCCTGGTTTTCCGATAAAGAAGTAGAAATGGAATTAACAAGTCGTAGAGTAACCCGCCCCAACTCATCGCATAATGAAACCATTCTTGTTGCATTAAGTTTTCACCGATTAATGGCAAATCATATTTTGAAGGCAACCATATTTTTAAAGGCATTGCTTTAAACAACCAATCGGAATTAATTTTTGCCAAACCAGCATAAAAATACACAATTGCTAAAAGTAACTTTATGGCATCAGTGGTCCACTTTGGAATGGTTACAAAAATCTTTTTTTGCAATATGTTATCCACTGAGAAATAAGCATTTGCCGGTAAGAAGATGAGTAGAAAACTCAGCACGCTAATGAAATAATAATGGTTGAGATAGGTAGTTTTGTCCATGAGCTCAATGTAAGTGAAACTCATAAAGAACAAGATGATAGACAGTCGATACTTGAAACCCAGCGCCACAAACAAAGCGGATAGACCACACAAGAAAAAAATAAGATAGGTCCAACCGCCAAGCGGTTTTACCCATTCAAACCCATAATAAGAAAAATGAAATTGAGGCTCGATGTAGAGTTTTTCTATCCAACCATAACTCCAAAACCTAATGATACTGATGAGCATCATTATACCAAATCCGATCCTAAACACCGCCAATGGGCCGGCAGAAACTGATTGCTGTAAATATGAATTTATTAAGCGCAGCATGAGTATAAAAGGGATTTTCAATACTGAAAATCCCTTTGGTTTGAATTAAAATATCCTCTTTCTGCTAATCACCATCCGCGTCAACGAAATCAACGCTGATATCCAGTGCTTGAAGCATATCAACCTTAAGCAAAACCACCCCCAATTGAATCACATCAAAAGTTTCGGTCATGGCGACGTTGTTGGTTTCCACCTGGTATTCAAAGCTGTCATCTAACGTATTGATTTTGGTTTCCGCTTCATCGAATTGATTGTTGATGAGCGTACTCAAATCTTCGCCCTCTTTAATGGTGTTGAGAAAATCAAGATAATCGTCCAAGCTTTCCCCATCAGTACCATCGCTATAAGATCTACCATTAAAGAAATTTTGAATGGCTTCTAAACCTTCTAAAGCCAAAGTTTTAGAGAAATCACCATGGTACAAAGCTTCCACGCGGTCAGGAAGGGAAGTCGTCGAAAATACCCCGCCAGGAATACCAAATTTGTTAGCTCTGAATCCTTTTTCATAATAGAATATAAAATCATTCACCAACAAATTAAGCGAACCAGTAGGTGAATTTTCCGTATTGGCCACGAAGCTATCTCTAAAACCATTCGTCCAATCAGTTAAAACCGTTTGGGTTATGGTTTCCATTCTGTCAGTCAAATCCGATAAGTAAGCTTTATAATTGTCAGCATCCGTTGATGTGGCATACAAATTCAGAATCTCCGTATCTGTTTCCGCCAATCCAAACAACATGTATTCTAACGCAGGAAAACCTACCGCATCATTGTTATTCACACTTGCAAGGTCATAGTCTTGCGTATCAATGTTATTTTGAATGTCATTGACATTGGTAGGATACACATTCATTTGAAAGATATAATTTGAGCTTTCGGCCGTTCCTACATTAAACATCTCGACATGTTGCCAGACTTTGTAAGCCTCTTCCCAAGATACCCTTAAGGTTTGAAGATTAGAAGAATTAGGGTCTGCAATAAACGCTTCCTTATCGTCCACTAAACTTTGAAGTTTAGCATCCAAATCTTGATAAGCAGGCGTGATGATATTATCTGCCCAATTGACCAGAATTACAGATCGATCAAAATTATCGATAGGATCAATATTAGTAGTATCATCGTCTGAGCTACACCCCACAATGAATAATAAAAGAAATATTTTTATAATTATTTTCATTAATGTGATTATTTAAACGTCGTAAAAAGTGAATTGTCAAATCTTAAATTCATCAAATTTGAACCAACACCTTTTTATTCAAAATTAGCAGAATTAAAACCACCAAAATTTATCTTATCTCTCTATTTAGGTGATTTTAGCTAAGCAGTAAACAAACTGGAACCAAATTATGGAGCAGCTTCTTCGACGGTAAAGTTGCCAAATCGAGTAGCAATTTGTTCAGATATTGAGTCTAAAGTTGCAGCCGTAACATCCCAAAATCCATTACCCGCCATAAGTTGGTCTACAAATGCATCTACTTCAGATTTGCTAAAATACGGAGCATTGGTTCCCGGTTCTCTTGTAAACTGTAAACTGAATATAAAACCAAAACCTTCAGACAATTGGTGAAAAGCATCTGCTGTGTCCGTACCTAACTTGTTCTTACCTTTTTGTAAATAATAAACTGCACGAACGCCAATAACTTTAGAGATTTGTTCCCGAATGATTTCTGCTTGCTCATCGCGTAAATCATAGTCCTTCGCCACAATGGCGGCTCGGCCAAGTTTAAATGCGTCATATACCTGGTCCGCGATACCTGCAAAATCATCATCTTCTTCAAGATTAGCGAGGTATTTATTTAAGAAACTGTCCTGCCCTAATTGTGGGTTTTCTGCGTTGTCAGTCCCGTAGAGATAACCGAAAGCTTCATCCCACTTATGTTCCATGGTGGTATAGTTTTTACCATCCTCTGTAATACCATTATTATTATTTTCAATATTATCCGCTTCATCAAGCACAGCCACACCTAGGTAATGATTCATTATTTGATCACCCATAACCGCACCAATCATACCCTTTAAAACGGCTTGGTTGTATTCCAACCCCTTTGCACTTAAATAGCGAATACTTCCACCTCCAGCTTGTTGTAATTGTCCGGCGACACCTTCACTAGCAATTGATTCCCAATTTGGAAATACTTCCGTAGCTTGTAAGGAAATCCATTCATCAAATTGACTCCGGATGGCGTTGGCATCTGTGCTATTGGTTGAGAAATAGTCTTTTGAAGCGGCAGTTTTACTTCTGAGATTTTTATCGGAGCTATTTAAAGAAGGATCAGAAAAATTGACCGCACCTTCTTGATGCGCATAGATATTTAACAAATCATCTTCCGAAAACGTATTGTTTAGAAGTGCAGGATCAAACTCATTACCCATCATTATGCGTGTGGTTTGACCATCGTAACTCACTGAAGAGGACCCATTGCGCTCAAAACTATAGGTTGATGGAGCTTCTACCACAAGATCTGGCCCTATTGCATTCCCATCATCATCGCTTCCACAAGAAAAAAGTATGAATACACTAAGACTTAAAACAAGGATTGAATTTTTCATTTTATTTGTAATTGTTTAGATTCATTCTAGATTACAAAATTGACACTCCCGCTTGCAGCAACCAATAGCCATAGCTAGTGAAATTTTAAATACTACTCCTAGTGATAGTGATACCTACAATTTGTGACTTAGAGGAAGTGATGTCAAAAAGAAGAATTCAATCCTTCGAAGCATATAGACCGAGTACAATAAGGTTAGGGCTTCTTGAAAAAAGTAAGATGACTTCCCACTTCAGATCCTGTCCTCACGAACCAAAATGGTAGTTTAAATGTACACGCGCAGCAAAAGAGGGTGTTCTATCAAACATTCGGTCAGGTATATTTCCGGACATCCACCATCCACCACTGGCTGCGTCCTGAGTTCAGAGATAGAAAAATGGGTCTTAAGCCATTTCCTCCAACAGCTTACATCTTAGAAATTGATCACCGAATACGCCTGCGTGAGCGTACTTAATCTGGTCCGCTTTTTAAGGCAACTTTATCACCCTGACAACATGGAGGGTGCCTGCATTTTACCACCAATCATAAAACTCAAAGAATGATGGGTCGATTACAAGCCAATTTGATTTTAACACACCTTGGGTCTTTAGGGCAAGCGCAATTTATCTGTCCCTGCCCAAATGAACAGCATGGCCAACTAAAAGTGAATGGTGTACAGGCCACCTTTTATTTTGCCTCTCTATCCTTTCGTGCTTGAATGAAACTTTTAACGAAGAACACCATGGCCAACACAGAACTGATAAGCATAAGCGCTACCCTGAAAATTGCCCCATTATCACTTCTCCCGATGGCACCTATTAAGGGCTTTACCAGTCCAATGGCAATGATCAAGGTAATTAGTACGGCAATGTGAGCGATGATTTTATTCTCCTTTTTAACCCAGGGGTAGCAGAGCAGGAGCAATACTCCCGCGGTGGTCGGTATCAATGCGGTCACTGAAGGTGAATCCGAACTGAGATAGCCCCAGAGAGATAGAGAAATTAGTAAAACAGCGTTGATAAGACTGGCATTATGTGCTTTCATACAATTAGAATTTAGCAGTTATTTTAAATCAGAGGTTCCAGGCAGGCTACAAGTAGCAAAAAATGCCACTATTTGCTATTAAGCCTCAACTTAAATAGATTTCGTTAATTACCTACTCAACTACTACCTGAACCTCAAAGTTGCTATCGCCTACAATTAATCGACTGTTCATTAAGCAGTAGGCATCTTGCTTATAGGTATTTTCTGGTTTAAGCCAAGCGGCAGATTGCTATTGATAACAGGAAATTCAATCTTTAATTCAAGCCCGAATGTTCCTATAAAACCTTCAATTAAGATCTCTTTGATCAAAAATCCAGAATATGCGTGAGCGTGTTAGTCCAAAAATTCTCGAAACAATTTATTCTTTATATCTGCCATAAGTAGTTACTGCCAGTAACAGAATAAACGCATGGCGTTTATTTCGCTTATAGATACTTTTTAGTAAGTAATTGACAATCGATACGATTTCCAATTTTAAGCGTTTACCACCGGCTATTCTGACTGATTACTTGAGTATAGGGAATTTTTCCGCAATAAAAGGACCCTTACAGCTTCTCGGTGGTACGCGCAGCCTCCACCAGCACCTATCCTTGTGAAAAGTAGGCTCGTAATCTACCTACCGCAGTCCCCATCCGTTAAGTGTCAATGATGAACCATGTCCGGCACTGCGCTATTTTCCCTTCCAGGCATCTACTCACCAGCCAAGGATAATGGAATTCGTGCAGTAATACCCGATCTGCGTGTTACGGATTTCAAGACCCTACAATAGAACAACTGTGTAAAACAACACAAAAGGGGATGCCTATGCATCCCCTTCTCATTTAGCCACTGCGTCAGCCGCTTACTCCTCAGCCATGGTCATATTTTCCGTGATGTATACCAAATTTTCAGATGCTACTTTCAAGGCTTCCCCGCTGGACTTGGTATTTTTTATCGCTTTGGGTGACTTTGTTGGTGGTTTTATTTTTTTTGCCTGATCCAACATTTCCTCTGTCTTTTCCTGCATACTTCTAATGTCTTCTTGCATTTTATTTACCTCCTCTACATCCTTGAGCTTAAATTTATCATTACTGTCCACCATCGCTTTGAACTCTTCAGAACGGGTATAAATCTTGAATGCCTTGTTTTTGAAGGCATCGAATTCAGCTACGTTGATGTCTTTTGGTTTTTCCAATTTATTCTGAGCTGAAACAGTGATTGGCGTTGCGCACGCCGCAATGACAAAAAGCAGTATTAATTTTTTCATTTGGTAGTTATTGAATGATTTGAAGACCAATTTCTATTATAATCTGCTGCGATGCAAGTTTTTTTAATCAACCAGACGCTTCTCAATGTAATCCGAGTTGAGCAGGCTTAGTGCCCCCATATATTTCAAATTGAAAGATATGAGGTCCCCCACTTTGTACTTTTTGGAACTGTTGTCCAGGTCCAACACCACCATGTCTGAACTGGCTCCTACAAACTCCAACTCCGGATCGTCAGGAATCAAATAGTCGGAGTTGATATCCAATAGACCCACATCCAATATGGCTCGTGAATGTGTGACACCGTAATCGCTTTGGTCAACTTTAAACGTATCTCCAGATGGATTTTCTGCCAGCGAACCAATGGGGACCTTAGGCTTTTGAGTGATTTCGATGACCTCTGCAAAAAGCTTGATGACATCCTGGTGCATGCTCGGAAAGGGTTCATCGTTCAATAGATTTCGCCCGAAATATAACGTCTCCCCCACGCGAAAATGGTTGATACCATCAGGCACCTGATGCATCTGCAACATGGGGATGATGATGGAGGTACCTCCGGTAACCCACGGGATCTTTCGATTGAATTTGGCCTCAATTAATTGCTCATACAGACTCAGTTGAATCAGCTTGTCCTGAGAAGGTAAAACCCCTGTCAGACAGTTCAGGTTGCTACCTATGCCCGTGACTTTAATACCCGGAAGTTCGAATATGGAACCATAAAAGTCGATGAGGTGGTCACCCATTACACCTTCCCGCAGATCACCCAGTTCGATCATGATGATCACCTTATGCATCTTTTTCTGCCGCAGGGCCTCTTCCGAAAGCAGCTTAATGGTTGCGTATTCGGTATTGAAACTCGCATCCGCATAACGGATAATGTCACTGATTGCCCTTTTCGCGGGTGGCTTGATGTATACCGTTTGTACGGAAGGATCTATGGTTTTTGCCATCGCTAGATTGCTGATGCGCGAATCGCAGATTTCTTTGGCACCCAGGTTGATGACTTCTCTCATGAAGGTTTCGTTACCACAAAGCATCTTGGTAACTACCGCCCATTCTTTTCCGTGCGACCGAAACTGCTCATCGAGCTCCTGGTAATTGGTCTCTAACTTTTTCTTATATAATTCTATAAATGCCATCACCTAATTCGTCACAATCCTGGGAATGTCCTTGGGTAGCCTGGTTAGTAACTCATAATTTAGCTGACTACTGAGTTCACTAAAAGAGGCCACCGATATGTTCATGTCCTTTTGTTCGCCTATCAATATGGCCTCATCTCCAGGTTGGACGTTATCCAAACAACTTACGTCTACGGTCAGCATATTCATGTTCACAATTCCTACCACACTTACACGTTGACCGTGGATTAGTATTCTTCCCTGATTGCTCAAAGATCTACTGTAGCCGTCTGCATACCCTATGGGAACAGCGGCAATCTTCATATCGTTCTCGGCCAGGTAGGTGGTGCCATAACCAATGAATGATCCTGCCTTCACTTCTTTTATGGACATGACCATTGTTTTCCAGGACAACACACGCTTCAAAGGATCCTTACGCTCTTTGTTCAGGTTCAAGTATTGAATCAATGTTTCACGGCTAGGCCAAAAACCATATTGCAAAATTCCTATCCGTACCATTTGCATGTGTGTTTCCGGATAGGTGATGGTGGCTGCCGAACAGGCGGTATGGTGCATCCCCGTGTGCATTTTTCTTTCTTTCAACCATCGCACCAATTTTTTAAATTCTTTCATTTGATTTTGAATACGCAGGTAATTCGTAATACTCTCTGCACCGGCATAATGGGTACATGTACCACAAACTTCCATTCGTTCGGGGTATTTCCGGATCAACGTCACCGCCTGCTTCAATTGATCTCTGCTCAAGCCGGTCCTATTCATACCTGTTTCCAACTGTAAGTGCACACGCGCCTTTTTACCTACCTTTTGGCTCCTCTCAAGTGCCGCATGTAGCCTTTCTATATCAAACACATAAAAGGAAATGCCCATTTCAATGGCCCATTCCAGCTGATCGCCATCTGCAATCATGCCCATAATCATGATGTCGGTGTCCGCATTGACCACTTTTTTTACCGCATAGGCTTCGTGCGCATTAAAAACGGAAAAATGTCCGACCCCATGTTTTTCGGCCAATGGTACGTAGGCAGAAATACCGTGCCCATAGGCATTGCCCTTTACTACCAACGAAAGTTGGCAATCCGACGGAATTAAATCATAGAGGAAGTTCAGATTTCCGGCCAAAGCGGATTCACTCAACTCAATCACTGAGGTAGGTTCAATTTCCTTGACTTGCACGTTAGGTACTTCTTTATTTACCAATGAGTTCATCGATGATGGCTCTAAATAGGTTAATTCCTGTGTCCGAAATGTTGTCAGGAAAATCGTAATCCGGATTATGCAATGCCGGGGTATCAGACCCTGCGCCCAAGACAAACATAGCGCCAGGAATATGCTCTGTCAACAACCCAAAGTCTTCCCCCCAGGGCATGGGCTTTTCGCGCCATGCAAATGCCATACCTAGACGGATTGCCGATTTTCTAATTACTTGAAATACTCTTTCGTTATTGTTAACAGACTTAAAATGTTGTAGGGTTTCCATGGTACACTTCAAGCCCCACTTCCTGGCCACCTCCTGAGCGGTTTCACTTGTTCGCTCCAGCAATGTATCCAGGGCTTCATTGGTCCAGGTTCGGATAGTAAAGTGGATTTCTCCTTCGCCTGCGGAAATACCATAGGCTTTATCACCCATGTGCATGAACACTGGCGTTACCAGTGAGAAGTCATCTTTATTTTCATCAGGCTTTTCCAACCTTTTGGCGCCTTGCACCAGCTCACTGAGGGCCAGTGCAGGATTTATTCCTTTGTGTGGCTCTGCGGCATGCGAAGTGCGTCCCTCCATTCGGATAATCAGGCTGATCACAGCGGGCGTAAACGTCCCAGGTCGACATTGAATTTGATGAAACGGCAAGCCTGGCTGGTTATGGAGAGCCACTACATAATCAGGTCTGACAGATGCAAATTTAGGATCTTCCAAAACCTCCCGTGCACCTTCTCCATTTTCTTCCGCTGGCTGAAACAAAAGCGTCACCTTACCATTGGGAATGGGGCGATGCTGTAGATTCAAACCCAAACCGTAGAGGATAGACATGTGCCCATCGTGTCCGCATTTGTGTGATACGTGATCCACCTTAGATCGATAACTCATGTGATTGATTTCGTGAATTGGTAAGGCATCCAGTTCACAACGTACCATCACATGCGATCCTTTCTTTTCTGAATCAAAGGTAACCGCCACTCCATGCCCGCCAAGACCATCCAAAATTTGGCTCGTGCCACAGTCTTTCATCATTTCCGTGATCCGCCTCGCCGTTTGATACTCTGCTCCGGAGAGCTCGGGAAATTGGTGAAGTTCCTGACGTAGTTGCCCTATTTCTTCGATGACTTCTTTTGGGCTTTTCATCGGCTGAACCGCATTTCAAGGTACTTATTGGTAAAGCCGATTTTCTTGTACAAGTGAATGGCCGGATTTTCCGGTTCTACATGCAAGGCAATGTTTCCTTTGGTAATTTTGATAGCCTGTTCCATCAAAAGCTTACCAAAACCTTTGCCGCGATGGTCCCGATGTACGGCAATGTAGACCAAAATATTTTCAGGTATATATCCAGACATGCCAGTTTCGTTCAGAATCACTGCTCCTACAATTTTACCAGCTTCCAAGCCCAGGATCACCTGACCTCCTCTCTCTGGATGAAATACATAGTCCAGGCATTTTAGAATGTCAGAGGTCTGGTCACCGAACTCGTCGAGATGGTCGTGTAAAAAATTGGCTATCCTTTCGTTGGAGTAAGTCTGATCAGGACCGCTTATCTGATTGATTAATTTGTAGTCCATTTCTAGTGGGTTAACGGAATTCTTTTGGTTTGGATGGAAGAAACAACGATAAATGCCAGTAGTGAGGCAGAAAGACCAAACACATTCGCGTCAAGATCCAACGGTAGTTCAAACCATTCTTGCTTACTGGCAAAGATGAGGAAGAGCGTAGTACTTCCTCCAGTCATCATGGCCCAAAGGGCTGCAACCGGATAGTTTCTTTTTCTAAAAAGTACGCCCAAAACCGGCACGAATAAACCAGACACCATAAAGGCATAGGAATAGAGCATGAGCTCGAGTACATTTTGCATGAATGACGCCAGTAAGAGTGCAACCATCCCGGCAATCAGGGTAATCAATTGCGAGAACCTCAGAATATTCAGCTTTTTTACAAACGCGAAGTTTGTTTCCATAATATCTGTAACAATGTTTCCTGAACACGCCATCAGGCAGCTGTCGGCTGTAGACATGATGGCTGAAAAGTAGGCAGACATCATCAGTCCCATCAACCCAACCGGTAGTACGTTTTTGAGCAGAAGCGGGAGACCCATTTCTTCGTCCAGCATCGAGCCTGCGTCAATCATCCCATTTTCAAAAGCCACCCGGGCAAAAAGGCCCAACACCACTCCCATGAACGCCATGACGGGCCACTCAAAAAATCCTGCTATAAACCAGGCCCGCCGAGCCGAACGTTCATCTCGACAGGCGTAAATGCGCTGATACAAAGTCATGCCAACAAACCAAATTGGAATGATGGTGATCCCCCAGTTAAGTAAATCCTGCCATTTTAGGTTATTGAAGGAGAGAAATGATGGAGAAAGGCTTTGTTCTATGGCCGCCAGACCCCCTATGGCCCTATAGCCCATGGGAATGCCAATAAATATTAGCCCCCCCATCAATATCATCCACTGCACGGTATCTGTATAAATCACTGCTTTCAATCCGCCCAATACCGTATATACTACCGCAATGACCCCCATTACGACGAGTGCCAAATTCATATCCAGCCCGTCAAACGAGGCAGACGCCAATTTGGCACCGGCCAGTATTTGAGAGCTTGTGAAACCAAGGTAACCAATCGCAGAAATTACACCTGCGGCCAGCGCCACACGCTTATCATAAAAATGGTTGAATATCTGTGGAAAGGTGAGCAGGTTAATTTTCTTGGAAAGCCGGTACATGACTGGTACCAACCACACCCCACTTAGCCATGCTCCAAGCAGACCAGTAAAAAGCATCCAGGAGCCAGACAGACCCATGGTAAAGCCCAGACCACCCAAGCCGATGGAAAAACCACCACCAACATCTGTGGCCACTACGGAAAGTCCAATGTGCAGACTGGTCATGTTGCGCCCCCCTACATAGTAGTCGTCGGTAGATTGGTTTATTCTGTAAAAGAAAAAACCTATTCCCAGCATGGCCAGGAAATAAATTATAAAAATGACCAAATCTATAAGGTGCATGAAATCGCTTCCCGATTGCGCCACAAACTTAAGAATTTAATTACAAGCCTCATAAGCAATCGTTCGGTAACTTATGGCCAATCTGTCTGGCGCCGTCTGCCGAACCGTTTATATTTGCCCTCGCAACTCGAACAACAAAAGCAACTTATGAAATTTAGACCCGGAGTTCTTCATGGTCAAGAAGTAACCGACCTGCTCAACCATGCCAATGACAAAGCTTTTGCCCTACCAGCGGTGAATGTTATAGGCACCCATTCTATCAACGCGGTGCTGGAAACCGCGCGAGAAGTGAATTCGCCCGTGATGATCCAGTTCTCCAATGGTGGAGCTGCCTTTTTTGCAGGAAAAGGGCTATCGAACGAAGATGAGAAAGCGGCAATTGCCGGTGCAATATCAGGCGCCCAGCATGTACACACAATGGCCAAGCATTACGGCGTACCCGTGGTATTACATACCGACCATGCAGCCAGAAAATTATTGAAATGGATAGACGGATTATTGGATGCCAACGAGCAGTTCATGGAGCAACATGGCCATCCGCTATTCTCTTCGCACATGCTTGATCTGTCCGAGGAGTCACTTGAAAACAACATAAGTACTTGTGTAGCGTATTTCCAACGCATGCATAAAATGGGTATAACACTGGAGCTCGAATTGGGTGTTACTGGTGGTGAAGAAGATGGTGTGGACAATACAGACATCGACAACTCCATGCTGTACACCCAACCAGAGGAAGTGGCGTACGCCTATGAAAACATGAAAAAAGTCGGGGATAACTTTACGGTTGCCGCGGCCTTCGGCAATGTTCATGGCGTGTATAAGTCGGGCAATGTGAAGCTCACACCTAAGATTTTAAAGAATTCTCAAGACCATATCCAACGCAAGCATGGCACGAAAAAAAATCCGGTCAATTTCGTTTTTCACGGTGGCTCAGGCTCCTCGCGAGAAGAAATTCGTGAGGCCATAGGATACGGAGCCATTAAAATGAACATTGATACAGACATGCAATGGGCATTTTGGGATGGTATCAGGAATTATTCCGAGGTCAATACGGGTTACCTGAAAAGTCAAATAGGCAATCCCGAAGGTACTGACAAGCCTAATAAGAAATTCTATGATCCGAGGGTTTGGTTGCGCGAGGGTGAAAAGTCTTTGGTACAACGGTTAAAAACAGCCTTTGAGGATTTGAATTGCCTGAATCAAAATAAATAAACCCATGAAAAATATTGCAGTTATTGGATCTGGCACCATGGGCAATGGAATTGCGCATGTCTTTGCTCAATCCGGTTACCAAGTGAACCTTATAGATATCTCTGAGGAGGCCCTGCGGAAAGCCGCAGCCTTGATAAGTAAAAACCTGGATCGACAAATCAACAAATCAATCATCACGGCAGAAGATAAGAAGGCTACACTGAGCCGTCTTGAAATGTTCACCGACATGACCACCGGTGTAGAGCAGGCAGATTTGGTAGTGGAAGCAGCCACAGAAAATTTGGCCATTAAAAAGAAAATTTTTCAGTCTCTGGATCGGGACGCACCACTGGGGTGCATCCTCGCTTCAAATACTTCTTCCATATCCATCACGCAGATTGCCGCCGAGACGCATCGACCAGGACAGGTAATAGGTATGCACTTCATGAATCCCGTACCGGTAATGAAGCTGATAGAAGTTATCCGTGGCTATGGCACCTCTGCGGAAACCGTAGAGACCATCATGGCATTGAGTAAGGACCTGAAAAAAGTGCCAGTAGCAGTCAATGATTACCCTGGATTTGTAGCCAACCGTATCCTCATGCCCATGATCAATGAGGCCATCATATCCCTTTTCGAAGGCGTGGCAGGTGTAGAAGAAATTGATACCGTCATGAAGCTGGGCATGGCACACCCTATGGGTCCATTGCAACTGGCCGATTTTATTGGTTTGGATGTCTGTCTTTCTATACTTAACGTCCTGCACCAGGGTTTAGGCAATCCCAAATACGCACCTTGCCCGCTGCTGGTAAACATGGTACATGCAGGATATCTCGGCGCAAAGTCAGGAGAGGGCTTTTATAAATACAATCCCGGGTCCAAGGAACTCCAAGTAAGCGCCATGTTTAAAAAGTAGCATACAAATACGAAAAAGCCTATGGATTAAATTCTTTCACTAATCATGTGATCGGAGTGCGGTTATTGACTATCACTTTTTTTTAATAGTTTTGAAACAACCAATTCACGCCTGCCGCATGAAAACTATTCTTGTTGTCTTTTCCTTTTTGGGAATCGTGCTCATCCAAAGTTGTACTTCTTCATCAAAAAAAAGAAAGCTCTACGTGAAACCACCGGTAGCGGAAAAAATAAACCACAAAATCACTACCCCACATGGCAATGAACGGGTAGACCCTTATTTCTGGATGCGGCTATCAGACGAACAAAAAAACGCTCCAACGCCTGATGAACAAACGCAAAAAGTTCGGAACTACCTCAACGCAGAAAATGCCTACACCCGTGAGGTCATGAAACATACCGAGAAGTTTCAGGAAGACCTCTTCAACGAAATGAAAGGCCGGATTAAGCAGGACGATGAATCAGTGCCTTTTTTCAAAAATGGCTACTGGTACATGACGAGATACGAAAAAGGCAATGAATATCCCATCTATTCGCGGAAAAAGGGAAAGCTTGAAAACGAAGAGGAAATACTTCTGGACGTAAATAAGATGGCGGAGGACAAAGACTATTACAGTATCTCGGCATTAAAAGTAAGTAGGGACAACAACGTATTGGCCTTTGCTGAAGATACCCTTAGCCGAAGAGTATACACCATACGATTTAAAAATTTAGAGACCGGTGAGATGCTTTCGGATGTGCTGACTAACGTACAGGGGGATGGCGCCTGGTCGGAAGATGGTGATTACTTCTTCTACACTTCTAAAAATAAGGTGACTCTTCTTTCTGAAAAGATTTGGAGACACAAAATGGGCACCGATATGTCGCAGGACGTGTTGGTGTATGAAGAAAAAAATCCGAGCTATTACATAGGAATAAATAAATCAAAGTCGGATAAGTATCTCATTATAGTTAACTCCAGCACCCTGGTATCAGACTATCACCTCCTGGAGGCAGACAATCCTACCGGAACCTTTCGCCAATTCATCCCTAGAGGTGAAAAGCACGAGTACGCCATCTATCATTTCCAGGATAAATTCTACATTGTCACCAACCATGAAGCTGAAAACTTCCGTCTGATGGAGACACCCGAGAATGCCACTGCAATGGAAAATTGGGTGGAGGTCATCCCTCACAGGGAGGATGTGTTATTGGAGGGAATTGAAGTATTTAGCAACCACCTCACCATAGAGGAGCGTAAAGATGCCCAAACGAATATCCGGATTATCAACCAGTCGTCTGGAGATGAACATTATTTAACTTTCGATGAAGCGGCCTACGTGGCCTACACAGGAAACAACCCTGAGTTCGATACCGATATTCTCCGCTTTGGCTATCAATCCATGACCACACCGGCCAGTGTAATTGATTATGACATGAACACCAGGGAAAAAGCACTTAAGAAGCAGGTAGAGGTAGTTGGTGGACACGATCCGGAAGACTATGCCACAGAAAGAATTTGGGCACCTGCCCGTGATGGGGTCAAAATCCCGGTCTCAATAGTGTACAAAAAAGGATTTAAAAAGGAAGGAAAGTCCCCACTCCTGCTTTACGGGTATGGTTCCTACGGCAATATCATCGATCCGAGCTTTAGTTCGGTCAGACTCAGCCTGCTGGATAGGGGATTTGCCTTTGCCATTGCACACGTACGCGGTGGCCAGATAATGGGCCGAAAGTGGTATGACGAAGGTAAAATGTATAAGAAGCAAAACACCTTCAATGACTTTGTGGATTGTGCCAAATTCCTGATCGCCCAGAAATATACCTCTGCAGATCACCTTTATGCCCAAGGTGGAAGCGCCGGCGGGCTACTGATGGGTGCTGTTGTAAACATGAACCCGGAATTGTTCAACGGGGTGATTGCTGCAGTGCCTTTCGTTGATGTGGTTTCTACCATGTTGGATGAAAGCATTCCGCTCACCACCAATGAATTTGACGAATGGGGTAATCCAAAGAATGAAGACTCGTACACGTACATGTTGTCGTATTCTCCTTACGATCAGGTGAAGGCTCAAGACTACCCCAACATGCTGATTACCACCGGTTTATTTGATTCTCAGGTTCAATATTGGGAGCCAGCCAAATGGGTGGCTAAACTTCGGGACATGAAAACAGACGATAATATCCTCATCTTGGATTGCGACATGGATTCAGGACATGGCGGAGCTTCAGGAAGGTTTAGCCGACTTAAACGCACAGCACTTGAGTACGCCTTTGTGCTGGATTTGGAAGAAAAATATTAAATATCCAGATAAGGGTCTAATTCGGCAATTTTTAGTGGCTTTTCCAAAAGTACCTGAACGTTGGGGTGGTCTTCTGCCTTTTTCTTATCCCGCTTGTCCATGGTAGTAGAAAGCATAACTATACGGATGTCCTCCTTTTTTTCGACAATTAATTCGTCAAAGGCATCCAAAAATTCAAAACCATTCATCCCAGGCATCATGATATCCAGCAGGATAATCAAATCTGCAAAGAAATCACCCTGATGATCAGTAAGAAAATCAATCGCCTCCTGACCGCTAGACACCTTATATATTTCCAATGAGTCGCGCTGCCTGGAGAGGAGTTCTCCAGTGATTAATCTGTCGATCTCACTGTCATCAATGATCAGAATTTTGCTCACAATTACCAGATTTTTAAAGTATTGGTTTTAAAAACTTTGCCAAACCCTGTCATAACGATAAAATACTTGACTAAATGTACGCAAGCCTTGTCATTACAAACAAACATTGGGCCAATTGATTTTTTTTCAAAACCATGATTTTATTGTGTACGGAAAAATTTACCCAAATTGGACCACCACCGCCTTCCTGCTTTTGATTATTCTCAAACCATTTTTTATGATCAGAAACGGAGTTGAATCAATTATTTTTCCCCGTCCATCGTAAGGCCAGTGGCCATAAAATGGAGATACGGCTGCACTCCTTTGCCTGTACCCGTGTACGTTATCTATTTAGACTTTCCAGGCCTCGGATTTTATCGAGTTCATCAATACCAGCGATGGACATCTTTATTGAGCTAAGTGCAATGAATGAGTAACGGATTAATTACCGTAATCCCGAATCAGACCTCCGGTGATCCGCATTAAATCTATTTTTGAATCTATGAGGTTATAAGCAGCTTGCAAGTTGAGAATTGCAGAAGAAAGGTAGTTGTTCTGAACTACCCGAAAATCAAAAGAATTGATCGATCCATTGCGAAACTTTTGCTGCGAGATTTGCAAGTTAGTAAGGGCTGCCTCCTTTTGTCTTTGAGTGATCATAAACAACTGCGTCCTTGCCTGATAGCGATCGTAAGCCTCACTTAAATCTCTATCCAGGGAATTTTTCAAGCGGTCTACGCGTAGGCTGCCGATATCTGCCTGCACGGCTGCATTTTTTATCGCCCGGTTGATTTGGCCGCCATTGAACAAGGTGAAGGACAAAGTGAAATTGGCAAAATAATTGTCTGTAATGCTGTTTCCACCATTGATCGCGCTGCCGTCCGGGGACGTAAAGCCGGGATCGAAGAATACACTACTTCTGGTTTCAGAAAAGCCCGCATTGAACGCCAGTCGCGGCCACCTGTCCGAACGGGCTACTTTGATATCCGTTTTTAGAATTTCCTGGGTAATAAATTGACGCCTGACATCCACGTTTTCTGTGAACATGCGCGTTCTAAGCGTCTCATAATCGTACAGCTGTGGAGTTAAATTGAGGGAATCCGTGAGTACATAACTTTTGTCCACCTCGGGTTCAGCCAACAACACATTCAAGTTTCGCACTGCATTTCTGAGCGCCAGCTGCTGATTGATGTAGTTGATTGAATCAGTAAGGAAGTTACCCTCCTCTAACAGTACATCTGAACTAACGGCACTACCCAATTCAGCCTTACTGCGTGTATATTCGTACCGGTCGCGCGATAGTTTGAGCTGCTTGCCAAACTCACTCAATCTTTCTTTTTCCAGTACCCCAATGTAATAAGCCAAAATGGTAGACTGGATGGTATTGGCAATAACAATGGAGGCGTTGCCGGCTGTTTCCGCTTGCAACTGCTCCAACCTTCGTTTAGTTAGAAAAATGCTAAAACCATCGAACAGTACCCAATTGAGGTTGACATTCGGCACCAGGCTATTGACCGTGGTTTGACCCGGAATCTGAAAGGGATTTACCAACTTTATGTTATCAGTCAGGGCATTTCGTTGGTCCAGATTTAATGAAATGGTCGGCCAACGTCCCGCTTGCCCCCAATTGTTGTTGGTCGTTGCAACCTGAACATTCCCCTCCTCTATTCTAATGTCATAATTCCGTTCAAGGGCTATGAGAATTGCCTCGCTCAATGAAAGGGTATCTGACTGCGGTTGCACCCTAAGGGTAGCAAGCGAATCCCATTGGTCATCGGAAAATGAGTCAACAGTTTGGCCGAATACTAAAGAGGCCGTGCAAGCAAATACTGCAGCAAATGATTTCCTCATGGTTGATTAGAGAGTTGAATTAGGATAAATACTTCTCCTTCAATAATTTCAAAGTTTCCCTTGTCTGGTAAGCACCCTCTGTTTGAAAAAGATGAATCTTTCGACCCTCCTGCCACGTAACCAGACGGGCACCCTCCTCATCTTCTTCGTAGGTGATGCTTTCCGGGTCGAGCAACAAATACTGACGCTTCCAGCTCATGCGCTTGAATAACTCCAATTTCGTGAATTCATTTTTTCCACGAATGACCAGTTTAAAATCTCTGAGTTCCGTAAAGCGTATTAAACTACGCGAGAGCAAGCCAATACCCACAACACCAAGTCCTGAGACTATAAGTGCCATAAAAAATCCACCGGACGTTAATCCTTCCGTAAATACAGTTCTCCAGGTCTGGACTGCGGGTACGAGGGCGAACATAAAGATTAGGCCTAACAAAATCCCCACGACATCGATAAAATTAGACCATGTATAGCGTTTGATTACAATGCTGTCCTGCAACTGAAACATGGTAAATCCCATGTTTTTCAAGTATTTCAAGGATCTAATTTTCTTTTCTTCCTCTGCCAGCCCGTCGAGTATTTCCTGGTAGGGTACGGTATGGGTCTGTCCCCTATCTTCAAGTATTTCTTTCATCGCATGACGAGCAGAAGAATTAAGTCCATCGTTTTCCTCAAGGGCGATTTCAAACTCGCTGGGATTTAATGCCAGAAATTTTTCCTTGTAACTCATTGAATTAAGCCGCTTTCTCAAATTCTTTCATTCGCTCTTCATCTATAACCACCCTTTCAACATTCTCACGGGTTGGCTTCTCACCAGTCCAAATCCATTTGGCCAGTCTTCGCATATCATTAATGAAAATAAGGAGTACTGGGAAAAAAATTAAGATGATGAATGTCCCAATCAATACGCCATAGGCAACAGATATAGCCATAGGTATTAAAAATTGAGCTTGAAAACTACTTTCCTTAATCAATGGATATAAACCAAGAACAGTGGTCATTGATGTGAGTAAGATCGGCCTAAACCTTGCGATGCCCGCTTCATATGCCGCTTTGGTTACCGTAAAACCATCTCGCTTAATCAAGCTATTGTATTTAGCCAGAAAAACCACCGCGTCGTTGATAATTACACCCGATAATGCCACCATACCCCACGCACTCAACAAAGAGACTGGAAATTCCTTGGTCGGCCGAAGCCAATCTTCAATACCATGACCTAGCACTGCGCCTGCCCATCCCAGGGGTATCATGGCCAAAATAATCAGCGCCTGATAAAATGATTTAAAAGTTATCATGATTAAAAAGAATATGAGCACAAATGCGCCTCCAAAGTATAAGCCTATTTCACTTGCCGCCCGATCTCCTTCCTGCGACTGACCGCCAAACTCCACTTTTACGGTAGGGAATTTTGTCTGCAGTTCAGGTACAATCTGCTTTTTAACCAATTGAATAACCGGTGGAACTTCACCAAATGGGTCGATCATTTCGGCTTCAATTGTTACCGTACGTGCCCCATTGTAATGTTTGATTCCAGCCAACCCGCGTTCAATCTCATAATCTGCCAATTGTGTCAAAGGGTATTCGCTATTCCCGGTTTTGATTTTAATATCTTCCAACTGAGCGATGGTCTTTCGATCCTCTTTTGGGTATCTCACCCATACCCGCAACTCATTATCGCCTTTCATGAATCGTTGGACCTCCTCGCCAAAAAAACCCTGACGCATCTGGCTGGTGATATCGTTGGTCGTTAATCCAAGAAAATAAGCTTCCGGACGCAGATTAAATAACATCTCTCGTCTTCCGATGGCTAGATTGTCTTGCACCTCTTTCAACTCGGGAATATTGGCCAATTCCGTCTTTAGAAATTGTTTAGCTGCCTTCAATTCACCCAGGTTATTACCCATTAAGCGTACGGCTATAGGTTTTCCAAACCTATTGGCACCGCCTATTATAAATTTCTCCGCCTCCGAGACTTCTCCGATTTCCTTTCGTATCCGTTCGATTAAATCAAACTGGTTTAACCCGTATTCATCTAATTCGCGATAAAAGACATTAATTCGGCCTGTATGTGAACCACTCTCACCCAAACCAGAGCTACCAACAGAACTGAACATGTTTTCGATGATGTCTTGCTTGGTATTTAATTCCGTCTTCATTTCCTCATTGACATCGAAAATAGCCTGCTCAAATGTTCGCAAGTGGTCGAGTACCTTACCTTCCGTTTCTCCCGGTTTGAATTCGATACCCACATTGAAGCTATTGAATGGAATTTGCGGAAAGAATGTGGCTTTAATCTGCCCGCCCATCACGAGGCTCACCACAATAGGAATGAACATCAACAATACAATCATGGCGATGATTCGATGCTTGAGTGCCAATTGCAAGGTGCGACCATAGAGTTTGTAGCGGAAATAGTCGATAATACCATCCAGAAATTTCCGTATTTGGTAGCTGCGGGTATCTTCCTTTTTTACCCGTAGTACCTGCTTACTCGCCAGGTGAGCGGGTAATACAAAAAAAGCCTCGATCAACGAAAAGCCAAGACTGAAAATGACCACAAAGGCCATGTCTTTAAGAAATTCGAAACCTCCTGTAAGGATAAGAAGCGGGGTAAATGCAATGATGGTGGTGGTCACAGACGTAAATACTGCAGGCAGCACCTCCATGGTGCCATTCACAGCTGCTTTTGCCGCATTGCCATGACGTTCGAAATGCGCATAAATATTTTCCGCAATTACAATACCGTCGTCGACCAAAATTCCAATGACCAGGATCATCCCAAACAAGGAAATCATATTAATCGTCAGACCAACAAAAGCACCAATGACGAACATGCCGAGAAAGGAAGATGGAATACCCCAGGCCACCCAAAAAGAAAGGCGTAGACTGAGGAATAACCCCAAAGAGACCATGACAAGGATCAAACCGACCACACCATTGCTGGTAAGTAAGTTCAGACGCTGAGAAAGTAGATTCATGAAGTCCCAGTTGAGGGACAATTCTACACCTTCCGCTCTTTCGTTAAAATCGGGTACGTAGTCTTTCACAAATTGAGAGATTACCTCCAGGTCTTCAGTTTCAAGTTTACGTACCTCCAAAAAAACAGCCCGCTTCCCATTGAGAAAGGATTGGTTGGCTGTTTCAGCAAATTGTTCCTTAATTACTGCTATGTCTTTCAGCAATAATTTGCTTCCATCTGAATTGCTGCGAACGACAATTTCAGCAATTTTTTGGGCGTCGGTTTCTTTAGATTTGGACCGTATGAGAATCTCCTCAACTTCTGATTTTACCGAGCCCGCAGATATGTCCCGGTTGTTATTCCTTACTGCCTGGGCTACCTGATCGAAAGTCAGGTTATAACGTCTTAGCGTTTTTTCAGAAACTTCAATGGTAATCTCAAGTGGGGGGAAACCTGCCAAACCCACCTGACTTACTTTGCCGGAGGCGAGCAATTCATCCTCAACCTGCTCGGCATAATTTTTAAGTGTCTTGAGATCAACTTCACCCGTGAGGGCTAGCCACTGGGCGGTAGATCTTTGACGTTGTTTAAAAATGATGGGTTTTTCTGCCCCTACCGGAAATGAACTGATACCATCTACCGCGTTTTTTACATCCGTGTACACTTCATCGACGTCAAAACTCTCAATGATCTCAATGCTGACACTGGCAGAGTTTTCCACTGAGGAAGAGGTAGTTTCTTTAATTCCGGCGATGGCATTTATTGATTCTTCAATCTTCAAGGTGACACCTTCTTCCATTTCTTCGGGAGAAGCACCTGGGTAACTCACATTTATATTAATGAATTTGTCTGCCCGGGTAGGAAAAAAGGATTTTTTGGTGTTTACTAACATGACCACCCCCCCTATCAGGGTGAGAGCAATCAATATGTTGGCTAAGACAGGATACCTTACAAAGTATTCTATCAGATTTTTAACTGTTCCCATTAATTGGTTTGAATTGTAGTGTTGTTGGCTTTAGTTTCCTTCTGAGCATTTGCAAGATCCACTTCCTTTTTGACTAAATCAATCTCACGCTGTTCCATCGGATAAGCGACCAATCCATTGTGTGCATTTACCAGCGGTTCGTAGATCAAGTCACTACCTGGTTCCAATCCATTGATGATGGCCATTTCCTTATCCGTTCGCAGTACGTTTATTTTTCGGGCGTTCATGATGGTATCATTAAGAATGAATACCTCGTTGCCATTGTAAATGATATTTCTGGGAATCAACATACCCCCCTTCAACGTTCGCGATGGCAGGGTGCCCCGCATAAATTGCCCGTCGTAGATTTTATTCTCGTTGGGAAAAATGGACAAGAAAACATCGACAGATTGTGTGTTTTCATTCACATAATCGCCAATTCTGATTACCTCTCCCGACCATGATTGCTGCGTATCATCAGAATATATGGTGGCAGGGGCGCCCCGTTCCAACCAGACTGCGTCAGATGTTTCAACGGCCAGTTGTAGTTCATTTTTGCCTCTTCGGATGATTCTTCCTATTTTGTTGCCCGGGTTGACAAAGGATCCTGACTGAATATTTACTTCAGTAACACTTCCGTCAAAGGGGGCATAATACCTATGTTTTTTCAGACGAACTTCTGCGCCTTTGATGGCATAATAAGCAGAATAAATTCCCCTCGTAGCCAAAAAAGTCTTTTCCTTATCTGATTTGACTTCTGGTAAAGCAGGTAGGTCTTTGTTCAGGTTGATCTTTGAAAAGTATTCCTGCCAGTTTTGGTAATTATCGGAAAAATCAAGGCGCAAGTCTGGCAGAATGGCCGCAAGATCTTTCAGAAAATTACTTTTATCAGCCTTCAAACTCAATTCGGCCTCTACCGGATCGATGTAGAATAGCAGCGTCCCTTTTCGGAAGGCCTGGCCCTCCTTTAACTTAATACGTCCTTGAAACATGCGACCTGAAACCTCTGATAGCAAATCCAAAGACTCCGCTGTTCTTACACGTCCGTACGCTTCAATTTCCGTTTTTATGTCTCTGTAGCTTACCTCTTTGGTTTTAACGTATTTTTTGGTTTTTGGAATCGTAATCTTTTCAGGTGTACTTCGCTGACCAGATATCAACATAATGGATAGCGTACCTGCTACCAGAATTCCGACACCTACGCTGATGGAAACAATTCTTTTGTTCGTCATTTGGGTTTTATTAAAACAGCCACTAGATATAAGGCGCAAAACACCAAATTTTGTTTCAATCCGCCCAACATATTTGATAAACGGTTAAAAGTATGTTTCGACGCAGCATTTAACTTCCTATTGACTTTTGATGCCTGAACAAGCGTTAGTACTTTTACCAGGCCTGAAAACCAAAGAATCAATCATGAAAATTTACAAGGTCCTTATACTATTTGTGCTATTAATTATTGTTCACACGGATGTAGCTGCACAGAAAAAACGGACCGACACCAAAACAGAAGTAGACGTCGCCCGGTATGGCAATTTGAACTGGAGATCCATAGGGCCCTACCGCGGCGGCAGAGCGGCTACCATTACCGGTGTTTCTGACCAACCCAACTTATTTTATATGGGCACCACAGGCGGTGGCGTATGGCGCACCACTGACGGTGGTCAGACCTGGCACAACCTCAGCGATGGTTTCTTTGGGGGATCCATAGGTGCCGTGGCAGTAAGTGAATGGGATCCAAACGTACTTTATGTAGGCGGTGGAGAAAAAACGGTAAGAGGTAACGTATCCTACGGTTATGGAGTCTGGAAAACTGAAGATGCGGGAAAAACCTGGACTCAGGTGGGACTAAAAAATGCCCGGCACATCCCCAGATTGCGTATTCATCCAAAAAATCCGCAATTGGTATATGCGGCAGTGCTGGGCGATTTATACAAATCCAGCGAGCAGAGAGGTGTCTACAGAAGCAAAGACGGTGGAAATACCTGGGAACGTGTGCTTTATGCCAATGCCGACGCTGGCGCGGTGGATTTGGTCATGGACCCGAACAATCCAAGAATATTATACGCCGCTACCTGGCGCATCAGACGAACTCCCTACAGCCTGGAAAGTGGTGGCCAGGGCTCCTCAATTTGGAAAAGTACCGATGGCGGAGACACCTGGGTCAATCTTAAGAATAGACCTGGTCTGCCTGGCGGGACCTGGGGCATAAGTGGGATAACTGTTTCTCCAAAAAACTCCGACCGCATATGGGCCATTATTGAAAACGAAAATGGGGGTGTCTTCCGGTCGGATGACGCTGGTGAAACCTGGGAATTGATGAATAAAGAAAGATCACTTCGCCAGCGTGCCTGGTACTACACACGAATCTATGCTGACACAGAGGACGAAGACCAGGTGTACGTATTAAATGTCAATTACCACCATTCCAAAGATGGTGGTAAAAACTTTGAAAACTTCGCAGCACCTCATGGCGATCACCACGACCTATGGATTGCACCAGAAGACCATCAACGCATGGCCATTGCTGACGATGGAGGCGGACAAATCAGCTTTGACGGTGGACAAAACTGGTCGACCTATCACAACCAACCTACTGCTCAATTTTACAGGGTAACCACTGATAACGCCTTCCCTTATCGAATTTATGGCGCCCAACAGGACAACTCCACTGTTCGAATTGCCCATCGAACCGGTGGTCATTTCATCGGAGACCGTGACTGGGAGCCAACAGCTGGTGGAGAAAGTGCACATCTGGCACCACACCCGGCAAATTCAGAAGTAGTTTACGGAGGTAGCTACGGGGGCTACATGACCCGGGTGAACCATGAGACCGAAGAGGTTTGGGCAGTGAACGTGTGGCCGGACAATCCGATGGGTAAGGGTGCGGAAAGTCTCAAATACCGATTCCAGTGGAACTACCCCATTTTCTTCTCCCCCCATGATGCCAACAAATTGTATGCAGCCAGTAATTATCTGCACGTGAGCACAGATGAAGGACAAAGCTGGCAAGTGATAAGTCCTGATCTTACGCGCAACGATAAAAGTAAATTGGGACCATCGGGAGGCCCCATCACCAAAGACAATACCAGTGTCGAATATTATTGCACCATTTTCGCGGCGGTAGAATCCCCACATGAAAAGGGCATCATTTGGGTTGGCTCGGATGATGGACTGGTTCATCTCACCAAAGACGGCGGTAATAGCTGGAACGATGTGACCCCTAAAGAGCTCCCGGAATGGTCCATGATCAATAGTCTGGAAGTGGATCCCTTCCATCCGGGCGGCATGTATCTGGCGGCTACCCGGTACAAATGGGGTGATTACCAACCACTCCTTTTTAAAACCAAGGACTATGGTTCAAGTTGGGAGCAAATCACACAAGGAATCAATCCTGATCATTTTACGCGGGTGGTCCGTGCCGATCCGGTGTTTAAAGGTCTGCTTTATGCAGGAACCGAAAGTGGTGTGTACGTAAGTTTTAACGATGGCGCCAGTTGGCAAAGCCTGCAGAACAACCTACCACAGGTACCCATCACAGATCTCGCTGTTAAAAACAACAACCTGATAGCCGCTACGCAGGGACGTAGTTTCTGGATCCTTGACGACCTGACCGTCTTACACCAGCAAATGGAGGCACGTGGTAAGGATATTTTCCTTTTCAAACCATTGGACAGCTATCGGATGGGCGGAGGTAATGGTGACCAATCTAAAACCGCCGGTACCAATCATCCTGGTGGGGTGCTCACGTATTTTTATCTAAGTGATACCACAAACATGGATACCTTACGCATAGACTACCTGACGGCAAATGGTGAGGTGATTCGTTCTTTTAGTACGAAGCCAAATACAGATCAACAAGAGCAGTCGCTAGATATATCCCCAGGCCTGAATGGGTTTCATTGGAATATGCGGTATCCGGGTGCCATATCTTTCGATGGACTGATCCTTTGGGGGGGTAATATTTCCGGGCCACTTGCCTTACCGGGAACTTACCAAGTACGACTGCGCATTGGCACTCGGGTAGAGACACAAAATTTTAATCTGATTAAAGATCCAAGAAGCTCGGCCAGTGACGCAGACCTACGGGCGCAGTTTGACTTGCTGCAAGCTTGTATTGAAAAACTGAATCAGACCCACCAAACGATCAAGCATCTGCGCACGGTAAAAAAACAACTCGCCGAAACAAAAACGAAACTTTCAGAGGAGGGCCTTAAAGAGGAGGCAAGCGTCATTGTCAACACGTTGACGGATATTGAAGAGGCGCTTTATCAAACCAAGAACGAGAGCAACCAGGATCCACTCAATTTTCCCATCAGGTTAAATAATCGACTCAGCGCATTGGCCAATACGGTAGGTTTCGGAGATCACGCGCCCACCGAGCAGGCCAAAGTCTTCTTTGAGGAAGTTTCGAGTATGATCGAAACGCAGTTAAATGAATGGGAAAACATACGCACAGAGGTACTGCCGGCATTCAATCAAAAAGTATATCAGGCAAAAATTGATGCTGTTACCATTCCAGATTAACCGGAGTCCGCCATATTTGCGCCAGTTAAAGGTGTTATGTACAATACAGTAGTCATAGGCGGGGGAATTGTCGGGCTGGCAGCAGCACTCAAGATCAAGGAAAAAAATCCAAAATACCGGGTAGCTGTCGTAGAGAAGGAAGATAACATAGCCCGGCATCAAACAGGACACAACAGCGGTGTCATCCATTCAGGCCTGTATTACGCACCCGGGAGCTTCAAAGCCAAGAACTGTGTAGATGGTTACCAACAGTTGCTACGTTTTTGCGAGGAAGAAGAAATACCTTACGAACGCTGCGGAAAGCTGGTGGTCGCCACTTCCATGGAAGAAGTGCCTTATTTGGACCAACTTGCAGAAAGAGGTAAGGCCAATGGATTAGATGGAATTAAGGTAATGGGTCCCGAAGAGATGCAGGAAGTGGAGCCGCACGTAGCAGGAGTAAAGGCCTTATTTGTGCCACAAACCGGCATCATTGACTACGAGGAGGTCGCCCGTAAAATGGCTGAAAAGTTTAAACATTTTGGCGGCGAAATCCACACCGGAAACAGGGTCCACGGTTTTGATCATCACGATCCACTTATCCAAGTGTTTACCTCAAGCCATACGTTCGTCACGCGATCAGTCGTAAATTGTACAGGATTGTTTGCTGATCAGGTCACCCGGCTCACCGGCATCAGGCCATCTTTTAGAATCATTCCTTTCCGGGGAGAATATTACCGGTTAAAGCCAGAAAAAGAATATCTGGTCAAAAATTTGATCTATCCGGTGCCCAATCCCAATTTTCCATTTTTGGGTGTTCATTTCACGCGCATGATCAGCGGAGGGGTTGAAGCAGGGCCTAATGCAGTGTTGGCGTTTGCCAGAGAAGGTTACAAAAAATCGGACGTGAAATTAAGTCAGCTGATGGGCACGCTTGCTTATCCCGGGTTTCAAAAAGTAATGTGGAAATACTGGCATACAGGTATGGGTGAAATGTATCGATCCTTCAGTAAGTCGGCATTTACCAAGGCCCTTCAGAAGCTCATTCCCGAAATCCAAAAGAAAGATCTAGTATCCGGTGGTGCAGGTGTTCGAGCCCAGGCATGCGACAGGAAAGGTGGACTGATTGACGACTTTGTGATTGACAGGAAAGGGCCTTTCATTAATGTGGGTAACGCCCCCTCTCCTGCCGCTACCTCCTCTTTGTCAATAGGCACCCACATCGCCCAACTGATACATGAGCAATTAGGCTAAACTTTTTGTAGTGCCTTTCAGTTTTTATCACTATGAAATATTGGATACCCATTTTACTGATGGTGCTACTCATGGCCTCATGCGACGCACAGTCTGCCAAAGAATCAAAGACAGAAAAACCCAGTACTGCGGTTAACTTGACGAAAATCAACCGCTCCGAAGCAGAGTGGAAAAAGCAGCTGACTGACGAAGAATACTACATTCTAAGGGAAAAAGGCACCGAACGGGCGTTTACCGGTAAATATGTGTACAACAAGGATTCGGGCACCTACGTTTGCGCCGGCTGTCAATTACCTCTATTTTCCTCTGCAACCAAGTTCAAATCTGGTACCGGATGGCCAAGTTTTTACGAACCCATTGTAAAAGGTCATGTGGCGGAAGAGCAGGACATGAGTTATGGAATGGTACGTACTGAGATACATTGTGCCCGTTGCGGTGGACATTTAGGGCATGTATTCCGTGATGGTCCACCACCGACGGGTTTGCGCTATTGCATCAATGGCTATGCCATGGATTTCGAAAAGGCAGGCGAGAAAGAGCACTAAATTTCAGGTGCGGACTCATCCCTATTACGCATTTAGTTTGTTACAGTGAGAGCATCTGTACAAATTTATGTGCACGATATTCCATCCATGAATGAGGGTCATGGGATAACGTGAAGCCTACATGACCACCTACTTTAGGGATTTCTAAAAAGAAATAATCGCTTTTTTCGGCTGCTGCAATGGGATAATTGCGCATTCCGAGCATGGGATCATTCTTTGCGTTTATCATAAGGGTAGGAATCCGAATATTGGGAATATGAATATCAGATCTTGCCTGGTCATGAAAAGCATCCAGGGAATCGAAACCATATACAGGTAAGGTGAACTTCTTATGAAAATCCCAAAAATCCGCAATATTCGTCCAGTCTTTGACATACTCGGGGTGATTCTGGGCTTTGGCGGCTAACTTATTTCTTAGTTTTTTAAGAAACCGCCTTTCATAGATTCGGCTGAATCCTTTTACCAACTGGGAGGCACTGTCTGCCAGGTTGCAAGGAACGGAAAAACCAATGCCTCCCTTGATAGAGGGATGCACGTCTTCTCCCTTTACACCCAGGTACTTGATCAACATGTTTCCCCCCATGGAAAAGCCGATGAGTACGATGGATTCATAACCCCTGCCAATGGCGTGGTCAATGACCAATGAAAGGTCAGAAATGTCTCCATGATGATAGAGTTTGGGCAAACGATTCATGTGGCCACTACAACTCCTGCAATTCCAGGCAAGGGCATCCCAACCCAACTTATTAAAAAAACCTGCAGTTCTTTGAATATAGTGTCTATCCGAGCTGCCTTCCAGGCCATGCGAAAGGATCACCAGGCGGTTTGCCTCATTGCTCAGCCAATCCAGATCGAGGAAGTCACCGTCTGCCAGCTCCATCCTTTCCCGCTGGTAAGAGACATTGACCACCTGGTAAAACATCGAAGGGATGATCGTTTCAAGGTGTGCATTGAACAAATATCGGGGTCGGTGGGTGTAAGAAGATTTTTCCAGAAAGGGCATTTTTAAGATACTTGCAGATCAAAGGTGAATTTATGATAAAAAAACATGGCATGTGGCTCATGCTGCTCATTTGCGGGCTGAACACACATGCCCAGCAAATTCGAATTGTAGCCGAGGGTTCCAACGTACCCATAGTCAACGTTTTCATCTTTCATGAAAACCAGCAGGCCCAAACACTCACGGACGAAAAAGGATTTGCCAATGTGAGTCATTTTCCAGACAGCGGTCGGGTGTATCTGCAACACCCCTCCTATCAAACGGTGGGTTTAACTGTTGATCAGCTGCTGAATGGTCAAATTTTCGCACTACAGGAAAAGTTAGTCACCTTTGATCAGGTAGTGATCGCTGCCAACCGTTGGGAACAACAGGAAAAAGACCTTTCTCAACAGATTGCGTCAATTTCGAGGAAGGAAATTCAGCAGTCCATGCCCACGACATCGGCGGATCTTTTGGCTTCAAGTGGGGAGGTATTCGTTCAGAAAAGCCAACTGGGAGGTGGCAGTCCTAAGCTGCGCGGTTTTTCGGCCAATTCGGTGCTCTTGGTTATCGATAATGTGCGCATGAATAACGCAATATACCGAAGTGGCAACCTTCAGAATGTCATCAACATTGATCCATTATTCATTGAACGCGCAGAGATAGTTTTCGGGCCCGGATCTGTGATATACGGCAGCGATGCACTGGGTGGTGTGATGGACTTCCACACTGTCAATCCTACCTGGACCCCTGATAAAATACCTGAGGTATCCGCCAATGGACTCATTAAATATGGCTCTGCGGCCGAAGAGCGAACGGTGCATTTAAACGCAACCTTCCGCTCCCCTAAATTTACCTATTTCGGTGGCTTTTCAAGAACCATTCAGCAAGATCTGCTCGCAGGTGGTTGGCGCACGAATGCCTACAAGGGTAATTTTGAACGGCCCAATTATGCAGCCCGCATCAATGGTGAGGATGTACTGTTGGAAAACCCAAACAAAGACCTTCAGGTAGGGTCAGGTTACAACCTGTGGCATACCCTCCATAAATTTAAGTGGCGTGCCAATCGATTTACAGATGTGAGCTACACCTTTCATCACAGCAGCACATCGGACATTCCCCGTTACGACCGTTTAGTAACCCCCTTATCCGGCGCTGATTCGCTGGAAAATGCCGAATGGTACTACGGACCTCAAAGCTGGACCATGCACACGATGCAAGTCAATAACATCACGCCTCGAAGTTGGAGTGATCAATGGAGAATTACCGCTGCCTTCCAGGATTACGAAGAAAGCCGGAATGACCGAAAATTTGGGGACAGTCGATTGCGTACCAGAACCGAACAGGTGGATGTGTATGCTGTATCCGTGGACGTGAACAAGCAATTAAACGACGGTGATCTCTTTTACGGCGTTGAATTCAATCTTAATAAAGTAAACTCGGAGGCTTTCAGACAAGACATCTTCAGCACCGTCCGTACCCCTGCTACCACGAGGTATCCCGACGATGGTAGTACCTACCGAACTGCTGCCGTATATGCCAACTGGGTACATCGACTCAATGCGCGCTGGCTATTGAACATGGGTGCACGCTACAGTATTGTTCGCCTGGTTGCTGAAACCGAAAACCCCAATCCGCAATTGAATGTTTTCGATCAGGTTTCATTGAACAATCAGGCCGTAAATGGTATGATTGGCCTGGTCCACCAACCAAATACCTTCACCAAGCTGGGGTTGACGTTGTCCAGTGGTTTTAGGGCCCCAAATGTGGATGATGTCGGTAAGATTTTCGAGTTTGATGAAGATGAAAATGGGCAACCTTTGCTGGTGGTACCCAATTCAAATCTCTCACCGGAATATAGTTACAATCAGGAGTTCTCATTTTACCAGCAATTGGGTGCCTGGTCCTTCAGTGCGGTCGCATTTAATACCCTGCTCACCGACCCGATTGTTCGTGGTAATTTTACCATCGCGGGATCTCCGACGGCAAGTATCGACGAGGACGATGATGCAACCACGCCAGAAACTGTTTTCGGTCTCCGTGCACAAGTGAACGGTTCGCTGGCCCATATTTACGGCGGCAGTATACAGGTAAAGTTCCAAAAAGATCCCCGATGGCGAATGGCCTCTTCCCTGAATTTCAGCGACGGCAGGGAAACAGCCACCAATGAACCACTCCGACATACGACACCCTTATTTGGTCAGCTGACTGCCAGCTTTGAAGAAAATGCCTTGAGCGGACAATTTTATGTCCAGTTCAGTGGTAATCGTTGGCGTGAAAAAATCCCCGCTACAGAAATAAACGACAAACCTTACCTGTACACAGCGGAGGGTTCTCCAGGTTGGTTTACGTTGAATGTCAAGGCCAGCTATCGGTACGAGATTGACAATTGGCCCATCGTCTATATCTTTTCCGCTGGCGTTGAAAATATGCTGGACATGCACTACCGGCCATACTCCTCAGGTATATCCGCACCGGGCAGAAACTTTTTGGTGAGCGTACGGATAAGTTACTGAAAGGAAGATTATTCCCCTATTTTCTTTTCAATTCTTTCCTTGAGATTTTTTTTAGCTCCCGGCCAGGTAGTTTTTCTGGAGATGTCAATGCATACCAGAATAACAAGAAATAAAAAAATTGCTGAAACAATAAGAAATACTTTTTTTGAGCGCTTCATGATCACATATTTAACCTGATAAACAAGCCTCAGGTTTCCTGGTCTAACCAAGTGGTTTATATTAGCCATGGATCAATAATAATTCAAACGCATGAACATACAGGGCAAGTTGTTGGAAATAGGACAGACAGAACAAGTGAAAGAAACCTTCCAGAAAAGAACATTTGTTTTGGAGTATACTGAAAATCCGGAATACCCGGAATATTTAAGCTTCGAATTGATCCAATCCAACTGCGAGCAACTAAACGGCTTGAATCAGGGAGATGAAGTAGCTGTCTACTTCAATCTGAAAGGACGCAAGTGGGTGAACAAACAGGGAGAAACGAAATATTTCAATTCTTTACAAGCCTGGAGGGTAGAAGCAGTCAACGGCGCACACAACACGCCACATTCCGAACAAGATGACTCATCTCCATACCATGAAAGTACGAATGATCTTCCCTTTTAAACCAATTATTTAGACATTCGTTAGACAATGACAAAATGTATCAACCATTTATGTGTAAAGGCATCGTGCTGTTTGCGGTAACTCTGATTGCAGCTTGGGGTTGTGATTCTGCACCAAATAAGCGTCCGTCGCCATTAACTGTGGAAAAAAGAGAAATGGATGGTTCCCTTGTCAAAGTGGTTTACAGTAGTCCGTCGGTGAGAGGTCGTGAAATTTGGGGCGAATTGGTGCCTTACAATAAAATCTGGCGGACAGGTGCAAATGAAGCCACCATTTTTTACACAGAAAATGATGTGCTGTTCCATGGTAACCCCTTGCCAGCAGGAAAATATGCGTTCTTCACTATCCCAGGAAAAGAACATTGGGAGGTAATCGTTAATGAAGATTGGGACCAGTGGGGCACATACAACTACGACAGTGCGATGGACATGATTCGTTTAAAGATAAAGCCTGTAAAGACCGATCAATTCAATGAAAGAATGCAGTTTCAGCTGACAGATGATAGTTTAAATCTAAAATGGGAAAACCTGACAATTAGCCTCCATTTAGCGAAGAATTGAGCTTGATGGTATCGACTACAACCTTGATCAATACACGCGCCACTTGGTTTACGAGATCTTCACAGTTGTTGAGCATAAAGCGTTTTTTCATAAATTTAGGGTCAATGAAACCCAAATAAACATCGCCTTCTTCTTCCCAAACCAAAATCTTCAAGGGCAAATCCAAGGCAGTGGTTGGTTGACATTTGATCAATTCAGTCGATAACCGAGGATCTTCAAAGAGGATTTCGTTAATGGGATCCATCTGGACACCTCTGACAGCCGCGATTGAATCGTGTGACACTGTCTCGAAATACAAGAGATTATTGGACTTGATCACACCAATTACCCGACGGGTGGTCTGATCCACACTTTCATTCACCCTGTAGATAGAAAGATTCTGACAGAAAACCGAGAGCGGCAACAAGCACACAACTATTGAAGAAAGTAACCTGCACATGATTCAGGTGAGTGGAATTTTGACTGCAACAATAGCGATATTTATTCACATTATGTCTAATGTTGCCACTATACCTTAAAATCTGTAACCTGTTAGAATTGGACTTACCCTATTTTTAACGAAACTTCCCGGCAACAATGAACATCCGTACCAAACTAACGATTCTTTGTCTGTTTCTTGTAGTTTTTTCTTCCGGAATCATTTACTTCTTTGCCGATCGGCAGGCTGAAAAGGCGATTCGATCAGAAATCCTAAGCAATCTGAATACTTATTCCAGGCAGGCGATTAACAACATAGATCGCTTCATCGCCTCGCGTCTGGATGAAATACGCATAGCCGCTTCTGACGATTTTTTTAAAACCGACAATCGCACGGCGGTCGCACTGAATGAGCGATTGAGCCAATTGGAACAGTTGAGTGAAACGTTTTACAGTTTCTCTTTCTTCAATATGGACAGACTCCGGTTGGGTGATAGCCAGTCGATGTCACTGGACCAAGTGCACTCCAACGATTTATATTGGTCCAAAATTTCGGTAGGTAACCCACTGGTCATGGACATATCCATTTCTGAATCGCTAAAAGAACCTGTTATGCACTGTGCAAGTTTGGTTACCGATAATTCGGGTAATCCAAAGGGTGTTTTAGTGGGAAGAGTCAGACTCGATAGGCTCTACGACATAATTGGCGACGTTCGGTTGCATTCAGATTCCACCAAAATAGTAGAGGTTGATTTGATCAACAAATCGGGTGTCCTACTTTATTCCAACCTCGAAAAAGAAGGGTTATTGACCAATAAGTACAGGTACTACAAAGAGATTGGACCATTATTGGCACCGGGTGTGAATTTTCAGGAAATCGAAGATCGACTGTTTTTTGTTACCTCTCAGTCCGGCTATTTGAACTACGCTGGAAATGACTGGTCGCTGGTATTGAACATAGCCAAAGACCTGGCCTATGCCCCAGCGTATGAAATTAGAAGCCGACTCATGTGGATCATGATCGCGGTGGTCGTTATGGCAATCCTAATTAGTTTGATTGCAGCAAACATATTTGTCAAGCCCATTATCAAATTAAGTCAGGCTGCTGAAGAAATTGGTAATGGCAACCTGGATGTAAACATTGACATCAACAGCGGCGATGAAATAGGCAAACTAGCCAGCCAACTGGATAACACTGCACAGGTATTGAACAGACGTTTTGAAGAACAAAGAAAACTGAATCAACGTCTACAAGATCAAAAGGGAGAAATTGAAATTCAAAAAAAGGAAATCGAAGAAGTTCACAAGCAAATTCAGGACAGCATCAACTATGCCCGTAGGATACAACGATCCATGCTTCCCGAACTGAACGATCTGAATAAATTCTTTGCGGATCGACTGATTTTGTACAAACCCAAAGACGTGGTCAGTGGGGATTTTTACTGGTTCGAGCGTGTGAGAACCGGGCGGAAAGAACATTTTATTATTGTGGTAGCAGATTGCACAGGCCATGGCGTGCCGGGGGCCATCATGTCTATGATGGCTGCCAATCAGCTGACCAATATCGTCTATTACCAAAACTACGTTGAGCCTGAAAAAATCCTGGCGCGGTTGGATAAGGCAATCAAGTTTGAACTTTACCGCGACATGGAGCTTAATATTCCACGGCATGACGGCCTGGAAGCAGGTGTATGTGTCATTGACATGGATACGAACAATATGAATTTTGCAGGAGCGGGGATTCCACTCTATCTGGTTCGGGATGGTGAATTGGAAATCTTCAAAAGCCCAAAACATACAATCGGTAGAATGGAGGGTACCGAGAAATCTGTGGAAGAACAATTTACCCCGATAAACATTCAACTAGAAAGTGGAGATCGATTGTATCTGGCCTCAGACGGTTTCCAAGACCAATTTGGCGGGCCTTCCGACAAGCGTTACATGGTACGTAACTTCAGAAATACTTTGGTGGAGAGCGGTGAAGGAGCCAGTATGTCTGAGCAGCAGGAAAAGCTTGACATTTTATTTAAAGATTGGATTCAGACCGGAGAACAAACCGACGATGTGGTGGTTCTGGGTATAGAGTCCAGGTGAATGGCCATCAGCTGATCGCTTCCTCTGCCACCTTCATTTGGTAGATTTCATCCAGGCATCGCTGAAGGATCTGAACGATTTCTTCATCTAATTCAAAAGTATCATTGGGCTGATCCAGCTGGTTGAGCGTGATGCCACGATCCCTGACCTCCGGTAGGGACTTCAGAACTATGCGTGACCATGCCTGTGGCGAAATGTTATCTTCGCACCAATTCTTAAACTTTAACGCCTTCACCATTGACTCCTTATTACTCAGGTAACCTGAAGCCGATCACGGTCAGGTCGTCCTCCAAACCAGATTCACTGGTCCAGTCATTCAATGTAGCTTGCAGGATGGATAATTGCTCACCCATATCCATGGAACCCACATCCTTTAGCATTTTCTGAAATTTATCGTAGGAAAATCTGATACCCGATTCATTTTCCTGCTGAAAAAAACCGTTGGTGTAAAGGTAATATGACCCATGAGGGTCATATGCCACTTGCTGAACCTGAACTTTTGACACGTCAGTATCTTTGGTCCCCTGAATCAATTGGTACGTACCATCCTTGCTGATAAATACCATGTCCTGCCCATAGCCTGCAAAATCGATGGAGCGGTTGAAGTTGTCCACGACCATGGCACCCATCTTTAGATGACATTTGAGCTCATTAGAGCCCACCAAATCCAGATCTTCCTTGAGGTAGCGTACGATGTCAGCGGCATGAACGGTCTTGCGGTCATGTATCAGTTCATTGAGAATAGAATCTGCAATCAACGTTTTGAGAGAACCCACGATGCCCTTACCCTCGAATTCCAGTAATACAATAAAAGAATAATCCTCATTCCGAAAATTAAAATTAGATGCCCAGATGAAATCTTCACTGAAAAGGTACTTCGTCTCGTACAGCAAAAAATGCTCATCAAAAATACGCTCCAACTGTTTGTCTGCAGGAAGCATGGAACGCTGCAATTCTCCGGCATAACGGATACTGTCTATCAACTGACGATTGACATCGTGTAATTCTTTGGTTCGCTCGGCTACCTTATTTTCCAGCTCTTCATTCGTCACTTCCAGGTCCTTGATGTGTTCCCGGCTATCAATTTCTGCCTGGTATATCTCTACCGCCTTATCCAACACCGCTTTCATTTCTTCGAAGTCCCATGGCTTGGTGATGTACTTGTAAATACCGCACCTATTGATGCCATCCTGAATGGCGGCTATGTCAGTAAAACCTGTGAGGATGATCTTGATGACATCGGGATGATCCGGAAGAATTTTTTCCAGAAACTCCGTTCCTGTCATTTCAGGCATCCGCTGATCCGTAATGATTATATGTATGTCCTTTTCGTTAAGGATGTCTATTGCTTCATTGGGATTCGTGCTGATGTGCACATTGAAGAACTTTCTAAAATTGGCTTTGAACCCCCGGAGATTGACTTCTTCATCATCCACATACAACACCCCATACTTGTCGGTTGTTTTGGCGACGTTTTCCTCCTGCATCACTTCCATGATAGACAAATTTTTTTGGTGGTTTTTAACTAAATACTTTGGTTTTACCGCGTAGCCGAGGAAGTTTCCTTTTCAACTTCTTTCGCCACATTACTACCAACTCTCGGCAAAGTAATGATGAATTCCGTTCCTTTCCCAACTTCTGATTCCAATTCAATCTGACCGTGATGTTTCTCGATAATACTGTAGGTAATGGACATACCCAGTCCGGTACCTACACCAACTGGTTTAGTCGTAAAGAAAGGCTCCCAAATTCTGTTCACGACATCCTCTGGAATTCCTACGCCATTGTCTTTGATTCGCACCACGACATGCTCTTCCTGTTCTTCTGTGTACAACGACAGCTCTCCATCATTGCGCTCTTCCGGAATGGCCTGAATGGCGTTGTTCATGATATTCATGAACACTTGGTTCAGCTGACCCGGATAGCAGTCAATCTGACCCATGTTCTCTTCGTAATACTTGGAAACTTTGATCCGATTCTTGGTTTTATTACGCAAAAGAATAAGCGTAGCGTCCAGGTTTTCATTTACATTGGCTTTTTTCATTTCCTCCTCATCCAGTCTGGAAAAAATTCTAAGGCCTTTGACAATTTCTATGGTGCGGGATACTCCGTAGTTCACATCTTTGATCATGACCTCCAACTCTTCCAAAATTTCCTCATATTCATGATCCGACTTGAGGTCTTTCACCTCTTTCATGATCTCCTCTGTTTTGCCAATGTCTTTTTCCAGCTCATCATATTTATTCAGTACGGCCATTAACGCCTCAATGATGAACTCGATTGACTTCATTCCACTTGAAATGAAATTAATCGGATTATTGATTTCATGCGCAATACCTGCCGTCAACTGACCGAGTGAGGCCATCTTTTCAGAATGTACCAATTGTGCCTGAGCGCCTTTAAGCGTAGACATGGCCTTGTTTAATTCCTCGCGCTGGCGTTTTTCAGCCTCCAGGGCCTCTTTCAATTGTTTCTCAGCGAAGAAAAGTTTTTCATTATCCTCCAACTGCTTTTCCGTCATTTGACGCATATCTACCTCTGATTCCTGAAGTTTTGAATAGGCGTTTTTCAATTCGTTCTGGGCAACGAGCAACCTGTCGTTGATCTCGATTTGTTCTTTGGTGCTGGCCAGCAGTTTTGACTCCGATTCTTTCAGTTTCTTCAGGTTGTTGGCCAACTGTTGACGACTAATGAGCAATTGTTTATTCGCTTTTTTCTGCTTTTCATAACTCACCCGAAGCTCCTGCTCTGAGTTTTTCAAGCGCACAAAGGCCTTATTTGCCGTCGCATAATTTTCAGTCGCCAATTTCCATAACGGTCTGAAAATTACAAATCCCTGCAGGAAAAACAACCCGACCAAAATACCGATGGCCACTTTTTCAAGTAAATCGAAAGACGTTTTACCTGATTGTGAATTTTCAAAGAAGAAATTGGTAATCTGCCGAGCCGAGAGCAGATAATCGTTGGCGTTCTGCAAAATGGTGGCCACGGAAGCGCGAAGGGATCGATAATTAATGTCTGTTTCATCGGCTGCAAACTGCAGCGACGTCATACTGGAAGCCGCTGAATTCAGAGAAGCATACGGCAACTTTATAGCTTCCTTAAGCTCATTGTATGCCGTACTACTGGCCGTACCAGAGATACCTAACTCCGCCATGGCCTGTTGATTGTCAGCAATCAATGCCCGATGGATCCTGTTCCATTCCGGTAGGACACGCTTCAATTCATTTTGAAAAATTATGAAATTTCTTTCGGAGCGCGAATACCCCATCCCTACAGCAGCCTTGGTAATCTGCTGGGAATACATCTCCTGACGACCCGCCAATTGGATCAGTCGATCATCCTCATCAAATCTTTCTACCAGGTCCTTCTGTAAGATCAACTGATAATAAATAAGTGACCCTAAAATCAGTATAGACGTTACCGCATATAGTATCGCGTATAAATCCTTCTTCATAGCCTCGACACAACATTTACATTGCCTTTATCAAAGGTAAACTAATTATCAGTTAAAATATTAGTTTTACCGCGGCTAAGAACCTCGCGGTTCTTTAAGCAATATTAATTAAGTAGAAATACGAGTATCATTTCACTTGGTGGTGCACTGTATTCGAAATATTATTTGGCAGGGTATGATGGTTGCTTGGTCAAACGAAAATTAAGTAGTTACTTTCCATTGAAATCGCAGGCGCATGGATTATTTAAGGAGTTATAAGAACATCTATGACCAGAACATTATTCTGCTATACAAGGGAGAATTAACGTTCGATCTTGTCACCTCTTTGATCGCAACGCTGGAAGAAAGGCTCGAAGAATTGGAAGAAAACCGAAAGGTCAAAAAGAAGTTCTATAACGTGTCTACCGAGTGTTTACAAAATCTTTATTACCATCTCGATGAGGTGAATGCGGATGAGCTACGGATCAGCACCTACGATTCACGTTCTGCTTTGATTCTTATCGCCGCACGTAAACGCTTCTACAGCCTTCAAACCGGCAATTATGTACCCACTGAATCAGTGGGCAATATCAAGAATAGGTTAGACGAAATCAATAATATTGAACCAGATGAATTACGCGCACTTTATAAGCGCGTCCTAAACGAACAAGAATTTTCGGACAAAGGCACCGGAGGACTTGGATTTATTGATATTGCCAGGAAAACGGGTGGGGAGAAATTGAGATATAAGTTTCAGACGGTAACCAACAAGGTGTCGTACTTTACATTTCAGGTAAGATTACCAAGGGATCTTTAATCAGCAGATGCGGAAAGAAAAATGGAGCAGATATTTATAGAACCTTCGAGAGTCACACCCCTGATCAAATTTGATCCAGAAGAAGGCCTTTTGGAGATGAAAGGAAGATCCAGTCCAGAGAACGCGATCCAGTTCTACCAAAAAGTCATCCAAATGCTGGATGAGTACGCCATCTCTGACAACGATTCGTTTAGGGCTAACTTTTCATTTGAATATTTTAACACCAGTTCATCGAAATGTTTGTTTGATGTATTTAAAAGATTGGTACGTATCAAAGAAAGCGGCAAAGCGCTTGTAGTAAATTGGTACTACGAAGAAGATGACGAAGACATGATGGAAGCAGGTGAGGATTACAGCGACTTGTTAGATTTGCAATTCAATTTCATTGAAATTGAAGAGTAGATCCACTTAAATATTTATGGACCGGCAGCAGGAACTTTATTACGATGAAATCAATAACCTCAAGAAATTCCGCTCACGCCTGAATAATTACACCATTTACAAGGAGGAAATTGACGGATTTGCAGACGAATACGAGGAACTAGTATCACAGGCAAAAGTAATTACCCGGGTCAGCGACAGGTTGCAGAAAAAGCTGGACAGTGCGAACATCCAGATCCGTGAACAGAATGACGAGATCAAAGACAAAAACTTTCAACTGGAAAGTACTGTAAACCAACTGGCAAAAGCAAGGGTAGGTAGATTGGCAGCCACCATACTATTTATCCTATTCATCGTTTTGGTGATGATTGAGGAACAGTTCCTGGAGCCTTATGTTACTGGTCTCCTACAGGAAAATGATATTCGTATACCTTATCTCAACCTCGCACTCATTTTGTTGGTAGCTATTTTTCTCAAAATTTTTGAGTCTGCGCTACAAGCTTATTTCATGAATCGTGAAAAGAAAAAAATTCTTAAAGGAGAAGTAGCACTTTCTAATCCACCGTCCTAAAACATCATTCATCATGACTGCTGAGCAAGCCGCACTGGCAAAGAAAATTCTAAACCCTGGCAAACTGAGGTTTTTCATGATGAGCCAACTGCCTATGGGTCTGCTGGCAGGATTGGTAATCAGACACCTGAACGATCAGCAGACGGTCGTCAGTGTTCCCTTCAAATGGATCAACAAAAATCCGTTCAGATCCATCTACTTTGCCGTTCAAAGTATGGCTGCGGAAATGTCTACTGCCACCGGCTGCATGCTGGCAGTCCACAAACAAAAGCCCAGCGTTGCCTTCATTATTGTAGACATGGAGGCCAGATTCCTTAAGAAGGCAACGGATCGTGTGTTTTTCACATGCGAGGAAAACCAGAAAGCCTTTGATGCGGTGGCGCGCTGCCTGGAGACAGGCGAAGCCACGCAGGCTACTTTACGGACATTAGGTAAAATGGCTGATGGTACGCTGGTCGCTGAATTTACTTTTACATGGTCGTTCAAACCACGCTCATAGTTCCATCAACAATTGGTTGCTTTTTGATTTGGCTATCGACTGGCTAATCTCTTCGAGGGCCGTTTCCAATGCCAAAAATGCTTTTGATTTTTTGTTATCGTATTGCTGCAGACCCTCTTTCTCATACATTTGGATTACCGTTTGAATATCCATTTGGTGAATATCAAAAGCCGGTTGGAACTGATCGTCACCTTTTTCACCTTCCACACGACTCACCAAACCCGCCTTTTCACATTCGTAGCAGATTTCATGCAGTATTCGATAAGGCACACTTCCCATTCGGGACAATTGTTTTACGGATACAGCAGGCTCCCCTGCCTTAAAACTTTTGATAATGCGGTACATGACCAACAGCATGATCTTTTTTCGATGGCCATAACTAATTTTTAAATCCTCCTGCTCTGGTTCCCAAGAATCCACATGCTGTATGGCATAACACAACTCCATCCCGAAGAGAATAATAAACCAGCTGATTTGGACGTAAATTAAAAACAATGGTAAAAGGGCCAAACTGCCGTAAATGGCATTGTAGCGCGCAAAAGCAAACTGAAAATTTATGAAGCCCCACTGCGTCAATTGGTACAACGTCCCAGCCACTATTCCGGCCACCACCGCAGGCACTACTTTTACCCTTGTATTGGGGAAAATGATATAAAGCAAAAAAAGCAGAATCCAAATGAAGGTGTAGGGAATGAATCGAATCAAAAATAGTAGGCCGGATTTTATTTCCCCATCCAATCCAATGTTTCCGGCCAATTTGGGTAGCTCTCGGATCAGAAAAACATTTGTACTACTAGATAACAACACCAACACGATGCCCAAGATCATAATAGATATATAATCGGCCAATTTTCGATGAATCGGTCGGTTTCTTTTGTTACCCCACATGTGGTTGAAGGAGGTCTCGATGTGGTGCAATAACCTCAACACCGTATACAAAAGAATGACCAGCCCGATACCTGCAACGATCCCCCCGCTTGCAGAATCAATCATACGATGGGCAAACTCCATGACCTGATTGAGCACCTCCTCCTGGCCACTAAAATATCGGCTCAACTCATGTTCAAGAAATTTCTCCAGACCGAAACCCTTGGAAATACCAAATGCCATGGCAATGACCGGTACGATGGAGAGCAGTGAAAAATAAGTGAGATTCGACGCCTTTTCTACCACACGATCATCCTTGAACTCGGTCATGGTGATGATGCCAACCCGCAAAGTTTTAAGACCAAAACGTTGCCATTTCGGTAAATCGCTAAGACGTGTCTTCCATATACCGACTTCCAGAAAGTGCTTGTATCGACGGTACTGTTCAAGCCACGTATTCCCTTTTTTTGTCATAGCTAATATCTCATACTTACCTCCTTTGAGGTATTCTTTTCTTTAATTTTATGTGTAGACCAATGTTCTCAACCGAATCCACTATTTTGCTGTGTAAAGATATCCTTTGATTCTGGATGTATTCGCCGGCTAAGATCTTATTGTTCTGTCTTTTGAGCGCTCTGCCGCTTATGGTTTTGTCACAGGAAGCGGACTTACCTGTTGCCAACGGCGAGTACGTTATTCACCCCGATACGATGAATAATGCAGGCGTAATCGAGCTGGATGGATATTGGCAGTTCGCATGGAATAAATATGTAGATCCCAAGGATCAATCCATGCTGAAAGACAGTATTCGGGTACCCGCTGCTTGGAATTTAAACAAAAATCTCCCCAAAAAAGGAAGGGGCACCTACCGGTTGACCCTGTACAACCCACAAAAAATAGCGGGTCTGGCATTATTGTTCAACGGTTTTTACACTTCAAATTACCTGCTCTATGTAAATGGTGAATTGGTGGCAAAAAGACGCATGCATGCTGCCAATGCAGATGGTGCTGGCGGCCGCGAGTTTATTCAGCTTGGGAATGACTCTGTCACCCATGTGTTAGCTGAATTATACAGCCTGGGGCCTTATCATCAGGGTATTATGGAGTCCGTTCGGCTCGGTGAAGAAGCTCAGCTCAGAAGTCTCATAAAAATTAAATGGTCTTACGAAGTTTTTGAGTTTGGATTATTGACCGCTTTGATGATTTTCAACTTGTTTTTCTTCTTACAAATCAAAGTAAAGGCTTACCTATATATCTCATTGATCTGCCTGACCGTAATCCTTCGAAACAGTTCCTCCTATGATGGCAGCCTGATTTTATTTGAGCTGTTCCCATCATTGCCCTTCGTTCACGCGAAGAGACTTGAATTTTCAGTCACCCTTCTGGCCATTCCGCTAGTGATCATGTATACAGGAAGTTTATTTCAGGACGATCGTTTCAAGTGGGTAGCAAGGGTGATGCTGATGATCAGTGGATTGCTCACACTGATGATTTTCTTTATTGATTATCACCAGTTTGTCAACTACATCTACCCTATTCAGTTGTTCTTTGTAATCAGTTTTGCACTTGCCCTTGTGCATACCGTAAAAGCCAAACGAGAGGGCATAAAGGGTGCAAAGTCCTTAATATTTGGTACCGTCATTGGTTTTGTTTTTATCCAAGTTGAGGTTCTGAAGACCTTGGAAGTCATTCAGACAAACAACATGTTGCCCAACTTTGTAAATGTAGGCATCACGGTCTTCCTGTTTTTCCAATCCATCGCAGCCACTCGTATCTTTTCGCAATCACATTTTGAGAGTCACCTGATGAATCGCGACCTGGAATCCATGGTTACCCAACGAACGGAAGAATTGACCAAAACGCACCTCATAAAGGATAAGTTATTCTCCATACTTACCCACGACATACGGGGCCCATTGAATTCGCTACAGGGATTACTGGACATCATCAACCAGCGAACACTCACTGAAGACCAACAAAAACTTTATCTGGGGAGGATAGGTGAAAATGTGCGAGTGACAAAAAACATGGTAGAAGACATTTTAAGGTGGTCTTCCATGAACATGGGCGAGAACATTTTTGCCATGAAATCAGAAAGAGTAAACCTGTATCAAATGATTGATTTACACTACGAGTACTATTATGAAAGTGTCAAAGAAAAATCAATCAAATTCAAGAATGAGGTACCTACCGATTTGCACATCTACACAGATCCCAATTTTCTCAAACTGGTTATTCGCAACCTGATCAGTAATGCGCTAAAGTTTACGCCGGAAAAAGGTAAGGTACGGGCATTGGCCATCAAAAAGGAAGGCGTAACCACCATATCAGTGTATGATTCTGGTATTGGAATAACCGATGATCTAAAATTAAGGTTGTTCGAACCCGATAGCAAAAAACAAAGGCCTGGCACCAAAGATGAGAAAGGGGCTGGTATAGGTCTTATGCTCTGCAAAGATCTCATCGAACAAAATGGCGGCCGTATTTGGGTAAAGGATAATCCAACAGGAGGAAGTCTCTTCATGTTTACCGTACATGACATTATGCCAGAAGAAGAACAGGACCTGGAGACCAGGGAGGAAAGTATGGTGAATTGATCACACCCTAATCAATTGAACTTGGCCATGGTTCTATCCAATCCGATACTTGCAAAAGACAACATGGCGTCGGCCGCCTGATCCATAAAAGGAACCAACTCATTCATTTCTTTGGACGAAAATGGGCTGAGTACATATTTTACCTGTTGACCACTTGGGTAATTGTTATCGATTCCCATTTTTAATCTTGGATATGCCTGCGTGCCCAGTAATTCTTCGATATTCTTTAACCCATTGTGTCCTCCCGACGATCCCTTTCCTTTAAGCCGTATTTTCCCGAAAGGCAAAGCCACATCATCTGTTACAACCAAAATTCGATCATTGGTTAATTTGAATTGATGCTTCCAATAGTTGACCGCTTTGCCACTTAAGTTCATAAAAGTGCTTGGCTTTAAGAGAGAGATATATCTACCTTTATATCTGAATTCAGCTAATTCACCGTACCTGTCCATCCGATAACGAATGTTTTGCTGATCAGCCAATCGATCCAATGTCAAAAACCCTATATTGTGTCGTGTGAGGGCGTACTCTGGGCCGATGTTGCCCAATCCAGCAATCAAAAATCTCATACCTCAACGCGTAAATCGCTCAGCGAATCTATCTTTATTAATGAATGGCACAAAATATTTTAATCCAACACCCACATCTAGTCTTCTATGAATAAGTATTTTCAACACTTAAAGTCCGATATACCTTCTGGTATTGTCGTTTTTCTTGTGGCTCTCCCACTCTGTTTGGGTATTGCACTGGCTTCTAACGCACCCCTATTTTCTGGTCTGGTTGCTGGTATTGTGGGTGGTTTGGTAGTAGGGCTCATCAGTGGTTCGCAACTAAGTGTGAGTGGTCCGGCCGCCGGACTGACAGTGATTGTTATCAATGCCATCGACACACTCAGTACATTTGAGGCCTTCCTTGTGGCAGTTATGATTGGTGGGGTCATTCAGTTGGTCATGGGTATACTTAAAGCCGGTGTAATTGGTCACTTTTTCCCTTCTGCCGTCATTAAAGGAATGTTGGCCGCAATAGGTCTCATATTGATTCTCAAACAAATACCACACGCGCTCGGAGATGATCGAGATTATGAAGGAGATAGTTCGTTCTTCCAACCAGACGGAGAAAATACGTTTACAGAAATCATACTGGCCATTCAAAATGTAGATATCGGCGCATTTCTTATTTGCGGCGTCTGCCTCGCTATTTTATTTACCTGGGAACGGGGCTTTATGAAGAAACTAAAATGGACCACACTGGTACCCGGACCACTGGTCGCTGTGCTTGCGGGTATCGCTATCAACGAATACTACCGGTTGACCTCGACCAAACTTTATCTATCCGGCAACCATCTGGTCAAACTGCCCGTCAGTGATTCTTTTGATCAAGTGGTGTCCAATTTAAGTCGGCCAGATTTTTCTGTGCTGGCTGACCCACAAGTGTATGTGGTGGGCTTAACCATTGCCATTGTGGCCAGTCTTGAAACCTTACTCAGCCTGGATGCTGTGGACAAACTGGACCCACACAAACGAATAGCTCCACAAAGCAGGGAATTAAAGGCGCAGGGCATTGGCAATATCGTATCCGGTTTTCTAGGTGGACTACCGGTGACCTCGGTAATTGTGCGCAGCTCAGCCAACGTTTCATCTGGCGCTCAAACAAAAGTGTCCGCGGTATTTCACGGCTTACTTTTAACTGCTAGCGTCTTACTTTTTCCCACCTTATTAAACCTGATTCCATTGGCGGCGTTGGCTGCCGTATTACTCATCGTAGGCTATAAACTAACCAAGCCGGCAATCTATGAGAACATGTTTGAAAAAGGATTGGATCAATTTTTACCATTCATAGTCACCGTATTGGCCATCCTATTTACTGACTTACTCACTGGTATTGGTATTGGCATGGTGGTAGGATTATTCTTTGTGATCAAATCAAACCTCCACAAAGCGATCCATGTACACGTCCAAGACCAACGATATACCATTACGCTGCTCAAGGACGTTTCTTTTCTGAATAAGGCACAGCTCCGTCGTACACTGGAAAAAATACCGGAAGGTGCCCATGTAATTTTTGATGAATCGAAAGCCATTTTCATTGACAAAGACATTGCAGAAACCATTAATGATTTTAAAACATCCGCCTCTTCTAATAACATCAGTACGGAATTAAAAAGTGCGGAAGTGCAGGAAGCCACCAAAGCAATATGAAAAAAAAGACCTTTACCGGCTTATTATTTTTTGCTTTTGGTATCCTGTTTTGCCCGGGTTGCAGTGTTTACTATAAGGTATCGGGGATAGAAACAGTAGAGACTGTGAAGCCTAGGAAAAGATTTCGACCATATAATCCGAGATGGGATAAACAAAGAAAGCGAACCCGTAAGGTTCAACTGTCCAATAAAAACTAATCTTCAAGCAGCGCACGTATGAGCTTATCTTCGCCATCCACAGGCGGAGATTTAAGACCGAGCAGGTGTGCAATAAAAGGGTAAACATGCACATTGTCAAAGGTTTGGAGCGTTACACCAGCCTTAATATCTGGGCCTTCTGCATAAAAGACGGCTTGCATTTCAGGATGTGCGTAAGGGTCGAAACCATGGGCACCCCCCCTAATCTGTTGACCGCTATCTGTAACGATTATATTCGGCGGTGGCACTATGGCCATGAGATCTGGCGTGCGATCTTTATTTTGGTAGTGGAAATGCTCAGGTATCTGGTTTTTCTGGAATAAAGTTAATTTCTCAAATGCCCTCAATTGTTCTTGAATAGCATCAATTAACGTCTTATTAGAGGAAAATACATCCAGTTGTGTACCCGAATTTATCGTAATGGCCGAGCCAAAATCAACCTTGCTGATGTCCACGGCTTGATTTACTTCAGTCATCCCATGATCAGAGACCACTATCAGGTAAGCGGGTAAAGAAGATGCCGCTAGGTATTGCCTGAGCACCGCCAACTGCGCATCTACATCCTGTACCGCCTGTCTGGTTTCAGGGGCCACCGGCCCATGACGGTGTCCCTTACTGTCCACGACGGAGAAATACAAGGTAATAAAATGGGGTCGCGTAGCTTCCGGGTATTCCAACCAATCAATTACCTGCTTTACACGGTCCTGCATCGGTACACGCTCATCATACCTGTAGTAGTAGGTCGGGTAAGTGTCTAGGATATTTGCCTCCGAACCCACCCAAAAATAAGAGGCACTGACCATGCCCTGCTGCTCTGCCAAAACCCATAACGGTACACCGCCGTACCAGCTACCATCTTCTACTTGTTTCCGATTTCGCATCATGTAAGTGGTATCGCGAGACCTGCTGTAAAAGGTATTACCCATTAACCCATGAGAACCAGGATAAAGCCCTGTGACGAGCGTGTAGTGATTGGGGAAGGTCTTTGAAGGGAAACTAGGGTACATGGGTCCAAAAGCTCCGGTCTCACTCATGCGCGCCAGTGTGGGTGCCTCGTGCAAGGCTGTATAATCTGCACGGTAACCATCCAATGAGACCAGGATCACATAGGGCTGCTGCTGAGCTTGAGGGCTGTTTTCCCCTTTTTGTACCTGGCAACCCACCAGGGCGACCCACAGGATAAAGATTAAATTTCGCATGTCCGAAGATAAACCCAACCCGCAATCCCCTTCGCGATGATGTGATTATGCATTTGTCAATTTTTCATAAAAAAGGAGATCAACAGATCTCCTTTACAAACACCATCACTTAGAAAAATACCAATTACTTATTTATACGTTCCGCCTTTATTTCAATAACTTCTTTTTTCACGTCTGCGGTGTGATTGGCCGTGCCATAAAATTCCCCCAATATTGGGGCAATCACCAGACCTACCAAACAGGTAAGCTTGATGAGGATGTTCATCGAAGGGCCAGAAGTATCCTTGAATGGATCGCCTACCGTGTCACCTGTCACAGCTGCTTTGTGGGCGTCAGATCCCTTAAAGGTCATTTCTCCATCAATCATCACACCAGCCTCAAAAGACTTTTTGGCATTGTCCCACGCACCGCCGGCATTGTTCTGAAAAATAGCCCATACTACACCTGAAACAGCTACACCGGCCATGTAGCTACCCAATGCTTCAGGTCCCATAATAAAGCCAATCAGGACAGGTGTTACAATGGTAATAGCCCCCGGAAGCATCATTTCACGTATGGCTGCCTGAGTAGAAATGTCTACACATTTACCGTATTCCGGTTCTGACGTACCTTCCATGATGCCCGGAATCTCTCTGAATTGTCTCCTAACCTCCTTCACCATTTCCATAGCGGCCTTTCCAACAGAATTCATGGCCAGCGCGGAAAATACCACCGGAATCATCCCTCCGATGAACAAAGCAGCCAATACATCTGCCTTGAAAATATTGATACCGTCAATGCCTGTAAATGTTACGTAAGCCGCAAAAAGTGCCAGTGCAGTCAGCGCCGCCGACGCGATGGCGAATCCTTTACCGATGGCAGCAGTAGTATTACCCACAGAGTCCAGGATATCTGTTCGTTTACGAACCTCATCCGGAAGCTCAGACATCTCCGCAATGCCTCCTGCGTTGTCTGCAATTGGGCCAAATGCATCTATGGCTAACTGCATGGCTGTGGTGGCCATCATGGCTGAAGCTGCAATACCCACGCCATAAAATCCGGCAAATGAATACGCGGCCCAGATGGCGCCGGCAAATAGTAATACAGGCCCAAATGTTGAGAGCATTCCCGTGGCCAAACCTGCAATAATGTTGGTCGCCGCGCCTGTGCTGGATCGCTGTACGATGTCTAAAACCGGTTTTTTACCCAATCCGGTATAATACTCGGTAAGAAAAGAAATCGCTGCGCCAACGAAGAGCCCAACCAATACCGCATAAAAGACATTTACATTAGACAGCGTCTTCAGTCCCTCACCAAAAAATACCATCTGAATTTCACTCGGCAAATACGCCTGAATGACGAAATATGCGGCCAATGCTGTTAATAAAATAGCGCCCCAATTGCCCTTATTCAAGGCGTTTTGCACTTGCGGCTCACGCGCTGCATTGGATGAGATGCGAATCAAACCGGTAGCCAGAATTGAAAAGATTAGGCCTAGACCCGCGATGACCAGTGGGAGAAGTATAGGACCTATGCCTCCGTAAATGTCATCGATACTGCCTCCCATGTCCCGTATGAGGTAATTACCCAATACCATAGACGCCAATACCGTAGCCACATAAGAACCAAAAAGGTCGGCACCCATGCCTGCTACATCGCCAACATTGTCACCTACATTATCTGCAATGGTGGCTGGATTTCTCGGATCATCTTCAGGTATACCGGCTTCTACCTTACCCACGAGATCGGCTCCCACGTCTGCCGCTTTGGTGTAGATACCTCCGCCAACGCGCGCGAAGAGAGCGATGGACTCTGCTCCTAATGAAAAACCCGCCAAGGCTTCCAATAACATGGTCATGTCTGCGTTGCTGGTCCATCTGCCATCCATGAGGTAATGGAAGAGAAACACAAACAAAAGGCTTAAGCCAAAAACTGCCAAGCCCGCTACGCCGAGACCCATGACGGTCCCGCCAGTGAAAGAGACTTTAAGTGCCTGTGGTAAGCTGGCGCGTGCAGCGTGTGTGGTTCGCACGTTGGCATCCGTGGCGATGCGCATGCCGATGTTGCCGGCTAGTGCAGAGAAAAAAGCACCGATCACAAATGCCACTACAATGAACCAAGGAGTAGTCTCGACCAGATAAGAAATCAAACCCAACAAACTGCCCGCTACCACTACGAATATCGCCAGCACACGATATTCAGCTTTTAGAAACGCCAGCGCACCTTCTTTAATGTGCGCAGCTATCTCTTGCATCTTGGCTTCGCCCACCTCCTGTCGCCGCACCCAGCGTTGCTTGATCATCATTACCACCAAGCCAATAAGTCCCAACACAGGAACCATATAGACACTATAATTCATTGAATTTCAGTTAGGATTCAGAAAACTGGTCGCAAAGATAGCCTTTCAACCAAATTTTAAAAATCCAAAGTGTCAGGACCTTGTTGTTAGACGGCGGACGTGTTGATATAATTCAAAAATTCTTTCTTGACACTCTCCTCATTGAATCTGCCTCCGAAGTTGGCCGTACCGGTCCGACTGTTGGTGTCGTTTACACCTCTCGATGATACACACATGTGTGTAGCGTCCATAACCACAGCCACATCATCCGTTTGCAAAATGGTTTTCAACTCCTCCGCAATCTGCACAGTGAGCCTTTCCTGCACCTGAGGTCTTTTGGCAAAATATTGTACGATGCGATTAATTTTTGACAGACCAATCACCTTACCGCTGGAAAAATAAGCCACATGAGCTTTCCCATAAATGGGCACAAAATGATGTTCACAATGCGAATAGAAGGTAATGTCCTTCTCGACCAGCATTTGGTCGTAATTATATTTGTTGTCAAACAACCGTGCCACTGGTTTGTTGTCCGGATTTAAGCCAGAAAAAACCTCTTGTACATACATCTTAGCTACGCGCATGGGTGTGCCCTTCAGACTGTCATCCTCCAAATCCAATCCTAAAATGAGCATAATCTCCTTAAAATGCTTGGAAATGAGCTCTATTTTCAACTCATCATCTTTTTCGAATGCGTCAGGCCTTAGGGGCGTATCATAGGCACCAGCCACATGATCATCTCCAAAATCTTCCTCAGGCTGGATATTCAACAAAGTTTCTTTCTGTTTCATATAATCTTATATTCAAGTCCAACTCCACTGGGAGTTTGGCTCTCAATCGTTCATAAATTTTTGTGGCGATATTTTCAGCAGTGGGATTGATATCCCTAAATTCTTCTACATCCAAATTGAGATTTTTGTGATCATATCTATTGAGGACCTCGTGTTTGATGAGATCACTTAATTGCTTCATGTCGTAAACATAACCCGTCTCCCTGTCGGGAATGCCAGTTAATTTTACAATTAAATCGTAGTTGTGACCATGCCAATTGGGATTGTTGCACTTACCAAAAACCGCCTCATTCTTTTCATCACTCCACGCTGGATTATGTAACCTGTGAGCGGCATTAAAATGTTCTTTTCTGAAAACTGCTACCTTCATCCTTTAATAATCAGATGGTAAACCCAAGCCGGCAGTACTTAGTTCAGGCAAGGTAATAAATGCACATTCACTGAAGGAAACCAATAACCTCATTTGTTGAACTATTTTTATATATAATTGCACTTAAAACACTTAGCTTATGAATATCTTGGGTTATTCGAGTGAGAGGAACCAGATAAAAAGTTTGATTATTTTGGGTATTTCGCAAGGCATTGTCAGCGAGGAAGATTCTATTTTTCTCCAAAAAGCCACCTCTATTCAACTCGATACCATCCCCCTACCCACTCAGGCCGGAAGATTGAAAAGATTGCTACCAACAAAGAGATTCAAAAAATTTAAGCTCATTTACACGCTGGTAGGAAAAATTCTTCGTCGAGGCCAGTGGGGAGATCGTGCGGAACGAATTTTACAACAACTACTATCGGTACTCAATATGCCGTTCGAAAGAAGTAGGGAGTTGCTATGCTATCTTCAAAATAATATTGTCAAGGGTCTTAGTGTAGACCAGAGTTACCATCGCTTGGGCTATCTGGTCTTATAATAGCTCCTTTTAAGTCAACACTTCCCGCGCTCCTGTATATTTGTTCGCAGAACAAAGTGGGCATGGAATTCGAAGCAATCGCAGAAAAGATAAGTCATTACCAGGCACAGGGTAAATCACTATTCACTTCTTCTTCGTTTCAAACACACAGCCTGGTAATGTTACACATCCTCAGCAGGATCGACTCGTCGATACCTATCTACTTCATCAATACAGGTTATCTATTTCCGGAAACCATTGCATTCAAGGATGAAGTGGCGGCCCAGTTTGGTTTGACTATCCATGAAGTAAAATCAAGTACACCCAAATATTTGCAGCGAGAAGCCAATGGCAAGTTGATGTTTACCACAGACCCTGATCATTGTTGTTACCTAAACAAAACGGCACCCATGGAGCCTGTTCTCGCCAATTACGATGTTTGGATCAATGGCGTGCGTGCCGATCAAAGCGCCGTGCGGAAGGCCATGAAAAGCGAACAGCCCGCGCCATTCAACACCCTGCGTTTCCATCCCATGCTTGATTGGACCAATCAGGCTATTTTTCGCTACGTACGCGAATACGATCTTCCGCGTCATCCATTGGATGCCCAGGGATATGTGAGTATTGGTTGTGAGCCTTGCACGCGCAAACCGGATCCTGAAATGCAGGAACGAGAAGCGCGATGGTATGGCATGAATAAAGTGGAATGTGGTTTGCACACCGACCTCATAAAAACAGCTGAATGAGAGTACTTATCACAGGCGGAGCTGGCTATGTGGGTACCCAACTCACAGCGCATTTGCTCCCTGATGAAGCCATTGAAGAGGTCATCATTTACGACAATCTCTCGAAAGGACACAAAAACTTTTTCCTGGGTGCACCGATCCCCCATGCCCATAAAATACGGGTAGTTCAGGGAGATATTCTGGATAGCCGGCAGCTGACCAAATGCATGCAGCAGGTAGATACGGTAATACATCTGGCTGCCATGGTCACTACCCCATTTGCCAATGCCGACCCTCATTATTACGAGCAGGTGAACCACTGGGGCACTGCTGAGGTAACCTACGCAGCTGAAGAAACCGGTATCAAACGGCTCATTTACCTGAGCAGCACCTCTGTTTACGGTGCCCGTAATGAAGCGGCAACCGAAGATACCCTTCCCAGTCCACAAACTTTTTACGGCATTTCCAAACTCCGGGGGGAAGAACACGTCCGACGGCTTCAAAACAAGATGCAAACCATTATTGTCAGAACCGGCAACGTGTATGGTTACTCCAGAAGCATGCGCTTTGATGCGGTAATCAACAGGTTCATGCTGGATGCCAACTTTTCAAACCGAATCCAGATATTTGGTACCGGCAAGCAGTCACGTGCATTCATCCACGTCAATCATCTTGCGGACATCCTCCATCAAATACTGCTACGTGAAGACATTCCCAATGGACACTACAACCTTGTGGACAAAAACCTACAGATCTTCGAAGTGGTGGATGTGTTGAAAGATATGTACCCAACACTGGAATTTCTTTTTTCCAACCAACACATGAATCTGAGAGATCTGGTCGTCTCACCAGAGTCTGCGCTTTACCAGTATGTAAATCGCTTTATTACCCGCGATCTGAAAGAGGAATTGCTCGAATTTAAAAGTCAGTTTGCTTTTTAGAAGTGATTCGATAAAGCTTACCAACTGAATAGGACGCTTTTTAAAGTAGGTCACTGCAGCCGGTAAATTTTGCAGGGATAAAAAGATTTTTAAATAGCAGGGATTAAGCCCAGACTTGGGCCCTTTTTTCAGCCTGGCGCGGTTCAGGCACTATTGAAACTTAGTAAGCCCCCTGCCTAATATTCGGCCATAAGCCTACGGAATTAAAGTCACTCGGCACGGCTTAGCGACCGTGTCAAAAAGCTGGCATGCCAGTGAGTTGGCCTGACAAGCTTTATGCTTTCTTTTCTTTTCCTTGATAGAGGCATGCGCGTAAAAAAACTGTCCGGTGGACAGTTTTAGCGAATGACCAGCATGCAGGGTGGGTGGTTGGGTTACACTTCGAGAGGTTCACACTTCGACAGGGCTCAGTGTGACATAAGGGGCCCGGTGTCTCGGCTGGCCCTCGCGCCGTCTGGGTGAACACATACACTAACCTTAACATTTCCCCCACTCCATGCGCAGCATGGAATGCGGGATGGCCCGGCAAAATACCCGGGCGTGGGCAGGCTGGTGGGAAGATAGGCGATTATTTTGCCTTGACTTTTTTGCTTCGTTTTTGT
>CAYOEV010000006.1:6683-117570 GCA_964403075.1 uncultured Roseivirgaceae bacterium | reverse complement strand
TCGAACCTATGACCCCCTGCTTGTAAGGCAGGTGCTCTGAACCAACTGAGCTATAGGCCCTCTAAAATATTCCGTTTTCAAACGAATGGCAAATTTACATCGCCTACTTAAAAATCCTACTGGTTTTATTTTAATTTTCAAATAGCCCCTCATCTACCTGAGGCCAGGCGCCAATGGGGTATTCAAACGGAAAATACCGAAGTGGGGACCTTTGTTACCTGACAAGAGTTGGCTGTAACGGCACTTACTCCTTGTTCCCGATGAATAGGTAACTGTAATTCATTAAATCCAGGGTGGTAAGGGCTGTTTTCGCGGACAGGACCAGTTCGATGGGTTCGAGTAATTCTTCCGGCTCAAGCTGTTGAAAAGCCAGGCTCTGGCTGCATAGGTAGAACTTCACATTCAATTTGGCCAGCGCCTGTATGAGCTCAATATTTGGATTTGGCGTGTGGTAGCGTGCCTGGTAGGCTTCGTTATTTAAAGCCACCGATACGGCACTTCCGTGAATAATGACACGCATGTCCAATTTATTGGGAGGAACGCCATTGGCCAGATGTAAATTATAAGTGCGACCCACTTCGCGAAGTACAAAGCTCATGTCTTTTTTATTTTTCTGTCCATCCTGTATATCGATCATCACCTTATAATCGATGTAGGGGTCGTAACCGAGTGCGCTGTATGGCCTGTGAATGACACCGATCATGGGGTGCTGATCGAGTGCAGGGTATTCCATCTGTTCAATTAGTTTGTTTTGCGCAAGACAGGCGGGCAGTAAAGCACATGCAAGAGTAAGAGAAATCCAGAATCGCATAGTGAAGTTTTGACAATGAATTTAGCTTAATTCTATAGTAAATGACGTAAGGATATTGAAGATCATTTATTTTTTAGTTGAACTTGTGCGTTATGATGGAACTAAGCCTTTAAAAATTATACGCACTAGACGTTATTTTTAATGACTTAATTAAGATTATGAAAACTTTATTGAGCATAGACGACGATGAGATTTTTCAATTTGGGTTGAGCCGAATGGTGCAATTACACCAAATTCAACTGAATCTGGTGCAAACAACCATTGGTGAGGAAGGTCTGGAAATGATAACTCAGTTGAAGCCCGACATTGTTTTGCTTGATCTCAATATGCCCGACATTGATGGTTGGAACGTGTTGGATAACTTAAACGGGCCAATGACCCAAAATATAAAGGTGATTGTTTTGTCCTCTTCTATTGATCCAAATGATAAGACGCGGTCGCTGGCTTACAGCAACGTGCGGTCTTACTGGTCTAAGCCACTGGAGCCGGAATGGCTTAAAAGTCTTGAATAATCATTCGTTCAATTGCAGCCATCGTACCCGAGATATTATGGCCTCGCCAAAGAGGCATAAACCAGAATTGAAAACCACCAAGGCACCTGTTCCCGCCAATACCCAATTTATTGTACTCGCACCGGATTGTTTGAGAGCAGCGGCCTCTGCCACAAAACTCAGGCCCATGCCTACCAGTGTCAATCCTAAAGGGGCCAACAGCAACCACTTACGCTTCAATCGATCTTTTTGCATTTTTTCGAAAAAAGATAACATGCCGAATTGGTTTTTGCTACGCACGCCCAATGAAAAAATCAATGAACGACCTTCACAGAAACCGGGGCACTCCATGACAGAAGACGATCACTTTCAGCAATAACGATGGGTGGTTGCGCCCCAAAAGTGTAGTGTTGTGTATCAGATGACTTTGAACTTTTTTAATAGTGCATATCCGTTGGTTTCGGGATTTACCCCTTTACGGCGCTGGTAAGTGAAGGATAGCTCCCCGTCTATTACACAGCTTTCGAAATAATATTGTTCGTCAGGAATGAGTGCCTCTAGTTTTTTGGCCAGTTCCAAATCGTGCGTAGTGATAATTCCGAAGGCTTCGGAGGCAAGCAAGCGACGGCTCAATTCGAAGGTACTGTTCACCCGGTCTGTTGAATTGGTACCACGTAAAATTTCGTCCAAAAAATAAATCGGTTGCTGATTGGTTTCGATCAGTTCTACGAGTTGCTGAAGCCTCTTTACCTCAGCTAAAAAAGCGGAGATACCTTCAATTAGATCGTCCTGTACGGAGAAGCTGCAAAAGAGCGCATGGGGATAACAGGTAAACGTCTTGGCACGCACCGGCATGCCAAGACGTGCCAAAAGGATGTTGATGCCAATGGTTCTAAGGTAGGTGCTTTTGCCTGACATATTTGAACCGGTGAGTAATTCCAGCCTACCCTTACCGGTGAGCGTAACCGGATTGGTTTTGCTTGTTAAAGGGAGGAGCGGATTACCCACTTCTGATCCACTTACCGTAAAGCGGTCTTCGGACAGGGTGGGATAAATATCCACCGCCTGTCTTGCGTGCGCGTGGAGACCCATGGACAAAAGCGCCTCTGCCCTAGCCATGTTTTGAATCCAACCATCCAGCTGTCCGCCATTTTTATTCATCCAGCTGAACAATCCTGCAATCCAGTGGTATTCTAGGGCAAGGAGGTTATTGGCAATTTGAAAGAAGAGATTGGACCCACTCCCAAATCTGTCCGCTGTGGTAAAGAACAATCTGCCGGTTTGTTTTTGCAGATGTTTGACCTGGTTGATAAATCCGTCGTCTCCTTTGAGTGGTTTTTGAATGGATTGAATCAGGTCATTATCGAATTTTTCGTGTTGCAGTTCCATCGCCATTGGCAGGTAGTCGGTGGTTTTGAGCAAAACGCTTTTAACCATACCTGACTGTTTGTTCAATAGCCGTCTGGCCTGTCTATTTTTCCAGACGGTCCAACTGCTAGCTCCAATGAGTGCCAACCAACCCCAGTTGTTGGCAATAAAAAAAGCGCCAACAGTGCAAGCGAGGAGGGCAGTTTGTATAAGAAGTATGCGCATTGAAGCCAGGTGGGGCCATTGCGGGCGACCAATGCCGGTCAGCTGGTCTATTTCATGCCTGTGAGGGTGGCCGAAAAAGCAAATGGTCCAGGCAGCCTTAGCGGCTACTTCCTGCGCACAGGCCTGCAGAGAAAGGCTTTCCTGAGGGGTAAATTCATTTTGCATCAACCAACCGGCCAAGGCACTTTGGCCCGCCAGCGTTTGGGAGCGATTGATACGCTGGAATAAGGAAGCAGGGCCAAAAAGGAGAAGGTCTTTCGCATAGGGGTGTTCAGCAGACTCAAACTGGCGACCATCTGGCAACGGGTCAAATTCTTCTTTCAACCTCAACATTTCAGTATCAATGAATGCCAATCTGGCATTGATTCGGAAGGTGCTTTTTTTTAAATGTTCATGGTAACGGAAAATTGCAACGAAGGTGATGGCCAGGGCCAGAACAAGGGCCATTTGAAATGGGGAAAATGGGAGCCAAATGAGGCAAGCTGTGAATCCTAAAAAAGTCAATACCCGTAACCAGGAAGTAAACTTGGAGCGCTGACGTACATTTTTCAGGCGGTTGGCAAGGAAAGTGCGGGTCTCATCGAAAATTATTTGTGGGTCAAACATGGCGGCAAAGAAATGAAAAAATCACCAGCCATAGATTTGGGTAGGATCACACTGGGATTTGATCCGAGACATTTAGCCTTTTTAAAAGATTGGGAGTCGATAAGGTATCCTGCCTATTTTTTGCTTTCACCGAAAAATCTGCAAATTCTGAAACGTGTGGATGTGTGGTGGTAGGTCAGATTTAATTTCCTGTAGAGTGATTGATTCAGGTCAAAATCTCAGTGGGCATCTGATAACTATTTGTTAAGACCGGTACATTTCAGATTGAATGTGATTACCTTTTTCTGTTGAATACTTGGGTGGGTAGCTCTTAAAGCTGACTTAATGTTGCCAGTTGGTTCATACGTCACCTGCCATTTCCTGTACACCCACAGGCTGCAATTGATCTTGTTTTCCAAGTAATTTCAATAGTCGGAAATGACTCCTAACGGCACTTAGAAAGCTTTTTTCCTCAAAATAAGGCAATTGGAATTCTTCGACTGTTTGCCGAACAATTTTTGATACCGACGGATAATGTACATGACAGATATCCGGAAACAAATGGTGCTCCACCTGAAAGTTGAGTCCACCGGTTACCCACAGAAGGAATTTGCTGCGGGTGCCAAAGTTAGAGGTGGTTGCCAGCTGGTGCACCAACCAGTTTTCTTCAATTTCTTCTTCTTCCTGTGCAATGAATTTGGAATTGGGGACCACGTGTGCAGGCTGGAAAATAAGTGTGAGTAACGATCCGCTGATCACATGCATGACCACAAAGAGCGCTACCACGGTACTTGGTGATACCGGGAGAACCAGCATAGGCAGTGCCAACATAAAGAAGAAATACAAGATGGTCTTTAATACAATTTGTCCGAACCTGCTCCAGAATTCGCGACCCGGTTTGATCAACCCTTTATTTTTGTACTGAAAGACCTTGATGTAGTCTTTCCAAATAACCCAGGTGATGGTAGAGATGCTGTAGAATACAATGGCATACAGATGTTGGTAGCGGTGAAACCACCTCCTCGGTTGGTTTGGTGAAAATCTCAAGACATAGCGGGGAGCGATGTCTTCATCCGCATCGTCAATATTGGTGTAAGTATGGTGAAGTACGTTGTGTTGCAACTGCCATATTTTGGGATCGGCGCCGCACAAAAAAGCTGTGCTCCCAACCAGACGATTGAGCCACTTAGCTCTTGAGTAGCTGCCGTGTAATGAATCGTGCATGATAGAGGTGCCAATAAAGGCGTTGCCTAGCCCCATGATTATCCATGCGCCAAATAAAACCCACAGGTTGGCTGGGGCAAAGACCATACAAAGCACATAGGGTATGATGTACATACCAAGGGAGGCAACAGTCTTAGAAACCATCTGATGGTTTCCTTTTCTGTCGAGATTATTCTCTTTGAAGTAGGCCGCCACCCGCTGACGCAGCACCCTGGTGAATTGCTGATGCTCAATTCGCGAAAATTTATATTGTATCATAATTGGTTGTCTCGTGCGACTTTAATTCCTGTGCATGAAGTTTGACACTTCGGATAAAAGTGAAGTAAAACGATTCACAGTAGAGACTTATTTGAGGATGATTAAAACAAATTTACTTGCGTCTGACTTTTTATCCAAACGGTAGCCATCAAACGAAAGTTCTCAAGTATTCGTAAACCTTCTCCAGTTGCACCGATCGAGAGGCTTTCAAGAGCACGATACCTTCGGTAAGCGGGTCCTGTTTTAAACACTTAATTACTGCATCGGTGTCTTCGTGCAGGCTGGCATCCGGCAGCACTTTTTTCATCACCTGTACTTTTATGCCTACCAGTAGGACCCGATCGATGGGCAGGGCTTTTATTTTGGAGGCGATGGCCAGGTGTTCACGGTCGCTATTTTCCAATTCATTCATGTCACCCAGGATGACCGTTTTGGGTTGAGTGGTCAAATGAGCCATATGATCAAGTGCCGCTTCCATTGATGTGGGGTTGGCGTTATACGCATCCATGAAAATGGTGAGCATGTCTTTCTCAAAAATCTCAGAGCGGTAGTTGCCTGGTTGGTAGTTAGAAATAGCTGCTCCGATGTCTGCATCATTGACGCCAAAATGGCGCCCGATGGCGACGGCCGCAGCGATGTTTTGGAAATTATAAGACCCGCTGATCGTGGTGGGGTAGGTGGCCCCTGCCAAATGAAGTGACAAATATGGCCCTTCGGATGAGTAGGTAACGTCGTCTTGGGGATAGCGGCTTACCGATAAAAAACGGTTGAGCATAGGTGCCAACCTGCCGTCAGAGGTGTTTAAGAAGACATGTCCATGGGTTTGACGTAGAAAATCAAACAACTCGGATTTACCCCGAAGAACCCCATCAATGCCACCGAAGGTTTCGGTATGTGCTTTGCCAATATTGGTGATGAGGCCCATATTCGGGCTTGCATAGTTGCACAGTTCTTTGATATCGCCAACCCGATTGGCTCCCATTTCTACGATGGCAACTTCTATTTGCGGATAAAGTTGTAAAATGGTGAGGGGCACACCTATGTGATTATTGAGATTCCCCAATGTGGCATGCGTAATGTATTTGGCAGACAATACCCGGTTGACCAATTCCTTGGTAGTGGTTTTCCCATTTGAACCGGTGATCGCCAGTACCTGACCGCGAAAATTTTGGCGGTGAAATTGCGCCAGTGCCTGAAGGGCTTGCAGTGCATCGGGGACCAGTATGATCCGATTGTCTGTGAGGTATCTTTCGTCCTGGACCACGGCATAGGCTGCGCCTGAAGCCAATGCAGTTTCTGCATAGGCACCACCGTCAAAATTTGGTCCTACGAGGCCGAAAAACAGTTCGCCTGGCTCTAGTTTGCGCGTATCGGTGGAAACACCCGTACTTTTAAGAAACCTCGCATAGATCAATTCGATTAGCGCTTTATCCATTCTTATTTTCTTACAGGCGCTTTGAAGCGGTAGGAGATATCTACTTTTCCTTTGCTGATGTTGCCAAGTTTGGATTTTAATAAGCGCTTTTTCAGCCCACTCAGGTGATCGGTGAAAAGAATGCCTTGAATGTGGTCATATTCATGTTGAATTACCCTGGCAGGAAGGTCCTCAAAAACGTTTTCATGCAGTTGCCAGTTTTCGTCGTAATAGCGAATGGTGAGCGATTCCTTTCGCTCCACGTCTTCGCGAATGCCTGGTATGCTAAGGCAGCCTTCTTCAAAGGCCCATTCTTCTCCCTCTTGGTCCAGAATGTCAGGATTGATGAAGGCCTTGACTATCCCATCTTCCTCCTCTTCTTCCATGCTGCGGGTATCGATCACAAAAAGACGCAATGACTTGCCGATTTGAGGAGCCGCAAGGCCAACTCCGTTGGCCTGGTACATGGTTTCAAACATGTCTTTTACCAACGCTTTCACATCGGTACCTTCCGGAATATTTTCTCCCGCTTTCTTTAAGACAGGATCGCCATATAAAATTATGGGGTGAATCATAAATCAGACGCCAAGTAGTTTTTTAAAATCAAGGTGGCGCTCATTTCATCAATACGCCCTTTTTCCCTACGTTTTTTCTTTTTTATCCCACCAGCCAAAAGGGCCCTGACTGCTTCTTTGGAGGTGGCATATTCATCGTACAAAACTATTTCTTTATCCGGAAATTGCTTTCTTGCCTTTGCAACAAATGTATCGACTGCGGGAGTGGCGTCGGTTACAGAACCATCGGCTTTCAATGGGTAGCCGACCACTATACGTTCCACGGCCTCTTTTGAAAAATATTCTTTTAAATGACTGAACAAGTTGGGCGTAATCACATAGCCGGCCGGTGAGGCGATGATTTGAAGGGGGTCGGTGACTGCCAGTCCGCACCTTTGGGTACCATAGTCTATCGATAGAATTCGTGCCATTTGAATAGTTTGAGAACCGATTCGTGCGATTTCCAGTTAAATTGATTCGTTATTTGCACCCGAAAAGATACTTAGTTTGAAGCATCACAACAATTCAAGGCCTGCGATTCGCTTGCCGTTATACGTGTCCATTGCCATCGTTATCGGTCTTTACATCGGATCTCAGTTAGGTACAGGCCCGACCAACTCTAGCGTAGGAGGTGAAGTGTCGAAGTTCCGCCAGGTCATCACCTACATCAAAACAGATTATGTGGATGATGTAGAAAGTGAAGACCTTGTGGAGACAGCAATTGGCAACATGATGAAACAATTAGATCCGCACTCGGTCTATTATCCGGCCGAAGAACACGAAATAATGGGCGCTCAGCTGGATGACAATTTTGAAGGGATAGGTGTAGAATTTAACATTTTCCGAGATACTATAGTGGTATTGACGGTCATTTCCGGTGGTCCTTCACAGAAGGTTGGGATGCAAAACGGAGATAAGATCATTGCGGCCGATGGTAAGAATTTAACCGGAAATATTCGAACACTGGACGTTGTCAAAACGCTGCGGGGAGCCAAGGGTACTCCCGTGGAATTGGTTATTTTCAGAAAGGGCCAATCCATTCAACTCACAGTCATTAGGGATGAAATACCCCAATACTCGCTGGATGCCGCATACATGCTAGCCGATGACGTGGGCTACATCAAACTCAATCGGTTTGCGGCCACCACCCACGAGGAGTTCATGAGGGCCTATCAAAAACTGGAGAAACGGGGAATGGAGGATCTTATCCTAGACCTGACCGGTAATCTGGGGGGATACATGGATCAGGCATTAAATATCCTCGATGAATTTATTGCAGATGATAAACTACTCCTTTACACCAAAGGAAAAGAAAGGCGATACAATGAGAGGCACCGTGCCCGACGGAAGGGAGTCTTTGAAAAGGGAGAGTTGGTAATTTTAATCGATGAGGGATCGGCCTCAGCGGCGGAAATAGTGGCTGGCACTGTTCAAGATCATGACCGAGGTTGGATTGTAGGTCGAAGATCTTTTGGGAAAGGGCTGGTACAGCGAACGGTTGAATTCAATGATGGGTCTGCCATGCGGCTGACCATCTCGAGGTATTATACACCCAGTGGCAGGAGCATTCAGAAACCTTATGAGAAAGGTAAGCTGGACGCATACTTTGAGGAGGCGTTGCAGCGGTATGAATCCGGGGAAATGTATTCGATAGACAGCATTGAAATTTCCGATAGTCTAGTTTATCGAACCAGTGGTGGCCGTAAGGTTTACGGTGGTGGTGGGATTCTTCCTGACTTCTATGTCCCTGTTGATACGGGTAATTCTTCGAGTTATCTCAATGAATTGCTGAGCAGGGGTATCTTGAATGCGTATGGTTTAGCGTATGCAGAGGCCCAACGCCAAGCTTTGGAAGCCATGAGTTTAAAAGCGTTCGCAAATGACTTCCAGGTGACTTCAGACATGGTCAATCAATTGATCCGGCGTGCAAATCAGGAGGGTATTACCTACAGCGAGAAGGCGTATCGGAAATCAGCCAGTGTGATCAAAAGATACCTGAAAGCGTTCATTGCAAGATCGATATGGAATCAGGAAGGTTTCTATCTCGTGTGGAATAAAAATGACCAAATAGTTCAACAAGGTCTAAGTGTTTTAAAAAAAGGTTCCGTCCTTACTGTTCAATTGACAGAATAAATACCTGTAAATTCTGTTGATTAAATATATTTGAATGAATGTATGAATCAATGAATAGTGTTATGATGCAGGTACCAGTCCAGGGTTTCAGCCCAAACCCGGGATATAAAATGTTTGTCGAGACCTGGCAACAGGCGGTGATTGTATTAATGTTCGGCGCATTGGCCTATGCCTTTTTTGTTTTGCTGGCCTACTATGCCAAATACAATTCAAGAAAAGACCCTAAGAAAAAATACGATTTAGCCTCTACCAAGGAAGTAAGCGTGTTGTTTCAGGCCAACCTGGGTATTGCGGTTGCCCTGTTTCTTTTTATCAACTACCTGGAACCTGAGACGGTAAAGCTGGATATGGTTTGGTTCTTCGTAAGATTTTTTATTGCGTTTTGTATAGGTATTTTGCACGCTTACATTGCCCACTTGGTATTGAAATACTATTACCCTGGCCCGTTGAGTAAGAAGCTCAATCGTTTGAGATACAGTCCCAGAATTAACAAAAAAACGGGCAACTCCATGAAGCTGTTGAGCGAGGATGAGGAAGATGCCTACCTGGATGAAGGCATGCAGGCCGAAGAGAATGTCTTTTCAGTCGATTACGACGTGTGGATTGATGAAGCCACGGGCGGTATACACATTGAAAAATATCCGGGTCATCTGACGGCACTTGAATGTGATCGATGTGGTTTCATGACACTCAGACTGACCAAAGAAGAAATTGTAAAACCTGTTTCTGACTTTCAGGACGGGGAGTTACTCAAGGAATATAACTGTAGCTACTGCGGTCGTATTAAGCGTAAAAATGTAGTGATTTCACGTAAAGTTCAGGAAACGAAAGATGGCAATTTGGTTTACGACGCCTCGAAAGAGAAGAAGAAAGTAGCTGCACTGAAGCTAGATATATTTAGCAATCAAGATGATCATGTGACGTACAACTTCAAGAGTCTAGAGCAGGTGAAGAAATTTCTGAATGAGTTTGAATTCAAGGAGTAGTTGATGCGGATCGGTCAAAAAATTGTTGGGCTCTTTTTAGGGCCCTTTTTGTTCGTCATCATTTTATCGGATGTGATCGCATTGGAAGGGCTTGATGAAGAGGGCCGCGCTGTTTTAGGTTGTGCAGTGTGGCTGGCCAGTTGGTGGATCACCGAAGCCCTGCCTATTTCAGCAACTGCGCTGCTCCCCATCGTTCTTCTACCGGCTTCAAATGGGGCATCCATCGAACAGACAACTGCGGCTTACGGTGACAAGATGCTTTTTCTATTTGTGGGGGGGTTCATCATTGCAGTAGCCATGCAAAAATGGAACTTGCATCGGCGTATTGCTTTGCACGTTATTAACCGTGTGGGTACCCGCCCGGATCGGTTAATGTTGGGGTTCATGCTGGCCACAGGGTTCTTATCGATGTGGATTTCAAATACTGCCACTACCCTCATGATGATGACCATCGCTTTGGCCTTGATTCGTCAATTGGAAGCTGCGCAGGAGAATACCCAGACGGCGATCTTTTTTAAGGCCTTGTTACTTTCCATTGCTTTTTCGGCTTCCATCGGAGGAGTGGCCACATTAGTGGGTACGCCAACTAACCCCATTTTTGCGGCGTTAGTGAGTGATTTGTACGATGTAGATTTTTCGTTTTTTGGCTGGATGCAATTTGCCCTGCCTTTTTCGTTATTGATGCTTTTGGTCACCTGGCAGTTACTGTCGCGCGTGGTCTTTGATTTTCGGGAACAATCGTTACCAATAAGCGCCAAATGGATCGAAGCTGAATTGAATGGTTTGGGACGATGGAGCAGAGAAGAAAAATGGGTAGCGTTGGTCTTTTTGCTAACGGCTGCTGCCTGGATCAGTCGATCTTTTTTGCTGCAATGGTGGATGCCTCGTCTAAATGATACCATGATCGCTATCACGGGCGCACTCTGCCTGTTCATCATACCCTCACGAAAAGGTCGTATTCTCAATTGGACCGAGGCTGAGGGTTTGCCTTGGGGGGTAATCATACTTTTTGGGGGAGGCTTGTCTCTGGCTGCGGCATTTCGCAGTTCGGGCCTGGCAGAGTGGCTGGGGGAACAGTTGGCGATTACCGGCTCACTACCGGTATTGCTGGCCGTAATCATCATCACCTTGAGTATCAATTTTCTTACAGAAATCACTTCCAATGTGGCAACGGCTTCCATGTTTTTACCTGTGTTAGCGGCCCTGGCCGAGGTGATTGGCGTGCATCCATATATGTTGATGATCCCCGCGACAATGGCTGCCTCGTGTGCATTTATGTTGCCCGTAGCCACGGCACCCAACGCCATTGTATTTGGCTCAGGGCACCTGGAAATTAAAGACATGGTCAGGGCGGGTATTTGGCTTAATATATTGTCTTCTCTATTGATTGCCTGTTTGGTCTATTTCTTTAGTCCTGCATTTTGAGAAATGGAACGTAGGTTAGGAATTGAACAGGCAATTATTGCCAAAAGAACTCCGCTTAGGTAGCGGACGAGATTACCTACGTATCCGGTTGGTAACGTAAACGCCAAGTAAGATGGTGGCCATACCGATGTAATGCTGAACGAACAGTTGCTCGCCATCATATACCGCCCAGGCTACTGCTACGATCGGGATGATGTAGGTAACCGATGAGGTAAATACAGGTTCGGTGATTTGCACCAATCGATTGAATAATATTAAAGCTATTGCGGTGCTAAGCACACCTAGCAAAACCACATAACCTGTGGCCGTTTGCGCGGCCACGGAGGTGCTGACCCGGGAAATAAAATCAGTAAATGCCAGGAGGTAAATCAGAGCCAATGGGCCTGCCAAAAGGAGTGAGGTAGAGGTGACAGTGAGTGCACGTAGATGTGACAGGTGGTATTTTACCAAATTAAGGTTGCCTGCATAGCAGAGGGTGGCCACTATGACCAGCAATGCATATGTGTTAACTGCCAAAGAAGAGGATTGTCCGGCAATGATCAATATGGCAGATCCACCGAAACCAAGCACTACCCCGACGATGACTGTTGCAGGTTGTTGCCGGCGGTAAACCACCCAGCCAATGATCACGGTGAAAATGGGAACCATGGTATTGAGGACTCCTGTAATGCCGCTGTCTAAACGGGTTTGGGCCACGGCAAAGAGGAACGCGGGGATCAAACTACCGAGTAGCCCGGCTGAAAGGATGAGCACCCACTTGTCCTTTTTAATTTTTCTAATGTGCCATAAGGAGACAGGCAGTAAAAAAACCATGGCGCTGGCCATGCGTAAGGCACCCACCTGGTCGGGTGTCAACCCAACCAGACCACGTTTGATTAAAACAAAAGAGCTTCCCCAGATCAGTGATAGTGTGAGCAATAGGGTCCATGCTTGCAAGGACGGTTTTTGGTTCATTCTTGTGGTTGCTTTTTTGGTAGGACTAAGGATATTCCGAAGCTGTTAGGCGAGTATTTAAACTAAGCGGTGGCGGTTTCAAGTTGCGATGTAAAAAGCGCTGGGATGTCGTGCAATAGTTCGAATAATTCCTCAGGCGATTCACTCTCCACCAAACGGGTGCGTAAGGGTTTGAAATTTGGAATGCCCCTGAAATAGTTGGTGTAGTGTCGCCGCATTTCAAAGATGCCTTTGCGCACTCCTTTCCATTCCAGTGAAAATTTCAGGTGATCAGCCGCTACCTGACTCCTTTCCGTTAGCGTTGGAGGTTCGCTCGGTACGCCTTCTCGAAAGTATGTCTTAATTTCATTAAAAAGCCAGGGATACCCGATGGCAGCCCGGCCAATCATTATGCCATCCACACCGTATTTGTTCCGGTATTCCAATGCCTTTTCTGGGCTATCAATATCGCCGTTACCAAATATGGGAATGTGAATATGGGGCTGGTTTCTCACCTCCGCAATGTAGGACCAGTCGGCCTGTCCCTTATACATTTGTTTGCGGGTGCGTCCGTGAATGGTTAATGCCTGGATACCCACATCCTGAAGCCTTTCGGCCACCTCCTTTATTTTGATGGTATTTTCATCCCAGCCCAATCGCGTTTTTACCGTCACTGGCTTATTTACGCGCTTCACAATTTCAGCGGTCATCTGCTGCATTTTGGGTAGATCCAGTAAAATGCCAGCACCAGCCCCTTTACAGGCGACCTTTTTCACCGGACAGCCATAGTTGATGTCTATGATTTCTGAGTTGGCCGCTTCTGCAATGGCTGCTGCTTCACGCATAGAGTCGATTTTATCTCCAAAAATCTGAATTCCAATCGGGCGTTCATTGTCGTAAATATCCAGTTTTTGGACGCTCTTATCCGCATGGCGAATGAGACCTTCAGAGGAGATAAACTCCGTATACATGAGGTCTGCACCATGCCTTTTACAAACTGCACGAAATGGCGGATCGCTCACGTCTTCCATGGGCGCCAACAGCAACGGGAAGTTTCCCAACTCAATATCTCCGATCTTTACCACAGCTTCTTCTAATTTTGCGACTTAAAATTACCATTTATGCAGCAAATTCTTGGAAAAGCCTCAGGAGATGATCTACCAGGCGCACCCTGGTTTCAATTATTGATCCTGATTGGCTGGGCCCTGGCCGGGTCTGTGTTATTCAATTTTTTAGGTATCGGTGTGTTGGCCCTGGGTTATGGATCTGTAGAAGCAGTGATGGACATTATCCGAAATCCTTATGAGGATGAAGGCAATCGAATGGTCTTGTTTGTTTTGCAAGGCATTTTGTCATTGGGCTTGTTTGTCATTGTGCCTCTGTTTTATGCAAGGGTGAACCTGAACTTGTACCCGGGTGTATTTTTTAGATTTTCAAATCAGGGGTTACTGTATGCATTGGTTTTTGTTACCTTATTCTGTTTTATGGCCGTAAACGCGTGGATTGTGGAGTGGAACGAATCGTGGGTACTACCACAGGGGCTAAAAAGTATTGAACAGGCGTTGCAAGGCAAGGAGCAGGAACTTGCCCGTCTCACAGAGTTTTTGCTTGGGTTTGACAGTACCTGGCAGTTCTTCGTGGCATTGATTGTGATTGCCGTGCTACCGGGCGTAGGGGAAGAATTGGTTTTTAGGGGACTAATACAAAACTTGTTTTTTAAAGGGTTTAAAAATGCACATGTTGCCATCTGGGTGGCGGCTTTTTTGTTTTCAGCCATCCATTTGCAGTTTTATGGTCTGATACCTCGTATGCTCTTAGGTGCTTTTTTTGGGTACATTTATTTTTGGACAGGGCGACTTAGTCTTGCCATGTTTGCCCACTTCCTAAATAATGCCATCTCCTTGTTGCTGGTATTTTTTTACAACCGCGGGCAACTGTCTTTTGATCCTGATGGCGCAGAAGCCGTACCGGACTGGCCTTATCTGTTGATTTTTGGGATGATTGGCACCTTTACCTTGTTAACCTTCAGAAATAACGCTACCCGCTATTATGGCCACATGGCAGACCGTCTATAAAGATAATCTAGAGTATCGAGCGGCTATCGTACGAGATGTGCTTAAGGATAGCGACATTGACGCCGTACTGCTCAATAAGCAAGATTCGGCATACAAGTTTGGCCTTTTTGAGGTGCGTGTGTCACAGGATAATGTGCTGACAGCGATGAAAATTATAAATGAAGACATCAATTTTGAATAAACCATCTAACCTGGCAGCTCGGATTTTTTCGGCGGTGGCCGGTGCCGTTTTATTGGTCTCCGCCATTGCCTGGGCTTCATGGAGTTACCTCACAGCTTTTGTCATTATCGCCCTGGTTTGCGGATGGGAGTACTTTCGCATGGCTGGTTGGTACCAATTGGTGCAAATTGTGTCCAACTTGTTGCTGCTGATCATGATTTTCTTCACGGGCTTCAGTTGGGCAGCTTTTGGTTATTCTGAGGGTTTTTATCTGGTCATTCCTTTGGTGTACCTAAGCCTTGTAGGTACCCTTTTTAATAAAAGTGGCGATGGTTTTAGAAAGCTAGGTGTATTGGGGTTTTTTCATCTCTACCTTTCTGCCGTTTTTGTTTTGTTGTCTTTCATCGTCTTTCCCGAGGGCACCTATCAGCCTGGACTCCTTATCGGCTTGCTATTGTGCGTGTGGGGACTTGATAGCGGTGCCTATTTTGTGGGTACTTATTTTGGTCGACATAAATTGTTTCCTAGAATTTCACCCAAAAAGACCTGGGAGGGATTGCTGGGAGGCATATTCCTATCTTTGTTTGGAGGTTGGATTTCCTACCAGTTTTTCCCTATTCTTACACTTGGTGAATGGTTCGTATTTGCTTTAATAGTGGGTCTGGCGGGTGCGGCTGGAGATTTACTGGAGTCTATGTTGAAGCGTTCTTCCGCCGTCAAGGATTCGGGAAATGTAATACCTGGTCATGGTGGATTTCTGGATCGTTTTGATAGCCTTTTGATGAGTATTCCCTTTATCTGGGCTTATGTAAACTTTTTTGTGTTTGCGTAAGCAAACGATTTAGTTTTACTTCAAAATTGATCGATTGCATGGCATACATTGAACCCGCCCCCATTAAAGACAAAGGGAATCCTTTTGAATCCATGATGTCCAGATTCAACATTGCGGCCGAACATCTGGGCCTTGATCCGCAGGTTTACAATGTGCTTAAGTCTCCATCGAAGCAGGTAATTGTTTCGCTGCCGGTTTCTATGGACGATGGCTCTATCAGGGTATTTGAAGGGTATCGCGTCATTCATTCCAATATACTCGGTCCATCAAAAGGAGGTGTCCGTTTTGACATGGATGTGAGTTTGGATGAAGTTAAAGCGCTTGCCGCTTGGATGACCTGGAAATGTGCCGTTGTAGACATTCCCTACGGAGGAGGCAAAGGCGGCGTTAAGTGTAACCCGCGTGAAATGTCCGATGGTGAAGTAGAGCGCCTGACCCGATCCTACACGCAGGCCTTGTTCGACGTTTTTGGTAAGGACCGGGACATCCCAGCCCCGGATATGGGAACCAGCCCCAGAGAAATGGCTTGGATGATGGACCAATACTCCAGAAGTCAGGGGATGACTGTCAATTCCGTTGTTACGGGTAAACCTCTGGTACTAGGGGGTTCTCTGGGACGTGAAGAAGCCACCGGCAGGGGTGTGATGATATCCACACTGGCGGGTATGGAAAAATTAAAAATCAATCCTTTTCAGGCTACTTGCGCCATACAGGGATTTGGGAATGTAGGCGCTTGGGCTGCCCGCCTGCTTGACGAGCGGGGCGTACGGGTTGTTGCCATCAGCGATTTATCCGGCGCCTATTACAATGATAAAGGCATCGACATTCAGGTGGCTATTGACTATCGCAATCAAAACAAAGGCTCTCTGGAAGGTTTCAATGGGGCGGAACAGATTGATCCATCGGAGTTGTTGCTACTCTCCGTGGATGTATTGGTGCCAGCTGCTGTAGAAGATGTGATCACTAAATCCAACGCCCACCAAATTCAGGCCAGGCTGATCGTGGAAGGAGCGAATGGGCCTACTTCGGCGAAAGCGGATGACATTTTGAATGAAAAGGGCATCTTGGCAGTACCTGATATTCTGGCCAATGCGGGGGGAGTAACGGTGTCCTATTTTGAATGGGTGCAAAATCGTCTGGGTTATAAATGGACCAAAGAGCGCGTCAACCGACGTTCGGACCGGATCATGAAGACCTCTTTCGAGAAAGTATACGAGACAGCAGGAGCGTACAACGTGTCTCTACGTATTGCTGCTTACATTACCGCCATTGATAAAGTGGCTAAGACTTATAAATATAGAGGGGGTTATTGATGCGCATTCATAAAGAAGGTACTTGGGTAATTCCAATTGCGGCAATGTTCATAGCAGCATTGTATGTACTGTTTTTTTGGTTAATTCCTCTGTTGATAATTCAAATCGTGCTTGCCCTAGCGGCCCTGGTTTTCTTTGGGTTAATTGTCTATTTCTTTCGTCATCCAAACATTGTTTGTCCAGCTGAGGAAGGCATGATTTATGCACCTGCAGATGGTAAAGTGGTGGTTATCGAACGTGTGCAGGAAGATGAAATATTGCACGAAGCATGTAGACAGGTATCTATTTTTATGAGTCCATTGAACGTACACGTGAATCGGATGCCTATTGCAGGGACCATTGCCGAATATATTTATCATAAAGGCAAGTATTTGGTGGCATGGCATCCTAAGTCAAGCGCGGAAAATGAGCGCACCACCATTGGTTTCATTACTTCTAACGGGGTGCATATTTTGATGCGTCAAATTGCCGGAGCTGTTGCCAGGCGTATTTGTTTTTATCCCTCTTTGGGTGCCAAGATGGCCTCAGGAGAGGAGATTGGATTTATACGTTTCGGCAGTCGCGTAGATGTTTTTCTCCCTCTGGCAGCGGAAATGTTGGTTCGGATTGGTGAGCATACGAAGGGAGGTCGCACACCAATTGCCCGTCTTCAGACTGCTGATTGAGTGTATGTGCCATTGGTCAAAACGCTAAAGGCTCTATTTCTAAGGGTATATTATCTTACCTACTTTAAAAGACAAAGACATATGAAGAAGCTGACTGTATTGGTGATTATACTGTTTTACGCCTCGGGGGTGTGGGCACAGGATAAACAGGCAATGAGGTTTGCCAAAACCATTCAAGCAAAGGATTTGGAGACTCGTTTGGCAGTTTTGGCCTCGGATGAAATGGAAGGCAGAGAAACCGGGACCAGGGGACAAAAAATGGCTGCAGCGTACATAGCCGGTCAGTTCGAGTCTTTTGGGCTTAAAGCCCCTGTTGACGACTCCTACTATCAGAAGTTTGACCTGGACCAAAGAGGATTCAATAATATTTACCTGAAAGTAGGCGAGGAAAAAAAAGAAGCATTTAAGGACTTCCTCTATTACTCAAGTGCTGAAACCTTCGGGGAAGAATATGTAGAGATTGTCATCGAGGGAGAAAACATTGATTATCGGGATAAACTGGTTGCTGTAGCCATTGAAGGCATGGGTGGATGGAACGAAAAGGTTGAATCATACCTCAAAAAGGGAGCCCGAGGTGCAGTGATAGTCATCACCAACGATCAAGAGTTCAGCGCTGTGATGTCGCGCTTTGGCCCACTTCTTCAGCGAGAACAACTGGAGTTGCCATCGGAAAAGTTGCCATCGGAAAAAAAAGAAGTCCCCCCGGCCATTTTGTTTGTTAACAAGGAAATGCTGGCCTGGGTATTTGATAGTGAATTTGATAAGATTATGCCTACCCAGAGTACCCGGGTCATTTTGAATGCAGATTACCTTAATAAGCCTATAGAAACAGAAAATGTATTGGGCTATCTGGAAGGAAGTGAAAAATCAGAGGAGGTGCTCATCATTACCTCCCATTATGACCATATTGGCATTACGAATGGTGAAATCAATAACGGAGCGGATGACGATGGTTCGGGTACGACCACCGTTCTTGAATTGGCTGAAGCCTTTACGCTGGCGGCTGAACAAGGGCTTCGGCCGCGCCGAAGTATTTTATTTATGACAGTGGCTGGTGAAGAAAAAGGTTTGCTGGGTTCGCAGTATTACGCCGACAGGGATCCTGTATTTTCTCTGGAAAGCACGGTAGCTAACCTTAACATAGATATGGTAGGCCGGATAGACCCTAAGCATGAGGGCAACCCAGAGTACGTGTACCTGATTGGTTCTGACAAGCTGTCTAAAGAGCTTCATGACCTTTCTGAGTCGGTTAATCACACCTATACGAAGTTGGAATTAGATTATACGTATAATGATGAAAACGACCCCAATCGTTTCTACTATCGTTCGGACCATTACAATTTTGTAAAAAACAATATTCCGATCATCTTCTATTTCAACGGCACACACGCCGATTACCATCAGCCTACAGATACGATTGAAAAAATCGATTTTGAGATCATGGAGCAGCGTGCCAAACTCATTTTTTATACAGCCTGGGAGTTGGCCAATCGGGAAGAGCGCGTGAAATTGGATTAATTCTCATCTTCAGACCATACATTTGATAGACAGTGTCAAAAATTGTCGCCCATTTTTTATGGAAAAATACCTCATAAAAAACGCAACGGTCGTCAACGAAGGTTGCACGTTTGCTTCTGATGTGTTAATTGCTAACGGACGCATAGAGAAAATTGAAGCACAAATTAGCCCGTCGACACATGTGATTGAAATCTCAGCTGACGGATTGTACCTGATACCCGGTGCGATTGACGATCAGGTGCATTTTCGAGAACCAGGACTCACCCACAAAGCGGAGATTTATACCGAATCCCGTGCGGCAGTTGCAGGAGGTATCACTTCGTTTATGGAAATGCCCAATGTGGTGCCACAGACAATCACTCAGGATTTACTAACTGTAAAATATGCTTTAGGTGCAAAAAAAGCGTTGGCTAACTATTCATTTTACATGGGCGCTACCAATGAAAATTTGGAAGAAGTGTTAAAAACCAATCCGCGTCATGTATGTGGAATTAAAGTGTTCATGGGCGCTTCTACAGGCAATATGCTTGTAGATGATGCAAAGGTTTTGGATAAAATTTTCAGGGAATGTCCCATGCTGATTGCCACGCATTGTGAGGACGAAGCGACCATCCGAGCCAACCTGGCCGCCGCAGTAGCTCAATATGGCGAAGAAATACCCATAGAACAACATCCGCTTATCCGCAGCCGAGAAGCCTGTATCAAGTCTTCCGCTTTGGCGATAGAACTGGCCGAAATCCATGGCACGCGGCTGCATGTTTTGCACATTTCTACCAAGGAAGAGGCAGCGCGCTTTTCCAACGAACTGCCTTTGGAGAAAAAACGCATCACAGCAGAGGCGTGTATCCATCACCTTTGGTTTTCGGATGAAGACTACGCACGCAAGGGCTCGCTCATCAAGTGGAATCCGGCGGTTAAAACCAAAGCCGATCGAGCTGGTATCTGGCAGGCAGTACTCGATGACCGTATAGATGTACTCGCCACCGACCATGCGCCACATACCCTTGAGGAAAAGCAGCAGGTTTACACCCGTGCCCCATCAGGGGGTCCATTGGTCCAACACTGGGTCATGGCCCTTTTGGACATGGTTGATGCGGGGCAACTTGATTTGGAAAGGATGGTAGAAAAAATAGCCCACGCGCCAGCCATCTGTTTTAATCTAAAGGAACGAGGATTTATACGGGAGGGGTACTGGGCAGATTTGGTATTAATTGATCCGAATCATAGTCACCTTGTGGATCGGGGAAATATTCTAGCCAAGTGCGGTTGGTCACCCTTCGAAGGCCACACGTTTCAGAATCAAATACATAGCACATGGGTCTCTGGACATCTGGCCTATCACTGTGGTGTGTTCAACGAAAATCAGCTGGGTAAGCGCTTGGAATTTGTGGTTAAGTAGTTTCCTTTTTACTTAATACGATTTAACTTTGCACCCATTTTAACATATCTGGTGGTTGTAGCTCAGTTGGTTAGAGCGCTGGTTTGTGGCACCAGAGGCCGCCGGTTCAAGTCCGGTCTTCCACCCAAACCCCGAGTATATCTCGGGGTTTTTATTGGCATGTACCTCTCAACATTATCGGGTAGACTTAGAACCGATAATTCACGTGAGTTTGTGTTTCGCCCATTCATGTGCGAGTTTAATCATAGACGTGAAGTGTACATCAGGCCGGTGGTCTGTTTGCCGCAATGCGCAAGGGTGAAGGATGATAAAAATAGCTAAATAAAAGCGGGAATAGCAGTACTCCGGTTATGGACAAAAAAGCCTAGGATCCAATCCCACGCTGAGAAGCCAGGTAAGTTTCGATTTCTTTCAGGGTTATCTTCCCCTCATAGTAAGCTTTACCAAATATCACTCCATGAACGCCCAGCTGTTCCAATTGGCGAATGTCATCCATATGGCGAATGCCACCGCTGGCATATACCTTAAGATTTGGGAAACGCTTGATGAGTGCCTCATAAAGTTTAAAAGCTGGGCCTTCCATCAAGCCGTCTCTAGCGATATCAGTCGTTTTCACATATTTTAAACCGCGATTGTAGAAACGTTCGACATGGTTAAATACTGTGATTTCTGTACCTTTTTGCCAACCTCCGACCCGGATCAAGTCATTTAGGGCGTCTGCGCCCAGGTGAATTTTTTCGCGTCCGTAAGACATGATCCAGGCACTGAAAAGTGTGGGTTGGTACACGGCTACTGTGGCAGCGGTGACACTATCCGCACCAGACTCAAACGCCTTCAGCAAGTCGCCGTCTGTATGAATACCCCCAGCGAAATTTACTTTAAGTGAAGTGTAGCCTTTAATAAGGCCCAGTGTATCGAAATTAATGGCCGCACCTCTTTTGGCGCCTTCCAAATCTACCAGATGTACTTTTTCTACGCCATGTTCCTCAAAATGTCTGGTGACGTCTACGGGGCTAACGTCGTAGTTGGTTTCATCCTCGTAATTACCTTTGGTCAGGCGAATGATCTTTCCTTTTATCACACTTAAGGAAGGCTGTAACTCCATACCATCAAAGATATGTCATTACGCCACTTTCACCAGTTTGAATCCTTCACCATGAATGGTCACAAGCTGGAGATTCGGTTCGTCTTTCAAATATTTTCGGAGTTTGGCGATGTAAACGTCCATACTTCTTGCATTGAAGTAGCTGTCATCTCTCCACACGCGCAAAAGGGCATCTGTTCTCTTGACGGTCTGGTTCAGGTTCTCAAAAAATATACGCAGTAATTCATTTTCTTTTGTGGTCAGCTTGATTTCTCCACCGGGACGTATGAGTTTGTTCTGGTGGTAATAATATTTTATCTGCCCTACATTTAATTCCGTAGGGAAGTCTGCGCTATTGTGTTTGGGTTTTACCCGCTTCAATACTGCCATGATGCGAAGGAGTAACTCCTCCATGCTGAAGGGCTTGGTGATGTAATCGTCTCCGCCTATTTTGAAACCTCTGAGTACATCTTCCTGCATGGATTTAGCCGTAAGAAAAATAATGGGTACTTGATGTCCTTTAGCCCTTATCTCTTCGGCCACGGTGAATCCGTCCTTTTTGGGCATCATCAGGTCGAGCAACAGGAGGTCGCATGCAATTTGCCCGAATGCCCGGAGTCCTGCTTCACCATCCTGCTCCAGGTGTGCCTCATAGCCTTTAAGCGATAGGTATTCTCGTAAAATATTACCCAGATTAGGGTCGTCTTCAACTATTAATATGTTGGCCTTTTCCATTTACTGGTAATTTGATGGTAAACCGACTGCCTTTACCCGGTGAGCTATCCACATGGATTTCTCCTTCATGAGCTTCTACCATTGTCTTCACGTACGACAGTCCTAGTCCAAAACCTTTGATGTCGTGCCGGTTGCCAGTGGGCACCCGATAGAACTTATCAAAAATATGTTTTTGTATTTCCTTAGACATGCCCATGCCATGGTCTAGTACATCAATGATAAAATGGTCGTCGGTGTTCGTGGTTTCTATGGATATGTTGGGGGCATCCGTGGAATACTTGATGGCATTGTCCAGTAGGTTGAGAACGCTATTGGTGATGTGCGTTGCATCTATGCATAGCTGACTGTTTTCGGCCTGTAGTGATGGGATCAGGCGGCCGCCTTTTTTCTCTGCCTGAATTTTTGTGTTTTCCACCAAGTGGCCAATCAGTTCATGCATGTCTACCCACTCTTTTTTCAGGTTGAAGTCTTTTCTATCCAGGGCAGCAATTTGAAGTACCCGTTCTACCTGGCTGCCGAGACGCTGGTTTTCCTCCTGAATCATGCGCACATAACGATGACGGAAGTTTTCCGACTGGTTCACTTCTTTGTCCTGCAATGCTTCTGAGGCCAATGAAATGGTGGCAATAGGGGTCTTAAACTCATGCGTCATGTTGTTAATGAAATCATTTTTGATAATCGATAATTTTTTCTGCCGCAGGATGGTGCGAATAGAATAACTGAAACAGAAAATGATTATCATGACGAGTATGCCTGAACTCACCAGGGAAAGCCATATTTTTTCGAGGAGGTACTTGGACCGGTGGGGGAAGTCAAGTACCAACTGGGCATGCGGTCCACGTATATCGTTTGGGAAGAGGCTGGCACGTAACTCACTATTCTGGATGCCTGTGCGTTCCGATTGGCTGGCTAAAATGAACTGGTTATTTCTGGCGGTCATGACTGCAAAGTGAAAATCCAGCGGTATGCCTTTGTTGTTCAGTTCTTCTCGGATGAGGGTGTCCAGTTGTACAACATCCACGCGGTTGGTCAATGATTGGCCTGGCACCAACAACTCTTCCAATACACGTGTCGTTTGCTCATATTTAGACGATACCCTGTCTAGTTGTTTTTCTAATTGCGCTATAACGGACTCTTTTTCTTCCAGTTTTGACTCCAATTCGTTGGTAACTTGGGAGTCCATTACACGTTCTTCAAAAACCTTTTGATTGATACGGGGAATTTGAAATTCTTCGAAACGGTAGTTCAACACGATTTGCATGTTGTTACCCACTTTAACCGTATCGAGCCACACTTGTGGTTGAGGTAACTGGTTCACCAATTCATTATATCGTGCCAGTTGAGCTGCTTCGGTCTTGGCCCCCTCGATGGCGTTGGCCGAACGATTTTGGTAAAGGCTATCTGGCTTTTCGGACCTCTTTGTGCCGGAACCCTGAGCGATCAGCGCCGACCGCTTGGGTCTTAGTGCGGCCTGTTGAACTTCGCTGTTAAGGTCACGGATTTTACGAAAGGTGGCAACGGTTTCCTGCTTTTCCAGTTTGACTGCGACATTGTTCATTGCTTCGATCACATCCTTTTTGAAGCGTTCTTGATTGGCGGATAACACCGTATTGATCCAGTACAGCTGGAAAGTAATGAGGCCTATCAAGGCAAAACCCATTAAGGCGATGATCCAACGAAGTGCTGACAGATTCATTATTCAAATTTACGGGTGAAAAGGCCCGACGTATGGCATTTAACCAAAATTAACAGCCTAGGGGTCACCACCTCATCGGCGGCAGACGCTACTCGGTAGTACGTTTATTGCAGACACGGATACTAGGGGTGAACAAAGGTTCCGAAATAAAGGGAGGTGGTCATGCACGATTCGTTGGTGCGTCTATTTATTTGCGCTTTTAGCGCAATTGAAAAGTGGTGTCCACCTAAAACTGAAAACCGAGGCCAACAGAAGGTAGTTGTTCGTCTTCTCCCCACGCATAACTGAAGTTGACAAGCAGCCGATTCAAGGGGGCCACCCATAAACCTGCCCCATAACCCTGATGCCACGAAGAACTTTGTTCGTCTGCTACCCACACCCGGCCTACGTCGTGAAAGGCCAATAGTCCGATTTGGCCGGGGAAAACATAGCTTTGAAAGGAGGCGATCTTGAGTCGCAGGTCCAGGTTGTGATAAAAGGCGGTGCGCCCATGAAAGCGGGTACGTCTCGTTCCGCGCAGGTTGCTACGGCCCCCAAGGGTGGCCGCATTGAAAAATTCAAAATCAGACGTATTATGAATCATTCCCACCCTGTTGGCCACAATGAGCCGTGCAGGAATTCGTCTGGAAACGTAAAAAGCCCAATTGGCCCGTAGCTGACCCAGATCTTCAGATCGAATGTTCTGTCCGGCATATTGTGTAAACGCGATGGTGGCGGTCATCCCACGTGTAGGGAGTAATTTGTTGTCACGGGTATCCAAATCAAGACCGATTCGGAGGCCCGCATAGGTGTGCAGACTGGTTACCTTATCCAAGTTCACACCGGATAGTGAATCGGTTAGAAAGGTACTGTTTAAATTTTCTACGGCTACCTCCCGGTAGGTAGGGGCAATGGTGAAGCCAGCACGTGAGCCCAGTGGATACTTAAATCCCAATTCCACATCCACTACTTGTAGTCGGTAACGGTAAAAGTCAATGGCATCCTCTACGGTAACAGGGAGGTCTGCTGTGTTTGTGACAAACTGAGATTCGTTGCCCAGGCCAAAAAAGTTGTTTACAAAGAAGGGTTGCAAGACTTCAATTGCCGGCTCCAAGGCCCACTTACCAAACACCTGACTGAATGAACCCACATATTTGAAGTTGTACGAGTTGGTAGCCAGTGAACGGTGTGCAACAAAAAAATGCCTGGAGGCATAAGGCGTTTTTCTCCAGGCATGCCGGGTATAATTGAAACCGGCGCCCAGGTATAGACCGTCGTCGCGATTGATCTGTGCACTGATGATTGGCAGTAGCAAATCGTATTCGAAAGATTTGCGGTTGTAGTCATGCACAGTGGCGCCCTCTTGGGTACGGTCTTTTAGCCTCAAACCGATGGCTACCTCGGTATCTTTGTTGTCGTACAGGTAAATATTTTTTGCAAAGCTGCCTGCGTCGCCAATAACGGTGTCATCGCCACGACCACCAATGATGCGTACCCGGATGGGGTGTCGTTGGGTGCCTTTCAGCTCGAACTGGTCTTCATTTTCCCGACCGTAAAGCCTGATTTCCTTCGTCTCTGACTGATAAAAAACTCTTTGGTAGATGACCTGTTCCAAATCGCCGTCGCCATTGATTTTACGGACTGTTACGCGAAGCGTGCTGTCATTCAAGGCTTCAATCAGAAAATGCTCATGCTTTGCCGTACCTACGATTTCTACCTCTTTAGAAAGAAATTCGTAGTGTTCCCTTGCGTATTGTGGCAGTGCGTCCCGTCTTGCTTTGAGTATTGTAGCTATGCGCTTGCCGCCCTGAACATAGATGGTATCCGGCCATTGACGAATGGCGGCATCGATTATCGAATCGGTGAGCTGGCTTTGGATAAGCTCAATTTGCGTTTGCCAATCGGACCAGTCGGGCTCGCTCATAAACGTGCGGTCAAAAAACCGGGCATTGTGATTAAAGCCGGGTGCCCAGTCCATGGTCTCGTCAAAGCCTTCAATTTTGGGCAGTGCCCATTTTCTTTTGGCAATGGCGGGCAGCCAACCTTCATTTACAAAGAAAGCCTGGTCACGGTCGCGAGGTATGAGTCGGTAGCTTTTTCCTTTGCCGTCTCGATCGTCAAATTGGGCCCATCTCCATTGGTCATCGTGCCGATCCCAGTCACCAATGATCATATCGAACAATCGATTGCGCACCACGAAATCCTGGTCCACCCGATCGTCATTGTCTTCATTTAGGTTTTCCAGCACCGTATCGGTGCCGTCGATATCGTCCCCGGCTCCAAAAAAGGGCTGTGGCGCATGCCCTTCGTCTGGTCTTTCCTCAAATAGCATGAGGGTATTCCCAAATTCTTGTCTGAGATCACCCAGGAGCGGGTCGTCTGGCAAATACACGTAGGATGGGTTGGTATGGTAAATACCTAAAGGATCTGCCAGATATGGAATTACCATCGCTGCGTAGGGATGCGAGGCAGAGATTTGATCCTGAACAATATCAGCGGCCAATGTTTTTCTAAGGGAAGGAGGGATGGCATTTCCCGGGTATTTCTCCACTGATCGCAGGACATATTGCTGTTTGCGCTCGTTTTGCAGTCTAAGCGATTTGGTTTGTTGGCCGCCGCCTTGCTTCAGCACGTCAAGCCCCCCCTTTTCATTGGCCAAGTCGAAAAAGGGCACCTCGACCGGGGTCTGCCAAACGGCACGATAATTCTGGCCCAAGAGCCGATGCTTTTTATTTGGATCACCATATTGTGTGCTCGCTGCCACCTTCACCGTTCCCGTATAGCTGTCTGGTCGTTCATTTTGTTCGGCAGCGGTTTGAATTTCCTTTGAGTAAATGGGTGTGTCAAAGGTGGGTTCATTTTTATGGGCCCGCCAAAACCGGACCCTGGCGGTTTCCCCTTCAATGTTAAGCTCGGCAAAACCTTTCTCTGGCGTGCAAAACAAAGTTCCCGGCCCTTGCCGGACGTGTGTAGATTTAGAACCAGAACCACTTACAATGAAATGGTGGCCCTCGCGCTGTATCAGTTGTAGGGCGTGTTCATGTCCGCAGGCATAGATCACATGTTCAGCCTCATCAAAGGCTTCAAGGAGGCCTTTTCTAATGGCTCGATACTTAGGGTGCGTATTGTCCTGGATGTCACCAAACACCTTTCGGTAGAATGGCTGCAGGCTCCCGATTACTGGAAGTGGAATCCAGAGTTTGTCGTTGATTTGTCTCAACGGGAACAGGTGGTCTTTCAGGGGAAAGTTGCCATTGTGCTCTCCGTAAGTATACATGGGATGGTGTCCGATGACTACGATGTGTTTGTTTTTGTGGCGCTGGATGGTTTGGTGCAAAGCAATTAATGCATCCAACGTTCCTGCCTGTTCGCAACCATCACCCTCATCAGGTTTACGCCAGGGATGAAGGAAATACTGCGTGTCCAGAAAAATTAAAACGACAGTTGGTGAAACGTTAATTTCAAGTGGCCCCGGACAGCCGCCACCTGGTACATACAAGGCCTGTCCATCGAGGTATTTTTTCACATACCTCTCTGCATTCAACAGCTGTTGCCAGCCATAATCTCTGCCTTTGGCCCAATCGTGGTTGCCGGGGACCATGAATGCCCGTCCCGGGAATTCTTTCACCACTTCCAACTGCACATTTAACTTTCGTTCCATGGCTTGCCGTTTTGGGGCTCCCACATCGGGTAGGCCCAATGGGTAAAGATTGTCACCTAAAAAAATGAGGTAGTCATCCTTGGTGGCAGTGGCCATGGCTTTCTTGAGTTGCTCAAAATTTGCATCTTCCGGAAATTTGGGTTCTCCAGCATCACCCATCAAAAAGAAGCGCTGGGCTGTTGACGTCAAAACCCAAAGACAAAGCAATGCGGTGAGTAATGGTCTCATTCTTTGTTCATATTAAAACGAACAACATAACCTCGGTCTCCCTCTCCTTCACTACTTAAGAACAAGTCTCCATTGGGGGCAAAAGTGATGCCTTCGGGCTGCCCCAACTGACCGGCGGGAATCCGATAAGAGGCCAGTATTTGTGCCTGCTCACCGAGTTCGAGCATGAGATTTCCAATGGAGGCGATGACGAAAACGTGACCTGAGAGCGGATGGACAGCCACACCTGATGGCTTGAAATTAATACGTTTGGGATTGTAATCGAACTTGCGATTTGATTCGAAAAATTTTTCCAATGTCTTTTCGTTCAGAATGGTCCATGGGGTTTTGGAAAGAGATCGCTCCCCAAGGTCGTAGGACCAGATGGATTGGCCCGGTAGCTCGCGATTGCCTTTTGCTTTGGATGCAATAAGTAGTCGTCCGTTGAGGGAATCGTAAGCCAACCCTTCTGTATCATGTTGGCCTGAGAGAGGCGTTTCTATTTTTTCGCTTTTTACAGGGGCATCGGAATCTAATGGGAAATGATGCAGATCTCCGTCGCTCTCCAGCACATAGATGCTTCCCTCCACCTTTGCGATCCCTTCAAAATCCCTGGGCGCATGAAATTGAATGCCTTTCACGAGTTTCTTTTCTACCAAGGTGTAGAAATACACGCGTCCTGATTCATCGTCAATACAAAGTAGTTCATTCTGGCCTGAATGTGTCAGACCCGACACTTCTGCCAAAACATAAGGCAGGAAATACTTTTCATCTGCTTTCAGGAGATTGTAGGTATAAGTGGCATGTTCTGTGATTGTAAATAATGTATCAGAAACGCGCCGATTAACGGGGCCACAGGAAACGAAAGGCAACTGACAGATAAGGAATGGGATGACCAGAGGTATTAGATTTAGCTGAATGGACATGCAGGAAATGTTTTGAACAATGCTACGGCCGATTTTTTATTCTAAATTAGTTCGATAAATGCAAAAGCTAGAGGCACATATCTTATCAGAGGCGGCCACACAAGCGGAGGAGTTGTTGCAGTCTTGCAGCCTATCTCAAAAATTAACTTACCATTCGATTGATCACACGCTTTCAGTAGTCGAGGCCGTGAGGGAAATCTGTCGGGAACAGCAAGTCGATTTACATGACAAGTTTATTGTTGAATTGGCTGCCTGGTTCCATGACTTGGGCTATGTGCAAGGGTGCGAGGACCACGAATCAAAAAGCGTGAAATACGCGCGGGAGTTCATGCAGTCTTTTGATATCACGGTCGAGGATCAGGACATGGTGGCCGGATGTATCATGGCCACTAAAATGCCACAATCTCCCAGTAACCATTTGGAGCAAATCCTTTGTGATGCAGATTTGATACACCTTGCTGATGAGAATTATTTTCACAAGGCTAAGAAGCTCCACAGTGAAATTGAAAACATCCAGGATAAAAAAATCACCCAGGATGAGTGGATGATGATGAATTCAAAATTTTTGACTGGACATTGCTTTTTCACACATTATGCGAAGAAAAAATATGGACAAAAGGTCAAGGATAATTTAAAAAAGATTAACCGTTTAATCAGCAAATGACAGCAGAGCAGGACGTAAAGGCGCTTGAAGAAAAGGTGGATAAGCTCAAACAAAAGGTCAAAAAAACCAAAGAGCTCAAGCCAACCCGCGGCATCGAAACCATGTTTCGCCTGACCTCAAAAAATCACATTGAGTTGAGTGCCATTGCCGACAACAAGGCCAACATCATGATTTCTATTAATTCCATCATTTTATCGGTGATGGTTACCGTCTTGATTCGGAAGTTGGAAGAATACCCCCACCTCATCATTCCTTCGGTGCTATTGACGGTCGTTTGTTTGCTGACCATCGTTTTTGCCGTATTGGCAACCCGACCCAACATTACCAAAGGGCGTTTTACCGACGAGGAGGTGGTTGGGAGGCAGACGAATCTCTTATTTTTCGGTAATTTCCACAATATGGAGCTGGAAAAGTATGAATGGGCCATGATGGAAATGCTTAAGGATGGCGATTACCTTTATTCCAGTCTGATCCGTGATATTTATTTCCTGGGCCTGGTTTTGGGTAAAAAATACCGGTTGTTGCGGATGAGTTACACCATCTTCATGTTTGGGTTTGTACTTTCCGTCATTGGGTTCTTGGTTGCGCAGCTTTTCCTTAGCTCCCCTTATCCTTACTGACGGTTTAGGTAGTCATAAGTGGCCATTTGCGCGCGGACTTTCCTGCCTGTGTCATGAGCGGGTATGTTTTCAAGATTTTCGTTCAACCAGCAGGCCTTCTGATTGTCTTCCCAATGAAAAGACAGAATGTCCAGTATTTGTTTTTTCAAATTGGGCTCCTGGATGGGGAAAGTGACCTCAATGCGTCGGTGCAGGTTGCGGTTCATCCAATCGGAGGAGCCAAGGTAAACCTTATCTTCCCCCATATGGTAAAAATGAAATACCCTTGCGTGTTCCAGATACCTATCCACAACCCTTTTGACTTTAATGCCATGCGTACCTGGCACCAGGCAACAGATGGATCGTATGAGCAGCTTTACTTCAACGCCTGCCTCAGCGGCCTCGTATATTTTCTCTATTAGTTGCTTTTCCTGCAGATTGTTGACTTTGATGGTGAAGGCTCCCTTTTTACCCGCCTTTACTTGATCAATTTCTCTTTGTATCAATTGAAGGAAGCCGGACATTGAATTGAATTGTGATACAATCAGGTGATTGAATCCGTCTGGTTGCTTTTTAGCATAAAGGTATTTAAACAATGCCGACAATTCTTGACACAGGTTGTGGTCTGCGGTAAGCAAGCCGAAATCACTGTACAAACGGGCAGTTTTTTCATTTAGGTTTCCTGTTCCAAGAAATGCATATTGCACGTTTTCCTTTTTGATCAAGGCGGCTTTTGCATGGACTTTAAGCCCGGGTAGGCTGTAAATGATCCGTATGCCCACGTCCTCCATTCGTCTGGCCCATAGCAGGTTATTGGCTTCATCAAAACGTGCTTTGACTTCCATAAAAACAAATACCCGTTTGCCATTCTTGGCTGCGCTGATTAAGGCTTCACCTATCATCGAATTTTCAGCCATACGATAAAAGGTGACGTTGATCTCCTGTACTTCCGGGTCCAGGCTGGCTTCATTAAAAAACTGGAGAATGTAGTCGTAAGAATGGTAAGGAAAATGAAAGAGCCTGCCTTTATGTGCTATGGCCTCGAATAAAGCTTCGGGTTGTCCCAATTCGTGATGCCAAATGGGTTGGAGCTCCGGGTATTCAATGTCTTGTATACCTGGATTCTTTATCTGAAACAGGTCGTACATGTTGTGATACCTCCCTCCCGGCATCAGGTCATCTGATTTAAGCCGCAGCAATGCCTTGAGCGAGGTCAATAGTTTCGGACTGATGGACTGATCGTACAAAAACCTGCTCGGCTTACCGAGGTCTCGTTTTTGGATTTGTTTTTCAATTTTTTGGACAAGGTCCCCACTGAATTCATCCTCGATTGCAAGGTCAGCATCCTTATTTAGTTTGATGGCCACACACTCCGTTACCACTTGTTCCGGGAATATAGCGGGCAATTGATCTCGAATAAGATCGTCCAGAAAAACATAATAGTGCTGGCCCTTATAATGCTTTTGGTAAAACCGAGGCAGCTTGTTGGTGGGAATGTTTAAAATCGCTAACTGATCATCCTGGAATTTAAGAGCGAAATATAAACCTTGATTATGCAGGAATGGGTGATCACCCGGTTTGACGCGCACGGGTTGTAAAAAGGTCGCTACACGCGTACGAAAATAATGCGCTAGTTGGGTTTGCAGTTCGGGCGGATAGTTTCCATTCGAACAAATGACCATACCCTTGCCTTTCAAAATATGGGTTACTGTTTCCAAAGTTTCCCCAAATTGTCGGAGCTGTATGTTGACCTCTTTTTGCAGGATGTCAAAAATTTTTTTAGGCTCAAAATCTAGCGCCTCGTTGATTTTCTTTTTGTCTACGCGAATAAAGTTTCTAATGTCCGCTACGCGCACCCTGAAAAACTCGTCCAGGTTGGAAGAAAAAATGGCCACAAAACGAAGCCGTTCCAGGGGCGGCACTTTTTCATCCTGCGCTTCTTCCATTACACGTTGGTTGAAACTGAGCCAACTGAGATCACGATCGTAAAAGGGGTGCATCTATTTTAATTTAATGACTTCGAATTTTTCAGCTATACCCTTAATTTCCAATTTTCCCAGAGATTCAAATTCTGTAACGAGATGACGAATTTTTCGGAAGTAAGGCGCAGTCACTAAAAGCGAAGCTTGATGAATTTTGGTAAGTTGTTCTAATCTAGCGGCAATTACGACTGGAATGCCTGATACGCTAAATTGTTTTCGTGACTCTACACCAATGTTGCCTGCTACCACCTGTCCGGAGTGAATACCCACACCTATTTCCAATGGTTCTTCCAAGTCTTGATTCAATGTTTTTAAATCATTGAAGATCTGTACCGCCGCACGCCATGCGGACGCTTCATAGTGATCACCTGACATAGGCCCAAAAGTAGCCATCACCCCATCACCGAATATTTGGTTCACCACTCCATTGTGGTCATGAATGGCATTGAGTATCGGGTTGAAAAATTTGTTTTGAAAGGTATTCACCTCCTTTGGACTCATGTGTTGCACGCGAGTGGTGAAATTGCGCATGTCTAGAAACATGACGGCAGCATGGGTTTGAATGCCCACCTCCTCGCCTGATTTTAGGGCATCAACTACCTCTCTGGACACTTGCTGGCTAAACATGGTTTCTATTTCCCGGCTTTTTTCCTGGCTTCTAACAGAAACGCTGATGCGGTGTTTCAATTCTTTTGCCACCATACCAGCCACCACACCTGAAAACAAAAACATGGCTGCCTTGGTGTAGTATACAATGTCCGGGAATACAGTCACGGAATTAAAGCTAGAGAAGGACCAAAGGGTCAGACCTCCATAAATAAGCGTGACGATGGCGCCGGTTAAAAGACTGATCCAGAAATTTAGGTGTAATGCGGAAACAATGATTACGGGTATGTATAAAAAGATTACGGGTGAATCAAGGAAAAGAGTGGTTTGTTCCCGTTGCATAACCAGATAAAGCCAAATCCCCGGAATGGCGGACTCTATGCTAACTGAATAAATTTGGTACCAAAAGGGTAGCGGCTTTTCACAGGTGACAATCTTGGCCACCAATAGTCGAGAAAGCAATAACAAAATTATAAAACCGAAGCCTACATAAAAGAGGTAGCGGATTGTGCGGCTGTCAGCAAAAATTTCGCTTTTCAGATATGGAAAAGCAAAATAATTTAATGAACTCAGGATTAGTGAGAAAATCACGATCCCCATGAATATTTCCAGCCTTCTTTTTTCGGTCTTGCTAATCTCCAGGTCCAGGCAATGTTCAAGTTCGAGTGAATTCAATGTTCGAATATTTAAGTTTTTGCAACGAAAAGTTGAGGAGCAAAGTTAGTGGATCGGTGCGGAGAATGACTGGAATGGCTAATTTCGCGACAATGACGACAAATTTTTCTGACTCTTCCGATTATGTGCACCACCCCACTCGTCTGGTGTTGCATCGGGATCAAATGCGGCACAATTTGGACGTCTACCGTGGATGTTTAGCCGCCCATACGAAGGTGATGGTTATGGTAAAGGCATTTGCTTATGGTTTGGACGCCGTTTTGGTTAGCCAAATGCTGGCGTCGGCAGAAGTAGATTACCTGGGGGTTGCCTACCTTGACGAAGGTCGGATGTTGAGAGAGGCAGGCATTCAATTACCCATACTGGTGATGAATCCATTCGAGAAAGAACTGAGACTGGCCGATGATTTTGGGTTGGAAATAGCTTTGTACAGTTTCCCGCTGTTGGATCGCTACCTTGAAGCAAATATTCAGGCACCCATACATTTGAAGCTAGACACCGGTATGAACCGATTGGGCTTTCGTCCGGAAATCATCACGCAACTGCGCGAGCGGCTTGCCGCAGACCGGGTTTCAGTAAAAGGTATTTTTACTCACCTCTCCTCCTCTGATGAGCCCGTGCATGACGCTTTTACCCAACGGCAGTTAAAATTGTTTGACATTGGATATGAGGCCCTCGCCGCCGCGTTGGCCCATCGGCCCATGCGACATGTGTTAAATTCTCCCGGCATAGTTCGGTTTCCCGAAAATCAATACGAAATGGTTCGTCTGGGCATTGGCTTATATGGGCATGATCCCGCGCAGTTTCTTGCACTGAAGCCGGCAGCCAGTCTGCTGTCCAGCGTCTCCCAGGTGCATAAAGTGAGAAAAGGCGAGAGCATTGGCTACGGCCGAAAAGGACGGGCAGTAGAAAAAATGGAGGTGGCCGTAGTGCCCGTTGGCTACGCTGACGGCTACCGAAGGGCATTTGGGCAGGGGAAAGCCAAAATGCGTATCAAAGATCAATTACTGCCAACAGTAGGCAATATTTGTATGGACATGTGCATGCTGGATGTAACAGGTTTGAAGGTCAAAGCAGGTGACCAGGTGATGGTATTTGGGGATAGCCCTACCATTCAGGATTTAGCCCTTTTAGCAGACACCATCCCCTATGAGATTATTGCGAGTTTAGGTAATAGAATCAAAAGAATGGTCGACTAATGGTCTGAGAATGAGGGGTTCAGATTGCATCGAAACCACGTACCAGACCAGTCAGGACGGATCATTTATCCAGACCCTCAGGTGAATATTTCTGACAAAATGGCAGAAACAATTCCTTGGCATGACCATTGATGTTTGTGGGGTGTAGAAATATTCAAATGTCAGCAGAAATATCATGGGAAAAATTATAGGAATAGATTTAGGAACAACGAACTCGTGCGTGGCTGTGATGGAGGGCAACGAACCTCAGGTAATTCAGAATAGTGAAGGAAAGCGCACGACGCCGTCCATTGTTGCTTTTTTGGATGGTGGAAAAGGAGAGCGAAAGGTCGGCGACCCAGCCAAGCGACAGGCAATTACCAATCCCCAAAATACCGTTACATCTGTCAAGCGGTTCATGGGTAAGAAATTTTCAGAGGTACGTGAAGAATCCAAGCAGGTTTCTTACGGCCTTGAAGCCGGACCCAATGATGTGGTCCGTATTAAAATCGGAGATCGGTATTATACACCACAGGAAATTTCTGCGATGGTGCTACAAAAAATGAAATCAACCGCTGAAGATTTTCTGGGTCAGGAGGTCACTGAGGCGGTGATCACGGTACCGGCCTATTTCAACGATGCGGAGCGTCAGGCCACCAAAGAAGCTGGACAAATTGCGGGTTTGGAGGTAAAACGAATTATTAACGAGCCGACAGCTGCTGCACTGGCTTATGGTTTGGACAAGAAAAACCAGGATCTGCGGATTGCAGTATACGATCTCGGCGGCGGTACATTCGACATTTCCATCCTGGAGTTGGGAGATGGCGTCTTTGAAGTAAAGTCGACCAACGGTGACGTACACCTGGGAGGCGATGATTTTGACAGCGTGATCATCAATTGGTTGGCGGAAGAATTCAAGACAGATGAAGGGTTGGACTTACGAAAAGATCCCATGGCCCTGCAGCGATTGAAAGAAGCAGCAGAGAAGGCCAAGATTGAGTTATCCAGTGCGGCCTCTACAGAAATCAACCTGCCCTACATCATGCCTGTAGATGGTGTGCCCAAACACCTGGTCCGGTCATTAAGTCGGGCAAAGTTCGAGCAGTTGGCGGACGATCTTATTCGTCGATCCATGAAACCGGTGGAATTGGCCCTAAAAGATGCCGGTTTGTCTACCAGCGATATAGACGAAGTGATTTTGGTAGGGGGATCTACACGAATTCCTAAAATTCAGGAAGAGGTTGAGAAATATTTTGGCAAGAAACCTTCAAAAGGCGTAAATCCTGATGAGGTGGTAGCCATTGGCGCTTCCATTCAGGGGGGTGTGTTGACTGGTGAAGTGAAAGATGTATTGCTGTTAGATGTCACACCTCTGTCTTTGGGAATTGAGACGCTGGGAGGCGTGGCGACCAAACTTATTGAATCCAATACCACCATTCCCACCAAGAAATCTGAAACCTTTTCCACCGCGGCCGACAATCAACCTTCAGTAGAAATACATGTATTGCAAGGTGAAAGAGAGATGGCCAAGGATAATAAATCTATCGGACGTTTCCACTTGGATGGTATTCCACCAGCACCCAGAGGTGTCCCTCAAATCGAGGTAACCTTCGACATTGATGCCAACGGTATCCTGAATGTCTCGGCCAAAGACAAAGGAACGGGTAAGGAACAGAAAATTCGTATTGAGGCGTCTTCCGGATTGAGCGAGGAGGAAATTGAAAAGATGAAGCAGGAAGCCAAGGCGAATGAAGCGGCCGACAAGGAAGCGCGTGAGCGAGTCGATAAGATCAATCAGGCAGACTCTTTGATCTTTCAAACGGAAAAGCAATTAAACGAATTTGGGGAGAAGTTGTCAGATGCTAACAAGGCGTCTCTAAGTGGCGCGTTGGATAAACTGAAGGAAGCCCACAAATCTGGAGATTTGGCAGCCATCGATACGGCTATGAATGAGTTAAATGAGAAGTGGCAGTCAGCCTCTCAGGAAATATACCAGGCGCAGCAATCGGCGGGTGGTGAAGCCACAGCGAGTACGGAAGCTGGTGCGAATGAGGGGGGTGCTCCTTCGGATGACGTTTCGGATGTAGAATATGAGGAAGTGGACGAGAAGAAAGACTGATACTTTCTTCCTGTAAATAGATGTATGACCCAGTCCGATCTATCGGACTGGGTTTTATTTTTAGCGGTCAGCCCCTTGTATTAGTGGATCAATTTTCGAATTATTTAAATAAGCGATAGCCAAGGATAAATTGTGACATGGCTTGCTCAATTTCCCAGCCCTTGTCCAATATAAATTCCTTTTTGGTTAAATACTGAAATTCCAAAGAGATACGGTCGTAGAAACCGCCAAAGCCAATAGAGATACGATTTGCTTGCCTTTCTCTCTCCTGTGCCCCAGGTACAACCAAGAGAAAAAAGTCGTCCAGTTCGGCGCCTTCTAAATTAAATTCGCCAAAATTGATCGAATAGCCCGGATGAAGATATATGCCGGATTTTTCGTTAAAAAACATATAATATCGGATGCCGATATTTATATCATAAGCCTGATGCGTAAACTGTGGATTTTGTGTGACTAAGTTCTCAGTTATGGTGGCCCGGGCCTCATAACTATTGTAAATACTTGGTTCAATGGTAGCCGACCATTTGTTTTTATTAAAGGGGAATACCAATTCTAGCATTGCACCGGCCCGCCAGGTGGTACCGCTTCCAAAGTCATAGGGTCCTTCAAAAATGCCAATTATGTCGTTTGTAAGGGTCATAGTATAAGGGGCTATACCAATCCTTGGATGTAGTCGCCATTGCCATGTTTTTTTATCTGAGCGCACATCTTTTAGTTTGGGCTTATCTACCCCGCAGTAGTTTTGCATGATCACCAACTTCGATAGCGCACTTGAGCGGTAGGCCAATTTTTTCATGATTTTCGGTGTGATCTCTTCACAAGGTAGTAGGGCTTTCAACTGATTTTTGTATTTATTGTTTTCAGCGACGCGTTCGGTTCCATCAGGTTCCTTTACTTTGTATTTTTTATATTCAAGTGGGATGATACTATCCGTCTGAACATTTATGAAGAATCGGTTGAAAAGACCATCCTTGAAATGATAAAGGGTGTTTGGACCATTTATGATGTTTCTCAGAAACAAGCTATCAAGTTGATAATCTGGTTTTTTTTCATAAGAGAGTTCCTCTGTGATGGCAGAGGAATAATCGATGGGCCCGAGGTAACTAATGTATTGATGTGTGCCTACGCTGAAGCCCTTGACGTTAGTGGGCGTGCCGGTTTCTACTGGAGAGGATGGGGTTTTACGATATTTAAAATGAGATGGGTTATTGGCCCAATCGGAGTTTTCGATTAAGACATTCAAGGTGTCCCCGTCAGAGGTAAGCAGATAGCCGGGTTCAAACTGAACTTGAGCCGATAAAAAAAGGGGCGGAGCGAACAGTCCTGTGAGAATCAGGAGTTTAAGAATTTTGAACATTTGTTTGATTTCGAAATCGATGGTGGTTAGGAATTAATTCACAATATAATGACTTAAATCATCACATTGGAGTCATTAAGCCCGAAAAAGAACTTACTTTGTACGAGTAACATTTGTTGTTGATGCTTAGAAAAATATGGTACGTTTTCGGAGCCCTTTTGCTCCTTATACTGAGTATAGGTGCCTACTTCTATTTTACGAAAAACGAACCCCTGCCCAAGGGTGAAGCGGGACCCGCTGCAGAAGCGCTTGCTGACGACATGCTGGAGGCCCTCAATTATGAGGAATATAAAAAGATATCCCGCATTCAGTGGACTTTTAGGGACGCACATCATTTTGATTGGCAAAAAGTAGAAGGCAAAGTCACTGTACGTTGGGACAACCTGGAGGTAGATCTGACTATCAGTGACAGAAGCGGAATTGTGCTTCGTGACGGACAAGCGGTTGAGGGTGATGAAAAAGCGGGATTATTGGAACAGGCCTACGGTTATTTTGCCAATGACTCTTTTTGGCTTTTGGCGCCGTTTAAAATTCGAGATGCAGGCACCACACGTAAATTGGTGAAAACCGATGACCGAGGGGATGCTTTATTGGTCACCTACAGCTCGGGAGGTGTAACGCCTGGGGACAGCTACCTATGGATCCTTGGAGCAAATAATCGGCCGGTGGCCTATAAAATGTGGGTACAGATCATTCCTGTTGGTGGCATGGAATTTAGTTGGGAAGAATGGGTACGTAAAAAAAATGTCTGGTTTGCCCCAATACACAAAGGAGAGATAGGTGAAGTGAACATCACCAATCTAAGGGTGGAGTAGACAAGCTCAGGCACGACCGTGTTGACGCTGAATCAACGCCCTGTTCAGAATTCTTCGATGGTTTTTTCAATGATGTCGCAGCATTCCAGCAGCTGGTCTTCAGTCATGACCAAAGGCGGAGCGAACCGTATGATGTTGCCGTGGGTGGGCTTGGCAAGCAAGCCGTTATCTCGCAATTTGATGCATAAATCCCACGCCGTGGTGCTGTCCTCGGTATCATTGACTACAATGGCATTGAGCAGTCCCTTGCCTCGAACCAAATTTACAATATTGGAGGAGCGAGCCACCATGGCTTGCATGCGCTCGCGGAATTGGTTTCCAAGTTTACGTGCATTCTGTGCGAGCTTTTCATCGCGTATCACTTCCAGTGCAGTGATGGCCACCCTTGCGCCTAACGGGTTGCCTCCAAAGGTAGAACCATGGCTGCCTGGGATAATTACATTCATTACCTCATCATCAGTTAACACAGCAGAGACCGGATAAACCCCACCAGATAGCGCTTTGCCTAAAATCAAGATATCTGGTCGCTGATAGGTGGCGGCTTGGCGTTCACAATGCCCCTTGCAACTGCAATCGCCGCACATGCGAATCAGTGCGCCCGTTCGTCCGATACCCGTTTGAATCTCATCGGCCAGGAGAAGTACGTTGTATGCTGTGCATAGCCTTCGGCACTCAGCCAGGTAATCGTCATCAGGGACATTCACCCCTGCTTCTCCTTGGATGGGTTCGACCATAAAGCCAGCAACATCTCCTTTTTTAAGTTCGGCTTCGAGCGCTGCGGTATCGTTGTAGGGAATGATGGTAAATCCCGGCGTATAGGGACCGAAATTTTTTCTAGATCCCTCGTCACTGGAAAAAGAAATGATGGTCGTGGTGCGACCATGAAAATTGCCTTCGCAAATAATGATGCGACCCTTATTTTCAGGTAGACCCTTTACCTGATAGCCCCAACGACGGCAGATTTTGATGGCCGTTTCTACGGCCTCGGCACCCGTGTTCATCGGAAGCAGTTTATCGAATTGAAAATAATCTGTGGCATACTCCTCGAACTGTCCCAGTACATCGTTATGAAAGGCGCGAGAGGTCAACGTCAGGGTATCGGCCTGATCTTTGAGCGTTTGGATTATCCGGGGGTGACTGTGACCCTGATTGACTGCTGAATAGGCAGAAAGGAAATCAAAATAACGTTTACCTTCCACATCCCACAAGTAGACGCCATCTCCTCTAGTGAGGACTACCGGAAGAGGGTGGTAGTTGTGTGCGCCATAACGTTCTTCCCGTGCAATAAAATCTTTACTTTTTAGTTCTATTTCAGCCATTCAGTTGAAGTTTGCAATCTGTACAAGATTAAGACAATAGTTTTTGGGGAACAAAGAGAAAATTGAAAAAGGTCAGGAACCGGATTACTACCTGGTAGATGGGCTTTTAGTGTTCACGGCTGCCTATCACCTGAGACGTGGGTATTGTTGTGGAAGTGGTTGTAAGCATTGTCCCTTTAACCATGAAAATGTAAAAAAGTAATTGCTTATTTTAATCAATTTGACGAGATTTGCGATCCATTTCAAAAATGGTTACATCATGTCTAAAGTTTGCGAAATATCGGGAAAGCGCGCACGGGTTGGTAACAACGTGTCTCACAGTAACAATAAGACCAAAAGAAGGTTTAATCCGAATCTTCAAAAAAAGACTTTTTATATCCCCGAAGAGGATAGGTGGATAACCTTGAAAGTATCGACGTCTACACTACGAACGATCAATAAAAATGGCATTTATGCCGTGTTGAAGAAAGCCAGAGCGAAGGGTACGACAAAGATTTAATTGGATAAACATCCGAAAGAACACCCGTTCATTACGAGAGCGGGTTTTTTTGTGTGCCTGATTGATTAATTTGTGCTTATGAATGAAAATAAGCGGAAAGCATTATTGGTAATGCTGACAGGATTAATGGCCTGCATGCTGTGTGCACAAGATTTACCTTCTGATTTTTTATCCAGTGATTTCCATAAGGAACGCAGGGCGCTCCTGCGCGACAAGCTGCCAGCCAATTCAGTGGCGGTTTTTTTTGCCAATCCGGTCCGAAACCGAGCCAATGATGTCGACTACGTGTACCATCAGGATCCAAATTTCTACTACCTCACTGGGTACAAAGAGCCCCATTCGGTACTGATCATTTTTAAGGACATCCAAAAGGGGCCCGATGGTGCATATGATGAAATTTTGTTTGCGCAACCCAGAAACCCAGAGGCCGAAATGTGGAATGGTCGCAGGCTTGGTGTTCAGGGCGTAAAAGAGCGGTTGGCATTGAATCAGGTATTTCGCAATACCCAATTTGCCGATTACAATATTGATTTCACCACTTTTGACAAAGTCCTCTTTTACGATTTTTTCGATGATGTTCGCAATACCTCTGTTGAAGGGGATTTATTCGACTTGATTGCTCAGTTTAAGCAAAAAGTAGGTTATTCTGACCAGAACAACCTTACCATCGAGGGCCAGGCAAAAAACATTGACCTGGTAAGTTTGAACAACTATATGGACAAGCTCAGGGGCATAAAGACGGTAGAGGAATTGCGTTTATTACGTACGGCCGTGGATATTTCATGTATCGGTCAGGTGGAGGTAATGAAGGCCATGAAACCTGGCATGAGTGAAATGGAAGTGCAGGGTATACACGAGTTTGTATTTAAAAAATATCGAGCAGAATATGAGGGTTACCCGTCTATAGTTGGCGCCGGCCACAACGGATGTATTCTTCATTACATTGAAAACTACAAGCCTGCGATTGAAAGTGACGAGTTGATTTTGATGGATTTGGGAGCTGAGTACCACGGCTACACCGCAGATGTCACGCGGACCATTCCCGTTGATGGCAAATTTTCAAAAGAGGAGAAGGCCATTTATGACCTGGTATATCGAGCACAGGAGGCAGCCATTCAGGCTTGTAGGCCAGGCTTAAACCTTCGTGCGGATCTGGACCAAGGTATTGCCAGAAGAATCATTAACGAAGGTTTAGCGGAACTTGGAATTATCGAAGATCCAGGCCAAAGGCATTTGTATTATCCGCATGGACTTGGGCATCACATTGGGCTGGATGTACATGATAAGGGAGAATACGATATTCTTAGAGCGAACATGGTGATTACCATCGAGCCGGGCATTTATATTCCGGAAGGTGCTGATTGTGATAAAAAATGGTGGGGCATCGCAGTTAGAATTGAGGATGATGTCCTCATTACAGCCGATGGTTTTGAGCTTTTGTCGGATAGGGCACCTCGGAAGAGTGAAGAAATTGAAACTTTGATGAAGCAGAAGAGTGCGCTGGCTGACTTTGTTTTGCCTGAACTTGGTGAATAGGTTTTTAAACTCCTTGGAGTTTACTACATTTGCAGTTCTTTTCTAAAGAGTGATCGATAATGGCAAAGAAAGGCAATAGAGTACAAGTAATATTGGAATGCACGGAGCACAAAAACAGCGGCATGGCGGGCACCTCCAGATATATTACTACAAAAAACAGAAAGAATACACCTGAGAGAATAGAGTTGAAAAAATACAATCCTATTCTTCGCAAGTATACCATTCACAAAGAAATCAAGTAATCATGGCCAAGAAAGTAGTAGCAACCCTAAAGCAAGCTGGCGGAGTAAAGTATGTGAAGGTGATCAAAGCGATCAAAAACGAGGCTGGAAATTATTCGTTCAGAGAAGAGATGGTACCCGAGGGACAGGTAAAGGACGCCTTGGCAAACGACTAATTTTTTCAGCAAAAAATTCAATAAAGCCGCCTACAAAGCGGCTTTTTTTTTGGGGCGTTAATGCGCGCGAGCAACTAACTTCATTCTTAGTTATGTCATGAATCATGGGTGTTTTCAATATTTTCAATAAGGAAAAAAAGGAATCTTTAGATAAGGGCCTTGAAAAGTCCAAGTCGTCTTTTTTTGAAAAATTAGGTCGCGCAGTAGCGGGGAAGTCAAAAGTAGACGACGAGGTACTCGACGAACTTGAGGCCATATTAATTTCTTCAGATGTAGGCATTGATACTTCGCTCAAGGTTATCCAGAAGGTAGAATTTCGGGTGGCACGGGATAAATACTTGAATGTGGATGAATTGAATGTGATTTTACGTGAAGAAATCGCCGGTCTACTGGCCGAAAACAATACACAGGATTTGAAAGGATTTGAGGTGCCTGAGGTAATGGGCCCCTACGTGATATTGGTTGTAGGGGTGAATGGTGTCGGAAAAACCACTACCATCGGAAAGCTGGCAGCCCAATTCAAGCACCTGGACAAAAAAGTGATTTTGGGCGCGGCAGACACTTTTCGGGCGGCAGCGGTAAATCAACTTACGATGTGGGGTGATAAGGTGGGCGTTGAAGTCGTTTCCAAAGGAATGAATGTAGATCCTTCCTCAGTGGCCTATGAAACCATCGAGCGAGGGGTAGCATCAAAAGCAGATGTAGTGATAATTGATACCGCCGGGCGCCTGCACACCAAAGTCAACCTGATGAACGAACTCACAAAGATCAAGCGAGTGATTCAAAGATTTGTGCCGGCAGCACCTCATGAGGTGCTCTTGGTTGTGGATGGCAGCACGGGTCAGAATGCTTTTATACAGGCTAGGGAATTTACTAAAGCCACGGATGTGAGCGCGCTGGCAGTTACCAAATTGGATGGTACGGCCAAAGGTGGGGTGGTTATAGGTATTTCTGACCAATTCAAAATACCGGTCAAATACATTGGTATGGGTGAAAAGGTTGAGGATTTGCAGCCTTTTAACAAAATGGAATTTGTGGATTCTTTTTTCGGCTAGTTTTTGCCTGTGGTTACAAGCTGGTTAAGTGAGGATGGTTGCACCTTGAAGTAAAAAGTGGCAAAGTCGCGGGATACCTTCACCTCTTGACAAATCCCATTTTTATAAGCATAAGTATTATTTCCGTCGGGGGACTCCAACAGGTATTTGTGGTCACCTATTTTTTTAAATGTCAGGTATCGGGCAAATTGTTGAGAAAATACTTTTTGATTGTCTTTAGGCTCGTTAAAATAAATCATGGTTATGGAGTAGCGAATGGGATCAGAGACCGGATAATTGGTGCCATTCAGGTCGCAGACATAACCACTCCCATCGCGCGTAATTTTTGCTGTCTTTTGGTTGGCGCCTGCCAGGGTACTTTTTGACTTGCCCCAGTTCAGTACTCCGTCTATGAATTTTTCATATTGTGTAAATCGAATTTTCACGGCTAATAATATGCGATAGGTCACGTCGCTATTTATATTGTATTCGGTGACATTGCCTGATCGGGTGCGTTCAATGGTCATTTCACCCAAATTTTTAGTGCCTTTGACCACTTCGTAGGTCAGGGTTTGTCCCGAAGCCATCAATTGGACGATAAAAAGCGTTGTGATCAGAAAGGGGCGTCTCAAAGTGGGATTGAATGCTTTAGTTTGACAAGTAAGTTACAATTGGAAAATAGATATCCTCATGAAGTACCAGAAAATCTCCTTTAAAAACAATTCGGGCATCATGCTTTCCGGGAGGCTGGATTTACCTTTAAAGCGTACGCCGCGGGCTTATGTATTGTTTGCGCATTGTTTTACTTGTTCAAAAAACCTTCGATCGGTAGATCACATTAGTCAATCCATGACTGCTGAAGGATTTGCCGTGTTACGCTTTGATTTTACCGGATTGGGCCAAAGTAAGGGGGAATTTGCAGATAGTAATTTTTCCACGAACCTGGATGACCTTACCAGTGCCTGTACTTTTCTAGGTGAAAATTATGCCTCTCCTCAGGTCCTGATTGGTCATTCACTGGGAGGAACTGCGGTTTTGCATGTAGCAGGAATGTTGCCTGATGTAAAGGCAGTAGTTACACTTGCAGCGCCGGCAGATCCCGGGCATGTGATGCACTTGCTTTCTTCCAGCGTTGATACACTTGAAAAAGATGGAGAAGCGGAAGTTGACATTGGGGGCAGACCTTTTAAAATGAAAAAGCAATTTTTGGACGATTTAAAGGCCCGTGAGGAAAAGGAAGATGTGATTGCGCATTTAGGTCGGGCCTTGCTGGTCATGCATTCTCCTCAGGACACCATTGTGGGTATCGACAATGCGGCTGATATTTATGCACGGGCCAGGCACCCGAAAAGCTTCATTAGTCTGGATGGTGCGGATCATCTGCTATTTAATGAAAAAGATGCCTGGTACACAGGTAAAATGGCTGCCGCCTGGTGCGCCCGTTACATAGATGAAGCCGAACAAGAGGTTGCACCGGAAGGAGAGGTTTTGACCCGTGTAGGCGGCGCAGGTTATACGACTGAGGTGATCGCCGGCAGGCATCATCTGCTGGGGGATGAGCCGGCCGATGTAGGGGGGGCAGATCTTGGGCCTTCGCCCTATGGCTACCTGCTTGCCGCTTTAGGGACTTGCACAGCCATGACTTTGCGTATGTATGCCGACTATAAAAAGATTGATTTACACGAAGTGGAAGTTCGGTTGACGCATGACAAGGTGCACAAGGACGATGGGGAAAACAGCGAGAGTGCTAAAGGAAAAATTGATCAAATCAAACGGCTTATTAAACTGACCGGTGATTTAACAGATGCCCAACGGAAACGCCTCATTCAAATTGCTGACAGGTGTCCTGTGCACAAAACTTTGGAGGGTAAACCGGAAATTCTGACCGATGAAATGAATTAGGGGCAGGTATGGTGTTTGAAGTTAGATGTTTGAACCCCGATGCCAATGAACTCAGCGACTCGTTGATGCTAAATTGCTATACAACCTACCCCCTTGTGCTGGAAAACCCGCGCGGACAAGGCCTGGGTTTGAAATGGATAAAGCAAGTCAGCACACGAAAAATCACTGCTGGCAATTTTCTTACCATCGAGGATGAGTCACTGAAATCGTTTTATCTATGGGCAGGCTTTAAACTGATACGCGAAATGTTCTCTCCGGTGGGTTCCGAGTCGTTAATGATCCACCATCCAAATCCTAGAAGTAGTGCCGGATAAGTAGAAGTCGAATCACCAGGGGATATTCAGCGGTCTCACTTCATTTTCATAAAACGTTTCCAACTCTTTCACCTGCTCGTCTGCCAATCTGTGGTTAATGCTATCCACATTTTTGGTTAACTGCTCGATGTTCAGGGCACCCGGGATTACAGTCGTTACTGCCTCATAGGCCAAGCAAAAGGCAATGGCCCTTTGCGTTAGGTGATCAGTTCCAAGGATATCTTTCACCCTGTCTACCAGTTGAGCCCTGGTTATGATGTCTTCTTTTGACCAGCGACTTCTAATATCCTCAAAGGCACTTTCCGAGTGATATTTTCCCGTTAGCCAACCTGAGTCAAGCGGTACCTTTGCGATGATTCCCACAGCATTTTCTTTGGCCCTCATAAAAGTGCGTGAGGGATCCTGATGGAGGACATTAAAGAAGGCTTCAATGACCTTACTGCCGGTGGTTGCCAGTAGGAGCATCATTTCTTCATAAGTGTCAATGGATGCACCGTATGCACGGATCTTCCCTTCATCAACGAGTCTCTCCAGGATTTCGTAATGGTCGTTTTTATTGCCGTCTAAATACTCCATTGGGGGATTATGGATGATAATGGAATCGACGTAGTCCATTTGCAGTCGCTTGAGGCTTCCCTCTACCGAAGGACGTATGGTATTAGCAGAGAAATCAATGTCACCCATATGGTTGCGACCAAATTTGGTATTGATCACAATTTTATCCCGATCCACTCCATGGAGTCCTTTACCCAATCGAAGTTCACCGGTTCCATGTCCGTAATTTGGTGCAGTATCAAAAAAATTGATTCCAAGTTCTATTGATTTGCTTACGAGGGTACTGGTTTCTTTATCCGTCATTCCCTTCCAACCTGAATTGATACCCAATTGCCAGGCGCCTAAGCCTATCTCAGAAACATTTGGAGACGATGTGAGAAGGGAATTGTATTTCACGTTTTATTCTCGCGTTTGTTTAAACCATGAAAATCCTGGGCTTCGACTAACTCAATCCAAATTCATCATTATCGTCTTCTTCTGAATCGTTCATGGAAAACATGCTGCTGAGCAGATCTTTGAACTGCATGCCTTTTTCAAGTTGATGTTTACTCAACATGCTATATTCTGCCAGGCCGTGAAGTGCAAATTCCATCAGAAATAGTTTGAAGGGCTCTTCAATTTTTTTGTGCTTTTCTTCAATGAGTTTTTTCAGACCAGGAATTCGATTGAGTTCTTTTGCATAGTCTTTCATTGATAGGTCGTGTAGCACATCTACCATGTTTCCCTGACCAAACCATTCGATGATTGTTTCGTATGGATTTATTTTGTCCTTCTGTTTTCGCACTTCTTCCGGATTTGGGAAATATTGTAGGAATTGAGTTCGGATAGCCTTGCCCACCAGGTTGTTGGCCACAATACCTGTACCCTCCTGTTCGCCTTCATACACCAGCTCCACCTTACCGGTAATTGAGGGAATGACACCAACAAAATCCGAAACACGCACATGGGTTTGTGGTTCACCATTTACCAGTGCCCGGCGCTCTGCGGAACTAATCAGGGTTTCGTATGCGGATATGGTCAGTCGCGCAGATACACCACTCTTCTCGTCTACATATTCCGAATCCCTGGCTTCGAAGGCAATTTGTTCTACAAGATCTTTAGCCAGATCGAAAACGACTACCTTATTTATTTGTTCTTTCTCCAATTTCGCTTCCTGCGCCGTGATTCGGCGCCCAATGGTCAGATCTTTTGGGTAGTGTGTGATGATCTGACTGTCAATCCTGTCTTTCAATGGTGTGACAATGCTTCCACGGTTGGTATAATCCTCCGGATTAGCGGTAAAGACGAACTGAATATCCAGGGGCAATCGCAATTTGAAGCCACGAATCTGAATGTCACCCTCCTGTAAAATGTTAAAAAGTGCCACCTGTATCCTTGCCTGCAAGTCAGGCAATTCGTTAATCACAAAAATACTGCGGTGCGAGCGTGGAATTAAACCGAAGTGAATGACCCGTTCGTCGCTGTAGGGAAGCTTCATCGTTGCAGCTTTGATCGGGTCTACGTCACCGATTAGGTCTGCGATGGATACGTCTGGTGTGGCCAGTTTTTCAGTATAACGCAGGTCGCGGTGCCACCATGCGATAGGGGCATGATCTTCTTCAGTCTTTACCAGGTCACGGGCTTCTCGTGAAATTGGTGTCAGCGGGTCATCGTTTAACGGCGTATCTTGTAAGACTGGAACATATTCATCCAGCAGTTGGACCATCATTCGGGCCATTCGTGTTTTGGCCTGGCCACGTAAACCCAGGAAGTTGATGTTGTGTCTTGCCAGAATGGCGCGCTGTACATCGGGAATTACCGTGTCTTCGTACCCGTAAATACCTTCAAATACTTCATTGCCTGTTTTCAGTTTTTGAATCAGGTTGCGCCTAAGTTCGTCTTTAACGCCATTGGTTTCATAACCAAGGGTTTTTAGTTCACCCAAAGTTCGGATATGGATACGTTCCGAAACGGGAATGTCATAATAGTTCATGTAGGATTACAGGTTCTTCCTGCGGTTACGTTTGTAGTCTTCAAAAATTAAATGACCTAGCCCTTTTAGGCTGCTGTAGTAGGCATTGCCTTGATTGACTGCGGTGAACTCTCTGACAAATTGTTGCAGGTAGGGATCCGAGGCAATCATGAATGTAGTAATGGGCACATTGATGCGGCGGCATTGTGCGGCAAGATTTAATGTTTTGTTCAGAATTTTTGGATCTAGTCCAAAACTATTTTGGTAGTATTTGATGCCTTCCTTTAGGCAGGTAGGTTTGCCATCTGTAATCATAAAAATTTGCTTGTTGCGATTTTTTCGACGTCGCAGCAAATCCATTGACAACTCCAGTCCTGCTACGGTATTGGTATGGTAAGGACCTACGTTTAAATAAGGCAAGTCTTTGATCTGTATCTGCCAGGCATCGTTACCAAATACAATGATGTCCAGTGTATCCTTCGGATATTTCTTTGTGATCAATTCCGCAAGCGCCATGGCTACTTTTTTTGCCGGCGTTATACGGTCTTCGCCATACAAAATCATGGAATGGCTGATGTCAATCATCAATACTGTAGAGGTCTGTGTCTTAAACTCCTGGTCACGAATCTCTAAGTCCTGTTCTGTCATTTGCAAGTCTCCAATGCCATGGTTGATTTGTGCATTGCGAAGACTTTCTGTCATGGCAATTTGATCAGGACTGTCACCATATTGGAAATCCCTGTAGTCTGTGGTAAGCTCATCGCCCGGTCCTGAAAACGGCGAATGGTGATTGCCCTTGCCAGATTTCTTGAGTTTTCCGAATATTTCTTCCAGCGCACTTTTTCTGATGGACTGTTCACTTTTACCAGAGAGTTTAAATTCACCCGGTTGATTGTTTTCGGTGAGATAACCTTTATTTTTCAGGTCTTCGATAAAATCTCCCATACCGTATTCCCCATTGGTCAGTTGATATTGCCAATCCAGGTTGGTCAGCCAACTTAGCGCTTCTGAGACATCTCCCGACGTGTACACGATTAGCTGAAGGAAGAGGTTCAACAAATTGTCGAATGTACTTTTTTCCTTGTCTTTTTCAGGAATGAATTCTGTAAAACGGTATCCGATCATGAAATTGAAATACTGTATTGTCAACCAAAAAAAGTAATAAATGATTCTAGCGGGTGCAATGGTAGCTGACCCGTAGATGGCAGTGATAGGCAGGTTAGTCTTTTAACTTCACTGCGGTACCGTAGGCCATGATTTCAGAAGCACCTGCCACTATCATGGCAGAGTTGAAACGAATGTTAACCACCGCATCAGCTCCCATTTGCCTGGCGTCATTTTCCAGACGTTGCAGGGCTTGCTCCCTCGATTGCGCCTGTAATTTGGTATATTCAGCTATTTCTCCACCAAAAATATTTTTCAAGCTTGCAAAAATGTCTCTTCCCGCATTTCTGGCGCGTACGGTGCTTCCTCTTGCAATGCCCAGGATAGCGTCTATTTTTTTATCTGGGATGGTCTCAGTGGTAGTTAACAACATAACCAATTTTTTTTCTAAATATAGTCATTCGAAACTTTCCACAGGATTACACGTCGATGTTACTGTCTTTAGAAGATTTACTTTCAGTTTCTGGAACCAGCTCGTCTGGTTTCTTAAAAAAGCGTTTTTGGAAAATGAGTATGACAGTAATGGCAATAAAAATGGATGCGTCGGCCACATTAAATACGGGCCAGAGTGCCATGTAGCGATCGCCAATGTAACCTTCCCAGATATCGATGTAGAACATGTCTACCACTTGCCCGTGAAACCAAGGATAAGGCGCATCAAAAGGTGCGTTTTTTAAAAGTACGCCGTAAAAAATACTATCAATTAAGTTGCCGATGGCACCGCCCAAAATCAAACCGACGCACATCAACAGACCATTAGGCGCTTGTTTGCGGTATAAATGAATCAGGTAAAAAGCGATGGCCACCATTGCAAACACCCGAAACAAGGTAAGCAACACCTTGCCATGTTCAAAAGGCAATTCCAAGCCGAAAGCCATGCCTTTATTAGTCAGGTAGTGCAGCTTAAACCAATTGCCGAGTACTTTTATTTGCCCTTCAAGGCCTTTGACCATATTGAAATGGACGATCAACTTTACTATCTGGTCCAGAACAATTACACCAAGGCTGACTAAAAAGTATTTAAAAACACCCCTTTTTTTCATACGTCTATTTTTGTGATACCCAATTTGAGGGTAGCCCCGTCAATATCGAGTGATTGAGAGGCGCCCGAAGGGTGCTCAACCAATTCTAATGCTTGTGTTTCCTGCTGGATATAGCCTGCAAAATTCTTCATCGCTTGCTGCAGATAGTCATCGTCTGCCATATATGTCACTCGAATTTTGTCTTGCACGTTCAGACCCTCATCGCGTCGTAAGTTTTGGATACGATTGACTACGTCTCTACTCAATCCTTCCAATCGCAAGTCATCCGTAATGGTTACATCCAATGCCACGGTGAGCCGTCCTTCACTGGCTACGAGCCAACCAGGAATATCCTGCGACTGTATCTCTACGTCTTCGAGTGTGAGGGTAACCGGACCGTCTGATAGTAACAATTCGACGGAGCCGGTATTTTCCATGGCACGGATATCCTCTTGTTTAAAGGCATTGATCTGCTGTGTGACTTCCTTCATTTGCGCACCAAACTGCTGGCCCAACTTTCTAAAATTGGGTTTAATGTTCTTGACCAGCACCTCAGAGTCTTCTCCTATAAAGTCAATTTGTTTCACATTGATTTCTGTCTTGATCAAGTCAGCCACTTGCTCGATGTGTGCTTGGTCTTCTTTATTCAGGATGGGAATTAAAACCTTCTGAAGCGGTTGGCGCACTTTAATCCGCTCTTTTTTCCGAAGCGAATGGACAAGGCTGCTTATGCCCTGGGCCAGATGCATACTGGCACCTATGTGCACCTCAATTAAATTGGCATCGGACTTTATTAATTGCGTAAGATGAACCGATGCAGGTTCCCCATTTTTCCCAATTAAACTTTTGTACAGCCAATCCGCATAAAAGGGGGCCACTGGACTCATTAACTGTGCCACAACCCGCAGACATTCATAAAGTGTTTCATAGGCGGCCTGTTTGTCTTCGTTGTGCTCGCTCTTCCAGAACCGCTTCCTCGATAACCGGATGTACCAATTCGACAGTTGATCCGTAACGAAAGTTTGAATAGCCCTGGCTGCCCTGGTGGGCTCGTAGTCCTGGTAATGGCGGGTGGCTTCACTGATTAACACCTGTAACTCAGACAGGATCCACCGATCGAAGCGAGGCCTCTGTTTTATGGGAATGGCCGAATCAGGATTCATCACAAATTCGTCCAGATTGGCATACAGCGCAAAGAAGTTGTAAGTATTGGTCAGTGTCCCAAAAAATTTCCTTTGTACTTCCAACACACCATCGAGGTCGAACTTCAGGTTGTCCCATGGATTGGCATTGGTGATCATGTACCACCTGAGCGCATCAGGGCCATATTTTTCGATGGTTTCGAACGGATTTACGGCGTTGCCCAGTCTTTTAGACATCTTGTTTCCGCTCTTGTCCAGCACCAGGCCGTTAGCGATTACATTTTTGTAAGCCACTTGATCGTAAAGCAAGACAGCAATGGCATGCAAAGTGAAAAACCAGCCGCGCGTCTGGTCTACTCCCTCAGCGATTAAATCGGCTGGGAAATTTTTTTCGAAAACTTCTTTTTGTTCAAACGGGAAATGCCATTGTGCATAGGGCATGGCTCCCGAGTCAAACCAAACGTCAATCAGATCCGGTTCCCGGTACATGGGCTGTCCGGTCTCACTGGTGAGCACCACACTGTCTACGTGGGGTCTATGCAGGTCGAAATTCTCCGGCAATGGATTTTCCATATGACCGGCCCTGACCGAACGATCCACTTCATCACGTAATTCCTGCAAACTACCTATGCACTTGAAAGCCTTGCGATCTTCGGTGACCCAAATGGGCAGGGGTGTTCCCCAATACCTGGATCGACTTAGATTCCAGTCGACCAGGTTTTCTAACCAGTTGCCAAACCGGCCTGTACCGGTAGCCGCCGGTTTCCAGTTGATGTTTTGATTCAATTCCACCAAACGATCTTTAAGTGCAGTGGTTTTTATAAACCAGGAATCGAGCGGGTAGTAAAGAATTGGTTTATCGGTACGCCAGCAGTGCGGGTAGCTGTGTTCATATTTTTCAACCTTAAAGGCTTTGTTTGCTTCCTTCAGGTGGATAGCGATGAGCACATCCGTGGGCTTAAAGTCTGGGTTGTTTCTGATTTCGTCGTCGTAGAACTCCTCTTTCACATACCGACCTGCAAAGTCGGTGACTTCTGAGACGAATCGTCCCTGCTTATCCACCAGAGGTACTTGCTGACCTTTTTCATCTCTCACCATTACTGACGGCACCCCTGCCTGCTGGGTAACTCGGAAGTCATCTGCTCCAAAGACTGACGCCGTGTGTACAATGCCGGTACCATCATCAGTGGATACAAAGTCTCCGCCAATCACGCGGAATGCATACTGTTCCAGATGCTGGTTGCTTACATAAGGCATCAGTTGGTGATAGCGAATTTCCAGAAGGTCTTTTCCTTTGAAGGATGGCCCCAATTCATAAGGAATGTGTTTGTCACCTGGTTGGTAATTTTCTAACGGCAGGTCTGCTGCTTTTTTTGAGAAATATTTGGAAACTAAAGTCGCAGCCAATACTACTGAAACAGGTTTAAAAGTATAAGGATTAAAAGTTTTCACTTTTACATAATCGATGGACTCCCCCACGGCCAAAGCACAATTCGATGGCAGGGTCCAAGGTGTGGTGGTCCATGCAAGAAAGTAAACCGACTCATCGGGTGCATCGAATAAAAATTCTGATTGCTCGTTTCTTTTTGTCTTGAACTGGGCCACGATAGAAGTGTCTTTCACGTCCTTGTATGTACCCGGCTGATTCAATTCGTGCGAACTCAAACCTGTGCCTGCTTTGGGCGAATAAGGTTGTACCGAATAGCCTTTGTACAGTAGCCTCTTTTCGAACAGTTGTTTAAGCAGCCACCAAAGGGTTTCTATGTAATCTCTTTCGAAAGTAACATATGGGTCATCGAGGTCTACCCAATAGCCCATTTCTCTGGTCAATTGGTCCCACTCTCCCTTAAATTTCATGACCGTCTCCTTGCAGCGCTGGTTGTATGCTTCAACTGATATTTTTTTTCCAATGTCATCCTTTGTGATACCCAGCTCTTTCTCTACTTGAAGTTCTACTGGTAGACCGTGAGTATCCCAGCCGCTCTTTCTTTTAACTTGATAGCCTTCAAGGGTTTTGAACCTGCAGAAAAGATCTTTGACAGTCCTGGCCATCACGTGGTGAATACCGGGCGTGCCATTTGCAGAGGGCGGACCTTCATAAAAAGTGAAGCTTTCCGCACCATTGCGGTTGGAAACTGATTGTTCGAATATCTGGTGATCTTCCCAGAATTTCCTCACCTCCCGGGCCAGCTCTGCATAATGAATTTGTTTGTATTCAGGATATGTTGTTTGTGTTCCCACGATTGAATCAAGACTAGTCGTTGTCGGTAATTTTTTCTTCCTCACCCAGTTCCGGATAGCTTTCTATTAAGGGGTGAATCTTGCCGCTTATTTTTCCTGAATCAAATTGAAGTAAAAGAGCGGGTAAAACCACCAGGTTTGCAAGCATTGCAAAAAGTAGGGTCAAAGAAGTTAGCTTACCCAGTGCGATAGTGCCCCCAAAACCCGAGGCGACAAAAATGACGAATCCACAGAACAAAATGATGGAAGTATAAATCATACTTGCTCCCGTTTCTCGTAAGCTTTTGCTAATAGCCACAGACACATTGAATCCGTTGGCAAACAGCTCCTGCCGGTATTTGGCCAGGAAGTGAATGGAATCATCAACGGAAATACCGAAGGCAATACTAAAAATAAGGGCCGTACTCGGCTTTAGCGGGATGCTAAAATACCCCATGATTCCAGCTGTGATGAGCAGGGGAATGATGTTTGGTATGAGGGAAATGAGGATCATTCGTACATTCCGGAAGAGCACACCCATGATGATGGCGATGACGACAAAAGCGATGACCATGGAGACGAGCAAATTTTCCACCAGGAATTTATTGCCTTTAATGAACATGAGCATGGACCCGGTTAGGCGCACTTGCATGTCGCTATCCGCAAAAATGGTATCCACTTTCGGTTGAATCACCTGGTTGATCAGGGAGTCCATCCGTTTGGACCCAATATCAGCAGATTTGATGGAGATGCGCATCATTTGACCGGTCGAATCCACAAAGGCGGAAGTCAGTTGGTCATCATCTTCGTCATTTACTCGGAGGTAGTTAAGGATGAAAGCTCTGTCCCGGTTGGTCGGAAGGCTGTAAAAAGCTTCATTATTGTTGTAGAATGCCTGACGTGCCGCTTTGATGAAGCTTACCGGAGAAATAGGTTGAGAAAGGAACGGAATGGAATCCAGGAAAACTTCCAATTCATTGATTTTTTTAAGGTTGTTCAAATCTTGGACACCCTTTTTTTGTCCCGTATTAACAACCACCTCAAGGGGCATGACACCGTTGAAATTTTCCTCAAAAAAAACCAAATCTTTTTTGAGGTCGCTGGATTCTGGTATATCATCTGCCATGTACGAAACCGCTTTGATCTGGGTCAGCCCATATGCACTTAATGAAACAATGGCTGCTGTCAAAATAAAAATGACCAATCTATATCTGTGCACGGCTGTATCCATGGTGGTCAGTACCCAATCCAGCGCCTTGAATTTCAGGTGTTTTAAATGTTTTGCAGAAGGTGGTTTCACGTAGGAAAAAACCGAGGGTATGAGTATGATACTGACAATGAATGTTGCGAGGATGTTGATCCCTGCGACGATGCCAAATTCCACTAACACTCGAATCTGAGTGGTGATCAGCACGAAGAAACCTATGGCCGTTGTCACGTTGGTGATAAGCGTGACTACTCCGATTTTCCGAATAATGCGGCTCAATGCTTTCATCTGATCTCCATGGGCGATGTATTCATGGTGATATTTATTGAGCATGTACACGCTATTTGGAATACCAATGACCACGATAATGGGTGGGATGAGTCCTGTAAGCAGCGTGATTTTGAAACCCAATAAGGCCAGGGTACCAAGTGACCAAACGACTACGATGCCGATAATGATCAGTGGAAAGAAAACAGCCTTGAAGGATCGAAAAAAGAAAAACAAAATAATGCCGGTGATCGCTACAGAAAGTCCCAGGAATAAGTTGAGTTCATCTTTGACTTTGGATGAATTGATGGTTCGTAAATAAGGAAGCCCCGCGTAGTGCAGATCGATATTGGTGACCTTTTCAAATGCCGTACCGGCCAACAGAATATCTTCCATCAACTGGTTTCGTGATGGATCGTTTAAAATCTTTTTTTCAATAGTAATGAGTACGATGGTGGCCCCATTTTCCTGATTGATAAGCTGTCCGCTGTAAAATTGTAATTTAGTAACCACAGCCAGCATGCTGTCCAGCACGTCCTGATCCCTGGGCAATTCTTCAAAAAAGGTGCCCAGCTGAAATTTGCGCTCCTCATTATTTTTTTCTAAAATTTTCAAATTGGGCAAGCCAAGGACGGCTTCCACACCATTTAGTTTCCCAATTTCCCGCGTTAAATAGTAGAATTTCTCAAAGTTTTCCGTTTGGTAGATGGCGCTGTCTTGCAGCCCAAGGACCATGATGTTCCCATCTTCTCCGAATAGCTTTTTGAATTTGCGAAAATATTGCATGTCGCCATCGCTTTCGGGAACAATTTCCGCCAAATTGTAGGACCATTGAATGCGTTGGGCCTGATAGCCCATAAAGATCGTGACCAGCCCAACAGCTAACATTAAAAAGAAACGATTTCTAAGGATTATATGCGCGAGCCGGGTCCACATGTTTTAAAGAGTCGCAAAGGTAACAGAATGAGTAGGATAAATGTTATCGCTACGCTTAATTACCGGCCGTAGACAATTTGGAAGAGTCGGAGGGCATACCGGTCTGTTAGGCCGCCAATGTAATCGGTAACCAGTCGCAGTACGCCATAGGTATTTTGAGACTGTTCAATTGCCAGTTGAAACGCCTCTGGAAGCAGGCGATAAATGACTTTTTGTTGCCCACTTGGGGAATAGAATTTCATTTGAACCGCAGCCTCACTAAACGCGCGCATAAGTTGACCGATGACTTCGTATCCGCCCGCTTCCCTTTCGAGTACGGGTTTTGAACGATATATTTTGGCAACGGAGAGTTGTGAAATGGCGTTGAGCGTGTCTGCAGAGGGGACTTCAGAAACCAGGGGTTGATCAAAAGATCCTTCGATCATTTCCTTTTCATGTCTGACGAACACGGTCGCAGCTTCGTTCACCAGCTTTGAGATGGCCATGGCCCTAAGAATACCAAGTTTCTCATCAGTAGCCGCTACGCGCTCTAGTTTTTTCTCTGAAAAGGCATCCCCAATAATGGCTGCCAGAAAATCTTTTACCTTCTCAAAAGGTACCAGGGCCAGACGGCAGGCATCCTCGAGGTCGATGATGCTGTAGCAGATATCGTCAGCGGCTTCGACAAGAAAAGCCAGTGGGTGGCGGCACCAAGCTTCTTCGCCTATTTTCTTGAGCTGCATATCTCGTGTCAACCGTTCGAAGCGTTCCCGTTCCGATTGGTAAAAGCCAAATTTTTTATGGCTACTGCGCTCTGGTATTTTCTCCGCATGTGCGGACAAAGGATATTTTGTAAAAGCACCCAAAGTGGCATAACAAAGTTCAAGTCCCTTGTATAGTGAACTATTCAGTATTCGAAACCCCTGGGCATTTCCTTCATAATTGCATAGGTCTATCCACTCACTTGAAGAAACCTGCTCACGGAAGTGGCGGCCCTGATGCTTGAAATAAGCTGATATGCCTTCTTCTCCTGCGTGTCCGAAGGGCGGGTTGCCCAGGTCATGAGCCAGACAGGCGGCGGCTACAATATGACCCACGGCGTGGCTGGAATAGTTGGCGGACAACTCGGGATAGACCTTCAAAAGGTGTTGTCCGGCCAACTTGCCCAAAGAACGTCCTACACTTGATACTTCGAGGCTATGCGTCAGGCGGGTATGAACGAAGTCATCTTCTGGCATGGGGAAAACCTGTGTTTTATCCTGCAGCTTGCGGAAGGGCTGAGAAAAAATGATTCGGTCAAAATCTTGCTCAAATCGACTTCGCGTTTGATTGGCGGAAGGCGGTTGTTTGTCACTGAATCGCTTACTTGATAGAAGTTGTTGCCATTTCATCGTGTTATACAGTCAATGTTGTTTGGGATCTTGCTTTAATAACTTGGCCAGCACCTCATACAACCCTGGGTGATAGGCGTAAAACTCCTCCGGTCTGTCGAAGAAATTCTCCACGGCTACACAAAAAAACTCCTCTCGGTTTTCAGCTGCATATTTTCTGAAAAAGCCATCTGGCTGGTCTTGTATTTTATTCATTTCCATCTCTGCCAGTTCTTCCCATAATTTGAGGGACACCGGATGTAGAAAGTTATACTCACGGTTCGAAATTCGGTTTTCCAGTCGAAGGGCATGCGCCATTTCATGAAGTGCCAGGTTTCGTCCGTCTTTGGTCAAGTATCCCTCAAGAAAATACTTCCATGAAATGACAATGGCCCTTGCCCGAGGGTTGACTTCTCCCACATGGTATTTACGGCTGATGGTGCTGTAATAGGTATCGGGATAAATAAGAATATACTGGAAATATCGCAGATGCACTTTGGGGAAACCAAAGGTCAATTGTATGGCAGCTGCGGAAATGAGCAGCTTCATGCCATGGGTCAGTTCTAGTCCGTTCCTCCCGATAAATTTTTTCTTTGAAAGAAAATAAGCCAGACGCTTCTCAAAAATTGATTTGTCTTTGGCGCTAAGCCTTCTATAATAGTCGAAATGATCGGTCAAATACTGTTTACTTTCCCCTGTTAACCGAAAACTTGGGAAAGCAGCGCCCGTGCGTTCATAGCGCCAAGCTACCTGTGCCACCAAGAAAATCAGTACCGCCAGACCGATGGCCATCAGATTTTCCTGAGCAGTTGGACAATACTTACCTTGTCATTTAACTCACCCGATAGATCGGCTATTGCCACGCGCACCTGCCCCATGGAGTCCCGTTCACGAAGAGTGACCGTTTGGTCTTCCAGCGTCTGGTGATCCACAGTGATGCAGTACGGCGTACCAATGGCATCCTGACGACGATACCTGCGGCCAATAGCATCTTTGACATCGTATTGCAGGTTGAAATCCCATTTTAACTGTGCAAGAATTTCCCTTGCTTTTTCTGGCAGCCCATCTTTATTTAACAGCGGCAAAATGGCTGCTTGAGCGGGTGCCAATGCCGGTGGAATTTTCATTACCAGTCGAGTACTGCCATCGTCCAGTGTCTCATTCATGAGAGTGGCCGATAAAACGGCCAGAAACATTCTATCCAGGCCGATGGAGGTTTCTACTACATACGGGACATAGCTTTCATGCGTCTGATTGTCGAAATACTGCAGTTTTTTTCCGCTATGTTCCTGATGTGCTTTCAGGTCAAAGTCCGTTCTGGAATGAATACCTTCTAGCTCTTTAAAGCCCATTGGGAAATCAAATTCGATGTCCGACGCGGCATTTGCATAGTGTGCGAGATTCAAGTGGTCGTGGAAGCGATAACGTTCGGTACCCAGCCCGAGGGCCTCGTGCCACCTCATGCGTTTAGATTTCCATGTTTCGTACCATTTGAGCTCTTCCCCAGGTTTTACAAAAAATTGCATTTCCATCTGCTCGAATTCGCGCATCCGGAAGATGAATTGTCTTGCGATGATTTCATTTCGAAATGCTTTGCCGATTTGTGCAATGCCAAAAGGCGGTTTCATTCGTGACGTTTGCTGCACGTTTAGATAGTTAACGAAAATACCTTGGGCCGTCTCAGGACGCAGGTAAATCCTTTCTGCCCCATCGGCCAAAGAGCCTAATTCCGTGGAAAACATGAGATTGAACTGGCGAACATCAGTCCAGTTGCGCGAGCCTGATACCGGATCTGCAATTTCCAGGTCCAGGATTAGCTGGCGAACTGCCTCCAGGTCGTTGCCATTCAGGGCATTGCCCAATCGCTTTTCAATAGAAATGATTTCTTCCTGATATTTTAATACGCGCGCATTGGTGGCAAGGAATTGTTCACGATTGAAGTCATCCCCAAACCTTTGGGCCGCCTTGCTGACTTCTTTATCAATTTTACCCTGGATTTTAGCGATGTGCTCTTCTACGAGTACATCAGCGCGGTAGCGCTTTTTGGAATCTTTATTGTCGATCAAAGGGTCGTTGAAAGCATCTACATGACCGGAAGCCTTCCAGATGGTAGGATGCATAAATATGGCGGCATCTAGCCCGACAATGTTTTCATGCATTTTAACCATGGCCTGCCACCAGTATTGTTTGATGTTATTTTTGAGTTCCACGCCATTAGGTCCATAATCATATGTGGCACTCAATCCATCATAGATGTCACTGGATGGATAAATGAAACCATATTCTTTGGCGTGTGCCACGATGTCTTTGAGCGAAACAGGCTGTCCTGATTTTTCCATGGCGGCAAAGATAGAATAAGAAAAAAGTCAAACGACCCTATGGAAGGATTCCATTGATCAGCATTACCTGTCGTACGTTACCCCCCGTGTATCATCGGTTAGCAAGTTGACCACAGGCGGCATCAATGTCTTTTCCGCGACTGCGCCTTACGCTGGTGGATATACCGCCTTTGATAAGGTGGTTTGCAAACCTATCGATGGTCAAATCATCTGCACTTAAAAATTGAGCTTCATCGATCGGATTATACTCGATAATATTGATTTTACAGGGTACCTTTCGGGCAAATCGTAGCAGTTCGTTGGCATCTGCGAGGCTGTCGTTAAAGTCGTAAAAAAGGATATACTCCAGGGTTATTCGGTTTTGTGTTTGCGCATAGAAATAAGTCAGTGCCTCATTCAATTCGTCCAGGGTGTTGGTGTCATTGATGGGCATAATCTGGCTTCTTTTTTGATCATTAGCGGCGTGTAGTGAGAGTGCCAGGTTGAATTTCACTTGGTCCTCTGCCATTTTACGAATCATTTTTGCCACTCCAGCAGTAGACACAGTAATGCGTTTAGGCGACCAGTTGAGTCCGTCTGCAGCAGTGATGCGATCGATTCCACTGAGCACATTTTGGTAATTGAGTAGCGGTTCACCCATACCCATAAATACGATATTTGAAAGGGGCTTTTCATAGGTTTCCCGTGCCTGACGGTCAATGGCCACCACCTGATCGTAAATTTCACCCGGGTCAAGGTTTCGTGCGCGCTTCATGAAGCCCGTTGCACAGAATTTGCAGGAAAGTGAGCATCCGACCTGACTCGACACACAGGCCGTCATGCGTTCATCTGCAGGAATCAATACGCCTTCTATGAGGTGTTTATCGTGAAGGCTGAACGAAGATTTGATGGTACCATCTTTAGACCTCTGGGATTCTGCCAATTGAATAGGAAGAATATGATAATTTGCCGCAAGTTGTTCCCGAAGTTGAAGAGACAGATTAGTCATTTGGTCAAAGGATGTTGCCGACTTAACCCAAAGCCACTGCCATACTTGCTGCGCTCTGAATTTTTGCTCCCCGATGGCAGCAAAAAAATGATAGAGATCTTCCAACCGCTCTTTCCGAATGTCCTTCATCTTGCAAAATTAGTTTTATTAGGTGGGAAGCCATATCACCAATTAATATTAGCATCGTTTTTGTACCTGTCTCGACGGGTTTAATTTTACCTTCATGTTTGGACGTTTACGGTGGCGAATCTTTTTTTTGTTGTTCCTGACTTTCTCCTTAAGGCTTCTTTCTCAGGATTTCCCCGCGAATCTGTCTGCGGCAGTGGACCACTATGAGATAAAGTATCACTTGCCCGTGGCCAGTCAGGAAAGGGCCTTGGCCGCTGTATGGGAATCCCGTTTTCCGGTAAGCCTGCCCAATCGAGACTATCAGGCCATTGAACAGTTGTTTCAGGTGGCCACTACACCAGTTCGGGAGTTGGGGGAAGCAGATTCTGTCTTTTTTCAAACACATTGGTCAATGGCAATTTTCCTTTCAGGGATGAACCCGGTAGCCACCGACCGTTTTGATCGGAAGGGACTTTGGTTGCTACCATTTCATGTGGCCAGACGCTATGGTTTGGAGATAAATGAATCCATCGATGAGCGAATGTTGATTGGCCCTAGTACGCGGGTCGCGCGTGCTTATTATGAACACTTAAAGGATAAGTTTAGCACTGACGCTGCACTGGCATTCGTGTTTGGGCCTTCCGCTTACTTGAAAACAGACGTTGAAGAATTGATGGAGGTTCGTCGAATTTTATTGGCTCTTGATGAAATTAAAAGTCGTCTGGTTGCTCAACCGGTCGTACAAAAGTTAAAATGGACCCAACAGACCTTCCCAGCGCCCGTAGACATACAATTGGTCTGTGAGGCATCTGGTGCAAATAGGAGGCAGTTTCGCTTGGTGAACGGGCCGCTCGTGGGTGGTATAATCCCGGCCGGATATCCTGTGCTACTACCAAAAGCAATAAACGAATTGGAGGTGATTTCTTCTACCTGGGAAAAGCAATTAAAGTGGGAGGCAGAGATCGATAGTGCCCGGGTGGCCATTGCGAAAAAAGTGGAGACTCCAGATGGCAAAAGGATTACTTACAGGGTGCAATCTGGTGATGTGCTTGGTCGTATAGCGGAACGCTTCGGAGTAAAAGTGTCAGACCTACGTCAATGGAATAAGCTATCCGGAGACATGATACGCATCGGACAGCAGTTGATCATTTATTATTCTGAGCAAAAGGCCTTACCAAAAGATCCTGAGCCGGTATCTAAGTTGCCGACACAAGAGTCCCTCGCGCCTGGTGAGTTTGTCATTTATAAAGTTCAGCCCGGTGATACACTTTGGCAGATATCGAGAAAATATGAGGGCGTTACCCCTGAAGACATCATGGGTTGGAACGGCATTAATGAAAAGATCGACATCGGTCAGCAATTGAAAATCAAATCTCCATGATGGTACGGCCCTTGCAGGTTTTGTTGTATTTTCTGTTACTCGGATTGTTGGCAATGTGTCTGGCTTCGGTTTGGCCAAAAGGGGGCGTGCCCGTGCTACCAGGTTTGCAGATACAATTTGCCTCCCTGGATGAGTTGTTGCACAAAGATGGGAACGAGCCCGCGGTAAATGTGGATCAACTACTGAAGTCCTACGAAGGAGTATATGATTCAGTAGCCATAAAGGATAGTCTCCAATTGGCTGAGTTGGCGTACAGAAAACAGATGTTGGCGATTCAGTTCGCAGACTCCTCCATGTCTTTACCCAACTTTTTCAGTGCCCTTCGGAATAAACAGAAAGTTAGGATTTTACACTACGGGGATTCACAAATTGAGGGAGATCGCATCTCCAGTTACTTGCGTAATGCGCTCCAGACACAATTTGGAGGCGTGGGTCCGGGTTATGTATGCCTGACACCATTGGTACCAGGATTCACGATTCAAAATGAGCGATCGGGCAATTGGCGGCGTTATCCTATTTTTGGTAACACCGACAGTACGATGCCCCACAATCGTTTCGGCATGTACGCGGTAATGTCCAGGTTTACTCCTTATCCGGCCGTGGACACCATCTGGTCGGATAGCCTTTTCACCGATTCGCTGCGCGAAGCTTTTGATTATCAGTTGATAAAGAAAATCCCTGTAGACACAAGTGTTGCATGGGTCAAACTGCAACCTACCGACCTATCTTACCGCCGCACACGCCGATTTGATCGAATGGAATTGTTATTCAGTAACCCTGAGGGGCCATTCGAATTGGAAGTAATGGATAGCGACAGTAACCGAATATTTAAAACTTTTGCACCCTCAGGTCTCGCGCAGAGCTACGTTCATAATTTTCCAGTCCAGACAATGGGGGTGCGGTTGTCCTTTCGCGCCCGGACGAGTCCTGAATTTTTTGGTATTCGGCTGGAGGGGCAAACGGGAGTGGTGGTAGACAACATTGCCATGAGGGGTAGTGCTGGCAATTATTTTGGTGGGATCGCTCATGCTGATTTAGCTGCACAGATGCAGGACGCCGATGCCGACTTGATCTTATTACAATTTGGAGGCAATACGGTGCCTTACATGAACTCAACAGCGCGCGCGGAGAAATATGGCCAAAGCATGGGTCGGCAAATACGCTATTTGAGAAAATTAAATCCAGGAGCAGATATCCTGCTCATTGGACCCTCGGACATGGCCACAAAAGTGAAAACAGAATATGTCACTTTTCCCTATCTGACTGCTGTTCGAGATGCTTTGAAAAAAGTAGCTTTCGACAATGGATGTGGCTTTTGGGACATGTATGAGGTGATGGGGGGGAGAAATTCCATGCGTGAATGGGTAAACGCAGATCCGCCACTGGCAGCTTCGGATTATGTACACTTTGCACCCAGGGGCGCCTCCAAGATGGCTAAATTATTTTTTGATGCATTGATGGACGCTTACGATAAATACCAAGAATTGAAAATTAGAACGGAAGATGAGGAAGTGCAGTAAATGCTTAATCGTGCTTGTTTTGTCGTTACCTGCCACAAGTCAGACGGACTTGCAAACGCAATACCCCATACTGAATCTGCAGGCGAACAAGTTGCAGTTTTATGGAGATACCACACGCTTCACGCATTTTTTTGAGCAGCTCGATCGGGTATTGTTTGATGGTGAGGGACAAGTGAATATTCTGCATATGGGCGGATCGCATGTACAGGGTGGAGTGCTCACGCATACGATGCGCAGTTACATGACCCGAATGGCGCCAGGGCTGAAGTCGTCCAGGGGCCTGATATTTCCTTTTGCCCTGGCAGAAACCAATAATCCATACAACTACAAAGTGGTAAAAAAAGGCAAATGGGAGGGTGCCAGGAGTAGCGTTGATCGTCACAAGAGCCGCTGGGGCATAAGTGGAATTACAGCGCGTACTTTGGAAGCGGATGCCGGGGTAGCGTTGTACGCCAGAGATCGGAGGGATTCGTTTAACTATACCCGTGCGCGCATTTTTTACCACATGCAGGAGGGTGCTTACTCACCTGTACTTACCCATTCAGTGCCCGTCAAGGTGCTGACCGATTCAACTGCCGGCTATACAGAATTCCAATTTGAAAAACCACAGGACACCCTGGAATTGCGTCTGGAAAAGAATGATAGTGTACAGCATGAATTTTTGTTGCAGGGTATTCAATTGTTATCCGAGGGTCCGGGTATCGTTTATCACCCTGTTGGCGTGAATGGTGCCAGTACCGATGACTATCTAAGGGCTCAGGATTTTACCCGACAGCTGCGAATGCTTCCTCCGGATTTGGTGATATTCGGAATAGGTATCAATGATGCCAATGTTCCCGAGTCCAGGTTCAGTCAGGCTCGATTTGAAAGCTATTATCAGGAATTGATCAATCGTATTCGACAGGCTAATCCTGCTGTGGCCGTGTTATTTTTGACCAACAATGACAGCTATTACAAGAGATGGTATCCGAATAAAAATGCCTTGGCTGTTCAGAAGTCCATGATCAATTTGGCCAAAGCCAATGGGGCAGCTTATTGGGACCTGTTTGAAGTGATGGGGGGGTTAAATTCCATTCGTATATGGGAGGCATACGATCTGGCCCGACCAGATAAAATCCATTTTACACGTAGGGGGTACGAGTTGCAAGCGGAATTGTTATTTTCGGCCTTGAAAGAAGCTTATGGCAACTACCTGTTTAGTGCCTACCAGCAAACACAACCTTGACCGAGCAAATACTTCAGTATTTCACCTACTCAGCTGACGAGCCTCTATTGTTTACTCAGATTTACTTCTGGGTTTTTTTTGGGGTTGTTTTGCTCTTTTATAATTTTTGTCACAAACATCTTGCCTCCAGGAATACTTATTTATTTCTGGTCAGTCTTTTCTTTTACTATAAGACCAGTGGATTCTACTTCTTCATTCTAGTTATCTCGACGCTGGTAGACTACCTCATTGGCAATAGAATTTACCGTTCAAAGTCGCCTATGGGGAAGCGGTGGTGGCTTGCCCTAAGTATTACTGTCAACCTTTTTATACTGACCTATTTCAAATACGCCTATTTCTTCGCTGATTTTTTCACCCAGGCGACAGGGATAGAAGTGGAGGTATTCAATTATTTTTCATGGCAGTTCAATCAGTTTGCTGGGACTGATTTTGTTTGGGAACGGATCCTGCTCCCGGTGGGTATTTCATTTTTCACTTTTCAAACCATGAGCTATGCGATCGATATTTATCGCGGTCATGTGAAGCCCGTAAAAAATTTCCTTGACTTTGGCTTTTACGTTTCGTTCTTCCCTCAATTGGTGGCAGGACCGATTGTTCGAGCTTCAGACTTTGTTCCGCAGCTATACAAGTCGTATCAGTTGCCCAAGACGCAATTTGGGATCGCTTTATTCTGGATTATCAATGGGCTCTTAAAAAAATTATTTTTGGCCGATTATGTGGCGTTGAACCTTGTAGACCGGGTATTTGCCAATCCGGGTAGTTTTTCGGGCTTTGAAAATCTGATGGCATTGTTTGGCTATACCTTACAGGTGTACGCAGACTTTTCAGGCTACACAGATATCGCCATCGGGGTTGCACTCCTTTTAGGATTTCACTTGCCTATGAATTTCAATTCGCCCTACAAAGCAACAAGTGTGGGTGATTTCTGGCGTCGGTGGCACATGTCGTTGTCCAGTTGGCTGAAAGACTATCTGTACATACCGATGGGAGGCAATCGTTCCGGCTCGCTTTTTTCGAATATCATGATCGGAGTGATCGTGTTGTTCGTTTCTATTCTGGCGGGAAGTTATGTGGTTCCCGCACTCATTGCCTGCGGGTTTGTTCTGTTATTTTTGGTGGGCAGGGCCATCCCCATGTTCAATCGCTGGTTAAGCACGAACATCAATCTTATGCTGACCATGCTCATTGGTGGATTGTGGCATGGAGCCAGTTGGAATTTTGTAGTCTGGGGGGGCTTAAACGGCATCGGGCTCGTGGTGTACAAACTCTGGAAAAAAGTAAGTCCCTGGGAAAATCGGTCCAAATGGTACAACCGTGCGATCGGCATATTTACTACTTTGGTTTTTATCACTTTTACGCGCACCTGGTTCAGGGGTGAAAGTTGGGCACAATCTCAAACCATGCTTGAGCAGATTGCTTTTTCCTTTCAGGGGCATTTGGTACCAGATATTGTTTGGGGTTACCGATGGGTGTTTGGTGTGATGTTATTGGGGTTTATCATACATTGGTTACCTGAGGCCTGGAAGCAGTGGTACCGCACCGCCTTCGTTAATTCACCGTGGGTGGTGAAAGTATTCATAGGTTTGTTGACCATTGTATTCATTTACCAAATACTCTCGGCAGATCTGCAACCTTTTATCTACTTCGCTTTTTAAATGATTGATATCGTTATTCCTACTTACAATGAGGAAGCCTATTTGTCTGCGACTGTAAAGCATGTGCGTGATGTGGCCCGTTACCCGGAGAATTTGAGGTTAATAGTGGTGGATGCGGGCAGTGGCGATAATACGGCGGAAGTTGCGGAGGAGCTTGATGTGGAATGGTTTTGTTATCCGCTTTTTGTTGGCAAGAAATTTTTATCCCTTAATGCGGGGGCGCGTGTAGGTACGGGCGAAGTATTGCTCTTTCTTGATGCAGACACACGTTTGCCGAATGGGTTCGATACGGCGATCAGTCGCATGCTCAGGTGCCCCGACCATATCGGTGGCGCCTTTGAATTTGCTTTCCATACTGCTGACTGGTTCTTACTATTAATTACCTGCGGCAACCGGCTTCGGTACCGCCTGGATAAGTGCTATTTCAGCGATCAGGCAATGTTTATTGATCGGGCTGCTTTCGAACGGGTGGGTGGATTTGGCCCCTGGCCCCTGATGGAAACTGCTTACATGAGTAGGCGACTTAGACAGGTCGGAAAAATTGGTCTGATCAAAATGAAGGCTTCTACATCGGAGAGGCGATTTATAGAAAACGGTAGATGGAGGGTTTTACTGTTTGATATTTGGATGTGGGTGCGATTTACCTGCAGATTACCCGTTCACCCATTCGCCAAAAAGTACTGGCAGAAGGGACATTAGAGCCATTTTACCAACTCTTCTAAAAATCGTTGGTCAATTGAACTGAAATCATTCAATCGGTTGCTGTCAATATCCAAGACCATTTTAACCGCTTCATCCGCGTCAAAAATAGGTACTACAATTTCGGACTGAGAGGCCCCATTGCAAGCGATGTGTCCTGGAAATTCATTCACATCCGGAACAATACGGGTTTCAGCCTCGGCCCAAACAGTGCCGCAAACCCCCTTTCCTTTTTGGATGCGGGTACAAGCGATGGGTCCCTGAAAAGGCCCCAGCACCAACTGCGCATCGTCCACCCGGTAAAAGCCCACCCAAAAGAAACCGAAAGCTTCTTTAAGTGCCGCAGCTACGTTGGCCAGGTTGGCTATCTCGTCATCCTCCTCAGCAATAAGCGCCCGAATCTGTGGCAGTAGCGAGGCGTACTGGGCCGACCGATCGCTGGTTGAAAGTACATTTAATTGTTCCGCCATATGACAATAAGTTCGTCCGTGCCTACACGGGTACGGGTTCGTTTAGTTCCTGTTATTTCAGGGGCAGCAATTCCCTCGTCAAAGGTAGTGGGGGAAACAAAAATTCGAGCCTCATCCCAACATCCGGACGAAATGAATCGATGCAACACCTGGCTACCACCTTCTACGAGTACACTCTGGATACCAAGGTCATATAATTTGTTCAGTATGTCCACAGGTTGGCCGGTGGATTCCATGTATTGCATACTTGCTTTGGATTGCTTCTTCGGGCCAAAAACATAGCTAGTTTGGTGGGTTTCAAAAATCAGTTGTGTGCCGTAGATCTGACCGTGGTTGTCCAAAATAATGGGTAATGGTGGGGTGCCTGTCCAATCACGTATATTTAATTGAGGATTATCTTTCAGTACAGTGCCAGCGCCTACCACAATACCCATTTGTTCCGCACGCCATTTGTGTACCAGTTGTCTAGACCATTCATGGCTGATCCATTTAGAATCTCCGTTTTTTCGCGCAAAAAAGCCGTCATTTGTTTGCGCCCATTTCAGTAACACATAAGGTCGCTTCTGTCGATGAAAAATGAGAAATCGTCTGTTTACATGTTCTGTGGCTTCTTGAAGACAACCCACCGCCACATCAACGCCAGCCTGCTGTAATTTTTCAATGCCTTTGCCTTTAACTTTTTCAAACGGGTCCTGGTGGCCGATAACTACCCGTCCGATTTGCTTTTCGATGATCAGATCGGCACATGGAGGTGTTTTTCCCTGATGCGCACAAGGTTCCATTGTTACATATAAGGTAGCTGTGCGCAGCAAATCCTGATTGGCCACCGATCTGATGGCATGGACTTCAGCGTGAGGCCCTCCGTAAGCCCGGTGAAAGCCTTCTCCGATGATGCGATTTCCGTGGACGATGACTGCACCTACCAAGGGATTGGGTGCAGTCGATCCCAATCCCAGCGTCGCCAGAAAATTGGCGCGGCACATGTAATGCTCGTCAGGCGTCACTTGGCTAAATTCGTATAAATGATCCAGAACGCCTACAACCTTTTTCAGAATTGCTGGTACCAGTTATCTGGCCTCTATGAGACCCCGGAGGCGCAACAGATTGCCTACGCACTGCTGGAAGATGCTTTTGATGTGTCACGACATAAAGTGGTAGCTAAGGAGGATATTGGCTGGTCGCCAATGGCGGAAAGTCGATGGGTGGAATGCCTGGATCGGCTCGCACAGTACGAACCCATACAATATGTGACCGGAACGGCGCATTTTATGGGAAATGCCTTCCACTGCACGCAGGGGATCTTAATACCCCGACCAGAAACTGAAGAACTGGTGCAATGGGTTCTGGACGATTGGAAAGATAAAAAACCACTTATCTACGATGTAGGTACCGGTTCCGGATGCATTGCTGTAAGCCTCCAATTGGGGTTAAAGACAAAGGCAAAGGCTTCTGACATTTCACCTTCAGTAATCCAGGTAGCCAGGGGAAATGCAGCGGAATTACAGGCTCCTGTAGATTTTGAGGTGGCTGATTTTTTGAATGATCCTTTCAATGCCAAGGGGTTGGATGTCGTTATCAGCAACCCGCCCTATATTCCTTTATCCGAAGCTGCGGGACTCGATCCGAACGTGAGAAAATTCGAACCCGGCAAAGCCCTTTTTGTGCCAGATGCGGATCCGCTCATCTTCTACTTTCGAATGGCAGAAGTGGGAAAAGAGGTGCTTAGTCAAGCGGGCTGCCTGTATGCCGAAATACATGAGGCGCACGGCCACGCAGTTGTCGATCTTTGGGAACAGGCCGGATATGTGGTGGAGTTAAGACAGGACCTTCAGGGCAAGGACCGAATGGTGCGCGGTCAGTTGTCTAATTAATTTTTTTTTGGAGGGAAATCAACGGCTAGCGTCCATTCATTTTCGCTCGTTTCCCAGTCAGGACCCTCTGTTAGCAATCGAATGGCCTCGGTATCGCAAGTGGGATGCAGTGACTTTTTTACTTGTATGTCGACAGGTCTGCCGGCTGCATTAATCATAAATTTTAGAATTACCGACCCCGAAATGGAATCTGCCAGGACCGCTTCTGGAAGTTGCATGTTTTTTAAAATGTAAGCTTCGAGATCTTCAACAGACCGGATCACAGGTTTTAGTTGATCGGCTGATTCTGAAGCAGACAAGTTTTGGTCCATTGGCATCTTTTGGGATCGGTACGCTGTTTCTCGTGTTGCAGAGGCCTTTTTTCCTTGGTCAGGCGTGGAGGTTTCAGATTTGGCCGCAGGCCGTAGTCCTGCAGGTAATCCCGGTTCCATGGTATTATCGGTCTCCAAAGGCTGGGGTGCTTCATCATCGCTTGCCTCTTCCATGGTAAATACCGCATCCGCCTCATCGGACGATGGTTCAGGATTTTCTAGATCATCAATCTTTGTTATTGGCGATGGCTGCCGGGAGGCTTCCGAAGCCATGGCTTCCGTTTCGGTTTGTTCCCCCTCAGCTGAGGAGGTGGTTGGCATGGTGGAAGCAGTGGAATCCGTGATAAGCTTCGAAGGAGTTGGCATATTGGGTACATTTTCCTGCATGGCCACAGGCAGGTCTGATGTAACCCCGCTTGTAAACTGCCATATGACCCATCCAGACAAGACCAGAAGTAAAACTGAGGCGGCAATCTTCCAGATGGGTATTCTGTCTGTCTTGGTGGATGCTAATTGGAGCTGTTCTAAATCAGATACGTACGCTAACACGCCCCTACCCTCAGCCCCTTCAATCGCCTCGTAAAGGAATGGGTCATCCAGGGCTTTTTTCTCAAAAGCATGGGCTTCCGGGTCGGTCATTCGTCCTTTTAAGTACCGAATGATATCGTTATAGTCATTCGTCCGATTCATCTTTTTCGAGGCATAATTTTAAATTCCTTTTGCCATTTTGAATATAGCTTTTCACCGTTTTCATTTCCATTCTCAGAGCCATACTGATTTGAGAATAGGTTTTTTCCTGCAGAAAAAACATACGTACACAATCCTGCTGCCCTGATTGGAGCGCCTGCAGGCATTTCTCTAATGCCTGCAGACTGTCTTCCTCACTGGCAGCCTCTTCTATAAGATGCACGGAACCCGAAAATTCCATAATGTCAATTGACATCTCGCGATTTTTTTTACGAAGCATCATGAGACAGTGATTTTTGCTCACTTGATAAAGCCAACTTCGGAAGTGTTTGATGGTATGCTTCTTCAATTTATTGGGTAGCTGTTCGAATATATCCATTACTGCATCTTGCGCATGGGCCGCTGATTTCAAGTGATTCAGGCATAGACCGTAGACCAAACCTTTATATCGTGCAAAGAGCTCACCGAGCGACGCCTGATCAGACAATTCTTTAAATTTCAAAACCAGTTCCTCATCTTTTTGCTCTGTATTCACAGGTCAATTTTAGAAATAATTTTTCATGCGGTTATGGAATTGAAGATTTCCCTGCATCTCAATGGAAAAATTCACGATGAAAACAATTATTGCAGTATTGATCAGTTTGAGCCTGGCCTGTATGGGTCCGGCGGATGGCCAGTTCGTTACCGGAACTGTTTATGACGAACAGGGAAAGACTTTGCCCGATGTAAAAGTGTCGGCAAAAAACACCAATCGTTCAGTAAAGACGAATGTCAACGGATTTTACACGATCCAAGTGGAAACAGGCACCCAGTTGGTATTTGAGAAAGCGGGTTTTGAAAGGCAGGAGATTCAAATCCAAACACAAAAGATACTTGACGTGCACCTGATCCGTTCGGTGGTTCAACCTGAAATGGAGGCGGATGAAAGATCTGAGGCGTATGGTTCAAAAAGTTTATCGTATGCGCCATCGTCTGCACAACTCGTGGATAGGGGCGCAGTTCAAACGGGGTCACCTACGCTGAGTTACCGCCCTGATTTTAATACCGAAGCGTATGCGACCATACATGAAAACGGTTTTAAAAAGGTATTGGATCAGCCGCTCAGTACTTTTTCCATAGACGTGGACGCGGCTTCTTACAGCAACATGCGCCGGTTTCTTCATCAGGGTTCGCACCCACCTATGGACGCGGTTCGGATTGAAGAAATGATCAATTATTTCAACTATAACTACCAAATTCCGAAGGGTCCGCATCCATTTTCCATTAATACGGAGTTAAGTCGTGCACCCTGGAATAAAGCCCATTACCTGGTGCAGGTCGGCCTGCAAGGCAAACGGTTGGACATGGATGCTTTGCCACCCTCAAACATTGTTTTTCTTTTGGATGTATCCGGCTCAATGAGTAGTCCTGAAAAGTTACCATTGTTAAAATCCTCACTGAAAATGCTAGCCAATGAATTGCGCGAACAGGACAAAGTGTCGATAGTGGTTTACGCGGGTGCTGCAGGGCTCGTTCTTCAACCCACGTCAGGATCGGAAAAGGCTACCATCATGCAGGCACTTCAAAATTTGGAAGCTGGCGGTTCAACAGCAGGAGGTGAAGGTATCGAATTGGCTTACCAAGTAGCCAAGGAACACTTTGTCAAAGGTGGGAATAACCGGATTGTGCTGGCCACAGACGGAGACTTTAACATTGGTCAGTCCAGCGATGCGGCCATGGAGCGTCTGATTGAACAGAAGCGACAGGAGGGCATCTTCCTGACTGTACTTGGTTTTGGTATGGGTAACTATAAAGATTCTAAAATGGAAATACTGGCCGATAAAGGCAATGGCAACTACGCATACATCGACACCATGAAGGAAGCCAAAAAGGTTTTGGTCAATGAATTTGGCGGCACACTTTTTACCATCGCCAAAGATGTAAAACTGCAGGTAGAGTTTAATCCTGCCGTAGTTCAGGCTTACCGGCTTATCGGTTATGAAAATCGCTTGCTGAACGATGAAGATTTTAATAACGATGCCAAGGATGCTGGAGAGTTGGGCAGTGGGCATACGGTAACAGCCCTCTATGAAATTATTCCGGTAGGGGTAAGCAGTAAATGGATACTGGACACAGACACCTTAAAATACCAACGAACTAAAGAAGTGTACAATGGTGATAAAAATGAGCTACTCACAGTCAAATTCAGGTACAAAGACCCCAATGGGGAGACGTCTAAATTATTGAGTGAAGTTATTTCAGCGGAGGTAGCACGCGATACTTCTGAGAACCTGCGATGGGCTTCTGCGGTTGCGGGCTTTGGGATGCTGCTACGAGATTCGGAATTCAAACATCAGCTGACCTACGAACAGGTAATTAGTCTGGCAAAAGGAGCCAAAGGAAATGACCCTCTTGGTTACCGTGCGGAGTTTATCCAGCTGGTTGAGTTGGCCAGGCAAATGGGCACTCAATAATTTAGGATTCAAATGCTTGTCCAAGAAAGAAGGTGCCGGGCTGTCTAAATGACACCCGGCCTTCTTTTTTTATGTTTATTTCATGCACATGTCCAGCGGAAAGTCTTTCGTTGTGCGTTCCCGTTACTTCTACCGGCCCTTCGTTCGGCACTATCCATAGCTTTACGCCTGCGGGCAGCCATTTCTCAAAATGTTCATCTACCCGATGCCAGCGTGCCTTTACATCCACGATTATCAACTGAAAATGCTTCAATGCCAACCATTCAGAGCGGTAAAGTTGCCAGTTCTCACAGACAAGATGTGCTTCCCTATGATCTTTTGCCTGCAAACGCTCGATGGTCCTGGAGATTGCCGTGTCTGCACTTGCTTCCATTACATGTGGGTGATGTAGCTGAATAGAAGCTAGCCATTTTTCTTTTTGCTCTACCACTACCCAGTCCAAATGGAAGCCCATATCCATCGCTCCATCCAGTGCGGACTCCAGGCATACCACTACAGGTGCCCATTCCAGCAGATTTCCGATGGGCTCCCAGGGAACTCCTGTCAAGTTTGCCAGAATGAGTGCCGGCTCTTGTTCATCCCGGACGATGTGGTGTGAGGACATTAGAATCGGAAATTGATACCCATAAAGATATTCCGTGGGGGTTGAATTCGATATCCGGGTCCTTCTGGGATTCCGTCAAAGTTCAGGTCTACGGGTGCACCATCTGTGAAGTACAATTCGTCCAATAGGTTATTGATACGAAAGTCAACAGAAACAATCGCTGATGCTTGCCAGCTGGCGCCCAAATTGACCACATTAGAAGAAGGAATCTTAAAGTTATCGTCATTGCTCAGCTCCATAAAAGATTCGGCCAGGTAACGCCAGTTCACATGTAAGGTCAGGCGGTCCATGTGCCACCTGAGTTCAGGCTGAATGATCCATTCGGGAGCGAAGGCATGGGCCACATCAGTGAGCCTCTCGGCGCCCGTTTCAAAGGCATCAACATTAGTCGCCAGGTAAGTACCCTGCAGCTTTACTTCCACGCTTTCTACTAGCTGATAAGAAGTTTGTAATTCCACGCCAAGGCGTTGACTGTTGGCCACGTTTTGGCGGAGCGGAACGTAGGAATTTTGTGAAAGTCCGCCGACGATTGAAATCTCGTTTTCAAACGACATATAAAAAATATTGGTCTGAATTTGTAAATCCGGTCGTAGGTAGCGAAAGCCCACCTCCAGATCATTGACGTATTCTTCACGGACCACACTTTTATCTACAAAAGCACGGAAGTTGGCACTGCTAATGGCGCTATTTGCGTCGCCCTGAATAAAGTCTGTTCGTGTGGGCTCCCTTCCGGACCGTCCAAAAGAAGTATACAGATTTGTAAAATTGTTGATTCTGTAGGTAACACCAATACGGAGATTCAGGAAAGTATAATTCAAAGTAGCTGTCTCATCACCTGCATAGATTTTTAGCGAATCGGACTGAAATCCCAGCGCCAAGGTGCGTAACTGCAGGTCGCCGAAAAAAGACCAGTCGCCCATCAGCCATTCTGCCTTTGCAAAGGCGCTTAATTCGTCTTTGGTGGTTTTGTCCTCGTAATATGGATTTTCCAGCGTCGGTGCCAGGGCGGTCTGATTACTCCTAAAAAACCGGTAGCCATGAACTCCGCCCGTGAGATTGAGCCGGGCTCCATAGTAGTTTAGATTAGTGAATGCGCCTAAATGGTCATTTTGTAGTCCGTAGAGTAATTGCGTGTTTGCATCAAGACCAAAAGGGAAGAAACCGCCGGAGCCATTGTAGTACATGGTTGCATCCATGCTCATCTCGTCTTTCAGAAGTTTGGCGTATTGCACCTGTATATGCGCCTGCTCGAAATCATCCCGGTCTCCGGCCAGGTTGTAGTTGGTTTTTGGATCTGACTCAATGTCGGGGAGCAGCACTGGCAAATAGGACTGGTCATTTTGTGTTTTTCCTGCGAATGCGGTCACTTTTAAGGAAGACCTCAAGAAAAATTTGGCACCAGAGAAAAAGAAAGACTGCGCATTGGCACTGGAATTGTGTTTATAACCACCTGAGTAAATTCGAGAAACGCGGGCGTAAGCGGCAAGGCCATTGTCGTTATTCCCCGTTTGAGCCTGCGCATTGAATCTGCCACTTTGGAAGGAGCCATAATTCAAAGCAAGCTCGCCGGAAGGTACACTGTTTTTCAATTTGACAGATTCAAAATTCACGCTACCTCCATAGGAGGCTGTTCCGTTCGCGGAGATACCCACACCACGCTGAACCTGCAATGAGGAGATCGAACTTGAAAAATCTGAAAAATTTGAAAAGAAAACGCCCTGATCGACCATATCATTCAACGGCACCCCATTCAAGGTGATATTGATGCGGGTTTGGTCGATTCCACGTAGCCGAAACTGATTGTAATTTCCAAAATTGGTCCCCGCATCACTATAGGTGACTACTGAGGGTGAAAGCGATTCAATGAGAATACTACTGTTCTGACCCAAATCGATGGATTGGATATCTTTTCTGGTGTAAGTGTTTTGAGATACTGGCGCTTCATCAGAAGCACGTACGGCGTTGATAAAAACACTTTCCAGATCGATAGTCCATAGAGAATCTTGTGCATTCAGCCAGTGGCTGATGCCAAGTAAAAACACGAATAGTGCGCTTTTCATGATAAGAAAATTGTAAAAAATTTAACCATCGGAGAGTGGGGAACCCTCCAATCCTGGTTATCATACTCCCTACGCCGGCATTACCCGGATCAGGTTCTTGGGTATGATCTCAGCCCGTGTTTACAGCAATTGATTGCCGAGGGCACCCCTATAATACAAGTAAATTTAGTAAAGTGTTAAAAAGTTCAAACCTTGGTTTCCTGGTTTGACATTCTCTTCCGTTGGTTTTCGTCGAGATAAATTTTGCGCATACGTATGGATTCTGGTGTAACTTCTACATACTCATCTTTTTGGATGTATTCCAGCGCTTCTTCCAGTGAAAACTTTTTAGCGGGTGCAATTTTGACATTGTTGTCCGAACCTGATGCCCGCATATTGGTCAGTTTTTTGCCTTTTTGGATATTGACGACCAGGTCGTTACCACGGGAATGCTCGCCAATTACCTGACCTGTGTAAACATCTACACCAGGATCGATGAAAAAGACCCCACGGTCCTGAAGTTTGTCAATGGAATAAGGCGTTCCGGGACCATTTTCCATTGAAATTAAGGACCCGTTGATGCGGCCCGTGATGGTTCCTTTGAAGGGTTGGTATTCTTTGAGTCTATGCGTCATTACTGCTTCTCCTGCCGTAGCCGTGAGCATATTGTTCCTCAAACCGATCAGTCCCCTTGAAGGAATTTCAAATTCCAGGTGCTGTATGCTTCCTTTGGGTTCCATCACCTTCAGTTCCCCTTTTCTCTGGGTTACCAGTTCAATCACCTTCCCGGAATAATCATCGGGCACATCGATGGTCAGTTCTTCGATGGGTTCATATTTTTGACCGTCAATTTCTTTGAACAGTACTTGCGGCTGCCCGACCTGCAATTCATAACCCTCTCGTCTCATGGTCTCAATAAGCACAGACAGGTGCAATACCCCGCGACCGAAAACCATGAATTTATCCTCACTATCTGCTTCTTCTACGCGTAAAGCAAGGTTCTTTTCGAGTTCTTTGAGCAGGCGATCCCTGAGGTGACGAGACGTCACAAATTTGCCTTCTTTTCCAAAAAAAGGTGAATCATTGATGGTGAAAAGCATGCTCATTGTAGGCTCATCTATGGCAATTCGTGGCAATACTTTCGGGTTGTCGAAATCAGTAAGGGTATCTCCAATGTCAAAATCTTCAATCCCTGTAACTGCACAGATATCTCCGGCACGTACAGATTCGACTTTCCTTCTTCCCAACCCTTCAAATACATGAATTTCTTTAATTCTAACTTTTTTCATGAGGTCGTCTTTTTTACTAAGACCTAGTTGTGCACCTTCCTTTAGTTCTCCCTGAACCACGCGACCAATGGCAATCCGTCCGGTAAAGGAGGAAAAATCGAGAGAAGTTATCTGCATGGCCGGCACGCCTTCCTTGAAAGGTGCTGGTGGAATTACCTCCAGGATTTTGTCGAGTAGTGGCGTGATGCTATCGGTGGGCTTTTTCCAGTCTTCACCCATCCAGCCCTGTTTGCTGCTGCCATAGAGTGTTTCAAAATTTAATTGCTCTTCGGTGGCATCCAGTGAGAACATTAAATCAAAGACCTGTTCATGGACTTCATCCGGCCTGCAGTTTTCTTTGTCCACCTTATTTACCACCACTATGGGTGTCAGTCCAAGACCGAGTGCTTTGCCTAGTACGAAGCGCGTTTGTGGCATAGGACCCTCAAAAGCATCTACCAGCAATATAACCCCATCAGCCATTTTTAATACCCTTTCTACTTCACCGCCAAAGTCGGCGTGACCGGGAGTATCAATTATGTTAATTTTTACTCCCTTGTATTCCACTGAAACATTTTTGGAGAGAATAGTGATGCCTCTTTCGCGCTCCAGGTCATTGTTATCGAGGATTAATTCCTCTTTTACCTGATCATCACGAAAAATCTGGGAAGCATAAATGATTTTATCTACCAAGGTAGTCTTGCCATGGTCGACGTGTGCGATGATGGCAATGTTTCTAATTTCTTGCATTTCAGTCGATTCGAGCGCAAAATTAGCGGATTCCATCACGCCATCACCTATTCAAGAAAATATTCCTGAATTTTTGAAATGGCATTGCTCAATCGGTCATTGCCAAGGCCTTCAACCACCTGAAAAGGGATTTTATTAGTCTGCAGATATTGGTGGTACATCTTGAAGAAATGTTGTCTGAGGTGTGGGTGTTCGCGCAAAGGGTCTGGTCGCCAGGGAAGATCAATATTGGCAAGCAAATGCAGGTCGTATTGATGTTTCTTCAGGTTTTTTTCAATGAACACATCGGTGTGCCCAAAGGCATGTTCGCTCCAAATTTTTATGACCAATAAATTGGTGTCACAAAATAACCATCTTTTAGCCAACTTAAATTGCCCGGCTTCCGATTTCAGTTGCCCCCTGGCGATGGCCAGCAGGTCTTTTTTTTCATAAGGCCTTCCCAGCTGTTCCAGATACTCACGTGCATATTCCGGAACCCATGGTTCTCCAAAATGATGAGCTAGTGCCTGCGTCAGGTCACTTTTACCAGTAGATTCAGGTCCCACAATGGCTATCCGTTTCATGTGCGCAGTTTTTTTTGCCAGCTGAGAAGGCCAAGTGTGGCAATGATGGTAAATAGCAAAAACTGTATGGAAGTGAAGTATAGTCCTTTGTAGGCATACAAAGGGATTGAGGACAGGTCGCAGATGAGCCAAAAGATCCAGTGTTCAATTTTTTTCCTCGCCATGAGCCACATTGCCGTAATGGCGGAGGAGGTCGTAAAGGCATCCCAGGTAGGTAGGTCGCTAGGTGTGAAGCTCAGTGCTATGCGAATAACGAAAAATGAAACAAAAAAAATGAAGAGCGCAAGGTCGCGTTCGGAGGGACTCAAGCGCGTGATGGGAATTTGACCCTTACCAGACTTGGTATCGCTCCAATGTATCCATCCGTAGATGCTCATAGCAAAATAATATGCATTGACCCCTGCATCGGCATAGAGACGATAATTGAATCCAATGAAGACGTAGCAGAGTACGCTTACGATGCCCACGGGGAAAACCAGAATATTTTCTTTGTAGCCCCACCAGACGCTGGTAACTCCTGTGGCAGCTGCCATGGCTTCCAACCACGTTGTTTGTAGCATCTGATGCACCAATGTCTGCCACCAGTTCATCTTGCGAGTATAATTTATTTGTTCACAATGCTACGGATTACCGGCACATAAGCTTTAATTTTGCCCGGCAAATAATGGCCGCGCTTATTGTTTGCTTATGAATCCAAACAACGACAAAATTCTCTTTGAAGCACTCACCTATGATGATGTGCTATTGCTCCCTAGTTATTCCGAAATATTACCGAGAGATACTGAAGTGTCCTCTTTTTTAACTCGTAATATCAAATTAAACGTTCCCCTAATTTCAGCGGCAATGGACACGGTTACCGAGGCCAGACTTGCCATTGCAATGGCACTGGATGGTGGGGTGGGTGTAATTCACAAGAACATGGGTATTGATCAGCAGACCGCAGAAGTTCGAAAGGTAAAGCGTTCGCAGAGCGGTATGATTCTGGACCCAATCACGCTGGATGTGAGCGGAACTGCCGGGGATGCGGAGAAAATCATGAAAGAAAACAAGATTGGGGGTATTCCCGTGGTTGGATCTGACAGGAAACTTATCGGTATCGTTACCAATCGTGATTTGCGCTTCGAAAAAAACCCCACTCGTCCGGTATTGGAGATTATGACAAAAAAGGGTCTTATTACAGCCACCGTGGAAGTGGGTCTTGCTGAAGCCGAGGAGATACTCAAAGAACACAAAATTGAAAAGCTCCCAATCATTGACAAGGAGGGACGTCTCACAGGTTTGATAACATATAAGGACATATTGAAAAACCGTGACAGGCCAAATGCCTGTAAAGATGAGTTCGGACGTTTACGTGTGGGCGCAGCGGTAGGTGTGACCAAAGATATGCAAGACCGGATTGCTTCACTTAAAAGTGCGGGGGTAGATTTTGTGAGCATAGATACGGCACATGGGCACTCCAGGGGGGTGATTGATGCGGCAAAGGCGGTGAAAAAAGCATTTAAGGATCTGGAGTTGATCGTCGGCAATGTGGCTTCAAAAGAAGGGGCAAAAGCATTGGCAGATGTTGGTGCTGATGGGGTGAAGGTGGGAGTTGGACCTGGCAGCATTTGTACGACTCGTGTGATTGCCGGTGTGGGTATGCCGCAGCTTTCCGCGGTTTACGAGTCTGCTGAGGCAGTCAAGGGTACGGGTGTGCCGATCATTGCAGATGGTGGTATCCGATTCAGCGGTGATATCGTGAAAGCGATAGCAGCTGGAGCCAGCTCAGTCATGGTAGGTTCACTTTTGGCTGGAACAGAGGAGGCGCCCGGAGAGGTCATTTTGTACGAAGGAAGGAAATTTAAAACCTACAGGGGCATGGGCTCGGTGGAAGCCATGGATGAAGGCAGCAAGGACCGTTATTTTCAGGATGCAGAGGACGATATTAAAAAATTGGTACCTGAGGGTATTGTTGGGCGTGTGCCATTTAAGGGTGGGGTAGAGGAAGTGCTTTATCAATTGATCGGAGGACTACGTGCTGGCATGGGTTACTGTGGTGCACGAGACATTGAGGCACTTCAGCAGGCTAAATTTGTGAAAATTTCCAATGCGGGGATGGTAGAGAGTCATCCACATGATATACATGTAACCCGTGAAGCGCCTAATTATAGTCGGCGTTAAAAAATGCTAATTGATGCTGCCAGTGGCTCATGATGCGACAGAGCCGCTATCTTTACTTATTCATGTCGAGTAGGTTCATTTCAAGGCTGGGGCTGCTTGGAGCCGTTCTTTTTTGGCTGCTCTTTACCGTGCTGGATGTGTACCAGCTGTTCACGCGCACCTATCAAATGGAGGTAGCCCTTTCCACGATGTTGCCTCAGTGGTTTTTCACATTTTTTGTGCTGAGTCTGGCGGTTCGGTTCCGGTATAAATTGAATAAAGCGGAGAGTGTCAATTTTTTGGATCTGCTATGGAAGGTTTTCATGGTAGGATTGGTCACCACGATTGCGGCACTGGCCATAAGACTGACCTTCACCTATTTTGGGGCTACAAACCTTGGCCAAAATCCCATTTTCATCAACGCCTTGTACCACCTGCTGGTCGGACTGGTGATGATTTTTTTGGTGTTCACACTTGAGGTCTGGAAACGTCTCATTCTTTACCAGAAAAGTAAAAGTCTACTTCAGCTTTGGAGTTTTTTTGAGTATGCGCTCATTGCCTCGCTCATTTTCGATCTATTAGAGCCGAATTTCAGGCAGCAAGCTTACCAATATGTGCTAGTCTTCGTTATTGGATTTTCTGTGATTCTCGTCTTGAACCTGAAGTGGGTGGCGTATTTGAATTTCAAACAAAAGCTCAAAAGCATCTTGTTCATTGTACTTTCAGCCATATACCTCTACCATTTTTTGGTGAGCCTAATTCAGTTCTCTGCTACAGACGCGCTCGCCTTCGATTTGTACAACCGTACGCTCACGATGGCACTTTTCATTTTCAGTTTTCTGTATGCTGGTATTTCGGTCTTGGTTACACTTTTTAATCTGCCTACCTCCTCCGTGTTCGAGAGAAAGCTCAAAGAAGCAGTAGATTTTCAAAAATTGAGTCAGGCCATTCCCAGTGGTCAATCCGAAGAGCAGACGTACGAAATCTTGTTGGAAAGTTCAATGAGTGCCACTTTTGCTGACGCTGCGTATCTAGAAGTTCGTACCGATGATTTTCCCGATGGTATCTATTATTCACGCGACATAACCCACGGTCAGATAGCTGAAATCAAGCGTCAGGTAAAGGTCAGTGTGCTTCATGAAATTATCCATTTTGGAAATGTGCGGATGATTCCATCTAGCCGGCTAACGGGAAGGATCAAGGTCAATGATTTCAAATCCATTCTGGCTTTGCCGGTAATGGTCAAAAACAAGCAGTTGGGCAGTCTGGTCTTACTTAGAGATGTCGCAGATTCATTTAATAGAGAGTTGGTGGAGATTATCATCACATTTGTGAATCAGGCCAGCATTTCCATTGAGAATTTCATGCTCCTTTCCGACGCCCTGGAGAATGAGCGTTACCAGGAACAGTTGAAAATTGCCAAGGATGTTCAGCGGAGCTTGTTACCTGATCAGTTAGCCAGTGACGAAAATTTCGAAATCACAGCCTTTTCAATGGCAGCCGACGAGGTTGGCGGTGATTATTATGATATCATACATCTGGAAGACGGCCTGTTCGGACTCATCATTGGCGATGTATCTGGAAAGGGGACTTCTGCTGCCTTTCACATGGCGCAGATGAAAGGAATTTTTCATTCCCTTGCACTTCCTGAAGTGGAGCCCAAGGAATTCATCGTTAATGCCAATCTGGCACTTGGTAAATGTTTGGAAAGGCATTCGTTTATTACTGCCAGTTATTTTTGGATAGATACCCGTCATTGTGTGCTCAGGTATGTACGCGCCGGGCACATTCCCGCATTATTTTTTCGTGCATCCGACCGGAAGGTTCTGGAATTAAAACCCCAAGGTATGGGACTGGGTATTGTAAGAAACTTTACCTTTCACAACTACGTAGAAAGTGCAACACTTACCTATCAGGAGGGGGATGTACTTGTGTTGATCACTGACGGCATCACCGAAGCAAAAAATCAACTAAATCAGCAGTTTTCAATGCGTGGCTTGAAGCAATCCCTGTTGTCCAGACACGCGGAGAACGCCATGAGCATTAAAGAAGGAATTATTCAAGATCTTAAAACCTTTCTTGGTGATCAGTCCTTGATTGATGACTATACCCTGGTAATTGTAAAGTTTAAAAATGGTAGTAATAACAACAACGGAAAATGATGGTATATGCCTTGTAGGTGTAAAAGGTGAAATAGACGCAAGTTCTTCCTTAGACCTCGACAATGCCCTGAGTTCGGCAATAGAGAAGCACCAGCATTTGCTCATCGATTTGAGTGCGCTCACCTACATTTCCTCCGCTGGTTTAGGGGTTTTTGTTTCCCATTTAGATGAAACAAAGGAATCTAATGTACACATGGTTTTGTTTGGGTTGTCGCCAGAAGTGTATGAAATTTTTAACCTGCTTGGCTTGCCTTCACTCATTCCAATAGTCGCGACGGAAGAAGAAGCCCGTAAGGCCATCCAATGAAAGACCAGATTGTCATAGCGTGTGACCCCAATCAGCTTCCGGAGGTACGGGATTTTGTTGGCAGTCACCTGTCCAATCAGCAAATGGATGGTGTGGAAGTCCATAAGATTGTACTCGCAGTTGATGAAATTTGCGCCAACTTAATCATCCATGGGAATGCAAGTGATGCCTCCAAACAACTGCAGGTGACCATGGAATTACTAGAACAGAATCATATGCTCATTTTCACTATTGAGGATCAGGGGGTGGGTTTTGATTTTTCCAAATACGATGAGCCCGACCTAAAATCAATCATTAAGCAAAAACGAAGAGGAGGTCTGGGGTTGATGCTAGTGCGTAGAATCATGGATCAGATCGAATTCAGTACCGAAAAGAATTGCAATATTTGCAGGATGGTCAAAAAGATTCAGTAAAAATGAAGCCCTCTACCTGGTTGGTCGCCGTCGTCCTTTCAGGATGTTCTTTTTTTCAACAAAAAGTTGAGGAGCAGGAAAGGCCCCTGGCCAGGGTCCAGGATAGTTACCTGTATCCCTCTGATGTAGCCACGGTGATGCCGGAGTTTAGAAATCCGCAGGATAGCGCCATGGTCGTAGATAAGTTCATAAATGATTGGGTCAGAAAACAATTGATGATCGAGCAGGCCAAAGAAGCCACTACTTTTAATGAAGCTGAGATACAAAGGAAAGTGCTTGATTATCGGTATGCGTTGATGCGATCGGCGTACGAAAAGGAATTTGTAGAAAAAAACTTGAACGAGACGGTAACGGAAAAGGACATCAGTGACTATTACAATGAAAAAGCGGATGATTTCATCTTAAAGCAAAACATTCTTCGCGGATTATTTGCCAAGTTCCCCAAAGAAGCACCCGGGTTGGGTAGGTTTCGTACCCAATTGTACAATTATCCAACTTCATCCTTGCAGGAATTAAGGGATTACTGCAATCAATTTGCCAATCGCGCCTTTATGGAAGATTCGATATGGTTAAATTTTGAGGAGGTAGTGGCACAAACACCCTTCGAGGGGTTGATGAATAAAGAACAGGTATTGCGTAACAAGCGGTTGCTGGAAAATTCGGATGATGACTTTGTCTATCTTCTGAGAATAGTAGAATACAAAGTCGTAGACGAAATATCCCCGCTTGAATTCGTAAAAGAGGATATACAAAATATTATACTGAACAAACGCAAAATGTCGCTGAAGATAGAGCTACAGAGTCGAATATATGAAGATGCAAAGAAGAATGGTATGTTTGAGATATACACTGATTAGTCTATGTCTTTTCGGAGTAATCGGGTCGTCAGCGCAGCAGGTCAACGGGGTGGTGATTGACAAGATTGTAGCAAAAGTTGACGACTACATCATTTTAAAATCTGAACATGAGCGCAGCTATCTTGAATACCTGTCCGCGGGCAATCCACGCTCCGAAGGGGCAAAGTGCGGCGTGTTGGAAAATCTGGTGGTCCAGAAAATGTTGGTAGCCAAGGCTGAAATAGACTCCATAGTTGTGAGTGATGTAGAGGTACTCGCTCAACTAGATTCACGTATCAATGCGGTAGTTCAGCAATACGGGTCCCAGGAGGAGTTGGAAAAAGTGTTCGGAAAGCCCTTGTCGCAAATCCGGGATGATTTGTTCGATCAGATCAAAGAACAGTTGCTTGCAACCCGCGTGCAACAGGAAATTACCCAAGGGGTGAAGGTTACCCCTTCCGAAGTGCGGCGCTTTTTTAGTAAGATTCCATCAGATTCTCTACCTTATTTTTCTACAGAAGTAACGGTGGCACAAGTAGTAATGGTGCCGGAACCGAGTAAGGAGCAGAGAGAGAAAGTCAGACGGCAACTACTAGATATTAAGGGTCAATTGCTTCAAGGTGCTTCTTTTGGCGCATTGGCTGGTCGCTACTCCGAAGATCCGGGCTCGCGTTCAAGAGGTGGCGAATTGCCCCTTTTCTCGCGTGGTGATGTGGCACCTGAATTTGAGGCCGCTGCCATGACCATGGAAATAGGGCAGGTATCAGAGCCGGTGGAAAGTAAGTTTGGATTTCACCTGATTGAACTGCAGGATCGAAAGGGCGCCACATTTAAAACCAGGCATATTTTAATCAAACCAAAACCAGCGGAGCAGGACCGCATAGAAACCCGCAATTTTCTTGATAGTTTACGAACTGTGATACAGGCTGACTCAATCTCGTTCAGCAAGGTGGCCAATGAGCATTCTGAGGATCAAATGACTTCCTCAAATGGGGGTTTCTTTGTTGACGGCGGTACGGGAAGTATGCAGGTGCCCGTGGAAGCATTGGATCCCGGTGTTTTTTTTGCAGTTGACACCATGGAAATCGGCAGTATTTCACGGCCTATTTCTTTTCAGCAACCTGATGGTACGCAAGCTTATCGCATCTTATACTACAAGGCACGTATTCCACCACATCTAGCGAATCTGAAAGATGATTACCAAAAATTGGCGGCAGCAACATTGAACAATAAGCGAAATCAGCTACTCAACGATTGGTTCTTGAATGCACGCGATGAGGTTTTTGTAGACATTGATGAGGACTACCTGGATTGCCGGCTGTTTGAACGCTGATCAAGCCCACGTTTTCATTCCTTCGGTGCAGTTTCTGCAAATGTCGATGGCCGCCCGCTCGGTGAATAGCCGTTGCCTAAACTTTTGATAGCTGTTGCCGTACCAGATATCTTCGAAGGAGTTTTCCGTTAGCGTGCCCATTGGGTATTTAGCATCTTTATCGAAGCAGCATGGCACCACTTGTCCATCCCAGGTGATCACGCATGAATGCCACATTTTCCAACAGCCATCGGGCCAGTCATTCTTGATGACATAGGAGCCGTCCGGCTTTTGCTTGTATCTGGAGTACCGATCCTGTGATGGAATCAGCGGGTGGCCATTTGCGTAATTGTAAATTTGAGCGGTTTTGAATGCCACGTTTTTTACGCCTATGTTTTTGGCCATTTGCCGAATGACTGGAATCTCATGTTCATTAGGTCTGACGACTAAAAATTGCCACACCACCTCGGGAGTGCGGCTTTTCAGCCGTTTTTTCCACTTCAGTATGCGTTGTGTTCCAGCCAGTACTTCTTCTAGGCTACCATTTTTTCTATAAGACGCATAGGTGTCTTGTTGTGCGCCATCAATTGAAATAATGAGTCTGCTCAGGCCAGATTCTATCGTTGCTCGTGCATTGGCCTCATTCAGGAAGTGCGCATTTGTGGATGTGGCGGTGTAGATATTTCTTTTGTTGGCCATTTGAACCATTTGAACCAGTTGGGGATGCAGGTATGGCTCGCCCTGGAAGTAAAAGAGCATGTAGAGCAATCGACCGGCCAACTGGCCAAGGACTGAACTGAAAAGTTCTGTGGACATGCGGCCAGTGGGTCGAGTAAAGCTTCTTAACCCGCTTGGGCATTCTGGACAACGCAGGTTGCAAGCAGTGGTCGGTTCTACCGAAACACTGAATGGAAATCCTTTCATCGCAATTGTACCTGTACGTTGAGCAAGTCGATAACTCTGCCAAATCCGGAGTACATTGAAGAAGCGAGAAGCTGTTATTTTTGAGAACAGGTTGAAGCTATCTTGCAGGCTTACAAACATGACATAAAACTACTCATTCCTTATGGCTTTCCGCTCGTTAATCATGTCGTTACTTGTGCTCGGTTGTTATGCCGGATTTGCGCAGCAGCTTTCCGATGAAAGTAAAATTGGCATTCTTACCATTGGTCCTTACCAACCTGAATTGTACTCGGCCTTTGGCCATAGTGCCATACGGGTGGTAGATCCGGTAAATAGAATTGATTGGATTTTCCATTACGGAGTATTCGATTTTAACCAGAAGAATTTCTACACCAATTTTGCCTTGGGACATATGATATATAAGATTGGTTCGGCTAAATACGCTCCATACCTGGCTTACTACCTTGAGGAAGACCGACACCTGCGCATGCAGTACCTTAATCTGAATCTGACTGAAAAACAAGCCCTTTTCAATTCCTTGCTCCACAATTACCGACCAGAAAATCGGAACTATCTCTACAATTATGTTTTTGACAATTGTGCTACGCGTATTCGGGACGTCATCGGACATGCAACCCCGGCAGGTATTGATTTAAATGAATCTTATGTGGAGAAAGGCAAGACCATTCGAGACCTAATGGATGACTATCTGAGTGAGCAGCCATGGGGTGATTTCCTGATCGACCTTGGTTTAGGTATGCAGATAGATCGGGAAGCCACATCGCTGGAATATATGTTTTTACCGGATTACATATTCCGGGCTTTTGATGGCGCCGAAATTATTAAGCCTGATGGCGAAAATCGTTCCTTGGTGGCAGAAACGGTAGTGATTAACCAACCGGCACCCAAAACCTCCGATACGGGATTTTTGACACCATTCAATTTTTTCACGTTGCTGTTTTTTGTCGTTGGATTTTTAACGCATCTAGATTTGAAGAAAGAACGGCGTACCTCCTGGTTGGATGCGCTCCTTTTTGGTGTCACTGGATTTGTAGGGTGTTGGTTGCTTTTCTTGTGGTTCGGTACGGCGCATCTGTCGAAATACAATTTAAATCTTTTGTGGGCGATTCCGCTCCATTTACCTGCTATAGCCTTGATAGGTAAGCATAAATGGTTGCCGCTACTCAGAAAATATTTACTGTATACGGGCTATTTCTATATCCTGCTATTTGTTGTTTGGGCCGTATTGCCACAACCGCTGCACATGTCTTTGGTACCGTATGTACTCACACTCATGTTACGCACTTTCTTTATTGCTTATTTTCTGAAAAGAAGACTGCGCCCGCGCAGGTCTTCGGTGGCTACATGACGAATAGAACCAGGTTATATACCCCCATGGCGATGAAAAGAATTCCAGGTATGATGTGCACCAGCCAGCGATTGTCAGAGATTTCAGTAAAGCGACCACCCAATTCGCGTACCAGTAAGAGCATCATTAAAGAACCTGTCGTTAAGCCTACAAGGTAGCTCCAAAAGCCTATCCCTTTCAGGACAATGAGATCGTTCGATTGCAGGTAAGCCGTAATGGTGAGCCAAAAGGGGATAGTCATGGGGTTGAGCAGGCTGATGACCAAACCCTTCTGAAAACCGTGGCGTCCTTTGATCACGCCGGTTACTTTGACATCTCTGCTGGAACGCCTGGAAGTGATGTTAATGATGCCGAGCGCAATTAATACGACTGCTGTGATAATTTTGAAATAGTCGGCAATAATGGTTTCTTCGCTAAGAAATATTTGGAATTTTACGGTAATCCCTGCATAAACAAACTCTACCGTAGCGGCCGCAATTGCAAAAAAGAGCGCAGCTCTCTTGTTGTTTAGCATGGCATATTGGACAACGGCCACGTTGATACTGCCCGGTGGAATAGAACCAAAAAAACTAATTAGGAAAGCCACAAAAAAAACTTGAAATATCATAATCGATTTAGCCTCCTGTTGCTTGCTTTGGCTGCCCAGAATTTTTTCCAACCTCTGGCGAATGACCAGTACGGTATACCCCGCTGCCAATTGAGACGACTAATATCAGCCAAAACGTGCAAATGCCAAAGGATTACCTGGTAGGCCTCCCGGAGTGAAAAACCAGGCTGATAAATGTGCGCCGGTTCTGCACCGGCACCATTCAATTCGAGAATTTTATAATCCTCTCCTCTGGCCAGCGCATTGATTGAGGCACACTTAATGTCAAATCGCCCAAAATAAAAACCATCAATGTCGGCCGCCAGCTCATCGAAAAAGGGCTGAAGCTTGGGTGCATAGCGGGTATAATCCAAAAACTTTGTGCCCCGGCTGTGATTCCCAATTGGCTCTACCAGAATAGTTTTGTTTTTAGCAGGTATAGATTGCCATAGATCTTTTGGAATCCGACCTGATTTGGGCTTCACCTGAAGGGCACCTCTTATGTCCTCCTGAATCAGTTGGCCCACAGATTTCTTGCCATCTCCCTTCACAGTCAAAAATTTTTTGGCCACTATCGACGATATGACGCCCGCAGAACGACCCGGATATTTAAAATAAAATACGCCCAACTCCAGCGGCAAGCGTACAAACTTTTGCATAAGAAAGGGGAGATGGTATCGGTTTATGTATGCTTGCAATTCCTCCATGTGACGAACGCAGGCCACGCCAAGTCCACGTTCACCAATATCCGGTTTTACAATCAGTGGGAAGCCTAATCTTTGTGCCAATTCTCTGTAATCTTCCTGAGTGTCGGGATGAATTAAATAGGTTTCAGGGTAAGAGGTTGGCGGTAGCAACTGAAGGACGGACCACTTGGATTCTCCCATCATGCCACCAAAATCTATGGATGGATTGGAAGCTGTAAAGAAAAAAAACGATCGAGCCCTAAGGCTGATCCACACGTAGTAAAAAAAAACAGGAAAGTAAAGGCAGCTAAAAGGCCAATATTCCCAATGTCTCCATCTGGAGGTAAGCTTCTTCCAGCCCTTTATGGTCATGTACTAACGTGATTGGCTTAGCTGATAGCGTAGGGTTGAGGAAGCGAAACCGAAATCTGTAGGCAGTGAAATTTCCGGAAAAGCATGGAGGATACCCACTTTCATCAGCGCCATGTGGTGAATGGCATGCTCGATATTATACGCCAATTCCCGGTTGAAGCTGGAGCCCATGGTGGCTAGACAGTCAGCTTTTAGGTCGTAACTGGCTTCAAGCGTAAGTGGATAATCGTTTTGACATTTCTCTAGTTGGCCGATAAGGTTGTAGAGTATAGAAAGAGACAGTTGCTGATTCTGCTCAATCAATTCGTCGTGTTTGCGGAGGTCGTAGTTTAAAGTGCCTGATGGAGGGGTTTCCAGAAGACAAAGAAAAAATTCAATGGTGTGTCTAACGTGTTGGCCAATTGAGGCCCCGCTGAGCAGCGAAAGGGGGGTTGTAAATTCGTGTTTGCCAAGATCGCCAGTTACTTTGGCCAACTGTTCCAATAACTGGATGGCAGTACTATTGAGGTACATATAGGCATGACTTGTCCATTGATTAAAATTACTAAAATGCATCTAACGGTAAACATTCATGGGCAAATCAGTCCTAAATAATCAAGCCAAAATGTCTTTATTTTTTCAAAACCCCCAGAAAAGGCTGTCAAGTTGACTGATTTTATCCAAATAGGGTACTTGGTATAAACCTTGATTCTTTAGTGATGGAGAGCGAAAAAAATGAATTTTAACAAATATACCGTTAAGGCACAGGAAACGCTTCAGGACGCCACAGACCTGGCTGTTGAACACCAACAGCAAGTCATCGACACAGGTCATTTGCTGGGTGCAGCGCTGAAGGCAGAGGAAAATCTTACGAATTTTATCTGTAAGAAACTGGGGGTGAATCGACAGCCATTGGAGCAGCAACTGGACGTACAAGTCATGCAGTACCCTAAGGTTTCCGGCGGCAAGCCGTATTTGTCAAATGAAGCGGCCAAGGCGCTTCAGGCTGCAGAAAAGCATGCCAAAGACATGGGCGATGAGTTCATCGCTGTGGAGCATTTACTATTGGGCTTGGTGGATGCCGGAGACGCAACGGCCAGCCTGATGAAGTCCTCAGGTTTTGAAAAAAAGCAAATGTTGCTTGCGATTGCGGCGTTGAGGGGTGGTGAAAAAGTAAAAGACCAACATGCGGAATCCAAGTACCAATCACTCGAGAGATATTCGAAAAACCTGAATGAGCTCGCCCGAAAGGGAAAAATTGACCCTGTGATAGGAAGAGATGAAGAAATTAGAAGGGTCTTACAAATTTTGGCAAGGCGAACCAAAAACAACCCCATGCTATTGGGAGAGCCTGGTGTTGGTAAAACTGCGATTGTTGAAGGCATGGCGCAACGGATTGTAGATGGCGACGTGCCGGGAAATCTTAAAAGTAAAACCATCATCTCATTGGATATGGGCCTACTTGTTGCCGGCGCCAAATACAAAGGTGAATTTGAAGAGCGGTTGAAATCAGTAATCAAAGAAGTGACAGACAGTGAAGGAGAAATTATTCTGTTCATTGATGAAATTCATACCCTGATTGGTGCAGGCAGTGGCGGAGAAGGTGCCATGGACGCAGCCAATCTATTGAAACCGGCGCTCGCACGAGGTGAACTGCATGCCATAGGCGCTACCACTTTAAAAGAGTATCAGAAATACATTGAGAAGGACAAAGCGTTGGAACGTCGATTCCAGTCTGTAATGGTAGATGAGCCAGATGTCTCTGACGCCATATCCATATTGCGCGGAATTAAGGATAAATATGAGGTACATCATGGTGTTCGAATCAAGGATGACGCCGTGATCGCTTCAGTGGAGTTATCTAATCGCTACCTATCAGATCGATTTTTGCCGGATAAAGCCATTGACCTTATGGATGAGGCTGCCGCCAAATTGCGTATTGAAATTGATTCGCTCCCCGAGGCATTGGATGAGTTGAATCGACGCATCATGCAGCTGGAAATTGAGCGGGAAGCTATTCGGCGGGAAAAGGACAGAGAAAAGGAGACAGCGCTTAACAGAGCCCTTGCAGAGTTGTCCGCTGAGCGTAACGATCTCAAGGCCAAGTGGGAAAACGAAAAAGCAGTAATTCAAGGTATTCGAGCAAGTAAAGAACGAATCGATGCGCTTAAACATGAGGCCGAACAGGCTGAAAGAAGTGGGGACCTGGGAAAAGTGGCGGAAATCCGTTATGGTAAGCTGGTGGAGGCAGAGCGACAATTGGAGGATAGTAAGGATAAGTTGAATGCCATGCAGGAAGGTGAATCTTTATTGAAAGAGGAGGTAGATGCAGCGGACATTGCGGAGGTGGTAGCTCGGTGGACAGGCATTCCTGTCACCAAAATGCTGCAAAGTGAAAGGGAAAAACTGATACACCTGGAAGATGAACTGGGTAAGCGTGTGGCCGGGCAGAAGGAAGCCATAACTGCTGTGGCCGATGCTGTGCGGAGGAGTCGGGCAGGCTTACAGGATCCGAAACGGCCCATCGGTTCGTTTATCTTTTTGGGAAGCACGGGAGTAGGTAAAACTGAACTGGCCAGGGCGCTGGCGGAATACCTTTTTAATGACGACAACGCCATGGTGCGCATCGATATGTCGGAGTACCAGGAGCGTCATGCGGTCAGTCGCCTGATTGGAGCGCCTCCGGGCTATGTAGGTTATGATGAAGGGGGTCAATTGACTGAGGCCGTCAGGAGGAAGCCATACAGTGTCATTCTTTTGGACGAGATAGAAAAGGCACATCCGGATGTGTTCAATATTTTGCTTCAGGTACTTGATGATGGCCGCCTGACCGATAACAAGGGCAGGGTTGCCAATTTCAAGAATACCATCATCATAATGACGACCAACATTGGATCGTCTATCATCCAGGAGAACTTTAGCGTGCCAGGTGCGCACCTCTCTGAATCTGTGATAGCCAACACCAAGGAGGAGGTGTTCGATTTACTTAAGAGATCGGTAAGACCAGAGTTTCTGAATCGAATCGATGAAGTGATCATGTTCCGACCGTTAAGTGAGGCGGATTTAGCAAAAATTGTAAGTATTCAGTTTCGATTGATTCAAAAGCGATTGAAAGAAAACGGTATCAAATTAGAGGCCGACGACAAGGTGCTAGCCCATCTCGGAAAAATTGGTTTTGATCCGCAATTTGGTGCGCGCCCTTTGAAGCGCGTCCTTCAACGAGAAATACTGAATACGCTTTCTAAGGATATTTTAGCGGGTAAAATTCTCAATGATGCAGTCATAGGTGTTACACTGTCGGCTAACGGAAACATTGAATTTATGAACCTAGATAATGTAGAAGTCTGAGAAAGGTTTGAAAAAAAAATAGCTATCTTGACATCCGCAGTTGGGCATGGTTTCGGCTGCGGATTTTCACTATAAGAAGACTATGAATAGTTTAGGTGTTTTTTGTGGGGGTAGCATACCCAATAGTCCCGCGATTGTGAATCAGGCGGATGAGCTGGGCGAATACCTGGCGAAGAATGGAATAACTTTGGTTTATGGGGGAGCCAAAAAAGGCCTGATGGGTGTGATGTCTAAGAGCTGTATGGATAACGGAGGCGAAGTCGTGGGCATTTTACCTCGATTCATGGCTGAGTTAGACATTGCACATCTCACCATTTCCAAGTTGCATAATGTCAACTCTTTCCATGCAAGAAGGCTAAAGTTTTCCAAGTTGTCAGACGCTTTCCTGTTTTTACCGGGGGGCTTTGGTACTTTACGGGACTTCACTGATTTGCTGATGCTTCGGAAAATGAACATCATTGCACACCCATTGGCCTATTGGAGCGTGGAAGGACATTTTGATCCCATTCAGGGTGTGTATGATCATATGAAGCAAATGAAGTTAGTAGATGATGAGTTGCGGGATTACGTGTACGTAGACAACGACCTTGACAAGATCATGAACTTTCTAAAGCGAGAAGCAAAAAATAAAATTACAAGGGAATCAGCTACTGAGCGTCTTTGATCCATTTTGCAGCGTCCATGGCGAAATAGGTGAGAATAATATCCGCACCTGCTCGTTTCAGACTGGTCAGAGACTCCATGGCTACCTGTTGCCTGTCTATCCACCCATTGGCCGCGGCTGCGGCCACCATGCTGTATTCTCCAGATACATGATAGGCTGCGATGGGGACCTCAAAATGGGCCTGCAGGTCGCTGATTATATCCAAATAGGGCATGGCTGGCTTCACCATTAACACATCCGCTCCTTCTTCTACATCCAATGCAGCTTCCAAAAGGGCTTCTTTACGGTTGGCCGGATTCATCTGATAGGTTTTTTTATTTCCAAATTTCGGTGAGGACTGAAGGGCATCTCGGAAAGGGCCGTAGAAGGCACTGGCATACTTAGCCGTGTAGGAAAAGATGCCAGTGGAAGTATAATTGTGCGTATCAAGCAGCTGACGCAGGTAGCCCACGCGGCCGTCCATCATATCTGACGGCCCTATCATATCTATTCCACAATCCGCCTGGGCAAGCGACATTTGGCCCAAAATCTCCAGTGACTCGTCATTGAGAATTTTGCCGTCCTCCACCAACCCATCGTGCCCGTCGGAGCTATAGGGATCCATGGCCACATCAGTCATGATGAATGCTTCCGGGAATGTCTCTTTAATTTTCCTTAAGGTCTTCAGGTAGAAGAAATTTGGATCATGACTTTTAGAAGCTTCTTTATCCTTGTGGACTTCATCGACTACAGGGAAAATGTCAAAGCCCTGAATGCCGAGCTCAAGTGCATCTTCGATGGTTTGTAAGAGAAGGTCTTCACTGAAACGATAGATGCCTGGCATGGATTGAACTTCAATTTTTTTTCTTGATCCTTCCAGAACGAATAGTGGGAAAATTAAATCTTTCACATGCAGCCGATGCTCTTCCACCAACCAGCGGATGGCTGCCGACTGGCGGTTTCTTCTAGGTCTTCTGGCAGGCATGGTCTGGTGAAATTATAAGTAAATCAGCAACCCCTTCTTTAACGGAAGGGGCTTTTACCAATAAAGTAAATTTTATTTACTGCACCAAATGCTTTTCCTTATACTTCTTGAGCTGACGACGCAGCGCTTCTACCACATCGTCCGTGGCCGCCTCAAAAGAGCGCGCTGTTTTTTTGGCAAACAGTTGATCTTTCGGAATATTGATTTTTATCTCAACCGTTTTATTTTCCATTTGGTCGTCTTTTTCTACGCGCATTATCACTTCGCCGTCGATGATACGATCAAAAAACGTATCCAGTTTGTCGGTCTTTTTTTGGATAAACTCGGTCAGCTTTACATCTGCATCGAAATGCACGGAGTTCATTTGAAGTTTCATAAGATCTAATTTTAAGGTTAAACATTAAGCTTTAGGATGAGCCTGATCAAACACTGCCTTGAGCTTTTCAATTGAATTGTGCGTGTAAATCTGCGTGGATGCCAAACTTGCGTGGCCCAAAAGATCTTTCACGGCTTTTAAATCAGCGCCCTTGTTCAGCAAATGCGTAGCGAATGTATGCCGGAGCACATGAGGGCTCTTTTTGCTGAGTGTTGTGATTTGTGACAAGTATTTCTTCACTGTTCGGTATACAAATACAGGATACAAAGATTCCCCAGCATCGGTCAACAGCAAATGATCCTGACCAGCTTTGGCCATGTCTTTTCTCATGGGAGTGTAAATATTAAGCAACTCCTGAAGTTCTCGGTGAATCGGGATGATACGCTCTTTATTGCGCTTACCCAACACTTTCAAAGATTGATCGTAAGGGTTAACGCTGGTGGTTTTTAATCCAATTAACTCCGAGAGTCTCATACCGGTAGCGTAAAATAATTCCAGCATCAACTGATCTCGTGTACCTGAAAAATCAGATGAAAAATCCAGCTCGGTGAGTAATTGCATCATGTCCACCTCGGATACAAACTGGGGCAAGTCCTTCGCAGTTTTTACCGATTTTAGCCGACTGGCTGGGTTGGACTCCAGAACTCCTCTTTTGACACAAAATTTATAGAAGGACTTCAGTGTGGCAATTTTCCTGTTGACTGACCGGGGCTGTTGACCCCTCTCCATTAAGTGTATGATCCAACTCCGCAAATGCGAATGATCAAGTGTCAAAGGATCATGAATTTCAAAGGTTGCCTTTACAAATTCTGTAAACTGATACAGATCGTTTAAATAGGCTCTACAAGTATGCTGACTGAATCTTTTTTCGTGTATAAGAAAACTTTCGAAAGAATCAATCATGAAGCGTATTCATCGGAATGGACGAATACGAACTTATGTATTTTTTAAGTAAAAAAAATGAAATTGATCTATTTATTTTGATCTTGCATTTTTTGACGGTAAGCGGCCTTTATCACCTCTGCCCTACGCTTTACAGAAGGCTTGGTAAAATGTTGTCTCGAACGAAGCTCACGCAACACGCCGGTTTTTTCGAACTTCTTTTTGAAACGCTTCAATGCGCGATCAATAGATTCGTTGTCTTTAATATTTACAATAATCATGTTAAGTCTTATAAAATTGCAAAATTACCGAAATGATGTGGTAAAAGCAATCATTTTTTGAACAATTCACGAGCAATGACTATTTTTTGAATTTCTGAGGTACCCTCTCCAATGGTACAAAGTTTGGCGTCGCGGTAGTATTTTTCGGCTGGGTAGTCCTTCGTATATCCGTAGCCCCCAAAAATTTGCACACTATCATTAGCTACTTCCACACAAATGTCGGAGGCATATAACTTGGCCATGGCTGATTCCCGCGTTACAGTTTGACATTGATTTTTTAATTCTGCTGCCCGATTTGTCAGTTCCCGTGCGGCCTCCAACTTAACGGCCATTTCAGCCAACATGAATGAAACACCCTGGAAGTTGGCGATAGGTTGATCGAATTGATGGCGTTCTTTTGCGTATGTAATGGCCGCTTGTAGCGCCCCTTCAGCGATTCCGCAGGACAACGCGGCGATTGAAATACGCCCACCATCCAATACTTTTAATGATTGAACAAATCCATCACCCACCTCTCCAATCAGGTTTTCTTCCGGGATACGGCAATCTTCAAAAATCATTTCAGCCGTTTCTGAGGCACGCATGCCCAATTTATTTTCTTTTCGCCCACCTTTGAACCCGGGTGTTCCCCGCTCTACTATGAAGGCCGATGCATTGCGCGGTTGACCGGGTTCACCTGTTCTCGCAATGACCACGGCCACATCGCCACTGATGCCATGGGTAATAAAATTTTTAGCTCCGTTTAGTACCCATTCATTACCTTCTTTGATGGCGGTAGTTTTCATATTGCCCGCATCCGATCCGGTGTTAGGCTCGGTAAGCCCCCACGCGCCCAACCACTCAGCGGTGGCTAGTTTCGGTAAATACTGCTGTTTTTGGGCTTCTGAGCCATGTTGCAAAATGTGACCTGTGCACAGGGAGTTGTGTGCGGCCATGGACAAACCGATAGATCCATCTATTTTGGCTAGTTCTACAATTGCAGTTACGTATTCATGATAGCCAAATTCGCTTCCACCATACTTATGTGGTACCAATACGCCCATGAGACCTAATTCTCCAAGTTTTTTAAAAAGGGGTATGGGGAAGTGTTGCGATTCATCCCAATCCATTTTGTAAGGTTCAATCTCTTTGGCACCGAAACTGCGAACCATGTCCGCTATCATTGTTAAGTTTTCTTCTATTGCTGGGGAGGCGATTGCTTGCATGTGTGGGTTATTTTACGTAACTGCAAACTTAAGATTTTATGGCGAGACAAAAGTTCCAACCGTATATGTAGTTTTGGGGCTTCTTAAACTATCAAGCACATGAAAATTGCTGTTGTTGGTACTGGTTATGTAGGATTAGTCACCGGAACCTGCTTTGCTGAAACCGGCAATCACGTGACATGCGTGGATATTGACAAACCAAAAGTAGACAAACTTAAAAGTGGTGTAATTACCATTTATGAGCCAGGCTTAGAGGCGTTGTTTAAAAGAAACATCACACAGGAGCGATTGGATTTTACCACCTCCCTTGAGGAGGGCATCAGAGGTGCCGAAATCATCTTTCTGGCACTCCCCACACCTCCTGGGGAGGACGGTTCCGCTGATTTAAAGTATGTGTTGAGTGTGGCCTCGGAGCTAGGGCCTCTGTTGGACAAATATGTGGTTATTGTGGATAAAAGCACTGTGCCTGTAGGTACAGCTGAAAAGGTCATCGCCAAAATCTCTGCAAAAGCTAAAGTACCATTTGATGTGGTTTCTAATCCTGAGTTTCTCCGCGAAGGAGTGGCTGTGGATGATTTTATGAAGCCTGACCGTGTAGTGGTTGGGGCCGCTTCTGACCAAGCGAGGAAAATAATGGATCGGCTGTATGGACCTTTTGTTCGTCAGGGTAATCCGGTGATTCACATGGATATTCGTAGCGCTGAAATGACCAAATATGCGGCAAATTCATTTCTGGCCACAAAGATCACCTTCATGAATGAGATTGCCAATATGTGTGAATTAATGGGTGCAGATGTTGATGCTGTGAGAAGAGGCGTGGGAACAGATACCCGAATCGGGAAAAGATTCTTATTTGCGGGCATTGGTTATGGAGGCAGTTGTTTTCCCAAGGATGTCCAGGCCCTGGCGAAAACATCCAATGACGTGGGCTACGATTTCAAAATTTTGAATGCGGTGATGTCAGTAAATGAAAACCAAAAGCAAAAGTTGTTGACTCCGCTAAAAGAATATTTCGGCGGTGACCTTACGGGTAAAACCATCGCCATGTGGGGTTTGTCTTTCAAGCCATATACAGACGATATCCGTGAGGCACCTGCTTTAGAGAACATTACCCGTCTGTTGAGCCTCGGTGTGAAGGTGAAGACTTATGATCCCGAAGCCATGGATAATGTAAAAAAGGTATTTGGTGATCGGGTGACCTTTTCCGATAGTCCCTATGCGGCTGCCGAGGGCGCCGACGCACTCATGATCATGACCGAGTGGCCAGTTTTCAGAACTCCCGAGTTTGACAAGTTAAAAGCACTATTGAACAATGCGGCCGTATTCGATGGGCGTAACCTGTATGAGTTGGATCAAATGTGGGAGCTCGGCTTTGATTATTTCAGCATTGGCCGCAGTACCGTCAGGCAAAACGAAATGTGATAACAAGTCCTGGCCTTACTGCTTATTCAAAGCCCAATCATAGTCTTTGTAGTCCAGAGATGCGCGCTCTTGTAGTTGAATGGGCGCATATTTATTCAGGAACTGTATAACTGACTGTCCGTCCTTAAAATCGCCTTTGTACCACGAAAACAGTTTTGATAATTCGGCTCGGTCCGGTCCAAAGAATTTGTTCTTGTTTTCCTCACGTAAGAAATCTTTTGCTGCTGCATCCAGTTGCTGGTCCAACTTTTCCGGTAGGTAAGCCTCATTTCTAAGTTTAGGGCATGAAATGGCCGCGCATACCAGAGCAAAGTGGATGCGTGGTTCGTCAAACTGTTTTCTGATTATACCATGCTCAATATTGTTTAAGTCGAGTTCTTCTCCAGCTATTTTGATGAATTTGATGTCCCAAGGTGTGTTGACGAATGGTATCTTTATGGCCGAGCCTATGTCCTTTATGCTATTTACGGGGTAGTGCGTGAGAATTAGTTCCAGTGTGAAAGCGTTGTATGCATTTATCCAATAGGCCAATTTTTCATTCCGCGACCATTTGTCGTTGGGACCATTGGCTGACAAAGTTTCGAGATATGATTTTAAACTCCCTCGATCCTTGGCCAGGCCCTCATAATTGACAAGGCCTCGATCATTCACGTACTGCTTCAATAACTTATCGAAAGGTATGTGGTTGGGTGGTTGACTCTGTTCGTTCGTCACAGTTAAAGAACCGCAGGACAGGAGAAGAGTAAAAAGTAGCGGGAGGGTGGAGATGTTTCTCATAATTTGATAAAATTGCTGTTACTCTTCCTCTAAACGAGGATGTTTTATACATAGATGGGCGAACACCGCAAATGTTTGTTTAGCGACAATTGATCAATATGGAGGATAATGCATCCTGGGTGTTGCTGATTGGATTTTTGATCGTAGCGGTTGCGGCCAATCAGATAGCCAAAATCATTCAGAAAATTCATCTGCCGCTCATAACGGGCTTAATTTTCACAGGCATATTGTCTGGGCCTTATCTGCTTGGTCTAATCCCTAAGGAGGCCGGGGAGAAATTGTATTTCATCAATGAAATGGCCCTGGCTTTTATTGCTTACGCTGCGGGGGCGGAACTCTACCTGAATGAACTTCGCAGCCGCTTTCGCAGCATCAAATACATCACGGCTGGCCAATTGGGAGTGACATTCATCGGAGGCGCTACGCTGGTTTTCCTTTTGTCCGATTTTATACCCTACATGGCAAACATGCCGATTATGTCAAAGTGGATGGTAGCCATATTAACTGCGGCGATTTTTGTGGCTAGGTCTCCCGCTTCTGCCATCGCGGTCATCAACGAACTTCGCGCCAAAGGCCCTTTTGTTCAGACTGTGATGGGCGTTACTGTGGTTAAGGATTTCATTGTCATCGTTCTGTTTTCTATCTGTTTTTCCTTGTCCGATACGGTCTTTAATGGTGTAGAATTTGGTTTTTTTCACATATTTCAGATCCTTATTGAACTGATCCTTTCATTCGTAATAGGCTATTTTGGATATGGAATCCTGATAAAAGAAATATTAAAATTTCGTTTCCGGAGGGTTTATAAAACCGCATTGTTACTGGTGTTAGGTTATTCTGCCTATTTGTTGAACCATTGGCTGCGCGATTACTCTATTGACATGCTGGGCCAAAAATGGACATTGGAGCCTCTGGTCATTTGTATATTGGCAAGTTTTTATGTCACCAACCGTAGTAAGTATCGTGCGGAATACCTTAAAATACTGGAGGAGGCCAGTTTGCCTGTTTATATCCTTTTTTTTACGCTCAATGGTGCCACGCTAGCCCTGGATGTGCTGCCATCTTCGATGGGTGTGGCGATGATATTGTTTGGCATTCGCATAATTACCATGATTGTCGGGGGCTACGCAGGAGGCATGCTGGCACATGATCCAATGAAATACAACCACCTTGGATGGATGCCATACGTCACGCAGGCTGGGGTTGCATTGGGTTTATCTACGCTAATTGCGCGTGAGTTTCCATCCTGGGGGGCCGATTTTTCCGCGGTGGTCATCTCGGTGATCGTGATCAACCAATTCATTGGGCCTCCCCTCTTTAAATGGGCCATTTTCCAGGTAGGGGAAGATCGACTGAAAGCCGATGAACCTGAATTTGATGGGGTGCGTGATGCCATCATTTTTGGCTATGAGGGACAAACGGTGGCCTTGGCGCAGCAGCTTATTAAAAAAGGATGGAATGCAGAAATCGCCACCATTAAAGCAGAAGGGACCATTGACGAGCCGGAGGGTGTGAAGGTGCATTACCTAAAAGCCATCGACGAGTCTGAATTTGACCGCATTCAGGCAACCAAAGCGGAAGTCATCATCGCCATGCTTTCGGATAAGGAAAATTATCGCATTTGTGAAATCGCCTACCGTCACGTCGGGACCCATGACATTATCGCGAGGCTGGACAACATCAAGGATAACAATCAATTTTTAGAGATGGGCGTGAAGGTGGTAAATCCGCAGACAGCCATGGTGAGTCTGCTGGATCATTTCGTTCGCTCACCGCAGGCAACTTCTTTACTTATGGGCATGGAATCGGGTCAGGATACCCGTGATATCCGGGTAAGAAACCGCAATTTTTATGGACTGGCGCTGCGAGACATCCGTTTACCTGCCGGTGTAATCATTGTATCTATACGCCGAGGCGGCCAGTCAATTATCTCACATGGCTACACCCGATTGCGAAAAGAAGACATTGTGACCATGGTAGGTTCCGTAGAAAACCTGGATGAGCTCGAAAATCGCATAGGAACCTGACATTCACTGTCATCCTGTCAGGTAGGTGTTCGGTGGAATAGATATTGTTTACGTGCTGCAAAGCTTAATTTGTGACCCATGCAAGAAAAAGGATCAATCTCTATTCACACAGAAAATATCTTTCCGATAATTAAGAAGTTTCTGTATTCCGATCACGAAATATTTTTACGTGAATTGGTTTCCAATGCGGTAGACGCCACCCAGAAAATCAAACAACTCGCAGCACTTGGTGATTATTCCGGAGAGTTGGGAGATTTGACCATAGACGTTTCTTTTGATGAAAAGAAGCAAACAATCACCGTCTCAGATCGGGGCATCGGGATGACTGCCGAGGAAATAAAAAAATACATCAATCAAATCGCATTTTCGGGAGCCGCTGAGTTCGTTGAAAAATACAAAGAAAAAGCGGACAACCAGCAAATCATTGGCCATTTTGGTCTAGGTTTTTACAGCGCATTCATGGTGGCCAAGGAAGTTGAAATCATTACCCTTTCTCATCAGGAGGGTGCAGAGGCGGCGCGATGGGTCTGCGACGGAAACACCGAATTTGAAATAGGCCCCGCCAAGCGTAAGGAACGAGGCACGGACATCATTTTGCACATTGCAGAAGATTCAGCCGAATTTTTAAATGAGGCCAGGATAGAAGGTATTTTGAATAAGTATTCTCGGTTTTTGCCGATTCCTATCAGGTTTGGGGAGCGGGAAGAGTCAGTGCCAGACGGCGAAGACGATGAGGGTAAAACGAAGTACAAAACTGTCAAAAAAGACCGCATCATTAATGATACGCGCCCCATTTGGACGCAGTCTCCCAATGATCTGACGGATAAGGATTATTTGGATTTTTATAAAACCTTGTATCCTTTTTCTGATGATCCATTATTCTGGATTCACCTGAATGTTGATTACCCTTTCAATCTGACAGGTGTGCTGTACTTTCCCAAGTTGAAGCAGAATTTTGAAATTCAAAAAGACAAAATTCAACTGTACTCACGTCAGGTGTTCATTACCGACGAGGTAAGGGATGTGGTGCCAGAGTTTTTGCAACTGCTTCACGGGGTCATCGATTCACCAGACATTCCATTGAACGTTTCCAGGAGTTATCTGCAATCAGATGGGAATGTGAAGAAAATTAATAGCTACATCACTAAAAAAGTAGCTGATAAATTGGGTGATTTGTTCAAAAATGATCGTGATGCCTTTCAGAAGAAATGGGACAGCATCGGCCTGTTTGTGAAGTATGGTATGATATCAGAGGATAAATTTGATGAAAAGGCAAAGGGTTTTGCCCTGGTAAAAAACCTGGATGCCAAGTACTTTACCATCGAAGAATACAAAAAACATGTGGCTGCCCAGCAGGTCAATAAGGATGATCAAACCGTCTTCTTGTACGCCACTGACGCTGAGGCACAGAATGGATTCATCAATGGAGCTAAAAAGCGGGGCCTGGATGTATTACTCTTGAACAGCCCCATCGATCCACACTTCATCAATCATCTTGAGCAGAAACATGAAAAACTCACGCTTAAACGGGTAGATGCAGATGTAACAGACAAGCTTATTGAAAAAGAAGCGCAGATCGAAAGTGTACTTACAGAAGCAGAAAGTAAAAAGGTGAAGGAGGTATTTGATAAGGCTGTCGATCAGGAAAACTATACGGTGTCTGTGGAGGCCATGGCTACAGATGACATGCCTGTGGTGGTTACGCTGCCGGAATTCATGCGCAGAATGAAAGACATGCAGGCCACTGGTGGTGGTCCGATGATGTTCGGCGAACTGCCTTTAGGGTTGAGTGTGGCCATTAATGCCAATCATCCACTTACACGAAAAATTTTGGAATCCAAAGACGAGAAGCAACAAGAGTTGGCCAAGCAGGCTTATGATCTGGCCTTATTGGGTCAAGGTATGCTCACCGGCCAACCGTTAACCGATTTCTTGCATCGTAGCGTGGAAATTTCACTTGAATAAACAAAGCCCTCGAAAGAGGGTTTTTTATTACTTATCTATTACGTTTTTTCCGTTCTTTTTTTGCGCAGCAAGCGCAGTTTAGTTTTACTCAATGAAATTATCAATCGGTCTGGGAATAATTTCCTGTCTCGTAACATGCTTATCCATTGCTCAGGATCAAGTCATTGACCAGGGTGACCTGGAGGCTGCAAATAATTATTATCAAGCCGCGCAAGAAGCACTCTTTTCTGATGACTATGATCGGGCCATTCTGCGATTTCAGCAAGCGGTTGAACTGAATGAAGGCAATGCCGACTATTGGTATGGCATGAGTAATGCTTTTACATTAAAAGAGGTCCTTGATAGCGCATTGCTGGCCGTAGAAAAGGCCATATCGCTGGCCCCAGGTCAGGCGGATTATTACACACAGGCCGGCCATATAGCCTATAGAATGGGTAATTATGAGGTCAGTATCGAAGCTTATGCCCAGGCGCTCGAACATGCCGAGACGGGTGAAGTGGCCATTAATAAGGGTCACGTATATTACAACCGTGGGGTTTGTTTTTTTAAATTAAAACGATATCACCAGGCAGTGCTTGAGTTCAAATTTGCGGAGCGTGCCGGAAACGAAGAAGTCCCACTTTTTCATAACCGGGGTTTGGCGTACCTGCGTGCGGGCAAGTTGAATGAGGCTTGTATGGATTTCAACAAAGCCAAAGCAATGGGTAGTCAAATGTCTGATAGCTATCTGAAAGATTGCGAGTGACGCTGACACCCGTTGGTCTCCTTATTTATCATTCATCGCCATTGTCCCCACCTTAGTTCCTTCAATGTTTGTAACTAGGCGAAGGTTTGCTGAGGCCAGACGGTCATGATCCCGGCATGCGGCATTATGAAATGAAGTATAGTTAAAACTTCTGTCGGTTGTTTCCAAATCCATGAATCCTTAAAAGAGGCTTCTCACGTAGCCGTAGAGTTTTATCTTCGTAGGATTGTAAATCTTCAGTTCATGCGATTTCTCTTTTCTTCTTTGCTTTTTTCGGCGCTCTTGGCACCTGCCCAGGTGACCTTGGATTATTATTTGCCCACGGGAGTTACGTACAATGCCAATATCCCCACACCGCAGGACCTCCTGGGGTATGAAGTGGGCAAGTGGCACGTGAGTCATGACCAGCTGACTTATTACATGCAGGTCATGGCAGCAGCCAGTGATCGCATGGTATTGGAAGAATATGGTCGTTCTTATGAAAACAGACCTCTGGTTACAATTTATGTGACTTCCAAATCGAACCATGCTAGACTAGAGGAAATAAAAGCCAATCGGCAAAAGATCAAAGCCGGACAAAATGTGGCAGGCCCACTAGTGGTCTGGCTCGGATACAGTGTTCACGGTAATGAGGCGAGCGGTGCCAATGCCTCGTTGTTAACTGCGTATTATCTGGCAGCCGCCCAGGGACCCGCGATTGATGAAATCCTGGAAAACATGGTGATCATTCTGGATCCGAGCTATAACCCTGATGGTCTCAATAGATTTGCTTCCTGGGTAAACACCCATCGCTCGACAAAATCTCCAAATGCCGACCCCAATGACCGTGAGCACAATGAGGTCTGGCCCGGAGGCCGAACTAACCACTATTGGTTTGATTTGAACCGTGACTGGTTGCCTGTGCAGCATCCCGAGTCTCAGGGTCGAATCCGAAGATTCCACGAATGGGTACCCAACATTTTGACCGACCACCATGAGATGGGCACCAACCAGACCTTCTTTTTTCAACCCGGCATTCCTTCACGGACCAACCCCCTGACACCTGCGAAGAACCAGTCTCTGACCAATGACATTGCGAAGTATCATGCGGCTTTTCTCGACAGCATCGGATCATTATATTATTCTAGAGAAAGTTTCGATGATTATTATGTAGGTAAAGGTTCAAGCTATCCCGATATTTTGGGCTGTATCGGAATTCTTTTTGAGCAGGCCAGTTCACGGGGCCACGTGCAAAAAAGCCCTTATGGAGACGTAAGCTTTCCTTTTGCCATCAGAAACCATTTTGTATCCTCCTTATCCACTTTGCGGGCGGCCCATCGGTTGAAAAATGAATTGCAGCTCTTCCAATCGAATTTTTTCCAAAATGCGAGCCAGGGTTTGGGAGTAGGCGGCTATGTTTTTGGGGATGCACTAGATCTAAAGAAGAGTCGCGAGTTGGCGCGTATTTTACTGAACCACGACATCGACGTTTATGACATGAAAGGGAGTATTCGTTCTGGCGGGGAAAATTTCGGAACGGGAAGTTTTGTGATCCCCACGGCACAACCTGAGGCCAGGCTGATTGAAGCAATTTTTGAAAAGCGCACGACCTTTCAGGATAGCCTTTTTTATGACGTGAGTTCCTGGACGCTCCCACTGGCAATGAACTTGCCATTCGGAGAAGTATCTACCCGTGATATCGGCGAATTATTGGGTGATCCGGCCAGTGAATCGGATGTACTGGAAGGACAATCCCTTGGTGTCGTCGATGCTTACGCTTACCTGATTAAACCGCATGGATATTTTGTACATCGCGCGTTGAATCGGTTATTGGCACAAGGTATTTTGGTAAACGTCCTGCACGAAAGTCATCAATCTGGTGATTCCAGTTTCCCCACGGGTACACTGTCGATTCCTGTGGGGATTCAACCAGAAAAGAGGGATTTAATTGAGCAAACGCTAACGCAAATTCGGGTAGTTGATGGATTGGATGTCTTTGGATTGGAGACGGGCTTGGCTGTGTCCGGTATAGATCTGGGTAGCCCATCTCAAGACAAGGTGGAGCTACTCCGAGTGGCCGTTTTGGTGGGGGAAGGTGTAAATGGTTATGAGGCAGGTGAGGTATGGCATTTGTTGGATCATCGAATGGAGACGCCAGTTACTTTGCTCCCTTTAGAAGACTTTAATGAGACCAACCTTAACGCTTACAACCGTTTGATTTTCCCGAATGGCAATTACAGCCGCATCAACGAGCAGGGCCAGGAAAATCTAAAAAGGTGGATTGAAGATGGGGGTGTAATTGTGGCCTGGAAAGACGGGGGCAAGTGGCTGGCTGATGCCAAATTGGCCAATGTCAAATACAAAGAGAAGACCGATAAAAAAACCGAATCACGTAATTATGCGGATTACAACAAATACCGCGGTGCCCAGGTGACCGGAGGAACGATCTTTCGCGCCAGTCTCGATACCTCACACCCACTGCTTTATGGCATTACACGCTCGGAAATGGCTTTATTTCGTAATCACAACACGGTAATGGAGGCTTCGGAAAATGCCTATGCCCATCCGTTACGGTATACTTCCGAACCTTTATGGAGCGGCTATGTGAGCAAGGAAAATGCGGAGAGAATAGCCAACAGCCCGGCGGTAACTATCAGCTCAAAAGGTCAGGGTCGAATGATTGTATTGGCAGATAATCCCAATTTCAGGGCTTTTTGGTACGGAACGAACAAACTGTTCTTAAACGCCCTTTATTTTGGCCATACGATCAGTTCTGGCACTACCACAAGATAAGTAGCGGATGTGCGTTTACAAGGCATGAAGTGTTGGTTGATTTTAATTTTTTCAAGTAGTCTTTTATATGCTACGGCTCAGGAGGAGTCATTGGATGAACTATTCAAGCTGCAGTACGATACCCCCCTGACCATCGACCTGGAGGAAGAGGAAAAGGAAGTATTGGAAGAGCCTAAGGAGAAGGAAAAAAAGAAGCGCAATGTTTTTTTCGGCGTCAAAACTAAACGACATTTTGCGCGTTCTGGGTATGGCTCTCAAGTGGTTTATGAGACTTTTCATTACCTCAAGAAATTTCAGGGACCCCCAAAATACGCTCGTGAGTTTTATTGGTACAATTACCGGCTGAAAAAAATTGTGAATTCGTTGAATGTTGATCCAAAGAATGCAGCCGTACTGCATGGGCCCTACCAGAAAATTATGGGTGAGCAAGTACTGGAGGAAGGGTTCTTTTTTAAAGGCCAAAAGCATCTTCGATGGGTAAAATTTACCAAGAACGATATTCTTGTTGACAAGAAATATTATTACCGGGGCTGGCCGGAAGAATCCCGTTTGGCTTATTACGATTTTGAGCGATCGAAAATTCGTGAAGTGGTTCCCATTCATTACGATGAAAAGGAGGGGGAATTTTGGGCTTTCCATAAAAATGGGCGTGTGGCTGTGAAGGGGCAATACAAGCACAACTATAAGATAGGTTTATGGAGAGAATATTATTACAACGGACGATTGAAGAGGGAAGTGGCTTATCCGGAGGCTCCTTTCAATGATGAATTTAGCCCTTTTATTAAGCGAGAGTGGGATGAACGCGGCCAGGTGATCTATGATCGAAAGGAGTTTCTGGAGGAAATGGAAAATTGATTCCGCAGCCAGGTGCGCAGAAACAGCGAGGCAACTGCCACACTCACGGCTACCAGACCCCAGATCTGATGAACCATGCGCATGGTTACCAAGAACAGCAAGGTCCACCAGAGGGGCAATAATACCACCATCACCACCAGCTTCATGGAAGCCCAGAATACCCGATCTTCAAATAGTTTTAATACCCGTTGCAAAATCAGCAAGGGTATCACATTTGGCAGCCACATCAGCCACTCAAGAGGTTTCAGGCCTACCCTAGGTGGTCTGGATTTAATTGGCGCTCGCTTGCCTTTTTTTAACTCCAGCCAGGTTATTTTTTCATTTTCTAATCTGTAAAGGTCGGCGGCGTACATCTTGTAGTCTGCACGTGGGTCAGGTATTAGGAGGCACTCCTTCATGCGTGCCTCGGTCATGCGGGTGAGTTTCTTGAGCGATTCGGGAGTGACCGACTGCTGCCTTACGGCAATGGGTTGACCGTATACAATCAACAGTTTTCTTCGTGGATGGCGATGGTGAAAGAAATTCAAGCCGATGGGCTGCACGTGCAGCAGATCTATATTGCTGCTCAGCGCAATGCGCGCCATGCCTTTGGTAAGTGGGCGGAGGTAGTGGTGTTCGCCATGGTTGCCTTCGGGGAAGATCATCACAGATTCGCCACGTGCCAAAGCCTGATGGCAGGACTGAAAAGTAATGTCGTTTCGTGAAAGTTTGCTAAAACCATCTCTGATTCGATAAATGGGAATCATGTGCAGTTGTCGAAAAAAAAATAAAGTCCAAGGTTTGAAGATATCTGCCCGGGTCAAATAGTAGTGACTACCGGGTGTGAATGCGCCAATGATCAAAGCATCCAGAAAGGCATTTTGGTGATTGCTTACGAGTATTTTTGGTCCATGAGGTAAACCATCTAGGCCCACTATTTCAATTCGGCCAAAATACAATTGTAAGGCCCAACGCATGACTCTTTTCAATATCCAGTAGCACATTATGCCTTTGCCAAGGAAGGTTTTTTACTCCAGATAAACGCCAATAATAATCCGGAAACAATGTGCCAGATTCCCCACCAGCCGGCCACAAGTGCCATACCTCCGAGCCCCTGGAAAAATGTAAAGATGACCCCTAGTCCCAGTCCAGAGTTTTGGATGCCTGTTTCAAGCGTTATTGTTTTTATGTCTTCACTTTTTAGTTTAAACCACCTGGCCCAACCATAGCCGATCAATAAAGCAAAAGCATTGTGAACGAATACCAGCCCAGCTACCAGATGAATGTAACGGATAAAGTGATCAAAATTGGATCGGAAGGCAAGAACGACAATGATGATAAAAATGCATATCGACAGGGTCTGGATGAAGGGGTGGATGTTGTCTGCGAATTTTTTAAAGTAATAACCTACGAACATGCCAAGCATCATAGGTATAATTAGAATGATGGCTACAATTGCCGCCACATCCAGGAAGTTGATATGTATTTGCTGGAGTAACTCCGCCGCGGGCGGGTACCAACCTCCCCATAGGGTGATATTTAAAGGGGTGATTATAACTGCCAACAGGCTGGCTACGGCTGTCATGGAAATAGAGAGTGCAGCATTACCTCCCGCCATTGAGGTGAAAAAGTTTGAAATGTTTCCTCCCGGACAAGCGGCTACGACTAGCATGCCAAGTGCCATACTTGGCTGTGGATTCAGCACCCACACGAGGCAAAAGGTAAGCAGAGGCAATAGCAAAAACTGCGAGATGAAACCAAGAACAAATGCTTTGGGGAATTTGCATACATCCAGGAAATTTTTAGGCCTTAGTCTGAGCGCCACGCCAAACATGATTACAGCAAGCGACAGATTCATCTGAAAAAGTGTTTCGCGATCGAATCGAATGGTTATCAGATCAATTTCGTCCATAAGCGGTCTCCGAATATAGATGAATTCCGGGTTTGGACATAATTTACAGTCATGGGGACTCCGCAGATTGATGGGAAGTGGTTGGTAGATGAGGCCACCAGAAGAATTTATGCCACAGATGCTTCGGCATATCGCGAATTGCCGGCTGGTGTGGCAGTGCCAGTTCACACCAGAGACGTAAAACGACTGGTAGATTTTGCCTTGAAGGAGAAGTTGCCGCTCATTCCCAGAACGGCCGGAACTTCATTGGCCGGACAAGTTGTCGGTCGTGGGATAATTGTTGATTTTTCAAAAATGAACCGGGTGGAAGCGCCTGATCTCAAGGCCCGTACCATTTGGGTGGAACCTGGGGTGGTTCGTGATGAGCTGAATCAACTACTGGAACCGAAGGGTTTCTTTTTTGCACCAGAGACTTCGACCGCCAATCGGGCCATGCTTGGTGGCATGCTGGGCAACAATTCCTGTGGCACCAATTCCATCAAATATGGTAGTACACGCGAGCACGTATTGGAAATAGAAGGCTATCTTTCGGATGGTAGTTTCGTGCATTTCAGGCCACTGGGCAAGGCGGCCTTTGAAGCAAAATGTAAAGGGGTGCAGACAACTCCAATGGAGCGGTCATTATATGAACAAATCCGGGACTTAATACATACGAACTACCAAGAAATTATTGAGAGCTATCCGCATCCGGGTATATTCAGAAGAAATACTGGCTACGCATTGGACAAACTGGTAGATACTGCTCCGTTTCGTGGTAGGAGACCCTTTAATTTTTGTGAATTGATTGCCGGCTCAGAAGGCACATTGATGCTGGTAACGCGTATCAAATTGCAACTGACTCGATTGCCTCCTAAGAACAACTGTCTTATAGCTATCCATTGTCATACCCTGGATGAGTCTTTACGTGCCAATTTGTTGGCGCTTGGGCATGACGTTTCTGCCAGTGAACTAATGGATCACTACATCTTAGAGGCTACGGCCCGAAATAGTCTGTATAGGGACGAACGTTTCTTCCTATCGGGCGAACCCAAGGCCATATTGGTGGTAGAGCTGCATCGGCCACGCAAAAAGGAGTTAGAAGAGGCTAAAAATCAACTAATAGCGGCGCTTCGTAAGGAAGGGTTGGGCTATCACTACCCAGTGATCATGGGAGCGGATATTCAACGGGTGTGGGGATTACGAAAGGCTGGACTGGGTCTGCTGTCCAATGTACCAGGTGATGCGAAACCAGTACCAGTAATTGAGGATACGGCGG
>CAYOEV010000006.1:0-6673 GCA_964403075.1 uncultured Roseivirgaceae bacterium | reverse complement strand
GGCGGTTCTTGTGGAGGACTTACCTGCCTACATTCGTGATTTTAATAAAATACTTTCTAAGTATGCTTTGCACGCCGTCCACTACGCCCACGCCAGCGCAGGTGAAATTCACTTAAGGCCCATCTTGGATTTAAAAACCCGTGAAGGTGTCCGACTTTTCCGGGTAATTGCGGAGGAGATAGCTGGTCTGGTACAAAAATACAAAGGGTCTTTGAGCGGTGAACATGGGGATGGTCGTCTACGTGGAGAGTTTATCGCACAAATGCTGGGCGATCGCGTATATGGGCTATTGAAAGACGTGAAATTCATATGGGATCCGCATGGTTTGTTCAACCCGGGGAAGATTGTGGATGCCCCACCCATGGATGGCTCGCTTCGATTCGGCGCGGACTGGCATACGCCAGGCTTTGATACTGCCTTCGATTGGTCTGGTACACGAGGTTGGGTGCGAGCCGCTGAAATGTGCAATGGTTCGGGAGACTGCAGAAAATCAGAATTAACTGGCGGGACGATGTGTCCCAGCTACCATGCCACAAGGGATGAGAAAGACACCACCCGCGCCCGCGCCAATATTTTGCGTGAGATGCTCAACGAATCAGGTGGTGCACGCGTGGCGGGGCCCGAGATTGAATCAGTTATGGATTTGTGTCTTTCCTGTAAGGCGTGCAAAAAGGAATGTCCCTCAAACGTAGACATGGCAAGATTGAAGGCAGAATGGTTACATCAAAAACATAAATTAAAAGGCGCGGCTTTCAGAGACCAAATCATTGCCGGGTTTGGCAGGCAGATGAAATTGGCGGGCATCTGGCCCGGGCTTTACAACTTCTTGCGCAAGCCGGCTGGAAGATTGCTTGGATTTCACAAACTGCGTAGCCTTCCCCAAAGGCCGGATCAAACGTTTCGCCAGTGGCTGTGCCACTATCAGCCAGCCGTAACGCAGCCACGTGGCACCGTGGCACTCTTTGTGGATGAATTTACGAATTATCTGGATGTCGGGGTGGGTAAGCATGCGGTGCGTCTCTTTGACCGTCTGGGATATGCTTGCATTACAGTCGATCACGTGGAAAGTGGCAGGGCGCACATATCTAAAGGGTTTTTGGACAAGGCCAGGCAACTGGCAGTTTTAAATGTGCGTGCCTTTCATTCGATGCTCGATGAAGTGGATGCCATCGTGGGTATCGAGCCTTCTGCCTTGCTCACCTTCCGGGATGAGTATGTCGGATTGCTGCGAGGGGAGGACCAGCAGAAAGCGAAAGACGTAGCCAAAAAAGTGCAGACTGTGAGTGAATTTCTTGTTTCTGAACTGGATAAAGGACGTTTAGACATCGAGTCACTTACCAGAAAAAAGGCAACCGTTTGGGTTCATGGGCATTGTCATGAGAAGGCACTGTCTTCTCAGGTGCCCACGCTCAGGGTGCTTAAGGCCTGTAAGCACCTGGATGTACGCACGATTCCCAGTGGTTGCTGTGGCATGGCCGGATCTTTTGGCTATGAAAAGGAGCATTTTGACCTTTCAATGAAAATTGGAGAACTGGTTTTATTTCCATTTATACGGAACACAAATGTTGATGATCTGGTGGTCGCGAATGGCACCTCGTGTAGGCATCAAATTTTGGATGGAACGGGCAGGCAGGCGCTGCATTTGGTGGAGGTGATTTAGCATTTCGAAGTTGGAATCATCATGTTGATTTCAGCCATATACTCTTTACCAATTTGTCTATTTGCCATGCGCTCGAGTACTGTGTGTTTTACTATTCTTAAAGAATTTTAATAGTTGCGCTTATAACGCATTGAGAGATGTCTCTTTCAATGGCTCTACGAATGCGTTCCGGCAAGGTGCCAAAAGGGTTATTCGTGCAAAGACAGCGCAGGTAAAATTCGTGTGCGTACCTCTCCAAATCCAATTCGGAAAGCACCATTCGTACAATGCCCACGCATAATTACGGTATCGCCATCCTGTAGGAATTTTCGTTGCTCTTGGCCAATTGATAAGGGCTTTTCCCCTCGCCAGGATAATTCTAACATGGACCCATAGCTATCTGGTGTGGGACCTGATATGGTGCCGCTCGCACAAAGGTCGCCTACCTGAAGGTTACAGCCATTCACGGTATGGTGAGTCAACTGTTGAGCCATATTCCAATAAAGATATTTATGGTTTGTGCGGCAGAGGACTTTTCGCTCACCGCTTGCAATTTCTAGCTCCCCCTCCAATCTTATGTCGTAACTCTTTTCACCTTTAAATTTTAAGTAAGGTAGCACCGGGGGATCCTGAACCGGGCCCCGTGTACGAAAAGGCTCAAGTGCTTCCATCGTTACAATCCAGGGCGACAAGGAGGAGGCAAAACTTTTTGCCAGAAATGGCCCAAGCGGCACATATTCCCATTTTTGGATGTCACGAGCCGACCAGTCATTGAAAAGTAGTACGCCGAAAATGTGATCCTCTGCCTGGCCAATAGTTACTGGATTTCCCAGGTCATTGGGTTTACCCACAACAAAGGCGGTTTCCAGCTCAAAGTCGAGCAGTTTTGATGGGCCGAATATGGGTGATGAGGTGTTTCCTGGCTGCATTTGACCATTGGGACGTCTAATTTCTGTTCCGCTAATTACAATTGAGGAGGCGCGGCCATGATAACCCACAGGGAGGTGTTTCCAGTTTGGTAATAAGGCATTGTCCGGATCCCTAAACATGGTCCCAATGTTGGTGGCATGCTCTTTTGAGCTATAAAAATCGGTGTAGTTGCCAATTTGCAAAGGCAAGTGTGTTTCCACCAATTCAATGGGATAAAGTGCATGTGCCACATCTGCTTTTAATCGGCTATTCACATCACTGAGCAGGTGTTGCAAAAGTGCGCGCATTTTGGACCACACTTCCTTGCCCAACTTAATGAAATCATTTACTTGTGGTTGCGCAAAGGTTTTTTGAGGCAATGACAATTCATCAAAGTAGCCATTTTCTTCCAACCATTGCAGGTCTAGGACTTGTTGACCAATGGCGACGCCTACCCGTTTCGACAGTGTTTCGGTAGAAAAAACACCGTACGGCAGATTGTAAATAGAAAAATCTGAGTCTGGCGGCACATCTAGCCAGCTGGAAAGTTTTTGCATGGTTATAAGGTCCCTCTTGATTTCTGTTCGCGTTCGATGGCCTCAAAAAGTGCTCGGAAATTACCTTTTCCAAAGGAGTTGGCCCCTTTTCTTTGAATAATCTCAAAAAATAAAGTGGGTCGTGGCTGCACGGGCTTAGTAAAAATCTGCAACAGATACCCTTCGTCATCCCGATCGATCAGAATATTTAAATTTTTCAATGGCTCAAGGTCCTCATCAATCTGACCTACCCGTTCTAACACGTGGTCGTAATAATTGTCGGGTACATTTAAAAATTCCACCCCCCGTTCTCGTAGGCCCAAAACGGTTTCAATGATGTTGTCAGTAGCCACAGCGATGTGCTGCACGCCCGCCGATCCGTAGAAATCCAGGTATTCTTCTACCTGAGACTTTCTTTTACCATTGGCAGGCTCATTGATTGGAAACTTGATTCGGCCGTTGCCATTGCTCACTACCTTACTCATCAGGGCGGTGTACTCAGTGGAAATGTCCTTGTCATCGAAAGAAACAATTTGAGTAAAGCCCATCACCTTCCGATAAAAATTAACCCACTGATCCATGGCACCCAATGCAACATTTCCTACCATGTGGTCGATGTATTTGAGTCCCACCTCTTCGGGTGCATAATCTGTATTCCAGCCTTGATATCCGGGAAGAAAGGCGCCCTTGTAATTGTTTCGTTCAATAAAGAGGTGTACTGTCTCGCCATAAGTATGAATACCTGCCTGCACCACTTTTCCGCTTTCATCTTCGAGCGTATGCGGTGAAACATAAGATACTGCCCCTCGGTCCATGGCCGCTCCGTAAGCTTCAAGTGCATCATCTACTGATAGTGCAATCACTTTTACTCCATCACCGTGCGCATCGATGTGTTTGCCGATGTCCGTATCCGCATATAAGGGCGAGGTGAAAACCAGGCGGATTTTGTCCTGTTGCACCGCATAAGACTCACGGTCCTTTTTGCCGGTGGACAATCCTGCATAAGCTAAGGATTGGAAGCCGAAAGCAGATTTATAGTAGTGGGCAGCCTGAAGGGAATTGCTCACGTAGAATTCGATGTAATCCGTGCCTTTTATTGGCATGAAGTCTTCTGCTTCCTCAAAAATTTTGGGGATAGGTGTGGATTCCATAGTCATTATTTTTCAAGCCAGGATTTATAATATTTACCGTCGTCTATATGAAGGGCGGCTTGTGTCAACTGCAGCGGTTGAAACGTGTCTATCATGACCGCCAGTTCCTGGGTTTCTTTTTGACCTATACTTCGTTCGTAGGCACCAGGTGCTGGTCCGTGCGGAATTCCGGCGGGGTGCAACGTTAGGTGACCCCGCGCCATTTGGTTTCTACTCATGAAGTCACCATCTACATAATAGAGTACTTCATCTGAGTCTATATTGGAGTGATTATAAGGTGCCGGAATGGCTGCCGGGTGGTAATCGAAAAGACGGGGCACGAAGGAACAAACAACGCAAGCGTCAGTTTCAAAAGTCTGATGTACCGGCGGCGGCTGATGGATGCGACCGGTTATAGGCTCGAAATCTAGAATAGAAAAGCCGTAAGGAAAATTGTAGCCATCCCAACCAACCACATCGAAAGGATGGGTGGCGTAGGTTAGTTGGTGAAGCAGTCCCTGTTTCTTGATTTTCAGGAGGAATTCACCTTTTTCGTCATGCGTCTCTAAATCTCCTGGCAGTTTGTAGTCGCGTTCGCAAAAGGGGGCGTGTTCCAAGAGCTGCCCAAAATGGTTGCGGTAACGTTTTGGTGTATAAAATGGACGATTGGATTCTATGATCAGCAGACGATTGGATTGGGTGTCGAATTGAATCTGGTAGATCATGCCACGTGGGATCAACAAATAGTCACCGTATGCGAAGGAAATGTTACCCAGTAGTGTTTTAAGTGTGCCTGACCCTTCATGTATGAACAGCAGTTCATCGGCGTCTGTGTTTTTGTAGAAGTAATCTGACACGGATTGCCTGGGTGCAGCGAGGGAAATGCACAAATCGCTATTCATTAAGATGGGTGTCCGACTATCCAGAAAATCATCTTGCGGGTGCACGTCAAAGCCTTTCAATAAGCGGGCATGCATGTTGTTGGAAACTGCCGACCGGGGCTTGACATCAATAGGTTCGTGGATGGCTCTTACTTGAGTGGGGCGGTGTACGTGATACAAGATAGAAGACATGCCTGAGAAGCCGATGGTACCAAAAAGTTGCTCGTAATAAAGACCGCCTGTTGGCTGTTCAAAAGTCGTGTGACGTTTGTGCGGAATTTTGCCAAGAGAATGATAAATCGGCATTAAACGAAGTTAAGGAAAACTAGTCGTTGTGCCAACTCTTCCATTAAAGCAGAACTTATGGTTCGGCGGATTTTAAAAGGTATCTACTGCATAAGCCGTTGCTGCCATCTCCAGGCATCTTCAAGCATTTGTGTAAGGTCTCGTTCGGCTTTCCATTGCAATTTTTCATTGGCGCGGCGGGTGCTGCCATAAATCATTGGAATATCGCCGGGTCTACGAGCCGTGAGGCTGTATGGTAATTTTAGCTGGTTAACTTTCTCAAAAGTTTCGACTATTTCCAACACGGAATGACCCCTTCCTGTGCCCACATTGAGTACTTCATGATGATCCAGTTTAGATTCCAAAGCGGCCACGTGTGCTTTCGCAAGGTCTACGACGTGTATGTAATCTCTAATGGCGGTGCCGTCTGGCGTGTGGTAATCTCCGCCGAATATTTTTAATCCATTGGTAAGACCAGCTGCTGTCTGCGTCACAAAAGGAATCAGGTTATTGGGTATGCCTCTTGGCAACTCTCCAATGCGTGCGGAAGGGTGCGCCCCAACTGGATTAAAATACCGGAGCGAGACTGTGGTGCAGTCCGTCTTTGTCGACCAGTCCGCTAAAATATGCTCACACATCTGTTTGGTTTTGCCATACGGAGATGGGCTGTTTCCGAAAGGCGTGTCTTCATCAACAGGAAGTTGAGCGGGTTCACCGTAAACTGTGCACGAAGAAGAAAAAATAAATCGCTCAATCGGCTGGTTATTCACGGTCTTAAGTAGCGTGATAAGCCCTGACACGTTCACATCGTAATACAACAACGGTCTTATTACAGATTCTCCAACAGCTTTTTTGGCCGCCAGGTGAATAATACCATGAATGTTGTGCTTGTTGAATACCTCATGGAGAAACGTAGCATCTCTGATATCCCCTTTTTCAAGCTGGATGTCTTTACCTGTTAATTCAGCGATTCGATCCAGCACAAACGGTTCTGAATTGGACAGGTCATCCAGTAAGACGATGTCGTAACCGCTACTTGCCAATTCAACCGCAACATGTGAACCAATGTAGCCTAATCCACCTGTAAGTAAAATGGTCTGCATGCGTGCGAATATGGTCAGAAAAGACTTTGAAAATAAATGATTCTATTTTGAGATTGATTTTTGGTGGTGCACGCCCCCAGGTTGCCCGGTGGGTGCGAAAAAAAACCCCGACGAAAAGCGTCAGGGTTTCAGCGGTGCTCCTCCTCTTGGGCTCGAACCAAGGACCCTCTGATTAACAGTCAGATGCTCT
>CAYOEV010000005.1:0-120126 GCA_964403075.1 uncultured Roseivirgaceae bacterium | reverse complement strand
GTAAAAAAACTGTCCGGTGGACAGTTTTAGCGAATGGCCAGCTTGCAGGGTGGGTTGTTTTAACGGCATCGGCGTTACGGCCGCCTCCGCCTAAAAGGACATTCACCCCAAACGGTGGCCCGGTGTCTCGGCTGTACCGCGCGCCATCTGGATGAACACATACCCTAACGTTACCATTTTCCCCACTCCATGCGCAGCATGGAATGCGGGGTGGCCCGGCAAAATACCCGGGCGTGGGCGGGCTGGTGGGTGGATAGGCGATTATTTTGCCTTGACTTTTTTGCTTCGTTTTTGTGTCAGGACAAAAAATAAAGGGCCCTTCCGGTCTGAGGGATTTTACCTTGGCACTCGGTACAGCCTTAGAACCGTGTGACAGTTTAGCCGCAGGTGTTTGTCTGGCTTTAGCCCGTAGTGGTCCAGTAACTGGGCTAGGGTGAGTTGGCTTTTGATGTCGTTTATTTCCATGAAGAAAAATTTCTTGATTTTTTCTGATATAACTATCAGATACAAAACTATCCGATACTTTTTAATCAAACAAAAACTATGGGCTTTAATTCTATCCTATAATTATATAAATTTGCTGTTATCAATAATTATTAGCCATAAAAGCATCTGGTAGTTATGAAAACAAGCAAAATCATCTCCGATCTAAGAAAAGAAAAAGACTGGTCTCAAGGAGACCTTGCCAGCAAAACAGGTATCTCACAAGTGATGGTAGGTAAATACGAAAGAGGTGACGCTATCCCTTCTATGGAAGTGGGCAAGAAAATAGCGGATGCTTTCGAGGTTTCACTGGACTATCTGGTAGGTGAAGGCCAAAATGCCCACCTCGATAAAAAGACACTAAAGCGTATCGAAGAACTCGATCTTCTGGACGCAGAAAAAAAACGTACCCTCTTTGATCTGATGGACACTTACATTCGTGACGCTAAAACCAGACACGCTTACGCTTCGTAAATTTGAGACTATGAAAACGGAAAACACCATCATCATCCATCCAGAGACCTCTGAACAGGAAAACGCCTTAAAGGCCTTTGCTAAAGCACTCAAAATGAAGTTTGAAGTGGCAAGGGAAAAACCCTACGATCCTGATTTTGTGGCCAAGATCAAGCAAAGCGAGAAGGAGTTTGAGGAAGGTAACTACACCACTGTAGAGAAAAAAGACCTGAAAAACTTCCTCGGCCTGTAATGGCATACCAACTCAATTACTCGGCACAGGCCAACAAGGACATTGACTTCTATAAAAAATCTGGCAACAAAGCTTTGCTCAAAAAACTCCTTGTGCTTCTGGAAGAACTTACCGAACACCCTACCACCGGTACTGGAAAACCTGAACAGCTAAAACACAACCTGGCTGGCTACTGGTCTCGCAGGATCAACCAGGAACATCGACTCGTTTATAAAATCATAGACGATAATATTGTAAGGATCTATTCTGCCAAAGGCCATTACTGAAAAAGCCCTGCATCTCTGCAAGGCTCTATTGATTCTTTTTGTGAATATGATTACTGTCTGAATATGCTCATTGTAATCATTGAGAAAATGAAAAAGAAAAAGCAGAACAAAAGAAAGCCAACCCCAATCAACTTTCGTTTCCATTTTTTGATATGACCATATTTCTCAGCCAGTTCTTTCTGCTTTTCATCATTCAGAAAATAACGCCAATTAAAAAAAAAGTGGCCTCCGAATATCAAAACAACAATGATTAACAACGTTTTTGAAGATACAATCTGAAAATCCTTCAATACAAAATCAACCCAAAAAACCAGAGCAAAATAAAAAAATGAAGACATTGAGGAATGCAATGTTGCAGCTCCCGTTTTTTTACCTAAAGTAGCCTTATCTGGAACCATAGTAAATACGCAGTAATAAGTAAAATCTATCAGCTTCATTATTGCTAGTCTCTAAATCCAAAGTTTTCATTGATCCATGCATCCGCTTCGTCCCCTGCTGCAATTCGATATATACCATAGGTAACACCAGCACCTATTAGAATTCCCCAACCAACCGGATTAGATACTAAAAAACCAGCACCAAGCAACGCCCCTGATGCAGCTAAGTCGACATAATCAGATGTGTTATCATTACCATTTACATATTTTGCACCAACATTGTAAGCTGTAACGCCAAATCCAACACCTCCCAGTACGTTACCACCTACTTTGGTGTATTTGACAACATTTGTAAGGTACTTACCACTGCGTGCTGCCTCAGCCGCCCCTGCGCTTATTGAGCCACCCCAAACAGTACTAGCCAGACCTATAGGATCAGAATGGTTTATTAATCCTAACTGAGAACTTGGATCAGAGCCACTCCCCCCCGATGAATTATGCTAATATTTTATCATAAATGGCCTATTGCCCCTTTTCAATGGCATCGATGCGTGTATCACTCGGTTGTGTGCGCTCCTTTTGCATCAGCAGGGATACAGCTTTTCTAAGTTGTTCGTCCTGACCAAGCACCAGTTTTTCATAACTATTCTTCACGCGTACATCTGGCACTAACTGTTTATTTTCTAGTAGGTCACCTTCCACATCCAGCATGCCCACCTGAGGAATACCAAATACAAGCGTTCGATCAATTTGACGTTCCCACCATACAGCGGTACCTGTTCCTGGTACGGGCATGCCAACAGTGGTACCCAAATTCATTACACTATAAGCATACGGAAACATATGGGCATCAGAATAATTACTTTCTCCCATTAGTAAAGCGGTGGGTTTTGTCCATTTCCGCTGAGGCTCGAAGCCTACTTTTTGACCTCTGGGCACCATCTGAATATATTGTTTACCATTCAGAAAGGTGGCGAGGTCATCATGCAACCAACCTCCGCCATTAGACCGGGTATCCACAATCAGCGATTCTTTATTGGCATTTAAGCCCAGAACCTCTTCAAAAACGGTACGGTAAGAATTGTCGTTCATGCCCCGAACATGCACGTAGCCTATGCGGCCATCCGAAGCCTGGGTAACTTCTTCTCGACGATTGTCGACCCATCGCTGATACAGCAAGTTGTATTCCGCACTTAAACTGATAGGTGTGACCACCTCTTCCCATCGTTTTTTCTTTTTCGGGTCGTAAAGTGCCACCAGCACATTTTCTTCCGCTTTACGATTCAGCAAAGCGTAGTGATTGGTGGACAGGTTGACTGGTACGCCGTCGATTTTTTCAATGAAGACACCGGCAGCTAATTCACTCTCCGCCCGGTCAAAGGGACCATTCTTCAATACTTCAGCCACTCGCAGCCCATTGTTTTCGGTATCGTCGAAAAACAAGCCTAAGCTGGCCGTCTGATCCATATTTTTCTGTTCTGGCCGATACCTACATCCGGTATGCGAGGCATTGAGTTCGCCGAGCATTTCGCTGAGCATTTCTGAGAAATCCCAATTATTAGTAATGTGCGGTAAGAATTTGCTGTATGCTGACTTGTAAAAATCCCAATCTACCCCATGAAGATCCTTGACGTAAAATTTCTTCTTCACCTGTCGCCAGGCATGTTCGAATATATAGGCAAGCTCACCTGACTTCTGAAGCTCCATTTCTGCATTTGTTTGGATGGGCTTTTGATCTCCGCCTGAAACATCTACCTTCTTAATCTTCCCATCGACGAGCACAAACAAATGTTTTCCCTCCTCATCCATTGTCAATGAAGAAGTTTCCTCCGCATTTAGTTTGGTCAGAATTTTCGTTTCCTTGCTTCTCAGATCCGTTTGCCATAAGTCGTAGCCTTTTTCAAAGCGCGCGGTGTAATACAACTTGTCCTGATCAGGGGACAACACCGCATCCTGTAATCTGGACGAATGAATGGTCAATCGAACTTTCCGATATTTCAGTCCATTCCAATCTATTTGAACTTCAGGTACTTCATCCTCACTTATCTCTTCTGATCCCTTCTCCTCCCCCTCTGTTAATAAGGCATAATCTGCCTCGCTCAATTGAAAGCGGTCGTAAGCCTCCTGAGTAAAAAACAATCCATAGACATCCGCTTCTGAACCCCAGGAAGCGTGGTTCTTCATGCCGTCACGTTCGGAAAACCAAACCATCATTTCACCCTCGCCCATCCACCTGGGGTAACCATCCCCATAACCACTATTTGTCAAATTGGTCAGCTCTCCTCCCTGACTTGACACCAAACCCACTTCTGAAATCCAGTGGTTATCAGGTAAAAACTGTACCAGAAACCATTTCCCATCCGGCGACCAGTGGTACCATTGATCTCCGTCCGAATAGGAATAGTTACGATCGCCGGGCAGAATGGTACGAATGTCGCCAGACTCCAGATTCTTCACCTTTAGGGTGGTTCGTTCTTCCAGATAGGCCACCTCTTTTCCATCGGGAGAAAAAGCGGGCTGGAACTCCTCCCGATCAGAGGCCAGGACAGGCGATTCTTCCAGGACGGTCGCGTTGTAAAAAAACTTCTCCTCAGGCCTCATCAAACGGTTTTGATAGACGTTCCACGAACCCTCTCGTTCTCCCGCATACAATAGAGATTTACCATCCGGGGAAAAGCTTACGCTCCTTTCTTGTGTAGGTGTGTTGGTAATTCTTTTGGTACCACCTTTATCGACGGCGGCAACAAATACTTCACCGCGTACCACATAAGCAACTTCTTTTCCATTGGGAGACAAGGTCATCTCGGTGATACCCTCCGAGATAGACACTATTTCCCGCGCCTTGTTTTGACGATTACTTAAAATTCTCACTGACACTTTTTGTGGGGATTCATCTGGTTTTTGGATGTATACCTCCCCGTTGTAACCAAAACAACGCACACCACTCTTGTCAATGGTCAAAAATCTTACCGGATGATCAGCGAATGTGGTAAGCTGACTTGAATTGCCGTTTGCATCTAGCCTGTGAACATTGAAGCTTCCGCTAGATTCACTCAGGTAATAGATGTTTGCATCACGTCCCGGCACCGGATTCCTATCTTCCCCACTGAATTGAGTCAACTGCTTGTGTTCTCCACTTTCCACATCATAGGACCATACATCTCTCGCTATGCTGGAGGTATGATGCTTTCTCCAGGGATCTTCATAACCTTTTCGATCCTGGTAAAATATTTTTTTCCCATCCAGACTCATGACAGCTTCCTCGGCGGGTGTGGTCAGTACCATTTGCGGTCTTCCGCCTGCCACAGACACTTTATACAACTCCGGCATGCGACGATTGGGGAATTGCGCATAGGTAGACAGGTCTAACCGACTGGAAGTAAAAAGCACATGAAGATTATCGGGTGTAAAACTGCTCGGATAATCGTGAGAAGAATGATATGTTAACCTACTCACTGGCGAAGTGCCATCTATGGATAACGTAAACACGTCCAGGTTGCCATATCTGTCTGATACAAATGCCAAACGTTTTCCATCATGAGACCATACCGGGTGTGACTCATAACTTTCGTCCAAAGTCAGCGGTAGGGCTGTGCCACCTGCTGACGAAACCAGATAGATATCGCCTTTGTAGGCAAAAGCAATCTGCTCACCGTCGGGAGAAATGGCCGGATATCGCATCCACAATGGTTTCTGGCCGAGAACCACCAGGCAGGCACTCAGGAATAAAAGAGAAAGAAAATGAGATTTCATAAGGCTATGAGCTTTGCTTGTAAAACTCACAATATACCTAATGACTACTTAATAATCAATTGATCCAATCAGAACAAATTGCGGATCAAAATCACAATGAGACAAAAAAGAAACATTAAAATGCTGATTCTGTTGATGCCATGCATCATTCGTAGATTTATCCCAGGTTTTTCGTCTGCCCCTTGGTGCTTCTTGAATACGCGCAAAAAATAGTTTAATACAGGCTGAAAATTAAAGTAGTAACTCGTTCCCTTCTTGTCTTTGGACATACTTGACATTTTGGATAAAGAACATAAAAAAAAGCCAATAAGTTGATCACTTACTGGCTTTTGTATGAAGAGAAAAATCAGGCGATACGCCTTAGTTGATATTCAACGTCCAGGTGATGTCTACATCGGTTTCCCCATCTGTAGAGGAGGAAGTAGCACTTTTTTCACCGGGCTGATGCTTTAACAACACCCGAAACGTATTGGAACTCGAGGCAGCACCCGTCGTCCAGGTGGTTTCTAAACCGAGCGGATCCTGATTATCATCAAAATCTTCGTAATTGATATCATCTGCACGGGCATCTACGTTACCATCTCCGGAAGGATCACTGAAGATACCGTCCGTAAAGGCGAAAAACACCATGTGTTCATCATCCTCTTCCTCGATTTCCTCGGTAATGTCCTCACCTTCTTCAGTAAATTCAAACTTCAAGAAAAGGGTGTAGGTGGTACTATCTGCAAGCGAGATCGCACCGTCAGGTGCCAAGCTGGCAGGTCCTTCCCCATCCGGATCAGTAGCCGTCTGTACCACCGCTGCACCTCCACCAGTAGGTGGAAAAAAGGTCAGGGTGACCTTGTCGATAACTTCTTCTTCATTCTCAGCAGCAGGCGCATCGTCATCACCACAAGAAGTAAATATCAGGGTGACCAAAAGAAAACTTAATAAAGTAAGTAGTTGTTTTTTCATTGGAATTTGTTTTAATGCAATTATGTTGCAAATTTAGTGACTGAATGATTTAAGTGCAACGTTGTGGCATTATTTCTTACCCAATTGGTATTGCACACTGATTCTCAGATTAATAGCTGGTGCATCTGCAAAATATCTCATTCGATCTGTATAGGCACGATAGCGTTGATTCAGGATATTTTCTACATCAGCACGAAACTTCCACCGATTGACTTGACAACTCCCATGTGCTGACACCAACAAATACGCGGCGGGTGTTTCCAAAAAGTCGAAAGTTTGATTTCGATCGAGACTGACAGCGTCCTGCAAAAAATCTTCTGCGGGAATTACAGGCGGCGCCTGCCACTGGCGGAAATAATAATCCAAATCTGCCCCCCATTGTAGCCTTCCTTGTGTCCGATCCACTGAATAGCCCATTTTAAGCGGTGGTGTTTCGATGAACCAAGCTTGATTTCGTATGTCACGTACTCGCACATAGGATAACGAGCCACTCGATTGCCAGCCGTTGGCGTGCTGCCACTCCACGTCGAGGTCACCACCTACCAACCAGGCGTTGGTCTGGTCGTAAATAAAGAACGGAAAAGGGCCGCGCACTGTATTGGTAATGCCGTAAGGTCTAACGAAGAAAAAATTCTCCACCCACTGGGTAAATGATGAAAAAATCACTCTCAATCTTGAGGTTGTGTATTGCACTTCGTGCACCCATTTAAGACCCCGTTCACTTTCCACAAAACTTCCCGGTCTTACCTCACTGGCAGCGATGCTATCCACGGCCGGGAAGAGCTGATATCTGGCCAAACCATATTGAAAATCGGATTGATGCCGTCCAAAAAAATAGAGCTCTGCCACGTTGGGTGCCCGCCAGGCGGTGCCTAAATTGGAACGCCATTGCCAGCCTTCTTTAGTTTCTGGTGACTTCCAGCCGAGCGTTGCGCTTACATTGTTATAGGACAGGTCGTCGCGGTAAATATCGTTATCGGAATCTCTTCCAGCCACCATCAATGATCGATAATCATACCTCAGTCCTATTTCGTAAGTCCACTTTTCCGGCTGGTACGATTGAATCCAATAGGCACCTACATCAAATTGGTCATAATTTGGAACAAAAGGTATGGTATTGGTGCCCGGAATATTATTATTGATTTGGTAGGCACCCTGAATACCCAGTTGCGTACCAAAATTCCCTTTTTCCGGCAAACGCCAGTGTATGTTAAACTGCTGGTCTATCAATTCCAAATCGGTGGCAGGTACTGTGTTGTTTGTACCCCTTCTTACATCATATTCCTGTCGTAGATTGAGCTGAATACCATACATTGCCTGCACCTGGTGTTTTCCCGGGTACCAGTCCATGGTCAATCGGCCCAGATCATGTGACACCGCTAGGCGAGGTGTATTGATGTGGTAGGAAAACTCACTTGTATTTTCAGGTATCTCAGCACCGATGGCATTAACCAAATCCTCCAGACTACCGGTGATAGAACCGCGCAGAATACCTGTCTCTTGTTCAAAGTGGCTTAAATAAATATTCCAGTCTACATCGGGACTATGGTAAGTAGCCGAAGCGTAGGCACTCCACTCTTGCCTTCCTGTATTGGTTAGGTGATAGTCCGGCGCCCGTAAATCGCCTTGTTTGATGGCATATACCCCTCCCTGTATGGCCCATTTATTATAACCTTTTTCAAAATCAGCTGCCAACGAACCTGCCCGTCCATTCGTGGCGTAACCAGAAGTAATTTGACCGGAAAAGGGGGCGTGAATGGCTGTGGGTGCTTTGTGCACCTTGATAACTCCACCCAACGCATCGGATCCATAACGAACCGTACCTGCCCCTTTGATTACCTGAACAACTTCGAGGTCAGCCACACTCAATTCCGGGGCATGTTCTCTTCCCCAGGCCTGGTAAGCATGCCGCAATCCATTGTTGATGATCAGTACTCGATTGGAATGCAAGCCCTGCAGGATGGGTTTACTAATATTGGTACCGGTACTAAGTACCGTTACACCAGATTGATCGGCCATTACTTCGCCAGCGACTCTACCTAGCAGATCTTCCGTATTGTAAAAACGTTTGACCGCTGACAATGTAGTCAGGCTTTCAGGCGAAAGCTCCTCTTCCACGATTATCCCTTCTAATTGAATGCTATCGGGTGCTAAATAAATCTCTGGTGATTCATGGTAGATGTCATGGTGGTGAGAAATGTGCTTGTATCCCAAAAAATCTACCTCCAAATGAAATTCCTTTTTACACAAGCCACTAATCTGGAAACTACCATCCGATGCGGTAACAGCACCTTTCTGGGTACTCCTCACTTTCACTGTCGCATTGGGTAGCGGCATGCCGGTGGCTAAGTCCCATACCCTGCCCCTTACTTCATAGTGGCAGGAATCCTGAGCGAATGACGGCCAAACGCAAACGAGCCAAAATAATGCGGCGGAGATAAGGTTGAATAGGGTTTTATGAACCCTCAATGAGTCGAACAATTTGGACAAAGTCCGTCAATGATAAGATGGGCCTGTTGCGATTCGTAGCCCTGAGGTAATTGTACCTGCTGAACAATTTGCTGGTCTATACACTCCATGCGCCTGCAAGCATTGCATTGAAAATGAATGTGATTGTGCTGATGTGCATCCGGCCCACAACTGGAGGGACATAGTCCATAGGTAGCCATCCCTGTTTCGTTGGGAATTTTGTGTAATAGTCCAGATGCGATGAAACTTGTGAGCGTACGATAGAGAGTGGCACGGTCATGGCCTTGAACATTTTTTTCAAGATCTGAAAGGGTCAACGCTGCTTTGCTGCTTTGGAATAATCGCAGGACATCTATTCGGCAATTGGTTCTACGCAGTTGATGCGATCTAAGAATTTCGGAAAGCTCCTTTCGGTACATAAAGCAAAGATAATTATATGCAACATTATTGCAAATAAAAAGGCCTAGACCATTTCCTCAGACCGCGTATCTATCCACCTGCCATCGGCCTTGATCAATTCGATGAGTTCGTCCAATGCCCGTTCAGAAGGAACGCCACGCTTCATCACTTCCTGTCCCCGATAGAGTGTAATCTTGCCTTTTCCTGACCCAACGTACCCATAATCCGCATCTGCCATTTCTCCAGGGCCATTTACAATGCATCCCATGATGCCTATTTTCACTCCTTTCAGATGGTCTGTTCGTTTTCTAATCATGGCAGTGGTTTCCTGAAGATCAAATAAGGTACGTCCGCACGAGGGGCAAGAGATGTATTCTGTCTTGGTGATTCTTGTTCTGGCTGCTTGAAGAATACCAAAAAGCGTTTCATTGTGAAATTTAGCCTGCGACAAATTTTGAGCACCAGTGAGCATCACCCCATCGCCCATCCCATCAATAAGGAGTCCACCCATATCAGTGGAGGTATGTAACAACAACTCGTCTTCTATGTAATCGACTGCTGGCCGTTGTAATACTACAGGCACCGACACTTTCTGTATGATGAGTTCAAAAATAAATCTGCGCATGGCTGCCATGGCATGTCTATTGCTCGTGCTCAATAGCACAACCAAATTATCTGCACCTTTCAGGTCATTAATTGTGGACAAATTAGTGGCATCAAGGGTTAGAAAATTTAGTGATTTGTGACATTTCCCTGTTTGCCATTGCTGCCAGTTCATCATCGGGTAGGCCTCAGGTATTTCCCCTTTTACCCAGGCATCATACGCCAATATTTCCTTTAATCCATTGGGAAGCATAAAGTTGACCGGACGTTGTCCAGTATAGATATAATCTGCTCCAAAATCATTCATCCCCCATTTATCTAATTCAGGAAGATAGGAGTGGCCTATGGCTTTTAAATCCTTCCGTCCCATTAGGGGTAACTGAGAAAAGTCAGTGATCACCCTGGGTACATTTTCGTATCCAAAATTGATGACTTCCCGGGTTTCCCGCTTTCGGAAGTTGAAAGGATTTACAGGAATCTCGTCCAGGGGCTCAATCGCTGCATGACCATGTCGATCCTTCAGCCGATCTACAAGATATCGGGCCACTGGCGCCTCCGCCTCCGGCTCCTCGGTGAGAGAAACACGCACCGTATCACCCAGTCCATCTTCAAGTAGCGTGCCAATACCTACTGCCGACTTAATACGGCCATCTTCTGCCTCACCGGCTTCTGTGACACCCAAATGTAAAGGATAAGGTTGTAGTCCTTCCAGGTCCAGCCTGTTGACCAGCAAACGGTAAGCCTGAACCATTATTTGAGGATTACTTGCCTTCATAGATACCACCAAATCGTAAAAATCCATGTCTTCACAGATACGGATAAATTCGAGTGCAGACTCCACCATGCCCAACGGGGTATCTCCGTAACGACTCATGATACGGTCCGAAAGCGATCCGTGGTTGGTCCCTATCCTAATGGCTGTTCCGTTGGCTTTACAAATCTCTACCAGTGGCGCAAATTTGTGTCTGATTCGATCAATTTCTACCTGATAGCTTTCATCTGTATATTCAATGGTTTCAAACTTTTTCTTGTCTGCATAGTTTCCCGGGTTCACCCGGACTTTTTCCACAATGCTGGCTGCCAACTCTGCCGCATTTGGCGTAAAGTGAATGTCTGCCACCAACGGGGTCAGGTAACCTCTTTTGCGTAAACCTGCCTTGATATTTTCTAAATTTTGCGCTTCCTTGATACTGGGCGCGGTAATCCTTACATATTCACAGCCTGCCTCAATCATACGGATGGACTGAGCAATAGATCCCTCGGTATCCATGGTGTCTACCGTGGTCATTGATTGAATCCGGATTGGTTCATTACCTCCCAATGGTACATTTCCTATGTTTACTTTTCGGGAAACGCGCCTTTGATAGGATACGATGCTCTCACAATATTTATTTTTCACAGTTGGTCAACTATTTGTCTGAATATTCGTGGCCAATTTTTATTGGGTCTGTGAAAATCGTGGATCGATACGATAATCACCTCTTTTTCTGGCATTACGTAAATATATTGCGCATAAAGTCCTTGTGCCATAAAATCCCCGTAGCGTTCCAAACCTATTCGCCAATGGTACTGGTAGCGCCAAATGCTTCCATCTTCAATAGACCTTTCCAATGAAGCATCAATCCAGGATTTGTCTACCAATTGTTCATCCGCCCACTTACCTCCGTGTGACATGAAGCGACCGAATCTGGCAAAATCATAAACGGTTGCGTTGAGACAACAAAAAGTTTTTTCAACTTTCTCGTTCTCATAAATGTTCCAGCTTGATGTCGTGTTGCCAAGAGGTTGCCATAGCTTTTTACTCAAAAATTCCGATATACTTTGCTCACCCAATGCATTGTGTAGGGCCAAACCTAAAAGTTGTGAGTTCAGGCTACTGTAGCGGTATCGTTTGCCAGGCGCTTCTTCCACTTTTAGTCGCCTGATCAACTTATCTACGCTTTTACCATAGTACAATTTAATGACGTCATTTTTAAACGGATTCGTGTAACTCTCCTTGTACCTTATACCTGAAGTATGTTTGAGCAAATGCGCCAGGCGTATATTTCCGAAACCATCGTTCGCCTTCAATTGTGGAACATAATCGGTGATAGGATCATTGAGGTCTTTGATAAAACCATCCTCAAGTGCCATACCCACAAGAATAGAAAGCACAGACTTGGCTCCTGAGTAAATGGTCAGCGGGGTAGTCATATCCACCCCTTCACCAAAGTGCTCGTACACGATAGTGTCTTTTTTGATGACAACGAAAGCCTCGTGGGCCTTTTGATGGTCTAGTAAGTCGTCCAGTGACTGTGCTTTCCAGAGGTTGTTACCTAGAGGATCATCCACCCGTAAATCCAACCATTCTGACAATCTTACAAACTGGAAGGATCCATTGGCGCCCGCAATTTCATTGGAATCAAATCGCTCGATATCCTTTTGGTCTGCAAAGTTCCAAATCACTGTTCTGGTAAATGTGCAGGCGCTCAGGAGACATCCGATACAAATGCCGATCACAATTATTTGCTTCATAAATCACCTAGCTGCGGACGAATGACAATGTCCTCAATAACTGTACGTCTATCCAACATAAAAGAATGGTAAATCATTTCGGCGACATCTCTGGCAGGAATGAATCGTTCTTCTGGTACCGTTGTCTCTTCCCAACTGGGCGTATACGTGGCGCCTGGCATCACGGAAGTCACTCGGATTCCATGCGTTTTCAACTCCTCCCGAAGTGACTTGGACAGCCCTAACATGGCAAACTTGGAGATGCTGTAAGAACCGCCATTTTCGTAAGCTTTCAGGCTGGCCACGGAGCAAATATTGAAGATGTGTCCCTTTTGTTGCGCTTTCATGCCAGGAATCAAACCTCGAGAAATACGATACGCACTGTAGAGATTGGTTGCAATTATGGTCTCGAGGATGCCTTCCGCTTCTTCATGCACAAGACCAGGAATAAAGCGACCAGCGTTGTTGACCAGTACATCAATAGGCCTTTCCAACTTTAAAATTGCATCGACAAAAGATTTCGTGTCCGTTTCATCCGATAAGTCGGCTGGAAGGGTAAACAGTTGACCATTATCTTCCGGCCATTCCGCTTTTAGGGCATCCAGATGCTTCGGGTCCCGGGCGCAGGTGGCGACATCAAAACCATGGGCACCAAATAAAAGATTAATTTCTTTGCCTATTCCCTTTGATCCACCAGTTACCACGATGAGTTGATTATTATCTGACATCCCGTTGCTTCTTTATTTATTTAATTTGTCACAAAACTACAAGACCACTCTACCAGCGCATGCGCAGTTTAGGAAAATATCTACTTTTTATTTCTAAACTCTTCGTAAGAAGAGAAACGTTCGGCACCTACGTACGCCTAACAGTTGATGAATGTATTAAGGTTGGCTACGACTCCTTATTTATCATTTTGATCGTGTCGCTATTCATGGGTGCGGTCACCACCATTCAGACCGCCTACAACCTAATCAGTCCGCTGATACCAGATCCGGTGATAGCCCTGGTAGTTCGCGACATGACCATCCTTGAGTTGGCACCAACCATCATTGCCATCGTCTATGCCGGCAAAGTTGGTTCAAACCTGGCCGGGGAGTTGGGGACAATGAAGATCACAGAGCAGGTAGACGCTCTCGAAGTAATGGGCATTAATGCTGTTTCCTACCTGGTGCTTCCGAAAATTCTGGCTTCCATTTTAATGTTTCCGTTGTTGGTGATAATCTCAGGATTCAGTTCCATATATGCCGGATACTGGACCACAGTCATTACAGGCATAATCTCCAGCAGCGATTACCTCATCGGATTGCGGTCCGAATTCAACGAATTCGGTGTATTTTTTGCCCTCATTAAAGCCACGGTTTTCGGTTATCTGGTGGCGAGCATCTCTGCATACAAAGGCTATTACACGACAGGTGGTGCATTGGAGGTCGGTCGTGCATCAACCAATGCAGTTACAAGTAGTGTCATTGCCATTTTGGTAGCAGATTATTTACTGGCTTATCTCCTGGCAGAATTTCTACAGCTATGATTGAGATTGAAAACATATCTAAGGCCTTTTCGGGCGTGCAGGTCTTGAATGGCATTAGCGGAAAATTTGAGAGTGGCTGTTGCAACCTGATTATTGGTGCTTCGGGCACAGGCAAAAGTGTGCTGCTCAAGTGCATTGTGGGTTTAATAGAACCTGATACGGGCAAGTCGGTGTACAATGGCCGGGATTTCACGCATGGAGGTGAAAGTCAGCGCACCGAAATCAGACGAGAAATGGGGATGCTTTTTCAAGGCGGGGCCTTATTTGATAGCAAGACGGTGGAACAAAATATCATGTTTCCCCTGGACGTACTTACCACCATGCCGAAAGAAGAAAAGTTAGACCGGGTGAACTTCTGCCTTCAACGTGTAGGGCTTGAAAACATTAATGACCGTATGCCATCGGAAATATCTGGTGGTATGAAAAAAAGAGTGGGCATAGCCCGTTCGATCGTAAATATGCCCAATTATCTATTTTGTGACGAACCCAATTCAGGTCTGGATCCACAGACCGCCATTTTGATTGACGAGCTCATTAAGGAAATTACAAATGAATACAAGATGACCACTATTGTGGTAACCCATGACATGAATTCGGTGATTGAAATTGGCGATCGCGTCTTATTTCTCTACAAGGGTGACAAGTGCTGGGAAGGCACTAATCAAGAGATTACAAATACTGGTGTCAAAGAGGTAGATGATTTCGTTTTTGCAAACCGGATGATGAGCATGGCACGAGGGGATAACAAAATTTAAAAGAAAGCGGTCAACACCATTGTTCCGGTATGCACGGGCACCTGATCGGCAGATTTTCGACCATTGTACTGAATGGTCACGCGTAATCCTTCGGCCAGTTCCTGTTGCCAATTGAGCCGCCAACGAAAATTCTGGCCCGGTTGTAAAGCATCTAACATGCGATAAGCTACGAAGGTATTGTTTTCTCCAGTGTAGTCAATTTCCAACCATTCCAAACCTGCATTGAGATTTCCACCTTTTGGTCGCCAGGAAAAATCGAGGGTCGCCTCACGAATGGACGCCTCGTTTGGTTCCGGTTCTTCAGATCGGTTCTTACGGTCACTTTGCAGGTAGTTGACAACCAGCCGGATGGTCTTCCCGGGACGCCAGGTCATTACCGGCCCCCAATCCAACGAAAGAATATTGGCATTTCTGTTGTCAAGAAAATCAGATCGATTAATGTACAAACGGCGCAAGTTTTTAATGCCCAATTCCCAGACCGGACCAAATCGCCACCGCGTATAGGAACTCCATTCATCGCGGGTACCAAATTCAAACCCGTTGGCCAACAGATCTTTGCGGTCGTATTCAGATGCAGAACCGCTCCAACCCAGCCCGTCCCCGGCCAGATTATAATCCAGCGACAATTGTATACGACTCTGTGCAAAAAGGACTTCTGCTTGTTCCAGATTTAATTTAAAAGGGTTTAACCGACCCGTTCCTGAGGCGGTTGTTCGGTACTGCCTATCCATCAGCCAACGGCCCGACCAGCGGGAAAGCACCCGCAACACCTGACCTCTGCTGCGCCATTCAAAGGGTAGCCGGAAGGAAACGTTTTGTTGGTACCTGGTTTCAAAAGCGGTGATGTAGGCATCCGTAGGTAAAAAGATCTTGGCAAACTGTGCCTCATCAGGATTGATCACTTCATAAAATTCATTCAGATCACGGATATCATCACGATTTTCATCTCGCCAGGCATGTGTGCCCTGGTTTCCACCTACTTCCACAAAAACAAACTGACGTTCGAGTACCCTTACATTGCCCACCTGATAAGTCAAACGGTGATTGATTAGCCGGTTTAAGAACTGACCATTGGTATTTAATCTTGCATTCAACCACTCCTCAAATTTGCCTGTGCTGTCTTGAAGCACCTTCCTGTATCTACCGTCGAGGCTCCATCGCTGCCCCCATGCGTGAGCCGATAACCGAACACCAAAATTTTCTACTTCCTGAAATTTTTGAAAAGTACCCTCGATGGGTACACGGTCAAATCTTTTTTCATAGCTAAATCGAAACTGTGTATTCAATGTATCGAGGTTGTGTACATACCATTCATGTGACCGATAATACATGCGCGAACTAATGACAGAGTCGGCCGCTGTCTGCGCCTGATGATCCAGCCTAAAGCGGTAGCCCGGCACCACAAAAAATCGTCGGAAGCTCACATCATGAAACGTTTGTCGCCAAGTGCTCTGGGCATTGGCCAGTTGGTTATCCAATAAAAAATGATCAGATGCATAGAAAAGACTACCTGCACGCTGATTAACTTTTAATCTATGCTGCCAACCGTTGATCACATCATCACGGATACGCCTTGCAGCCTGATATTGTATGGTTTGCTGCCTATTTTTATTGGCCTCCAGTCGACCCCAAAGAATAAAGTCTTCTTGGTGCTTCTCCGCAGGTGTAAAATCCCAATCTCTATCAAATTCAATGTAGCGGTACCTGTCAATTCGCTGAAAATTTGGTTGATCGTACTCCCACATCAATTCAGCCACCAGCTTATAATCGTTGGCAATGGTGCGACCTTTAGAGATGAACTTACTCATCCATGCCAAACCCTCGTTATCACCCTCATCTAATTCGCTGAATAGATTGACATCCGAACTGGAAAAAGCAAGTTCCTGCGTGATGGTTTCATGTGGACTGATTCCCACATCCAAACCTGCTGTCCACATGCTCTTGGCAGTGGGTAGTGGAATTTCGCGCTCTGGTACGTAATTACCCTGCGATTGACCAGATTCCGGTGACACCCACTGATAACTGGGGCCATTACGTGTGTTGGCTGAGAGCACATAATCTCCATTGCCCAGCCCTACTTCTGAGAAAACCACCTGAAACACTGCTAGATCAGGGTCTGTGGATACAATGAAGGCCTGTTGCAGGTTGCCGTCAAGGTCTACGGTATCGATGCGCGCATAACGAACCTGAGAAGCATCGAAACCCACCGAATCGGCTCCGTTTACGGCAGCCTGTCCGGTGTTATCCCCAATACCATTCAAAAATGCCAAGTCAGCTGATGAAGGCTGGAATCCGAGCGTGACGTTTGGATTGTCACGCTCCTGATAATAATTGATTCTTAAGCCCAGACCACCGTCCGCACTTTTCACGGACTGTCCCAATGATAGATTACTTCTGGCATAAAATTGCTCAGCGTACTCAAAGTCTACCCGAATTCGTGAAAATGGAGTGATCAGAACGTTTGCATTAAAAGTGATCTCCCCGAGATTGTAGTCGATCACATAGTCCCGGTCAAAACCGCGAACGAGCTGTTGACCGTCCAAAAAAACCTTTTCCGAATTCGCCAGTACAATGACGAATCGCTCACCATTCGGACCCCGCAAACGGTAAGGTCCCTGGGAGCCTTCAATGGGTACAACCTGTATGGAGGCAAACTTCCCTTTTGATGCAGAACCCGCCAAGTGGGTGCTGCTGACCCATTTTTTCATAGTATCCGAACGATAATTGATCTGAATACCCAACACATTTTTGTAATATTTTAAAAAATATCCCTCTTCTGCCCATGGGTTGACCAGTACCACATCCCCAGCTGTGAGGTTAAAATCATTGTTGAACACTTTAATAAATACATTATCAAAGTCGCGGATTTGTTGGGTATTCCCTTCTGGCTGGTAAGGAATGTTTTGATCAGTAATGACCGCCTCAATGAATAAATCGTCAGACAATTGCCCCCGCATGCGCAGGTTTAAAGAGGAATTGACAAATAAATTCTGTCTGTTTCCGAAGGTCACCCCACGTGAAATGGAACCCGCTGCTTGCAACTTTTTGCCAAAGTCAAATAACGGTTCTGGCAACTTCAGTGTAGAATCGATGGATTTGAGTTGTGAAAAGCGCGAATGCCGATAATCGGCAAGGTCTCGCGCGTAAATGGGCTCGCTATATTTGGCTGGCAGCAACCGGTAGCAAATGTTGACCGGGCCGGCTGGGGCGCTACTCAAAACTACCCGATGCTTGATGAGATCGTACGTGTAGTCGACAGCAGGGCGCAAAAAGAAAGAACCAGGCTCTACGATCCCTGAGTCCAGGTTAAGGATGCTACTGCCTGGCGAAAATGTGCCACATCTTACATTTTGCCCATCCAGCGACAAATAAAGTAAAAGAAACAACCAGACACTACAGTGGCGTATATGCCGGTAGAGAAAAGTAGAACGTAGTACCTTTTCCCATCTCCGTCTCGTACCATATTTCACCTCCGGCATTCTCAATACCCTTTTTGGCTACCGCCAGGCCAATGCCACTTCCGGTAGACTTCGTACTAAAATAGGTGGTAAAAATCTTATGCCTGATTCCCTCCGGAATTCCATTGCCATTGTCTTTGATACAAACCTGCACCTTTGCTTCGAGTCGAGTGACTTTAACCTTTAATTTCGGTGTCTTATCGACTACAGACTGTATGGCATTCAAGATCAAATTGTTTAAAATGCCACTAAGAATATTGGGATCAGCCCATATCATAATCTTTTCTGTTGGAAGGTCCACCTTTATAGAAGCATCCGAAGAGTGGAGTTGACAGGCCTCATCTACCAGTTCTACCAAATCAAAGTCTGTATTCTCCGGTGCCGGCATCTTGGCAAATTCAGAAAACGAGTCAGCAATGGCTGCCAAGGAATCGATCTGCGTAATGAGTGAGGATAGCACCTGAGTCTGCTTGGCATCAGCTACTGAACGCATCATTTGTTGAATTTTCAACCGCATGGGCGTCAACGGATTTTTAATTTCATGTGCCACCTGACGCGCAATCTCCTTCCAGGCAGACTCCTTCTGACTTCTGGCCAGTGCTTTTTTATTTTGCTCCAGCTTGATAAGCATGTTATTGTATTCCTTAACGACCAAACCAATCTCATCTTTACTGCTGTAATGAATGACCTCGTTGGCTTCCTCCAGAGAGGTTCGCTTCATGTGATCGGCTACCAACTTCAATGGCCCGATGATGTATCCCAAAATGTAGTTTCCAGATATCAAGGCGATGAGAAAAATGATGGCGAAAATAACCAGCAGATCCCCAAAGACCTCTTTTTGCTGTACGTACAGGTGAGACCGTGATTCAAAGAAAGGTAAACTTAAAATAGCCATAAGTTCCCCTGAATTTTCCCGCATAATGGCCGTGTAGGTCGTCTTAAAATCTAACTCACCAATAGACTCATCTACCAAAATGTTTTGGTTCAAATTTTCAAATGCAATCAATGCTTTTGGATTGATAAGCTCTGACAATAAATCTAATCCGAAAATACCCGGTTGGCTAGTTGTGATCAGGCGACCATCCGCGGAATATATGTTTAAATCGGCACGTGCATACTTAGACACGTCAGCTACATAATCGGAATATGCGTCCAGATCCAGTTGATTACTGAGATACTGCTGGGTAAAACGGTTCAGATTTTCAGCAACCCCCAGTGAACGTTTGAGATAATCCTTGGAAGTTTCCTCACGGTAGCTGGCACTCAGGGTATTCAACAAAGCAAATCCAGTAATGAACAAAGGAATTAGAAAACCAAGGGTTAGGTACAGTTGAATTTTACTTGACAAAGAATAATCACGGTAATTCAAAAATAGCCTGTAGATGATGCCAACGACACTTATCATGAATATCCACAGAATGAATAAAAAAGAGAAATTGACTACCCAACTGCGATTCCTATAAGCCTCAGAAGCGATGACAATGACCCGGTTTTCGTCCGCCCTGACACCAAAATAATGAATGCCAGATTTATTAAGTCCTTTGTCATAAAGTGACGGTCTTTTCAAATCAAAACGGGTCAACACATTTCGGTAACCATACTGACCCTGACCGTAAATCAGTGTACTGTCTTGATAAACAGCAAAATCAAAGATGTCATTGAAAAAAGACTGTTCATATTTACTCTCACTGAGTAGTGCCGGAAACACGCCAGCGGTGCTGGATTGATTGCGGCTGACATCAATGGTAAGAAAGCCTTTGTTTTCTACAGGTAAAAAGGTAATGTACTTTTCGTAGTCTCTTCTGCCGGGCTGCTTGATTGAATAAATGTAAGGATAGTCGGTTCGGTAATTGCTACGCGCATATTGGTTAATGAAGTATCCGTAATCAGGCCCCTCGATATCGAAAGATGTGCTGTCAATATCAAAGAGTTTTATATCAATGTTGTACTGATCAAAATATGAATTAAAGAATTTCCTACTGATTTTCTCTTTTATATTCTGTCTCGCAAAGAAGCCACTTTTCATACTGGAGGCAACGAATCCATCCTTTCTAATCTCCTCAACAAGCGTATTGAGATAGTATTCAGCAAGAATATCTTTATTCAGTTGAAGTTTGGTCGCAAACTTGGCTTTGGCCTCCAGTTCATCGAATGTCACGCGTTCATGAACGAGGTAAGCAAAAGACAAAGATAAAATAGCACCAATGGACAACAGGTATTCCAGACTTACCCGGTGAACGGCTTCAAACCTTAATTTGAAATCACTCAGATAAAGCACCCAGTACCAGGTAAACTGTAATAAAAAAATAATGAAAATGTCCGCATAAACATGTACACAAAAGGCCAGAACCAAAATATGGAAAATGATGAATAAAGGCCCCGGCATTTTCATGCGCGACAAGGCCCGGGCCAATAAATGATTGATAAGAAAATAAAACACGGCAGCCAGCAGTAAAATCACGTAAACCATCACACGATTCAGATCAAAGGTGATGGATCGAGTGATATCGAACTCGATCTGAGAATTGCGCATTAAATCCCAGCCACTCCAGTAAAACATGGTCACATTGGCATAGGTCAATGCGATCAATAACAGCGACAAAAACCAACGGACTCCTTTTCCACGGTTAAATGCTACTGTCCGATTGAATTGTCGAATGAACAATAGCGCCATGATTATCAACACCACGTAGTTCAACATCAAATCGCCAAGAGAGGAATTGATCAATGAGGAATTGTAGTATATTGGATTGAAAACCGAAGCGCGTATGTAGTCTCCGGGAAAGCCCAGCACCCACATGATCGCCCTAAAAACAAGTAAGAGAGAAATGACCCAAAGCAGCCGTAACTCCTCCTTTATTTTATCCTTGGTTGCCAGGAAAATCCAGTAGATAATCAGCGGAATACTGAAAAAAATACACCACATGGCGATCGAGAAAACAATCTTCTGTACGGTTCCAGATGGGTTGATGGCGAATATTTTGGCACCTTGCCAATCTATGGTGTGAATACCTTCCTTCATCAAATTTTCAGGAGGATATTTGAAAATCTGCGAATTGTAACTATTCTGTAAATAGTCATTTTGGATTTCAAACTCAGACTTCAGCACTAGAATTGAGAAGAACTCAAGCAGGCCATCGTGTTTATTTACTTCTTTGCGTTGAACAATAAAAGATCCTGCTTCACTTTGAATGAATAGCAATGAATCAGCTTTTTTAAGCTCGCTGTATCCGGGAAGTTCTTTGTTGTCTGACCAAAATTCAAGCTCCCCGTTATTGAATTGTCTGAAATAAAAAGGTCCCTTGCAAGTCAGTGGTTGCTCCAATGCATATTCCACAACCAGCCGATCAAGGTCAGTCAACTGCTGCTCCATCAGCGTTATTAGGCGAGACTCGACTCTCTTTGTCTCGACCGATTCCCAATCAATCAGTGCATGCAATGACAATAGAACGATTGCCAAAAACCATAAAGACAATAAAACCTTCAGATACCAGCGCATCACCCGACCATGCCAATGTGTTATGAATCTAAGTTATGATAAATTGTTCGAAAGCAAAGCGCGTAAACAGACTCAGACGTTTTAAGCGCCCTTATTATCTGCTTTCTCCGGCCGGTAATTCATTCCCGAAAAAGCATGAAGAAAAATGGATCTTGACCATCTGAAAACAAGCGGGTAAAGTAAAATAGAGGCCACCACCACTGTAACAATGTACGTCGTAAGCGAAGGATCTCCGAAAAAAAAGTAAAGAAAGAAACCGACAGCCAAAAAAATGGCTACGTTCAATGCGTAGCTTACATACATGGCACCGTAAAAAAAACCAGGCTCGCGTTCGTAATGCAGACCGCAACATCTACATTCCGTTCGCATATTCATAAACTTAGGATGAAACAACGGGTAGATAAACAATTTATCCTGACGGCATTGCGGACATTTGCCTATCAGCATACTTTCCAGTAGCGAAGGATGACTCATTTCGTTTTTCTCGCATTTCGGTACCAAACAAGCGCTACAATACCCAATAATAAGTACGGTGCAAAAAAGAGCATCATGATGCCCATATTTAAACTTTTTGCGAAAGTATATTCCCCTGCGCTCACATTATTGACTACCTGTGTGCGGCACATCGCACATTGAGCCGATAACATCAACGGCAAAAGCAAGTAGAGTACCCCAACGGCTGTTTTCTTAATCATATTTACAAGTAAAATGGCCTAATCATGAAATAAACCATCACGCCAGTCACTGACACATATAGCCATAAAGGATAAGCCCATCTAACTATTTTTTTGTGCCTATCGAATTGCTTATTCAGCGCCCGATACAACGCCATCAGTACCAAAGGTAAGGTGAAGATGGACAACAATACATGACTCACCAATAAGCCTAAATACAACAGCCGATCGGAGGCCATCGTCGATTCCATCTCGGACAAAGCACCATCACCATTCAGGTCTCCGTATACGACAGACTGTACACTGGAGTGGTACAGTACATAGCTAAACAAAAATAAAGCACCCATCACTACCCCTGAAAGCATCAGGTTTCGGTGTAGTTCTACATGCTTGTTTTTAATGGCCACCAGAGCACCTATCAAAACAAACGTGGTCAGCGAATTCAAAGCTGCATGAAAATGAGGCAAAACTTTTACCCAACTACCCAAAGATGCTTTCTGTGGCATTAAAATCAATATGGCAACCAACAACGGCACCACAAACGAAACGCCAACAATGAAATATCTGAGTTTATTACCGCCGTACCACGTCTCCATAATTTTCTAGCCTCAGTAGAATGTCTAACTCAATCAACAACCGATCAATGTCTACCCTATCGTATGTGTAAACACCTCTCACCTGTCGCTTTGAATCTAATAACGCAAAATCAACAGAATCAATTCTACAGGACATCTCTCCATGCCATCTGCTTCGAAATTTTTTTCTTTGCAGGCGCATGTCTAAACGAGCGGATTGGTTTATCTCCTCCCTACCCACGGCTGTATCCATTTTCACGACAACTACACCTGAAACATCACAGGCAGACCGCCCCAGAACCGGCAGGTTAAATTTATTTTCTCCGAAAAACTGGAGAAACAAATACCATCCTATCGGGATAATAAATACCACCAATACAATGACTCTTAAGAGCGCTCTTTTAGCCGACAAAGGTATTAACGGGACTCTAGTACATTAAATATTGCCCCACCTTGATAAATCATGATGGCAATGAAGAAGATTACAAAAAATAAAGGCAATATGATTGACCATTTCAATGGTTTCTTCTCATGCCCGAGATGCATAAACTCAACAACGATATAAAACGCTTTGACCAGTGTGAGTAAAATGAAAACCGTCACGCGAATCATTTTATAGTCATGCGGTACAGTAAATGCAATCAGGTATTCAAGAGCAGTTACAGCGGCCAATATGAGCATCACTCGAATGAATAAGCGGACTTTGCTTTTGTTTACGGGTTGTATTGAAGAAGTACTATTTTCTTGTTCCATTTGAGTCTTTGTGCTTTTATACGAGATAGAAGAAGGTAAATACAAACACCCATACCAAATCCACAAAGTGCCAGTACAATCCTACTTTTTCAACCAGTTCATAATTACCTAACTTTTCCATTTGACCCACCGTGACTTTATAAAAAACGATAAAGTTGATCAAAACACCACTGAATACATGAAAGCCATGGAAGCCTGTGATGAAGAAAAATAAAGCCGCAAAATTTGGCGGACCATAAGGATTCGAAGTCAACGAAGCATGCCACCAGCTACCATTTACTTGTTGAATGCCATGAATGAAGTGACTCCACTCCCAGGCCTGGCAACCTAAAAAGGTGAGCCCCCCAAGAATGGTCCATAACATCCATTTTTCAACGGAGGCACGATCGCGACGTTCACCTGCTTCCACAGCCAATACCATGGTCACACTACTTAAAATAAGTATGAAGGTCATTAGACCTACAAAAACCAACGGCGCCTGCAAACCATGGAAAAAAGGAACGGCCTCAAACACCTTTTCCGGAATCGGCCAATATTCGGAACTGAAAGTAAAATTTTCCACTACACCTTGATAAACCTGGTGCTTGAATCGGATAAATCCGTAAGTAATTAATAGTGCAGAAAAAGTAAAGGCATCTGATAAAAGGAAAAACCACATCATCAACTTACCCCAGCTGGCCTTCATGGGCGATTGCCCTCCGGACCAAATGTCTCTGTTTTCACTTTCTGCTACAATCGCTGCCTGCGCCATGCTTCAGTAATTAATTATTTAATGTGAGAAATATAAACAGACCTAGCCAAAGCAAACCTAAAAAATGCCAATAGGTGGCAAAAATCTCTATCCTCGTCAAATTTCTTGAATGAATCCGATAACCAATGGCGTCAGCCCATACAATACCCAAAAATACCACACCACCGAGTAAATGCAATACATGCACACCTGTGAAAATATAAATAAATGAACCAGCGGGATTTCCTACAAAATAGGCTTTCTGTTCCACCAGATGCCCCCAGCCGATGTATTGGCAGATGATAAACGCTGCTGCCAGGATGGCTGTAATGACCAATCCCCATCTTAACTGCGGAATACGATCATTCCTTGCCGACAGATATGCCCAATGAAGTGCTAAACTACTCAAAGCGATAATCACTGTGTTGTAGCCAAAAATTGCAGGAATCTCAAAGAATTCCCAATCTCCAGCGCCCTTTTTCACAATGTAAGCACTGCCCCAAGCAATGAATAACATTGACACCGCTACAATGAATAACCACATGGCAAACATGTGCGGGTGCATCGAGCGGACATTGGCCTCTGGGCTAATGGTCAGTTTCTCTTCTTCCGTTTCCATTTTAAATTTTATCTAGAATAAACGCAATCTGAACTATTGGCAGGTACATGAACGAGCCGAACATAATGCGCAAGGCGGATTTTCTTGATGTGTCCTTCATGAGCGAAAATGTCTGCGTTAAAAAAAGCACACCACACAATGTGACTACCACCCCACTGGTGATGCCAGTTAGACCAAAATAGGCTGGCAATAGACCAAGAGGCAGCAAAAAGAGTGTATAAATCATAATATTGATGGCTGTATTCAAGTCCTTCTTACCGCCACCAGGTAATAATTTAAAACCTGCCTTTTTGTAATCCTCATCCGCTACCCAAGCAATGGCCCAAAAATGCGGAAACTGCCAAATGAATTGAATGCCAAATATAAGTAGTGCCTCAAACCCAATACTTCCTGTAGCCGCCACCCATCCAATTAATGGAGGCAATGCGCCCGGAATAGCCCCTACGAAAACTGCAATAGGCCCTACCCGCTTCAACGGCGTATAAACAAAAGCATAAATCAACATGGAAACCAATGATAAACCAATCGTGAACAGATTGGTGCTCCAATAAAGCAAACCCACCCCACATAATGCGGTCAGCACCACCCATACGATCGCTTCAGTCGAATTTAGCCGGTGGGTAGGTAAAGGACGATTTGCGGTACGCTTCATCATGGCATCCAAGGGTTGTTCCAATATTTGGTTGATAGCCACAGAGGCCCCGGAAATAAAAAACCCACCCAATCCCAGAAAAATCATTTGGGTCCAATCGACCCGAGAAGCTCCCAGCGCGTAACCAAACACTGACGAAAAGGAAACCAAAAACGATAATCGAGGTTTCAATAGTTCGAAACTCGCCTTGGATTTTTCAAGCAGACGATAAGTGCTAATTGTGAGAGACTGCATACCGTTTGTGTAAATGCAAAAATAAGTAAAAAACTGCCCCAAATAACAGGGTGGCCAGCATCAAGTGAATAGGCTGAATCCACACGGGTAATCCTAAGTAGCTCAACCCCGCACCGACCAATACTTCTGCCACCACAATGCAAACGATCAACCAGCCCCAAGGGGCAAAAGCCGTGTTTTGAAGACGCCAGAAAATAAATGATGACAAGAAAACCAACACCCAGGAATAACTCCTATGTATCAGAAAAACAGCGTCTAGATCGCCCACAATCAGCGAACGATCAACGCCCTGCTTGAGTAATAAATCCACCTCTTCCCGGGTCAAAGTGCCCATGGTGATTTGAGGTATCAGCAAAATAAATAGTAACAAAAGCCAACCTTTCAATCCACTGAGGTTCCATCTCAGCGATTGCCCATGATGCTGAGACATGACGCGCATGACCAATAACAGGGCAACAATAAGGAGCGCCAGTAACATGTGAAAAGTGATAAATCCCGGTAGAAGATTGGTAGCAACCACAAGGGAACCCACCCAACCCTGAAAACCAACCAATACAAAAACACCAACTCCTAAAATCCCGAGCATTCGATGCGTAGTCCAATGAATCAGTGCCATGATCATATTGGCCAAAATCAACAAACCAATGATTACCCCAAGCAAACGATTGATGTATTCTATCCATGCTTTAGTGGCGTTGAAAGGCTCAGTTTTAGCAATCATCGGATCATTGGCTATCTTCTCTGACAGACGATCAAAGCCGAGGTCTTCCAACAAATTCACCAACCTATTATTCTTGTCAGTGCGTTCTTCAAGAAAGATACCCTCATAATTCGCTGGAAGTTCGCTAACCTCAAGTGGCGGTACATAGGACCCGAAACATTTTGGCCAGTCCGGGCAGCCCATACCTGCTCCTAAACTCCTAACGACGGCCCCAACCAAAATTAGTAGGTAAACCGCCGTTAGTGTGATGAAATTAATACGTAAGAAAAGCGTGTGTTTAGACATCCACTTTTTTACCCGAACCACTCAACTGGGCCACTCCTTCCAACCTTTCCTGATCGGCTAATTCCTGCTCATGAGGCAAGTTAGACTCCGGGGTATGCGACAGAGGTATATGTTGAGGGATGAAGTCTTCCTTGGATCCTGGCTTGCTGTAATCGTAAGGCCAACGATATACTTTAGGAATAGGCCCATCCCAATTTCCGTGACCGGGATTAACTGGCGTCGTCCACTCCAAGGTATTTGATTTCCATGGATTCTTCGGGGCTTTTTTTCCGTTGTAAATACTATTAAAAAAATTGTACAAGAAGATAAATTGCGCGGCAAAGGTCACGGCCGCAGCTATGGTCACAAAGGAATTTAAATCAGTCAATATATTGAAAGTTTCGAACTGGGTGAAAGCATAATATCTTCTTGGGAAACCTGCAATGCCCACATAGTGCAGCGGGAAAAACACCAGGTACACTCCTATGAAGGTCATCCAAAAATGTGCGTATGCCAATTTTTTGTTCATCATGCGACCAAACATTTTGGGAAACCAGTGATACACGCCCGCCATCAAGCCGAAAAAGGAGGCACTCCCCATTACGAGATGAAAGTGTGCCACTACAAAATAGGTATCGTGCAAATTGATATCGAGCGCACTATTCCCTAAAAATATTCCAGTGAGTCCCCCCGATATAAAGAATGAAACCAAACCAATACTAAACAGCATTGCTGGCGTAAAAACGATATTTCCTTTCCATAGCGTGGTGATGTAATTGAATGCCTTCACTGCACTCGGCACAGCGATAATGAGTGTTAAAAACATGAACACTGAGCCCAAGAAAGGATTCATTCCCGAAACGAACATGTGGTGTGCCCAGACAACGAAAGATAGAAAAGCAATGGCCAACATTGAGCCAATCATCGCCCTGTATCCAAAAATGGGCTTTCTGGAATTGGTGGAAATAATTTCAGAGGTGATACCCAGGGCAGGTAATAACACGATGTACACCTCAGGGTGACCCAGGAACCAAAACAAATGCTGGTACAGAATGGGGCTACCACCAATATTCGGCAGTGCCTCATTGTTGATATATATTTCCGAAAGATAAAAGCTGGTACCAAAACTGCGGTCGAAGACCAATAACAGCGCAGCGGCCAACAACACAGGAAAAGAAAGCAAACCGATAACAGCGGTGATGAAAAATGCCCAGATCGTTAGCGGCAATTTGGCAAAAGACAATCCTTGCGTGCGCAGGTTAATGACTGTGGTAATGTAATTGATGCCGCCCAACAGTGTGGAAGCTATAAAAAACGTCATTGATATCAACCACAAAGTCATTCCTAAGCCCGATCCTTGTATCGCCTGCGGCAACGCACTCAACGGTGGATACACTGTCCATCCACCACCTGCCGGACCCGTTTCTACAAACAGAGAGGCAAACATGATGATGCTGGAAATGAAGAAAAACCAATAAGACAACATATTCATGAAGCCGGAGGCCATGTCACGCGCACCTATCTGTAGGGGTATTAAAAAATTAGAAAACGTGCCACTCAAACCTGCAGTGAGTACGAAAAAAACCATAATGGTGCCATGCATGGTCACCAAAGCAAGATAGAACTCTGAATCAAGTGTGCCCGTTTCCGTAATCCATTTACCCAGAACAGGCTTCAGAACTGACATATCAATACCTGGAAAACCCAGTTGCAATCTGAAAACCACTGACATTGCGCCGCCCAATAAGGCCCAAAAAATTCCTGAAATTAGAAATTGCTTGGCAATGGTTTTGTGGTCTGTAGAGAAAATATATTTACTCACGAAACTCTGTTCAGAATGATGCTCATGAGTTTCTACTCCTGTTTTTTTCGCTGCTTGTACTGTGGTTGCCATAATTGTCTTTCTTCTATTGCTTATAAATTTGCCGTAACTGCTTCAGCGTTATCCTCTTCTAAAGTCGGGCGATCTGACATTTCCGTAGGAGCTTGTTTGACATTCTCCCGTTCGATATCTGCTGCTACAATTGCCGCTTCCATAAGCGCTTGAGGTACATTTTCTAAATAATCCTGATTTTGTTTAAGCCAGGCGGTTTGTTTTAGTTTCCACTGGTCGTATTCTTCCGGTTCAAGTACTTTAATAATGGCTTTCATGCCATAATGGTTCTTTCCACAAATCTTATTACATACTAATTCGTATTCGAAATTTTCTTTTCCTGTTTCCGCACGCATGTCCTCGGTAGACTTAGTAGGCGTAAACCAAAAACGCGTCTGATAGCCAGGAACTGCATTCATTTGAATTCGAAAATGTGGATTGTACACACTGTGAATCACGTCGCGCGCTCGAATCCGGAATTCAACAGGTCTACCTTTCGGAATGACCAACTGACCGGACATAAAATCGTCGAAATTTCTCTGGTCTTCAAAATCAATGCCCATACTGTTGGTGAGATCAATTTTTTGGAAATCGTATTTACCCAATTCCCCATCTTTGTTTCCTCCATATCTAAAAGCCCAGGCATACTGGTAACCCATAATTTCGATTACCTCCGTTCCTTCCGGCGATTTATCAGTAATATCTGTCCATGCTTTCCATCCAGAAAACACCAATAGAGCCAGCACAATGGCAGGAATTATTGTCCAGATTTGTTCCAAGCGATTGTTGTGTGGATAAAAGGTAGCCTCACGACTTTCTTTATGCTGGTAGCGATAAGCAAAACCGAAAAGAAAAATCTGTGTCACCATGAACACCGTACACGTAATGGCCATAGTGATCCAGAACAAACGATCCGTAATTACGCCGTGGGCTGAGGCAATGGGTAGACTATATCCGTTCACCCCGTAAAAAGAAAAATAGAAGAACGCTGCCAGGCCACCTACCAAAAAAAGCATCAAGGATAAAGCTTGCCACTTATTATTGGCGGAAATTGTACGTTCATTGTCACCACGGACTGCGCCAATTAACTTGACTACCCTGGCAATGGCCAATATTACTGCGGCGACCAGTACAATTGCTATGATAAAAATGGTATCCAACATATCCCAACTCTCTTGTGTTTAAATATTTTTCAAGTGTGATGTTGCAAGCTTTCCTGCAACATCGGATGATTTTTTGCAAAGAGATTCACGCGATTTAACTGTGCATAAACCACGTATACAAACGCGCATATAAAAATGACAATCATACCAATCTCTAAGAATCCAAAGCCTCCAAAATCGTTTAAAGTTCCGGGCGTAATCATAAGGTAAAAGTCCAACCAGTGTCCAAAAACCACAGCAGGGGCCACCACCTTCAGAATGCGTGTATGACGCTTTGAATCCCTGGTCATTAACATTAAAAAAGGGAAGAAAAAGTTGATAATCAGATTCATGAAGAAATACGGCGAATATTGAGGATTTTTCCATCTCTCCACGAAATAAATAGTTTCTTCTGGTATGTGTGCGTAGTATATCAGCAGGAACTGAGAGAACCAGATGTAGGTCCAAAAAATGCTAAAAGCAAAAACAAATTTGCCCAAATCGTGCAAGTGCTCTTGGGTAACTATCTGAAGGTATCCCTTTTCTTTTAACAAAACCACGATGAATGTAATGAGCGCCAAACCTGCCACCCACCAACTTGCAAATACGTACCAACCAAACATGGTGCTGAACCAGTGCGTATCAATGGACATCACCCAATCCCATGCGCTCATGGAAGAAGTTACCGCAAAAAATATGATAAATATGGCAGACAGCTTTCGCATTCTGTACCACTTGTCTGTACCCCCCTCCAGGTCTTCCTGAACAGCCAGTGCACGCAGTCTACGGAAGATTAAATACCATACCACATAAAACACCACCATACGAAGTATAAAAAAAACAGGGAAAGATCCCCCTTCCAGAGGCCAGAAAAAGTAAGGTGCTTTTCCTTCAATAATAGGATCTGAATGCGCCCCGGTTCCGTACAAGTCAGCATGCGTCCAGTGAAACAATTGATCTCCTGCAGCGAAAAATAATACAAACATCGATACGAAGGCAACGGGAATCCAGGAGCCGAATGCCAGCGGTATTCGCTTAATCCCGGCAGACCAGCCCGCTTGAGCCGCATATTGGATGGCAAAGAAAAGCACACCAACCAATCCTAAGCCTGCGAAAAAGACCGTATTAATCCATAAGTTCGTAAAAACCCTATTTACCCAGGTGTGTCCCTCTTCATGCCCTCCGGCCTCGGCATGTTCGCCAGCCTCACCGGTACCATGTTGTGCACTATCCTCATGGGCGGCCACCTCACTGTCATGATCTGATGGCACTTGTGTATATCCTGCCTCCTCAGAAGGACCATGTTCAGTGTAGGCAATAATGACACTGCCCAAAATACAAAGCAACAGCCCGACACCCATTGCCATGAGCAGGCTTTTTTTGTTCTTAGAGGTAAAATCAAATTTCTCTTCTACAATATTCACAGGTTCATTGATTTATTGTTGTTGAAGTGTTTGAACGTAAGCCACAATCTTCCAGCGATCGTCAGGCTGTATTTGCGATCCGTGCGCGTACATTCTGCGAATGCCATGCGTTATTACATGGTAAATATGACCGGCGGGCAAATCTTTGGTGGCACCGGCATTGTAAGCCGACACGCCCAGATATACCTCTGCAACCAGACCATTGCCCAAGCCCTTCTCACCGTGGCAATGCTGACAGAAAACTTCGTAAAGCGCTTGGCCCTCTTTGAGAACAGCCTCCTCCTGGCCTTTGTAAGGGCTAACAAGATTGGCCGCCAACTGTACACTATCCTTAGGTATGCGGTAAGGAAGTAGTTGATCCCTTCTGACCGTGTTATCGGCAGGCAAACGCATATTCATCTTATGCTCGTTGTAAGGGTTAGAATTGTAATATTCTCCGTGATCATCCCCTGTGTTAGAATCCAGCCAGCTCCCACTACTTTCATCTGTGATTTGTGTCAGTGGCTCGTAAGGGGTGGAGTGATACATCTGTGGCGCATATTCGAGCCCAGGATCGTCCGGCCCTGCAGCACACGCAGTAAACAAAATTGCCACGACTACACCTAATATGTATTGTAATTTTTTCATACTCACTCGAAAGATTTGTTGTTCACCTCTGAGGCCCCACTTCCTTTAAGTGTTTTTTCAATGGTATCGCTATCCATTTGATTGGCATCAAGGTCAATGGCCATCACATGTTTATCATCCGTGACGCGGAGATCATAAATTCTGGGTTTACCCCATGGTTTAAGATCTGTAATGACGAAAAATGTCCCTACCATACCAAAGGCAGCCAGCAAAACGGTTAACTCGAAAGTTACCGGAATGAAGGACGGTAATGGGATGAAATCCTTTCCACCAATAATCATTGGCCAGTCAATACCCATCATACCAATCTGCATGATTAGCGCGAGCGACGTACCTAAAACACCAAACATGAAAGCCGCTACAGAAAGCCATGATCTATTGTAGCCCAATGCGTGCTCGATACCGTGCACAGGAAAGGGAGAGTACACATCTTCAATCGTTACACCGTTGTCTCTTACCTTTTTAATGGCATTCAACAAGACATCCTCATCCTCATATACACCCAACAAATAGTTCGATCCTTTTGCCATGGTTAATTCTTTTCTCCGGTTGATTTTAAAATACTTTTTACTTCAGCTATGTTGATCACGGGGAAGAACTTCGCAAACAGGAAGAAAGCCGTGAAGAAAAGTCCGAACGTAAATACATATACCCCAATATCTACCCATGTAGGATAAAACATTCCCCAACTTGAAGGTAGAAAGTCCCGATGCAATGAAGTGACTATAATCACAAACCGCTCAAACCACATACCAATATTTACGATGATAGAGATAATAAATGTAGCTGCGAGATTGGTACGAATCTTTTTGAACCAGAACAATTGTGGAGAAATCACATTACAAGTCATCATGGACCAGTAAGCCCACCAATAAGGACCAGTCGCACGATTAATGAAAGCATATTGCTCAGCCTCAACGCCCGAATACCAAGCAATGAAAAATTCTGTGATGTAAGCAATACCTACGATTGATCCGGTGATGATGATCACTATATTCATCATCTCAATGTGCCCGATGGTGATATAATCTTCTAGTTTATACACTTTTCTGGTAACCAACAGCAAAGTCAATACCATAGCAAAACCCGAAAAGATAGCCCCCGCTACAAAATAAGGAGGGAAGATAGTAGTGTGCCATCCTGGTATCACTGAGGTTGCAAAGTCAAAAGAAACGATAGTGTGTACAGAAAGCACCAAAGGAGTCGCCAAACCGGCCAATACCAATGCTACGGTTTCATAGTGATTCCAGGCACGTGCGGCACCCGTCCAACCAAAAGACAAAGAGCCATATATAATTTTAGAAATTTTGTTCGTCGCCCTATCTCTGATGGTCGCAAAATCAGGAATCAGACCGATGTACCAAAATACCAGCGAAACTGAAAAATACGTAGAAATCGCAAAGACGTCCCACAACAAAGGAGAATTAAAATTCACCCATAACGAACCGAAAGTATTGGGAAGTGGAAACATCCAATAGATTGCCAGCCAGGGTCTACCGGTGTGTAGTATTGGGAAAATGGCCGCACATATAACAGCAAAAATGGTCATTGCCTCAGCCGCTCGGTTGATCGACATACGCCACCGTTGTCTGAAAAGTAACAATATAGCGGAAATAAGTGTACCTGCATGTCCAATGCCCACCCACCATACAAAGTTGGTGATGTCCCAGGCCCAACCTACAGTTTTGTTCAAACCCCATTCACCGATACCATTCCACAAGAGGAGGTAGACGGCATAGGTACCAATAAGTAGCAAAGCCAAAGACACTGCCATTGCGGCCATCCAAAGAGGTGTAGGTTTCTCCTCTACCCTTTTTACAATATCATCCGTGACGTCGTGGATCGTTTTCCCCCCAGTGATCAAGGGCGTTCTTAAACTAGATTCTGCAATCATTTATGCTTCCGCTTTTTCGTTAACTTCATCTTGATTTCTCACTTTACGTAGATACCATACGTTCGGCATCACACGCAGTTCTTCTAGCACATGAAATGCCCTCGGCTCCAGCGCCTTCACCTTCTTATACTCTTGCTTGATTTTTAGGGTCTTTGAAATATTACTTTCCAGATTCTTCATGTCGCCAAAAACCAAAGCACCTGCTGAACACGCGGTAACGCAGGAAGGCTTGATCTCGCCATCAATTGGTCTTCTTCCTTCTTTCTTAGCGCTCAATTTACCTTCCTGAATACGCTGCACACAGAAAGTACATTTTTCCATCACACCTCTAGCCCGAACGGTGACGTCGGGATTTAATACCATTTTACCCAGATCGTTATTCATCGAGATGTTTTTGTCAAATTTCTGGTTGTCGTGATACTTAAACCAGTTGAAACGACGCACTTTGTAAGGACAGTTATTGGCACAATAACGGGTGCCTATACAACGATTGTAAGTCATCTGATTCAGCCCTTCGGTACTGTGGGTCGTGGCTGCTACCGGACAAACTGTTTCACAAGGTGCAGAATTACATTGCTGACACATCATAGGCTGGAATGTTACCTCCGGATTTTCGGCTGGTTTTTCCATCGTTCGTAACTTGGCAATTCCTGATTGCTCATCGGCCTCAGGGGTATGCGAGTAATATCGATCGATGCGAATCCAATGCATCTCCCTTCTATTGAGTACTTCCTCTTTACCAACAGTCGGGATATTATTTTCCGTCTGACAGGCGACCACACACGCATTACAACCATTGCATGAATTTAAATCTACCGACATGCCCCAATGATGATTGGGATATTCATGCCCCTTGTAAAGAGTGACCGCATAGGGTTCTTTTTCGCCATCATAAGAAGTGATTTTCATGCCCTCTGCTCCAGCAAAAGGATCATTTTGGTATTTCTTCAATACCGTCTCCTGCAACACATTGCCCCGATCCATTACCGTTTGGCTTGTTTGTGTCTGCGCTATTTTGTAGTCACCCTTTGGAGAAGAAAGTGTAATACCCGAAATGACGGAACGTTCCAGTTGACCATTGTCGTCGACAGACAATAACGGATAGGCATTGATACCAACGCCATCGGCTACAGGACCGGCATTTGTTCTTCCATAGCCCAACGCCAAACCTACCGTTCCGGATTTTTGTCCTGGTTGAGGGAGTACAGGCAATTCCACTTTATTCTTACCGACAGTAAGGATAACTTTTTGGGTGGTCATGGTCTCAAGATTGTGCGAAATGCCCAAATCTGCCGCGTCCTTCACGGACAATGTAAGGTAATTGTCCCAAGTGGCTTTGGTAATGGGGTCGGGCATTTCCTGCAACCAGGGATTGTTGGCCTGTCGGCCATCTGCTACACCGTAAGGCTGATAGCAAACCAATTCCCAACTTCCTTTCTTAGTCTTGAGACGAGACGTTACACCACTGGCGGCACGGTGCACATCCGCTGTAATAGATGTACTTGTGGCCTTTGGGGCCATCTGGCGAGGCACCACCCCATTCTGTAAGCATCGATCCCAAAAAGATTCAAATGTGAGACTGTCATCCGATACATAGCTGCCAGCCTTCCAATTGCCTTGCAATAAATCAAAATAAGATTGTTCGGATCCTGCCCATGTTAGAAACGAATCTTGCGCTTGGCGTGTATTAAAAATGTTTCGAATGGTTGGCTGCGACAGAGAAAATTCGCCCTCAATAATTTCAAAGTCGTTCCACGATTCAAGGTAGTGATGATCCGGAGCGATATAAGTAACTGCAGCTGCCGTTTCATCCATTCGATCGGTAGTGGATATAGAAATCTTTGCTTTTTTTATTGCTGTGACTAAATCCTTTCCCAAGGGATGGTCATAAACCGGATTACAATTGTAAAAAATGACCGCATCTGAGGTTCCGGATGCGAGCGATCTGATGGCGGCAGACATTGCTACATCATTGCCCTGACGGGTAAGAATTGCCTTAGACAAATCAATGGTCTTGCCATAATTATTCAACAGCTGATTGATGCCTATGACCAGCGTCTGGACGGCAGGATCATTTGACCCCGCAACCACGAGGGACGAGCCTCTCGACGCCCAGAGGTCTTTGGCTGCCTTTTCTAAGTTCACCTGATCACCCACAGCAGGAACGTTTACTGTGGCAACACCCGCTTTTCTTGCCACGAGATTGTATAAATTGGCCACGTACAAACCTTCCTCCGAGGCCAAAATAGGCGTCCTGTAATCCGCGTTGGCACCAGTTAAACTTAAATTCGACTCAAATGCATAAAGCCGAGACATGTGCTGTTTGTCTTCATTCAATTTACGAGTGGCAGCAAATTGTTTTTGCACCAAATCTGGTCGGGGAAAGGTGGAAAGAAAATCTCCAGCCACTGTAACGATGACCTCTGCCTTACTGAAATCATGCATTGGGAAGGTGCGCCTACCCGTCGCTTGGGCATATGCTTCGAGTAGACCATGATGAGAGAAGGTATCGTAAAATACCGTTTTTAGTTGCGGGTAAGCCACTTTAAGTTGATCAATGGCCAACTGCGTAGAAGGACTAGCGTTGGAATGCCCGATGACCAGGATGCGTCTGGCCCCTTTTAATCCACCAAGCACTTGGGCATCTAACTCTTCCCAAGAAACTTTTTTACCAGCTATCATTGGATCTTGCAATCGCTGCTGGTCGTAAAGCGAAAGCACGGAGGCTTCCATTTGTACCGGTGAGCCTCCACAATATTTAGAAAGCATGTTGGGTTCAACCTTGATAGGCCTGCCCTCACGTGTCTTGATCACTGCAGGAATAGCCTCACTGCCGCTGATAAAAGTTGAAGCATAATAATTGGGAATACCAGGGTCCACATCCACTGGCTTTTGAATGTATGGAATAGCCTTTCTAACAGGTGCCTCACACGCTGCCAAAGAAACGGCCGCAAGGCTAAATCCCATCATCTTTAAGAAATCTCTTCGAGATGGCTCTCCATCCGAATTGTGCCCAGTATTGGTTGGCAGGTACTCAGGGAATTCTTTCCTGGCTCTTTCCTGGAATTCAGGTGTGTTAGCCAGTTGATCTAAACCTTTCCAATATTGCTTTTTAACTTTCATATAGTTGTTTGGTGGCTTTGGATTAATAGTGACATTTGGAACATTCCAGACCCCCAATGTCCTCCACAGTCATAGGTTCTTTGCTTCTGGTATTGTGTAATTCGACTAATTTATCGTAGTAGGCGTTACCATCTGCATTTACTTCAGTTTCTCTATGGCAATTGATACACCAGCCCATGGTCAGATTGGCATATTGATAAACCACTTCCATTTCCTCTATGGGCCCATGACAGGTTTCGCATTCCAAACCACCCACTGCTACATGCTGGGAATGGTTGAAATATGCCAAGTCAGGCAAGTTGTGCACGCGAACCCATTCAATGGGACGTGGATTATCTCCGTACTCTTTTGTATCAGGGTTGTAATCAAGGGCATTGTAGATGAGTTGAAGTTGCGGAGAGACCCCAGGCTCACCCCCCACGTTTTTTATTTCGGTATGACAATTCATACAAATATTTGCCGAGGGAATATTGGCAGACTTGCTAATCTGAACACCGGTGTGACAATATTGGCAACCCACTTCATATTGACCAGCATGTAATTTGTGTGAAAAAGCGATGGGTTGGGTAGGCTGATATCCCTGTTGTACACCTATCGTAAAAGCACCATCGATCAAAGTTTTTAAAACTATTGCTGTAAAAATGAATACGACAGTACCCAGAAACGCATTGCTTTTAAAAAAGGGCGCTAAACTCAGTTTGGACTCAAGTACCTCCCTGACTTCTTCATTTGTACCCTTCTGACTTCTTAAGTATTGGGTGATGACTGAAATCATCAAAATGAGTACGACCAGGATTAAAACCAGTACAACCACCAGTAAGATCAGAATGGCCGTACTGTAGCCTGAATCCATGGAGGTGTCAACTCCCACACCAGTACCATTTTCAGCTGCTATGGCTACATCGGCCTGAGGTGGATTTTGCGTTTCATTCCATATCCATCCCAATATGGACAAGATTTCTTCTTCGTTCAATGCAAAAGATTGCATCTGTACCTGGCCGTATTCATTGTACAGATTCACCGCATACTCATCACCACTGGCAATTACCTTTTGAGAATTTTGGATCCAGGGAATCAACCAATCGACCGTCCTACGTTGGTTAATGTTTGCCATCGCCGGACCAATCAATTTCTTATGCACCGCGTGGCAGGCCGTGCAATTGGCAGAAAATAATGCCTCACCTTGTGCCAGTACCTGATCATCCGTTGGGATGCGCGCATCTGGTGGTGTGGCAATGGTCCCCTGTTCGACCATGGCTTCCGTAGCCGTACTGTCTTGAGCAATATTGTAGAATGGGACTGCGAACAACGCGATGTATAACAAAAAAAATGAGCAGCGCTGTAGGAGAGAATGAGTTGCTTTCATCAACATGAGGTAACGACCAATAGATCAATCGTAGGCAAATCTAATGACGAGTCGTCAGATTTTACAACTTAGGGATTGACACGGTTTGTTTATGGCAGACTGTCCAACCACCTTCAAGGATAAATGCACTGAATATCAACTGTTTAGATAGAAAATATAGTGTAAACAGTATCCTATTTAGAATGATTTTAAATAACTATTTTTTCATTAGTACGTAACCCGACCAAAGCCTCGGGTGATTGGAAGAAGAATCTCTTATCATTTGACGTTTCACTTCTGACATCACCACATGTAAAGGCGCCGCAACCTTTACATTCTTGGTATAAAATTTTTCGAAAAAGTTGCCACGCTCTGCTGCTGGATTGCTCCACAAACTAATGGCCATTTGATCTATACCGGCGTAATCCATTCCATTCATTAAACCCAGACTGGCATTACCGGGAGCGTCAGTCACTGAAGCATTGGTCAAGAGTACCAATGCGCTATTCAAAGATGCACCGTAGAGTTCAGTAAGAGTCACAATGCCATCGGATTCACCTGCTGCCTTTAGAAAAAATGCCGAAAATTCAGGCTCACTCCCATTCATTATGGCGCTTGTTGCAAGATAGGTGTAGTTGGTGGCGCGCTTTTCCGTAAAGAGAAAAACAGATTCGGTTTCATCGTTCTTCCAGGCGTCTGATGAAAAACCAACTGCCTTCACTTCCTGCGAACCATTGGGACGAGACAACTTGGCGGTTAGTTGTACACTGTTTCGCTCTTCGTAGGGCACCTGCCACATGTCGTAAAACCGATTTCGTACGGCCTCCATTCCTTTAACCAAATCAATCGATAAGGTATCAACGGCCCAGATTTCCCCACTAGCGATTGGCGTGCGTACCTCCTCAACCCATTCAGCAGTGCCGTTAAGCGATTGCACATAGCAAATGTTTTGGTTCAAAACCAAATAGGGTAAACTTCCGTAATCCAGTGGCGAAGTCTCTACTGCATCGGTAAGCAGCGCCTCGAAGGGAATTTTGGCCAGGCTGCCGTCTACGACGATGAAAAGAGAAGCCAATTTTTCGTCCAATTCGAATGGGAAAAGTCGCTCGTACCACTCATGTGCCAGTTGCGTGTAAATCGGACCCGCTTGCTGCACAATGCTTCTTCGAAACTCATTGATGCGATCTTCGTAATCCCATTCCAGATAAGTACGTGTAAGTTGAATATCGGTGGCGGTCAGAAAACTAACGTATAAGCTGTCTTTTCCTATATGATAAGTGATCACCCCAGTACTATCTGACAACTCCGATTGCAATTCTTTAACATTCACGGGATAAGCGCCATGTTTCAGAGCGAAAAAATCACTGTATTGTGAACGCAGGGCGTTTTGAAGATCATTAAAATTTGCATTGGCCTTGTTAAACGAACCGACAAGTTCCTGTGAACGGAGGCTATCCGGGTAAGCAGAAAGCTGTTGCGCATTTTCGTTGAGCCGTTTGGTTAATGCGATTTCATCCTGTACCACAGCTTCGGCAACCTCTCGAAATCTAGGTGGCTGACTACGTGCAAGCACGTATCGGTTTTCTATGGTTCGCTTTTTAGTGAGGAAATCATGGTACAGCTGCACGTAAGGCGCTTTGCTCCTCCCAAATCTTGGGGCCCGAAGGGTCATGAGGTAGGCTGCTTCGATCAACTGATCGTAGCATGTCAACGCATAGTTGCCGAAGGTAAGCCAGTTGTTTCGATCCGTCAGCGATTCGCTCAACTTACTCAACAGGTAGTCAACCTCCACCATGCGCTTCGGTATCGAATCAAAAGTCTGTGCGTCTATTCCCGACTGTAATTGCTTGATTAGCTGACTTTTGTACTCAAGCGCATTCAAAAGGTCACGCAGATCGAAATAATGCAAAATGACCGGTTCTTGGACCCCACTCATTTGTTCCAAATCAAATAAGCTAGCCGCAATGGCCGCATCTATGTATTCCAGCGCGATCAAGGTGCTGTCTAGCTCCCCCTGTAAGCGTGCGATGTTGTAATTGCCGTTGACAATATCCGGATGATCTTTCCCATATAATTCCTTATCAATGGCCAGACCTCTTTTTAAATAATCCAATGCAGTTTCAAAACGACCGCCATAGTAATAAAGTGCTCCAAGATTGTTGTATGCTGCTGAGGTGTTGGCATGCTTTTCTCCTACCAAATAAAAGTTTACCTCCAGGACTTCATTGTAATATTTCAATGCATTTTTGTAGTCCTGTAAATAGTTATATGCATTGGCCAGCCCCATGTAGGCACGCACAGTTTCCTGATGTGTTTTGCCGAGGGTCGTCAGGTACAAATCCAATGCACGGTTATACCCCTCTATGGCTTCCTGTACGTTGCCTCGATTGAGTGCCAAATCTGCCTGCCCCATGTAAATGGCACCAAATTTTGGATTTCGGTCATCCAAAAATTTTGAATAAATGATAAGCGCCTGAGTGAAATAATCCTCCGCAACATCGTATTTACCGGAGGTTATATGGACTTCTGCCAGGCCTACGTAAGCCGAAGCCACGTCGGGATGAGCTTCTCCAAAAATTAACTGATAAATTTCGAGCGCCCTTTTGTATTCTTTTTCCGCAAGCACATTATTGCCCTGATTTCGATACAAGTTGGCAAGGCTGAGATAGCTATTTCCTACATACGGGTGGAAACTTCCCAGTAGTTCTTCATTGGCCTTCAAAGCCCGCTTAAAATGAATAAAAGCTTTTTGGTACTGCTGTTGACTGTAGTAGACATTCCCAAGACCCATGTTAGTAGGTGCTGAGTAGATTTGATCACTGCGCACCCCCCGCTCCAATACTTTACTATATTCTGCCAATGCGTTCTCATGTTGGCCTGTCAGATAATAAATATTTCCCTGATTGATCCACCCATTTACCCTGGCAGGATGATTTTCAGACAGGTACTGCCCGGCCAAATGGAGCGCATCATCTGTCAGATTTCTAGCTTCCAATAATTTAAATTGCTCTATTTTATTTTCAGCGAGTTTATTCAATGTTTTGATCAAACCTTCCCAATTTTCTTGACGCTTGTAAGCGGTGCGCGCCTTGTTGAAATAAAAAATGGAGCTGTCTGTCCGGCTGAACAACAATAGTGTATCTGCTTTTCCATACAGCTGATCGGCGTTAAGTGTGTCAGCATCTACAGTGGATGCCCTCAATTGACCCACCAACAGGAACGAGAATATGAGAAAAGGGAATACAAGTTTACTTGAAACCTGTAATTGATTCATAGGAGTTAATATTCTATCTTTCCGCTAAATTATAGCCAATTCACTAAAGCTCAGGTGCATTCCATGAAATTCCTGTATACGTTCATCTTGATTTCAATCCTCATCATCCAAGCGACTGCCCAAGAACAGCTAGATGTAGAGAAAACACATTACATATCCGACGAGGGAAAAATCTATTGGCCAGGGGACCAACCATTGTACCTCTTCGCCAGTATGTCCCCAAATTCGGAAAACGGTGTTCGTCTTACTAATCCCAAGCAGAAAGGATTTGCCGATCCGCTCTACTTAGATACTGAGGGCCCAAATTTCATACGCTCCAAATGGGCCTTCGCAAATGACAAATACGCTTACCCAAAACAAGAGGTTCTTTATGAAGTAAATAAAGACAGCCAACCGCCTGTAACAACGGCAGTAGTATCCGGGGCGCAGGCATTTAAAAATCAGGGTCAGGTATATTATGATTCGGGTGTTACGGTAATGATCAAGTCCACTGATCGATATTCAGGTGTCAAAACCATTTTTTTATCGACAGATGGAGGCCCTTACTCACCCTTTGAGGGACAAGTAATGCCGACGGAAAACAAGCAGTATGCCTATAAGTTTTACGCTGTGGACAACGTTGGGAATAGGGAAGCACCTCAGGAATTGATCTTTACCATAGACAATCAAGCACCCAGCACGAGTCTCTCGATCGAGGGTGATCAAACGTTAAATATCCTTTCTCCCAGAACCCGGATTATTCTCAATGCCGCAGACAATAGTTCTGGTGTTCAAAATACTTACTATGCAATTGACGGAGGAACTCCTCGTCTTTATAATGAATTTGCACCGTTGACAAATATTTCAGAAGGCGACCATGCGATCAGCTATTACAGCGTGGACATGACGGCCAATGAGGAGATGCCGAAAGAATATAGCTTTTATTTGGATCAAACAGCTCCAGAGGTAGAGGCAAAGGTGGTGGGTGACCAGTATCAAAGCAGAGGACGAATCTTTATTTCGTCACGAAGTAAACTACAATTGGTTGGCACCGACAATAAAGCAGGCGTCAAACTGCTGAGTTACCAAATCGACAATGGTCCGGAAGTTGGCTACAAGGAGCCTTTTGAAATGCCGAAAAATAAGGGTACACACCAGGTCGCATATTATGGTATTGACAAGGTGAATAATGATTTCAAAGCCACCTATCAGCAGGCCAAAAAAGGAGAAGAAGAACTGAATGTGGACCTGTCCCCTCCAGTGTTGAATTATACCTTTGAAGGGCCGAGATATGAACATCGTGACACGGTTTTTATCACAGAAAAAACCTCAATTGTGCTTTCGGCAGAGGATGAAGGTTCAGGAATAAATGCCATGGGTTATAAACTGGATAATGGTGCAGGACAAGCGTACCACAAACCCATCAACGTACAGCAAGAGGGTTACCATCAAATCGACTTTTTTGGCACCGATCAGGTAAATAACCGCAACACCCAAATATTCGGTTTTGTCACCGACAATACTGGACCTGAAATCGAATTTATTATCAGCAGTGACCCCATCGGATCAATGACACTTGATGCCGGTAACAAACAGATGAAAGTTTATGCCAAAGGATTAAAGATTTATCTCGGGGCCACTGATAAACGGGTAGATACACAAGCCATCTACTTCTCAATCAATGGTGAAGAAGAAAAAAAATATGTTCAACCCATAACGGTAGCCAACACAGGAGAGACTACCCTCACCTTGCGTGCCATTGACTTGTTAGGTAACGAGACCGTTGAATCAGGACATAGATTTTTTATAAAATAGTCAATTCACAAATTCCTGATAAATCGCCTCCTGTATTTGTTGCCTCATTGATTTATTGATCAATCCCTGACGCTCGCGGGATGGGTATACCCGGTTCGATAAAAATACATATAAGAGCTCATTTTGATGGTCTGCCCACACTATTGTTCCGGTGAAACCTGTATGTCCATAACTGAATCGGCTGGCTGAAGGTGCGGCATTACTGCGATCCTCAGGGTCTAGAGGCACTTTGTCAAACCCCAGCGCACGACGGTTGCCGGCTACCGGGTATTGAATGGAAGAAAAAAGATCGATCGTAGTTGGAAGCAAATACCTTACTCCTTTCCACTCACCCCCATTCAAAAGCATCTGAAACAGGGCGCCAATATCTTCAGCTGTGCTAAAAAGGCCGGCATTGGCTGACCATCCGCCCATCAGTGCAGCTCCCTCGTCATGTACTTCTCCGTGTACAAGCACTTTTCGAAAAAGACTATCGTATTCCGTTGGAGCAATCCGATCCGTCTTGAAAAATCGTTTGGGTACAAAGCCAAGCGTTTTTAGCCCCATGGGTTGGTAAAAATGTGTGGACAGGTAAACTTCCATCGTCTGCCCAGTTAGTCTTTGAATAAGCTCAGGAATCAAATAAAAAAAAAGACCAGAATATGCGTATCCTGGATCGGCCAATTCCGAGCGCATAATTTCACGTCTAATGGTTCTGTAGGTTGGACGAACGAGGTAATGTCCCTGACCCATGACTGTGCGGGTCAAAGTATCCCCCGGTACTGTAATTGGGCGAAGAATGCGCCTCTTCAATAGTATTTGGAAAAAATTTAACCAATTCTTCATGCCCGATTGGTGAGCCAGTAGCTGTCTTAGTGTCAGGTTTTTTTTATTTTTCGTATGCTTTAAGTAGACCTTCAACGGAGCGTCCAGTTCAATGACCCCATCTTCGTACAACTTCATCAATGCCAACGTACCAGCTGCCACTTTCGTGATTGACGCCAGATCATAAATCGTTTGTTGAGAAACCGGGCGTAAGGAATCGTAAGTGTAGTAACCGAAAGCCCGATGGTAAACTGGAACCCCTTTGTGGGCAGCGAACACTACGCAACCCGGGAAGTCTCCCTGTTGGATACCCGTTTCGACCAACTGACAGATCGTTGAATCGGCCTGCTGGGCATTAACGAATGTATAGAAAAAAAGTAGACTACAAGATAGTAGCAGTATCTGTGAATTAACTTTACTCAATCGTACAACCAACAAATGTCCCATACTTCTTACATCATTGATTTTGATAGCACATTTACCAAGGTAGAAGCCCTGGACGTGCTATGTGATATTGTTTACGCCGAAGATGACGAAAAGCGGGCAAAAATACGTGGTCAAATAGAAAAGATCACCCAACGGGCCATGGCGGGAGATCTCTCTTTCGCAGAGTCACTGAAACAACGTATTGATCTGATTCGTCCTCAGGAAAAAGACATAGAGGCATTGGTCGAATTACTCAAGGAGAAGGTATCTGATTCTTTTCGTAGGAACGAAAGTTTCATAAGGAAAAACTCATCGGATATTTACATTGTTTCGAATGGCTTCAAGGCATTCATTGAACCCATTGTTCGTGAATATGGTATTGAACCAGAAAAAGTATTTGCCAATACTTTTCGTACCAACAATAAAGGGGAGATCATTGGGTTTGATGAAGAAAACGTGCTCGCCCGAAATCTGGGTAAGGCCGAACAAATCAAATCGCTTGCGCTTAAAGGAGAGATTTTAGTGATTGGAGATGGCTATACCGATTATGAAACAAAATTGGTGGGCATTGCGGATAAATTCTATGCATTCACGGAAAATGTCCACCGGGAGTCGGTGACTTCACAAGCAGATCATATAGTGCCTAATCTGGATGACTTTTTATTTGAGCGTAAACTTGAAAGATCCCACTCCTATCCCAAAAATCGGATCAAAATATTGATCTTGGAAAATATTCATGAACGTGCAGTCAAATCACTTACTTCGGAAGGCTTTCACGTAGTCACAGACCCACGGGCACTAAGTGAGGCGGAACTCATCGAAGCCATAGCGGAAGTATCCATCTTGTGTATCCGATCCAAGACCCAGATTACCAAAGAAGTTTTGGCGCATGCACCCCGGTTATTGGCCATAGGTGCATTTTGTATTGGTACCAATCAGATAGACCTCGACACTTGTACAAGCAAGGGCATTGCTGTTTTCAACGCTCCCTATGCAAATACCCGCTCAGTGGTGGAATTGGCCATGGCAGAAATGGTCTTACTGATGCGTAACATCCCAGATAAAACGAGGGATATGCATTTGGGAAAATGGAACAAAAGCGCTTGGGGTAGTTATGAAATCAGAGGTAAAACTCTGGGGATCATTGGTTATGGGAATATAGGTGCGCAACTGTCTATCTTAGCCGAATCGTTGGGGATGTATGTGATATTTTTCGATCTGGAAGAAAAACTCGCACTGGGTAATGCCCGGCCCGTAGATTCCATGCAAACATTACTGCAAAAGTCCCACGTTGTTTCGCTTCATGTAGATGGCCGACCAGAAAATGAAAAATTGATCGATGCGCATGCGCTTAGTCAGATGAAAACCGGTAGTTTATTAATAAATCTTAGTCGAGGTCATGTGATTGATTTAGAAGCATTAAAAGTCGCATTGGATGATGGACTTCTTGGGGGTGCGGCCGTAGATGTATTTCCGAAAGAACCACATGTCAACAGCGAGCCGTTTGCGTCCGTTCTGCGTGGCGCACCGAACACGATACTTACCCCCCATATAGGTGGTAGCACCCTAGAAGCGCAGGAAAGTATTGCAGATTTTGTGCCTGGAAAGCTGATGAATTACATCAACAATGGTTCCACGACCCAGAGCGTGAATTTTCCTGACCTCTCCGTACCGGCGTTGCGCAATGCCCATCGGTTTATCCATGTGCATGCCAATCGTCCGGGTGTATTGGCCAATATCAATCGAATACTCGCCGAACACACCATCAATGTGATCGGACAATACCTGAAAACAAATGAACAAATCGGTTATGTAATCAGCGACATCGATAAGGATTACCCCGAGGCCGTCATCAAAGATTTAAAAAGACTTGATGGTACGCTGCGTTTTAGGGTATTATATTAAGCTTCGATTTAGAATCAATCCATTACTTTTAGGGAATCATTTTTTAACCATTACTTAATGCCCTGAAACCTAAAGGGGCATAAACCAGTTCAAGCAAACATGGTGAGACCATTACAATGGGAAAGCGTGTCCTCGTTGCAAGAGTTCGATAGGATTCTTGACACCTCACGCTATACGCCAGCCGTAATTCTGAAACATGATCCGGATTCATTGTTAAGCTTGCAAGTGAAACAACGCCTTGAGAAAGAGTGGGACCTTTCATTCGAAGAATTGGCGGCCTACCTGATCAACCCTAATGTTCAACGAGAAGTCGCCGATGAGATGCTCATACAAGCGGGTGTTTCTCCTCACTGTCCCCAACTTTTTCTTTACGCAGATGGAGTAACGATGTACGATGAGTCTGATGAATTGATCAGTTTCAGGAAAATAAAAATTGCTTTAAAAATTATCAACAGGACTTTTCAGTGGATGGAAACGAGGGCATAAAAAAAGCTTTCGATAAAACGAAAGCTTTTATGGTTGTCTTGTGAGGCATTTAAACCTCTGTTCAGCATAAGGTTTGGGTAAGTTAAACAACCGCAAGAATCCACTGTTAACTTTGTACGCAAAGACCTCCGTTGGTTGTGGCCTGCTTTTGATCGCGACTCGCCCGTAGAACAAATCATTGTCAGGTTTAAATACATGCAAAACAACATTTCAAAAATATCAATTTTTTCTGAATGCGAAAGCAATTTCTAACCCCGGGACCTGCAGAACTTTATTTTACAGTAGCCGATCATATGAAGCAGGCCATCAAGGACCAGATTCCTTCTATTTCACACCGAAGCAGGGCATTCGAAGAGATATTCGCAAGTACACAATCCCAATTGCGCAAGTTGCTGGAGTTACCTGAAAGCACACGTATTTATTTTACTGCTTCGGCCACAGAGGTATGGGAACGAATCACTCAGGAACTGATTTTAAAACATTCCCATCATTATGTAATGGGAGCTTTTGGACAAAAATTTCATGAGGCTGCTGGCCAATGGAACCGTACGGCCACTGCAGTTTACGAAAACTTTGAAAATACCCATGTACCCCCCGAAGCGGATCTGATAGCCATTACACAAAATGAAACCAGCACTGGCATGTGTTTCCCAATAGAACAGCTTGAGGCCTTGCGCGCCAAGACAGGCGCAATTATTGCGCTAGATGGTGTTTCTGCACTTCCAGGGATACCCCTACCCTGGCATTTGGTGGATACTGCTTATTTTTCGGTTCAGAAAGCCTTCGGACTACCTGCGGGGTTGGGGGCTTGGTTGTTAAATGAGCGGGCATTGGAGCGGGCACTGATACGCAGTAATCCTACGCTGCACAGCCATTACCACGATGTCGCATCTTTGGAAAAGTTTTGGCAAAAAAATCAAACGCCAGAAACACCTAATGTGTTGGCCATCTATCTTTTAGGTAAAGTTGCTGAAGATTTGAATAGAAGAGGTGCACGCATCGTTCAGAGTGAAACCACTTTCAAATCCACTTTGATATACGATGTACTAGATAGGCATCAATTTCTTAGGCCAGCCGTTTCATCATCGGCCTATCGCTCCAAAACTACCATTGTCGTCCAATCTGATATGCATTCACAGGCCATTAGGAGCGAATTTGCGGCAAAAGGATTGATTGTAGGCAGTGGTTATGGCGCCCGAAAAACAGACCAAATACGAATTGCTAACTTTCCGGCGCACGCCAAAGAACTCTTTTATCAAGTCGGCGATCTCTTGGAAAACTTCAACTAATTTTGCTCGTCAATTGTCATGGATAAAATCTCAAAAATCGTAGCTTGTCTTGATCTTTCTGATCTGGATGTTGACATCATTAAAACAGCTTCGAACATCTGCAAAGCCACTGTGGATTCCGTCACATTCGTAAATGTCATTCGCGCCCTTAATTTACCCGAGGAATTAAAAGATGAGTTTCCTGATTTTATGCCAAGGGCCCTCGAAGAACGCAAAAAAAAAGTAACGGAGAAAGTCAACAAACACTTTGATTGCCCGGGGGTCAATGTTGAAGTGGAGATATTAAAAGGTCAGCCCGCCAAGGCCATTCTTGATTTTGCCAATGGCGTAAACAGTGATTTGATTATTTCCGGTAGGAACAAGAACAGCACCACAGTGGTGAGAAGCCGACTGGCAAGGCGCTCAGATTGCTCATTTTTAACCGTTTCCCCGGGGCAGCACATGCATCTGAATCGCATCCTCATTCCAATAGATTTTTCTGAGCATGCCAAAATGGCCGTGGAACTAGCTATCTGGTTGGCAGATCATTTAAACCCCAGCTTGGAGATTTACTTGCAAAATGTATATCAAATACCCAGCGGATATCATTACACTGGCAAATCACATAAAGAATTTGCAAAGGTCATGGAAGATAATGCCTCTAAACAATTCAACAGCTTTATGCGACAGCTGAGTCTAAACAAGAAATACAAAATCCAAAGGATTTACTCCGAAGATTCAGGAGACAACTTCATCAACGCGGTCCGAAGCGAAGCGGAGAAGCTCAAGACTGATTTAATCATTATTGGCGCGAAAGGGCAAACCTCTACTTCGGCACTTTTTATAGGTAGCAAAGCCGAAAGACTCGTAATGATGGATACTGACGCCTCCATGCTCATGGTTAGACGCAAAGGAGAAAAGGCCGGGTTTATGGACTTCCTGCACGAATTATGAACGCATTTTATCCAATAGTTCATTAAGCAAAATCGCTTCTTCTTCCGTTAAGTTACGCAGACGCTCTTCCCATTGCTTCATTTCAGCATCCATCCGATCGAGCATGGTCAGCCCTTTGTTGGAGATTAAGACATCCACTGCACGACGGTCGTCAGCACATTGCTTGCGAGACACTAATCCCTTTTGCTCTAACCGATCTACGATTCGCGACGCATTGGAACTCTTGTCTAACATACGGTCGATAAGTAAATTCACGGTGCAGGGTCTTGGATATTGCCCACGAAGTATGCGGAGAATATTGTATTGTGGAGTAGTTAACCGATTGGGTTTAAACAGCTCCTGTTGTTTTTGATGGAGCCAGGAACTGGTATACATGATGTTGACCATGGCCATGTTAAAATTGGAGGTAAAGGTCTTTTGTTGAATATCTTCGCCTATTCCCATTCAGTATGTTTTCTAAATACATTTACATTAAATGTAACGACATTTATACATACCCGGTTCATGTCCTACTATTTTTACTTAGTATTAAACCTTACGTCCGTTAGGAGGTCCAACCATTAGCTGAATCCAGAAACATTTTGACAGAGGTAGAACTACTGAAACAATTGCGGCATCCACAACACAAGCACGCCGCGTTTGGGTTGTTGCTTGACAGCTACCAAGAGCGAATTTATTGGCACGTGCGTAAAATGGTCATTGACCATGATGATGCCAATGACCTGACACAGGAAATTTTTATTAAAGTCTGGAACAACCTTGAAAAATTTAAGGAAGAGTCCAAACTTTTCACCTGGATCTATCGAATTGCCACCAATGAATGTTTAAACTTTTTGAAGAAAAAACAAAGAAGGCAAATGGTCTCTCTGGAAGACCAACCACACCCTGAGTTAGCATCTGCGTTTACAAGCGGATCGCTCATTTCAGGTGATGACATTGAAATGAAGTTACAGCAGGCATTGTTAAAGCTACCAGACAAGCAGCGATTGGTATTCAACCTCCGATACTTTGATGAAATGAAGTTTCAGGAGATTGCCGAAATTACCGCAACGAGTGAGGGTGCCTTGAAGGCGAGCTACCACCACGCGGTTAAAAAGATTGAACAATTTATCAATACTGATTAAACCCTTTGAACCTTAAAGCATCTAATGTTAGAATATGTCATTTCAACTGCACGATATCGAAAAGAAGAAGGCACCCTTTACAGTGCCGGATGGGTATTTCGACGAATTGAAGTCAAATATTCTTAACCAGGTAGGTACACCGGCAAAGGAAACTGTGATGGTTTCCATGTGGAGTGGTTATCAGTGGTTAGCCGCGTCGATTGCTGCCCTCCTCCTTATTTTCTTCGTCGGCCAATGGTTACAAAGCGACTTTATCTCCAACAACCAGTTAGCTGATGCCACCTTTATTCTAGATGAAGTATCTGATGATGACCTGATGGAATATGTAGCGCTTATGAATATTTCCCATGAAGAGATTTTGGCGGGCATGAGCAAAGAGGAATTGGAGGGCCTATTGGACGTAGACCCGATGGAAGTGCTGGATTTTAACAATGAGGAAGTGAATGAATTACTCTATGAATTGGAAAACGAGACAGAAATACTGTTATGAAAATATTTACCCTTACTACACTTGCAATTTTCTCTTCTTTGGTCCTTATCGGACAGAATGAGGAAGCCATGGACAAGATCAAAGCAGCCAGAATTGCCTTGATCACGGAAAGATTGGAATTGAGTCCGGAACAGGCAGAGCGATTCTGGCCGCTGTACAACGATTATCAAAGTCGCCGAGAAGAGATTAACCGTGAGTATAAACTGGCTAGAAAGGACCATGATCCAAATCAGGCCACAGAAGAAGAAAATCGAAGATTACTTGAACTAGGTACGAAAATAAAAGAACGTCAGCTGAACCTGGAAAAAAGCTACAGCGATCGATTTTTAAAGGTCATCGACAACAGACAGATGTTGAATTTGCGTAAAGCAGAATCAGACTTCAGAGAAATGATTATACAACGACTCAGACAACAAAAAATGCAAAACCAAAGACAGCGTAACGACCAACAAATACAGAGAAGGAGAAACAATTAAAGATATATTGTATGGGTAGGTATTCATTCCTGCTCTTGTTCTTGCTCACCGGAAGGTGTCTCGGACAGGGGCAGGATTCACTTTCTTATGCCGAAAGGTTTGAAATACTGGAAGCCGAACTCGACACTATCGGGTTGTTTCACCTGATAGATGACCTACTGGCAGAACAACAAATGCACTCTGAATGGGCTTTTCGGCTGATGTACAATAGCTCAGTGATTAGTGCAGGACGAGATTTCAATGTGCGTCAACAGGGCTGGTCTCCTGGCATTTCTTATTACCATAAAAGCGGGGCGTATGCGGACTGGTCCAGTTACATCGATACTGCCATTGACCCGCTGATAAATCTATCGTTGCTCAACGTTGGATATATTAAACTACTGGATGAGCAATGGTCCATCAATGCTTACTATGAACATAACTTCAATCATAGCGACTCGGTCAACATCATTTTGTCGGATGCTGTAGGCACTCAGGTGCTCTTCGATTTTAATCTGGCTGAAATTAACATAGACTATGCGTTTTTATTTGGACAAGATACAGGGCACCGCATGTTGATTTCTTTAGGTAAATCCATTGAGTGGGCAGATGCACCTGTTTTGAAAAACATTAACTTCTATCCATCGGTCAGTGCTTCATTTGGTACCGCTACTGCCTATTTCCAGCGCTTTTCCCAGAATCAACTAAATGCCTATGCCATTGAGTTACTGGGGCTTCGTGAGCTCACTGATGAGGAGATCCAACGACGGGTGAGAGAAGAGAATCTATCTGTTCAACAAGAAGCCCGTTTGAGATATGCCCGTGCACTGGTCAACCGCTTTGATGGAGAGCGTACAGACCTGACAGAAGTACTTCAAGCACTAAATCCAATTGATGAAACCAGTGTATTTACCCTGCTCAGTTACAACCTTAGTCTACCGGTTTTATTCAACCTGACACCAAATACCCAAGCCAGCCTCAGTTACAGCTATTCTGTACCAATCCAGCTACCCGGACTTAGCAAAAATCTGGTAAAGCTTGAACCTACCGGCTATTTTAGTTTTTCCATTTCTCACCGTATTGGGTGGGCAAAGTGATATTGGAAGAAGAATAATTAATTCTTTAAAGCAGGTCAGCGGAAATATTGTATTCACATTTATAAAAGGCCTGAAAGTAGAGTACCGTGAGTTTTCTTTCCAGGTCGTCAGGAATATCCATGAAAGCCACACGCATCTTCTCCATGTCTACCAATGAGCTATGAATGGCCCCCTCACCGCCATAATCTCGAGTGGCAATGATGTAGGCCAGTTTCTGTTGGTATTTGTTGCTGCCTTTGAAATGTCGGATAATTCTTTTAAGAACGTACGCCGACTCATCGATAAATACTGGTTGGCCTTTTCTTACGAAAGCATAGATCCCCATAAAATCATCCACTCGCCCGGTCTCATCCAAAACTGCTTGCAATCCAGAACCTTTACGATAAAAACCCTCTGTAGATATGGCGTTTTTAACCAGCACGTTCATCATCTCTAACCGCTTGGGCAGACTTTCATTGATGATCCGGTGAAACCGGTGGAGACGGTTGTTTACTTCTTCCTGGTGAGTCATGGGCTAGGCTTCGAAGGTTAAAATTAGCACAACTTTAAATTCAAGTCATTCACTTACATTTAGATCGCTAAATTTGTAATCCGTAACGGTATATCCCACTCATGGCAAAAAAAGTCAAATACATCTTCGTTACGGGCGGAGTTACCTCCTCTCTCGGCAAAGGAATTATTGCAGCCTCTTTAGGTAAACTTTTACAAGCAAGAGGGCTATCTGTAACCATTCAGAAATTTGATCCTTACATCAATGTAGATCCAGGGACACTCAACCCTTACGAACATGGAGAGTGTTATGTGACGGCAGACGGTGCCGAAACTGACCTAGACTTAGGACATTACGAACGCTTCCTCAATATCCAAACCTCCCAGGCCAATAATGTCACCACCGGCCGGATTTACTACGATGTCATTAACAAAGAACGATCCGGAGATTATCTAGGCAAGACGGTTCAAGTGGTTCCTCATATCACCGATGAAATCAAAAACAATGTATACAGGTTGGGTGAGACAGGTAAATACGACATTGTCATCACTGAAATAGGTGGCTGCGTAGGAGACATTGAATCCCTACCCTTCATTGAAGCAGTTCGGCAGGCGCGTTTTGAATTGGGTCCCAGCAATTGTGTTGCTATACATCTTACCCTTATTCCCTATCTCCGGGCTGCGGGTGAACTTAAAACAAAACCCACCCAACATTCAGTCAAGGAACTATTGGAAGCGGGTATACAGCCAGATATTCTGGTGTGCAGGAGCGAATATTCACTGACACCAGAAATTAGGAAAAAGCTGGCGCTTTTTTGTAATGTGCCGGTAAATGCAGTCATCGAAGCACTGGATGCGGAGACGATCTACGACGTACCCATACACATGCGACGTGAAAAGCTAGACGAGCGAGTACTGGCCAAATTCAAGCTTTCTTACAAAAAACAGCCTAAAATTGACGAATGGCGTTCTTTTCTTGGCCGGCTTAAAAATCCCATTGATCACGTCACTATTGGTTTAATTGGAAAATATGTAGAATTGAAAGACGCTTATAAATCCATCGCTGAGTCCTTTACGCATGCGGGTGCAGAAAACGAATGCCGGGTCGATCTTAAATGGTTACATGCGGAAGATTTTAGCGTTGAGAGTACCCCTAAAATGCTACAGGATCTTGATGGCATTCTGGTGGCCCCGGGCTTCGGAGAAAGAGGTATAGAAGGCAAAATAATGGCTGTCGAATATGCAAGGGAGAACAATGTTCCATTTTTTGGTATTTGTCTGGGCATGCAATGCGCCATGATCGAATTTGCCCGAAATGTATTGGGACTTAGAAATGCCAACAGTACCGAAATGGATCCTAAAACAAATTATCCAGTTATCGACCTGATGCAGGATCAGAAAAACCTTACCCAAATGGGTGGAACCATGCGACTTGGTGCCTACGAGTGTCAATTAAAAAAAGGCTCCAAAGCCCAATTGTCCTATGCAAGTGTCAGGATCACGGAACGCCACCGCCATCGCTATGAATTCAATAACGAATTCCTTTCGACCTTTGAAAAAGCGGGAATGATCGCCAGTGGTAAAAATCCCGACTCTCAGTTGGTAGAAATAATGGAACTGGAAGACCATCCGTGGTTCATTGGCACGCAATACCATCCGGAGTTACGATCAACCGTATTAAATCCACACCCGCTCTTTGTTCGCTTCATAAAGGCTGCTCTTGCCCATAAAAAGCATTAACATTGCGCTCCAATTTTAGATAATTTATGGATCGAAATCAGATTATTGGGCTTTTGTTGATGATGGCATTTATCGCCGTGTATTTTACTTTCTTCGCTCCAAAGCCCATTCCACCCCAAGAACTGTCCGGTCAGGATTCTACGGCCCAAACGCCCCCCCAACCTTCCGTATCCGGAGAGAAAGACAATCACCCCATTGACCTACCCGAGACGCCAGCCAACGTGCCAGATTCAGTTCGCGCACAAGTACAGGCGCTGGAATATGGTGTTTTTGCAAGTGGTGCCAACGGATCGGCCATCTCCAATACCTTAGAAAATGCTCAGCTGCGCTTGACTTTCAACAGTCTCGGAGGGTTGATTGAAGAAGTAGAATTGAAAGGTTATAAAGATTACAATGGTAAGCCGCTCAAATTAGTGGTGCCTGGCTCTAGTCGTTTTTACCTTTTTCTAGATCAAAATGGGAAAAAAATAGACCTGTCCAAACTGTATTTTTCTGCCAACCAATCAATGGTGAACGATACGCTGATACAAAGCTTCAATTTGCAGACAAGCACTGGGGGCTTTATCAAGTACGTCTACACGATGCCACCAGAAGGCTATGAAATTGGTTTTAAAATACAAACAGATGCGTTGAAGGACCTGATTGGCGAGGATATTAGAATGGCCTGGAAACATGATTTTCAACGACTTGAGATGGATGTGAGTCAGGCCCGTGAACGCACAACCGTACGTTATGCGACCCTAAGTGAGGATGTGGATTACCTGAGTAATACCTCCGAATCATTGGAAGAAGAACAAATTGAGGAGAAAATTCAATGGGTATCTCTCAAACAGAAGTTCTTCACTTCTGCCATCATTGCTGACGGTTACTTCGACAGGGGCACAATTCAAAGTGACGTACCTGCCGGCGACTCAACAGTCATTAAGCGAGGCTATATGGACCTGAAAGTGCCCTACAGTGATTTTGTGGCAGGTAAGGCCAGTTATCGGTTTTTCTTTGGACCAAATGACTACGAAATCATGGATGCCGTGGCCCCTCAATTTGCAGAGAACATCAACTACGGTTGGGTCATTCTCGGCGCGATCAATACCTACTTTATTCTGCCAATGTTCAACGTTCTGAGCAGCTTCATAGGCAATTATGGTCTGATCATTATGATCATGGTTTTTGTAATTCGGGTTTTATTGTCCCCCCTGACCTACCGGTCACATATCTCCATGGCCAAGATGCGGGTGATGAAGCCAGAATTGGATGAGATCAAAGCCAAGTATCCCGACGACATGCAAAAAGCTCAGCAAGAACAAATGGCCATGTACCAGAAGGTTGGTGTCAATCCTTTGAGCGGTTGTATTCCCATGCTCTTGCAAATGCCGATTTTGATCTCACTTTTTTACTTTTTTCCGAATAACATCGACTTGCGACAGAAATCATTTCTGTGGGCCACGGATTTGTCCACCTACGACAGTGTAATGCAGTTGCCTTTTACTATTCCCTTTTATGGGGACCACGTAAGCTTATTTACGCTGCTGATGACCCTATCTACCATTTTGTACACCTGGTCAAATAGCCAAGTCACTTCCGTACAGGGACCGATGAAATCTATTCAGTACCTGATGCCCATTATGTTTCTTTTCTTCCTGAACAGCTATGCATCCGGCTTAACTTTTTACTATTTCGTCACCAATATGTTGACCTTTGGGCAAACGTTTCTTTTCAAGCGTTTCGTCAATGAGGAAAAAATTCGTCAAATCCTGGATGAAAACAAAAAGCGCAACACAGGAAAGAAAAAATCAAAATTCCAATTGAAGTTAGAGGAAGCCATGAAAGCAAGCCAGGAGGCACAAAAAAATAATCAGACCAAAAAGAAAAAACGTTAATTCTTTTATCCACAGCAGGGTGTGGATACTTCTAAAGTATTCCACACCTTTTTTTATAAATCTTTGAAACTGAATCATTTGATCCCTTCCATTAGATGTGAATTTCTTTTCTTTTCCACACTACCGTCTTTTGGCTGCCAATTGAAATATATTTGTATGCATCGACCGATGCGACCGATAAACAAGTATCAATCATGGGAAAAATCATAGCGATTGCCAATCAAAAAGGCGGAGTTGGGAAGACCACCACGGCAATAAATCTGGCAGCTAGCCTGGCAGCATTGGAATACAAAACTTTAATCGTAGACGCTGACCCGCAGGCCAATGCTACCTCTGGTGTAGGGCTTGATCCTAAAGGTGTGGAGCAGAGCATCTACGAATGCATGATGGGCGAAGCAGACACATCACCCTGTATAGTAGATACCGAAATTAAATTTTTGGATATTCTCCCCTCCCACATCGACCTCGTTGGGGCAGAAGTTGAGATGGTGAATCTGAAAGACAGGGAGTATAAAATGAAACAGGCATTGGTGTCGATCAAAGAACATTACGATTTTATCATTATTGATTGTTCCCCTTCTCTGGGTCTAATTACCATCAATGCGCTGACTGCAGCCGATTCCGTGATCGTGCCTGTGCAATGTGAATACTTCGCTCTGGAAGGATTGGGTAAGTTATTAAATACCATTAAGCTAATTCAGGGAAGGCTCAATCCCCAGCTGGAGATTGAGGGAATCCTATTGACCATGTATGATACTCGCCTGAATCTTTCCAATCAGGTGGTAGAAGAAGTGCAAAGTCATTTCAAAACACTAGTGTTCAACAGCCTCATACCCCGCAACATAAAACTTAGTGAATCTCCAAGTTTTGGCTTGCCTGCCATCACACATGACGCAGAAAGTAAAGGTTCGATAAGTTATTTAAACCTGGCCAAAGAAATTTTGGAGAGAAATAAAGTAAAAGTTGTGTAATCCAACTGGCATGGCAAAAAGGAAGTCAGGATTAGGAAGAGGACTGGGTGCACTTCTGGAAGAAAACGAGCAGGAGAGTGATGTTTCATTCGTAAAGGAAGCTCCGATAGGCATCAACACCATACCGGTGGAGCACATAGAGACGAATCCTTTCCAACCACGAACTGAATTTGATGAGGAGGCACTCAATGAGTTGGCAGACTCGATCAGCGTACATGGCATCATCCAACCCATCACAGTTAGGCAGCTCAGTAGGGGCGAATATCAGCTGATATCCGGAGAACGTCGCCTTCAAGCAAGTAAACGTATCGGACTGTCAGAAATTCCAGCCTATGTTCGCACTGCTGACGATCAGCAGATGCTTGAAATGGCACTCATTGAAAACATTCAGCGGGAAAACCTGAATGCCATAGAAGTGGCCCTTAGCTATCAACGCCTGATGAGTGAATGCGAACTCAAGCAGGAGGAACTGGGTGAGCGTGTAGGAAAGAAGAGAACCACCATCAACAACTATCTGAGGTTATTGAGACTGCCCACGGAGATTCAGGCAGGCCTACGTGATCAACGTCTTTCTATGGGGCATGCCCGGGCGCTGGTCAATATCGAAGAAATCGACAAGCAGCTGGCCATATATGACAAAGTGGTCGAACAAGATTTATCGGTCAGGAAAACAGAAGAACTGGTGCGCGAACTGGGAAGAATCCCACCTTCCAGTATAAAGCCAGTCAATTCTTCGTCTCCTGAAATATTAAAGTTACAAGTTCAACTATCTTCGCATTTCGGCACGAAAATTAAAATAAGTGCCAATGCCGATAACAAAGGGGATATCAAGATTCCTTTCGAATCCACTGAAGACCTCAATCGGCTGTTGGAGATATTGGACATATGAAGCATTTCTTCTGGACAGTACTACTCTTCTTGAGTGGGTGGGTACTTGCACAAAATCCAGACAGTACCCGCGCAGAGCTTCCGACCTTGGAATCGGTAGATTCTGTAAACTACCAGAACATAGATTCTCTTGTAATTAACGAAGGTGTGGAAATATTCACTGAGATATCAGCACTAAATCCCAACCGCGCGGCAATTTATTCTGCCGCACTTCCCGGACTTGGACAGGTGTACAACGGACAATACTGGAAAGTACCCATCATCTATGGCGGCTTTCTTATTTTGGGACATTACATCAGACAAAACGATCGTCTGTATCAAAGTTTCCAATCCGCACTCTTTGCAATCAATGACAACAATCCTGATACAGTGAGTGAATTACCTGATCAGTTCACCGATGCGGTCATTCGCCGCCAAGCCGACCGATACCGAAGAGATCGGGATTACTTAATGATCATCACCGGCTTGTTTTATTTACTGAATATCGCTGATGCACACATATCTGCCCATCTTCATGAGTTTACCATTAACAAAGACCTATCCATAGACCTTACTCCTTCGCTACCCAACCGGCTGGCACCGCAGTCGGTAGGTATGGCATTAACCGTTCGTTTTTAATATGAAGATCGCACTGGTCGGCTACGGTAAAATGGGAGAAGCCATTGATAGGCTTGCACATGAACAAGGTCATCAAGTGGTTAGGATCATCAAAGGTTCCGAAGATGCCGGATGGGCAAAAATACACCCTGATGAAGTAGATGTGGCCATTGAGTTCACCCAGCCCGAAGCGGCATTTGACAACTTAAAACGCGCGATCGCCAGAAAAGTAAAAACCATCAGCGGGACCACCGGGTGGCTACACAGACTGCCTGAAATTAGGAAGCAGGTGGAGCAGACAGGCGGTACTTTCCTCCACGCATCTAATTTCAGTGTGGGCGTGAATCTGTTTTTCCAATTGAATGAATGGCTTACGGCCAGAAGCGGAAATTCTTTTACTATTTCAATGGAAGAAACACACCACACCCAGAAATTGGACGCCCCTAGCGGTACAGCCATTCGAATAGCAGAGGGCATCCTGTCGAATACAGTGGCCTACGATGATTGGACGAAGGAAAAACCACCTCCGGAAAAAAAAATACCTATAGTTTCGCATCGTGAACCAAACGTTCCTGGTACGCACATCGTAAAATATCAATCACGATTTGAAACCATTGCATTGACCCATGTTGCGCATGACCGTGACCTTTTCGCCCAAGGCGCACTGGACGTGGCCATGTGGGCAGCATCTCAATCCGGCTGGTTAACAATGGATGATTATTTAAACAAAAAGTAATGTATCTCAACGATTTTAGTCTGGTTTTTTGCCTGGTGGTTGTCATAGGCTGGTACCTCATGCAAGGTTTTGCTTATTATAAATTATTTCAACTCGCGGGCAAAGCCGGTTGGATAGGCTTCGTGCCTGTTTATAATTGGTTTACTCACATAGAGATTGTAGGCCGACCGAAATGGTGGATCGTGTTGCTTTTTGTTCCCGTTGTAGGCTTTTTCGTGATCCTGACCATTCATTTGGATCTCTACAAGTCATACGGGCGCTTCACGTATGTACACCAGGTACTCGGTGTGATCTTATGGCCAATGTACACGCTATACATGGCTTACAGTCATGTATCTTATAAGGGTGAAGCTGTGAAATTACCCAAAGAGGAAAAATCGCTGCCGCAAGAATGGTTAGAAGCCATCGTTTTTGCAGTATTTGCCGCTACTTTTATCAGGTGGAGTTTTATGGAGGCATATGTGATTCCCACCTCCTCCATGGAGTCTAATCTGCTGGTAGGCGACTTTCTTTTTGTAAACAAGGCCGAATATGGGGCAAGGACGCCTAAAACTCCGTTGCAGATACCGTTGACGCATGCCAAAATATGGGGCACGGAGGCGCCTTCATACTTGCGCTGGATTCAGTTACCTCACGTAAGACTACCGGCTCTTGGTCAAGTGGAGCGAAATGACGTAGTCGTATTCAATTATCCCGTCGACGACCGTTACAACCGTCGACCAGATGGCACGTACCATCCAATGGACCTCAAGACACACTACATTAAAAGATGTGTTGCTGTAGCTGGAGACACGCTGGCAGTAGATAAAGGTGAAGTATGGATAAATGGTAAAAAGCAACCTCGACCTGCAAATATGCAGTTTGGTTACCAGATTCAAACCAAAGGAAACCGCGCACTCCCTGAACGATTTTTTGAAGCTTACGATATCCGGGAAAAGGATTTAATTGCCGCAGGCCAATACCTCATATTCACCACGCCTGACCATGCAGAGGCCATAGCCAAGTTACCCTCTATCGCAATGGTCAACGATACATTCTTCGAAGAGGGTTCGGCTGAGCCGCAAACCTTTCCTAAAAGCGATTACTTCAACTGGAACCGAGATTATTTCGGACCACTGCTGGTACCATATCGGGGCCTGACTATCTCAACAAGTGATCTTATGGCAATGGCCAAATATGGTTATACCATTCAAAACTACGAGGGATTGGATGACGTGCGTTACAATCCACAGAACCACACGCTTACAATCGATAATGAAACTGTGAAGTCGTATACCTTTACAAAAGATTATTATTTCATGATGGGTGATAACCGTCACCGTTCTGATGACTCCCGCTATTGGGGTTTCGTGCCTGAAGACAATATTGTAGGTGAGGCCAGCTTTATCTGGATGTCATGGGAATCTAATGCCGGGATACTTAACAAAATTCGTTGGAAGAGGTTGCTGCAGGCCATAGAATAAGGTGTTAGATAAAAAGGAGAAAGTGTTCAGTTCTGAGGATCCGATGTGCGATATACAAGAAAATTAACATTGATCACTCCTCTGCGACCAGCTTAAAAAAATATTAGTCCACCGTGTCCAAAGCCAATTATTTATTTCAGTGTGGCCATTACTGGTCGATGTTTCGACACCTGGCTACCGTAATTGGCAATACAGGCTTCCGGCAAAATGACCTCGGCATACCGCAGATTGTTAAACAACTCATTAGTAATCAGCAAATGGTCATGATCGGTTTGCAAGGACGGAATACTAAAATCATCTCCATTTTCTGTCCCCAAGCTAGCATCTGCAAAAAGATAATGTTCGGCATCCAGTTGAAAATTATAATAGGGTGATTGGACTCCAAGGTCTGCATTAAAATCACCCAATACCACGATAGGAACAAGTGTTTGTGTACTGTCCATATATTCTTTTAAGTGCCTGCTGGCTTCGAATCGAAGGTCAGCGGTGTCGGCGGTACCTACGGTGTCGGCCATTCTGAGAGAGTAATAGTTGATAAAAGAGACATTCAGCCCACTTACATGGATCATTTGCAACAACAAAGGATGGGTAGGAAATAAATCATTTTGCTCCTGAAATAGCTCTATGGGTTCCTGGAATCGTTCGAAAGCTGCACTTTTGACAATGTACCCTGTTTTTAAACCTGACTGACTTGACACCAAGCCGATCCAGCCATCCAACTCGTCGAGCATACTTAAAAAGTCTACTTCACTGAGAATTTCCTGAACAGCAATCAGATCTACATCTAAACGCTCTATAATTTCCTGAACCAATGCGATATTGGTATTGCTTAACGAGAATTGCTCGATATTCCATGTGGCGATATTGAGTTCATTGCTACCGAAAGCAGGGAAACATTCGTCTTCCGCCTTGCCAGGATCATTGCCATTAGATTGAGTCAACCTTGGAGTACCTAAGCCATCGTCTGTGGCGCAACCTGCGATAAAAATTGCAAGAATGATGGTTAATTTTCTCAATAGTAAAACCTTAAGTTATTAATTAATACAGGACTAGCCTGCCGACCCCCCTTTTGGCTTACATCTTTAGTTTCCGCATCCCTTTAAAATAGAGCCACATCAATTTCAGTTTGGAACCCTCTTTCTTTCTACCCATTTCCATGGCATCCCATAATTCTTCTGGCACGCCATCCAACATATTAAATTCACCAGCACCCTTGAGCCACTCACCTCCATCTATGGTCACCACCTCTCCATTGATGTAAGCCGAAAAATCAGACACCAGGTAGGCTGCCAGGTTGGCCAATTCCTGATGTTCTCCCACCCTACCCACCGGTACTTTTTTGGCAGGATCAAATTTGTCTTTCATATTGCCAGGCAACAAACGACTCCAGGCACCTTCCGTTGGAAACGGACCCGGAGCGATGGCATTTGAACGGATACCGTATTTGGCCCATTCAACACCCAAAGACCTGGTCATCGCCAGAACCCCTGCTTTTGCGCAGGCACTGGGAACGACGTAACCAGATCCTGTCCATGCGTAGGTAGTAACAATGTTCAGCACATTTCCAGGCTGCTTTTTTTCAATCCAGTCCTTACCCATCGCTAGCGTAAAATTGTAAGAACCTCGCAGCACAATATCCACCACTGTATCGAAGGCACGGTGAGACAGTCTTTCGGTTGGCGATATGAAATTACCCGCTGCATTATTCAGCAACACATCCACCTTACCGAATGCTTTTTTAGAGGCAGCAATGGTGGCTTCAACCTTTTCATAATCGCGTACGTCGCAAGCCAGGGGTAAAACCGGATTGCCCGTTAGATCACTCATTTCCTTCGCTGTCTGTTCCAACACTTCCAGCTTTCGACTGGTGATGATGATATTGGCACCTAGTTGGGAAAAGTAGGTACTCATGGATTTACCTAAGCCTGTTCCGCCGCCAGTGACAAGGATAGTTTTGTTTTTAAGGGCTCCTTCGCGGAGCATGCCTTCGGAATAGTTCATATGAAAAAGATTTTAAAGGTAAGATAAAGAGGAAGTGCGAGGTTAGAAATTATTAGATCTGCCAGCATAGACGGATGATGGATTGAAAAACAAAAACCTGTTTCCTTAGGGATGCCCGTTGGCCGTCACAAACAATGCTCATCATTTTAACAACCACCCCACCTCTTGATTCCATATGTATTCGCCTACGTTGATATTTTCGTTGTCCAATATGGCGCGGGCTTGTTTTACGTATGCTTTCATCCGGGCAGAAGAAAAAGCATCCAACAGGTCGGTGTCATTTTCATGCTTCGCTGCGGGCATTACGTAGTATCTGCTTCTACCTACCTGTGTTGGGCGCCACACCCAGGTAAGCAGGTAGCCTGCCTTATTTACCCGCACTTCGCCATCCTCATCTCTATTCAGTGTAAGCACAAAAGCGGCGCCACCATCGCGCGGAGGTTTGCGCTGACCGCTAATGAAATTACCCAGTGAATAAACCAGCACCTGGTCAGTAGAGTCTTTCCATTGGTTATACATGGGTTGTATCACATGTGGGTGAGCACCAATGACAATATCCGCGCCGTTTTTGAACAACAATTCAGCCACACGTTTTTGTTTATCATTTGGATTATGCGTGTATTCTGAGCCCCAGTGCATAAAAACGATGATTTTGTCTGGCGTAAGCGTGCGGGCCTTTTTCAAATCAGCAATCATTTTTTCCTCATCAATCAGATTTACCATGCCTGGTGCGGGCACGGGTAATCCATTGGTGCCATACGTATAATTGAGCAGGGCCAAACGGATACCTCGCTTATTTAAAATTAATGGATAAAGGGTGTCTCGGGCCTCCTGGCTGCGGAAGGTCCCCGTATGTTGGAACCCGATGCTGTCCAGCACATCCAGGGTGCGAAGAATTCCTTTCTTCCTACGGTCACAACTGTGGTTATTGGCCGTAACCAGTACATCTACCCCCACATCTTTGAGCGCAGTAGCCATGGCATCTGGTGCGCTAAACATTGGATAACCCTTGAAGGGCCTACCTCCGAAGGTAAACTCCAGGTTGGCGATGGTGAAGTCTGTTGCAGACATGACGTCATCGAGGTATTGAAAATTATGTCGGTAATTGTACGTTTTTGTTACCGGGTCATAGGCACTGGCAATCTGGGAGTCGTGCTGCATGATGTCCCCCAAGAAAAGTAGATTGATTTCCTGATTGTACCCCTGATGACCAATCATCCATCCACAAAACGCCAAAAAGTATTTGAAAAAGAATCGCATTTGAGGCAAAATAAAAAAGCCTCCTCTAATGAGAAGGCTCTTGTGAGCGAAATCTAAAGTGGTTAGGTTAGAAATCACTTCAAAACTGCAGAATTAGCACGCGAATGACAATACCTCGTATGGGGTATTTATTAGCGATTGTAAAAAACAAATCCTTCCTTAATGACAGCTGATGAGTATGATTCCCTAATATGATTGATTTCCCATTATTATCAGGTTGCTAATTACTCTAGCGGAATGTTACAGAGTGGTGGTACAAATAATCCCTGTACCTAACACATCACAATCTATCTGCTTTGGACACTTGGTATCTGGTATTTGCATGCCTATCATAAATTTCATTAAAGGCAACGCAAATCCTTCAGCTCCCACATTGAAACCCTGTAGGGTTGCCGTTTGTGTCAGTCCTCCAATCTACCCATTAACTGCTAATTGATCGCTTAACGAGGAAGGGTTAAGGTGTTTATTCAAGGTCCAGATTCAGTCAGTCACATCGTTGTCCAAGGCACGTTAATTAATACAGGGGGCAAACCTGCATCCAGACCAGAAGAAGTTGTAACGATTAACAGGCATCTTTATGCTCAACTTTTTTTTGAGGGGCAACAAAATGATAAATTTTACTCCTGTCAGAATAACCAACCACTTTTTTTATATTAATCTAATGCCTTATCAATCAAGCCACGTAACGGTTTCATTTGGAAAATGGTGAAGAGGCATGTTCGTACCACGACATTTTCATGACTCTTTACAATCATTTGATCCCACCGTCTGTCAGTTAAAGCATTCAAATGACCTCGCCTGCTTTTTTAATCTTTCGTCCGGCAACGTTGCCCAACCCATCATAACTGGCGTATTTGTATAGGTCGTGCAGTGTAGGATAATTAAAAACTGTACCTATAATCTCATCGAGGGTGTTTTTGCTTCTGACCAGAGACATACCATAATGAATGAGTTCTGTGGCCTGATGTCCCATGATGTGTACTCCTAGCACTCTTTTAGTTTTTTTCTCAAATACCAGTTTAAGAAAACCATTGTCGGCATCACCCATGATCATGCCCCGTGCAGTATCGCGGTAATAGCTAATGCCCACCTCGTAATCAATGGCCTGTTGGCTCGCTTCTTCCTCTGTAATACCCACCATTGACACTTCAGGAACTGTATATATGCCATATGGAAAAATCTCTGCCAAAGTTTCCAGATCATCTGTCTGGAACATATGTGTTACAGCAATGCGACCCTGCTCCATACTGGTACTTGCCAGCGCCGGGAAGCCAATCACATCTCCCACAGCAAAAATGTGCGGCTTATTTGTTCGAAACTGGTGATCAACCACCACAGTTTCGCGTTTCCCAACTACCAGACCGGCAGCTTCACAGTTGAGCTCCTTGATATTCCCGCTTCGCCCAGCCGCAAAGAGGAACATATCCACCTTTAATTGCCCACCAGATTGAAGGGTGATTTCCAGCGGTGCGTCATCAACACCGGGGTTCTGTAGATCAGTAACTGAATTATTGAACAATATTTGAATCCCGCTTTTTTGCATTTGCTGTACCAGCGCTTCAGAAACCTCATGATCTAAAAAACCTAAAATATTGTCGCGATCATTGACGATATAGGTTTTTACTCCCATAGCAGCAAAAATGGTGGCATACTCACATCCAATAACCCCCGCACCCAAAACACAAATGGAAGAGGGGAAACGCTTGATATTGAGAATAGAGTCTGAGTCATGGACCCGACGAAAATCAAAGGGTACGTTTGACGGATGGTAAGGGTATGATCCGGTGGCTATCAATATAAATGCGCCAGAAATGGTCTCTTCCCATTCGCCATCAATAATAATTGTATGTGGGTCGTGGAATCGTGCCTTGCCTCTGTATATGTCTACACCATGCTTACTCAGGTTGTGCTTGGCTCTTTTACCCATTTCCTTTTTTACCAAATCTTTACGATATAGAAATTCACGTACCCCCGTCTCTTGTCCAATCTCTTTATTAACCCCAAATACATCTTTTTGGTAGATGCCACTTAAATAGAGTGCCGTTTCCTTCAGTGTTTTAGAAGGTATGGTGCCAGTCTGTATACCCGCCCCTCCAAAGTCGTCCTCTTTTTCGACAAGGGCTACAGTTTTTTTAAAATAAGCAGCTTTTACCGCAGCTTTTTCCCCTGCCGGGCCGCTCCCGATCACTATCAAATCATAGTTTTCCATATCATTTGGTATTCATTGACAAAACGCCGTCCCATCCGTCAGGCAATCCATTTTGTTGAAAATCAAGACAACGCACCAATAATTTTTGAACTACCGCATCGTCTGGAAGTACATCTTGCAGATGCATCAATGATTCTCTCGCTTCGTTGAAACGTTGTTCGCGCAGTGATTCGGTCGCATGTTCGTAAATAGGAAGGTTGGCAATTTTATCTCTCTCTCCGGGATGAATCAATTCATATACTGCAAGGGTTCGGGTTTTGCCCTTCACACGGACTACATCTAAAAATCTGACCGGTGTGCCTGGTTGGAGTCTTCCCACAACTTCTTCTGAAACAATGGTACAAACCTCATAGAATTTGGTTAGGCCCTCAAGTCGTGCGGCAATATTTACTGCATCTGAAATAACCGTAGTCTCAAGACGGTCGTTATGTCCAATGGTGCCGAGAATAAGTTCCCCGGTATGCACCCCCGTCCCCGTCAGGATCGGCATCTGTCCTAGAGTTGCCCTTTCATTGTTTAAAGTGTTGAGCGTGTCGCGAAAAGCTACATTAAAACGGGCGGCATCATTGGGTGAGCCTGGAAATAAGGCCATGATAGAGTCTCCTATATATTTATCGATGAATCCGTCATGTGCCTGAATGAGGGGGACCACCCGATGCAGGTATTGATTGATAAATTCAAAATTTTCACGAGGTGACAATCGCTCAGAAAGCTGTGTAAAGGAACGAATGTCGGTAAATAATACTGTCATTTCCTTCTTTACGTGATTGCCGAGCTGTACCTCACGAATGCTGGTATGTCCCAGATAATTTAGAAATTCTTTTGGCACAAATCGCTTATTGGCCTCATTCGTTTCTGCCAGCTCCTTTGTTCTTTCCTCAACTTTCTGTTTGAAGAATTTCATTTGGCCGATCACTTCTTCTTTTAGCTTACTGAAGTTTTCGGTGAGTTGTCCAATTTCATCCTGCGTGCGCGCTACCGGGTGCTGGTCCTCCAGGGCGAAATTACTGTCCACAAATCTAGTGATATGCATAGCCAGATCTCTTAACGGAGAAGTGATTCGTCTGGCGACTACAGCGCTTGTATAAACACTTAGCAAGATAAGCGCAATACCGACGGTGATAAAGGCGATATTCAATCGTTTAAAAGCCTTTTCTTTAATTCTTGCTACCTGTACGAGTAATTGCTTAAAATCTGCTTCTAGTTTGAAAATGACCTGATCTAGTTTTTGCTTGAGTGCTGTATTGTCTTTAATTCCAATTTTTGCATCTAGCTCTACCAGTTCATTAAAAAGTCGCTGGTAAGTCGCTAGGACGCGTGCCAGTTGTTGTCTGCCAGATTTACTTTTCAGTTGCTTTAGCATATACAATGCCTGGGCATTAAATCGCGCCACATAAGCCAGGTCATTTCTAATGATAAAATCCTTCTCATGCCTTCTCAGAGTCAGCACATCTTTGGACGAAATGATATCGGAAGCTTCAATTAGATGGGCATATTCACGCATGCGGCCTTCAAGTCGGTAATCTTTATAGCCCCTTTTAAGAATAAGTTGCAAAACCGTATGAAAAAGGGCGTCCATGGTGTCCATCTGCGCATTGACTTGTTGAAGCAACTGACTGTTTTTTAAAATATTGTCATTCCCTGTCTCATTCAATAAGTGGCGGGTACTGTCCAAGTACTGGCGGTACTCAGACAAATAAGCGCTTTCCTGACTCTCAAAAAACTTTGGATTTTTTGGTTCGTAGCTAAAAAAGTTCTGCTGAGCACGCACCGTCTGCAGAAGTGTTAGATAACTGTGTTCAATTTTTTCTGTAGTTTCCAGCGTGTCTTCCCTTAGCCTCAGATAGCCCAGACATAAAGCCACAATCACTCCACTGCTGGAAATGAAAATCAAAAACCAGAATAGCAAATGCTGTTGAAATGTTTTAAAAGAAAATGGTAATGCCATGCAGCAATTAAGATACCCAGGTCTCATCATCTATGCGCATAATGTGCTTTTAAGTATCTGTTAACAATTACCACTTATCTAAGCAAATGCATAACTTCCTGGCGTGAATCTCATTGTACTATTTTTTATTCATTGGGTAGGCGACTATCTTTTTCAAACCACTCAAATGGCCGTTAAAAAGGCGCAGGATAATTACTGGCTTTTACTCCATGTGGGTACCTACACGATTATTTTGGCATTGGGCGTTGCCCTGATGCTACCTTTAAAGGAGGCTCTGATATATGCCGGCATCAACGGAGGCTTACATCTCATTACGGATTTCTTCACTAGTAAAGCGGCTAGCAAATTCGCACATCGCCCCAGAGTGTTTTACCCAATATTAGGTTTTGATCAGTTTCTTCATCTGACTACACTGATCTTAACTCTCGACTATTTGACGTGAAGCAGCTTATCTGTTGGTTCGAAGGCTTTTATCTAGTCAATAAAAAACCCCATACCTTGTGTATGGGGTAAGAAGTGGAGTGATCCCGGAAGGACTCGAACCTTCAACCTGCTGCTTAGAAGGCAGCTGCTCTATCCGGTTGAGCTACGGGACCAAGTCAACAAAAAATCCGCGCTAAGCGGATAAATACATTTAAAATCCCTACCACTGTACGCACATAGCAACGGAATTACCTCACTGCGTACGTTGATGCCCTAAGGATGTGCCAGCAACACAAAAACCAGACTGCGGACCTGCGACCGATACCTTCTGCGGCCCGAGTAAACTTGGCTTGCTCACCTCATCACCGTACCACCATCTAACTCACGGATTACCTCACTGCGTTCGGTGATCCCTAAGATGGATGCCAGCAATACAAAAACCAGACTACGTCTGTGCGCCTGATGACGTTCTCAAGCCCAAGAAAACTTGGCTTGTTCACTTCATCACCCACCCCGCCTACTGCGGGGTTTTTGTATTGCGGAGAGGGGGGGATTCGAACCCCCGGTACGATCTCTCGTACGCATGTTTAGCAAACATGTGGTTTCAGCCACTCACCCACCTCTCCTTGGACTCGAGGAAAAACTAAACGCAAATATAGAATTTCTGGCAATTCGAACCACGAAAAGGTAATAACTTCCTACTCCTACATTGAACCTTTTGAATCCGTGTAGAAATCGCTTGGATCAATTTTCAAAGCGTTGATCACAACTGATAAACACGAGACAACACTGCCCACGGAATGCATGACCTTTTGAAATGCTTTCATACGATTTAATGAAGAATATTTGAATCTCCGATTGGTCCTTAGTATATTTCAAATTCCATTTGTATCGACATCCAATTTGGTATGGACGTCCAATAAACATTGACCTTAGACATGACCCTATTTGAGGACTACATCAATACCCATCCCTTGTATTTCACCCTGGTTCTGGGGTCTCTGTTACTTGTAATCTATGTGATCAAACGTATTATAAGCGATACAGGGAATGATTCTTCTGATTCTGATGAAGGAGGAGGACCAGGTAATGGCAGATCCCCTGATGACCCGATACTTGATTTGCCCCCTGGCGTTTCCCTCCCTGTTGAACAAGAGGAAGATTCCATGATTCTGGCTTAATTTCAGGCGCGTTCGCGCTGATGAAGATTGTATAGAAACAAAATAAGTACTCCGAAGCAAACAGCTCCCAGAATCAGCAAAATATTGATCAAGCCATCAGTGGCAAACGACAACTTTATAAGAATAGTGGAAATGACAAAACCGGAATTACGAATAACCTGACTAAAATCATCCGTGTGCAGGAATGAATAAAGCAATAGCAACACGTCTGTCAATATCAATACGGTGAAGAATTCATCAAAAAATATGTTGTCGATGTCTTTCAATAAGTACACCAATTCATTGAGGGATATTACATGGGAGTATATCCATTCCACAAAACTGTAAAAAGCTATCCCAAAAAATAACGGAACAAGGGCCAGTGCTATCCATTTCTTGATGTTGATGAATTGCCGCATTTCCGGTTCAATTTCAGCAGATGCATTCAGTTTTTTAAACCGAATGCGATTTAGATGGTAAAACAGCCATAGCAAGGCAAACAAAACTAGCGTGGCAATGATGTCGTATAAAAACCTGACATCCACTTCCAAATGAGCCAGTGTCAACTGCAATTCGGGTAAGTCTTTAAATGTTCTTCGAATAACGATTAATGTAATGACCTCATATTGTTTACCGATGTAATTGGTTGTAGACTTTGGTAGATAGTAAATTAATAGGTACACCTCGTATAACAGAATGAAAGAAAACGGGGTATAGATGGCCGAGATTGGATTGGTGAAAAAAGTAGTGTCTTCGCCCAATGGAACAACACCTAAGTTCACAAGAGCTATGACTATTAGATGCAGGGTAAAAGTGGCAACGGCAATAAAAATGATAAGTCTTTCCCCTTTTTCTTTGGTCTGGTCAGACAGAAGAGTGCGAAACAATGTATCGGGAAATCCACGCATTTCGTTTAAACAATAAAAATTTGATTTGAGTTGCATTGACCTTTTTTAAACTTTTGACGATCTTTAATCATGTTCGAATCTTGCCTAAATGATCTGAAAAAAAATGAGAAATACCGATTGGGGATAGTCCTTGGAGGCGGAGGAGCACGAGGTTTTGCCCATCTGGGCGTCATGAAGCGGCTGAAAGAACTTGGCATTCAACCTGACATTTATTCTGGTGTGAGTGCAGGCGCCTTAGCCGGTGCATTTTTAGCCTCAGGAAAGGACCCAGAGATGGTAATGGACCAACTGGAAGGACAAAACCTGTGGCGCTATTCCAGAGTCATGTGGCCACGTCATGGCATTTTTAATCTTGACGGGTTAAAGAAACTTATTCAAAAACAGATTCCGTTCTCGCAGTTGGAAGACTTACCCACGCCGCTAGTAATTACTACATCCAACATGAATACTGGAAAAGCTGAATACATCAATAAAGGCAACCTCCCGGAGGCTGTACTGGCATCCTCTAGTATCCCTTTCGTTTTTCAACCGGTCCAAATTAACGGGTTCAAATACGCAGATGGTGGGCTACTTGACAACCTACCCCTAAGGCCGATAAAGGAATTATGTGAAAAAACACTAGTGATAAGTATTACCCCTTTAGAAGAAACCAAGGAGTTGGATAACTTGATTCAAATAGCCGTCCGCACTTTTCAAATGAGTGTAAGCGCTGACATTGATCGGGTTAGGGAAATGGCAGACTACTTCGTAGAACCAGATGGCCTGGAAGAAATTGAAATGTTTGACTTCAAAAAAGCCAGAATGATTTTTAACTTGGGATACAAAGCTGCAGATCAAATGGATTTTAATCTTTTACTCCAGAATAAGAAGGCCTCCTGACGTCCGCAGCTACCTATTCGCCAATTGATATAGCAATCCGTCGACAGTGCCACTCTGCTGGTCATGCAGACCATAGTTCCAGCCAACAGCCATGCATTTCAGACTGTCGGGAGCAGAAGTTACCATTCTCTATAATCATTCAAAAAAGAACATCTTCTGGAACTGTGTAAATAAAAGTGAGGAGGATGCATTCAGACACTGAACAGGCCCGAGCGCCATCCTTGCTTAATTATTTATTGTCACTCCTCAAGCAGCAATCAACCCCTAGATCGAAATACCGCTGATGAATGGGGCAAACATGCCGATCGAAATGTCTTAAATAAATAGACTTGAAAAGAGAGTCATAGTTCTTAGGGGCATTGAACGCCTTTTCAAAGGGTCGCCTTGCTTTTGATCACCGAAAATATTGATGTTCATGCATAACCGGTGAACATTACCGGAAGCCAAAGACCACAATTATTTCGGCAAGTTTTCTTGTTTAGGTATCAACGAACCTTTACAAAAGTTATTTAGGATCAGTTCTATTTGGTAAATTCGCAGTCATTTAAAGCGCTTAGGTTTTGCTTAACACATTACAGTTAGAGATCATCGGTGAATTGGTTGATTCGGCCATGGACAAGGTCGTCCAATCATTGGAAATGATGCTAAATATTCCTCTTCAAAAAGACCGTACGGTCTACGGAAATGGCTCTTTAGCGCCTGTGTCGGAATTCGATGAGTTGGGTCGTTTTAAAGTAAACATTGTGAAGGTTGCCTTTACGGGAGACTTGAACGGAGGCTTTTATTTCATCATCAATGCGCACGAACTGGATACCATCAATGCTGCTGCTTTGCCCGAAGGAATGGACAATGCGACAATCACGGCACGCAAGATGAAAAAAGGCTTCATCCAGGAAATTGAGAATATGATGGCTGCATTAACGATGACGGAAATTGCAGATTTTCTGGGGGTACAGCTGGAGGGTGCTGTGCCTAAGATGGAGGTGATGCCAGGGGAAGATGTAAATATGTATTTGCAAGAAGAAAATCTGGTCTTCAAAACCGCGTTTCACGTCAAGTCCATTTTCAGCGGCAGAGGAAATGTGAGTCTTTCTCCTTATTTCATCTGGTTATTGGATCAAAATTTCGTCAATCAGCTGAAAATGAACACTGTAACTTAAAAATAGCCCGAGTTGCTCACAAGAAAATATGTGAAGCAGTTAATTTCCATTTGTCAGGCGAACATCGTTACCCATAATTAAATGATGATTTGGGTTTAAAGACTCAGCTGTTATGTACCCTTCATTTAGTTGTAACTGGCATTCACGGCTAACAGGAAGGACGATCTCTGCCTGGATGTTTACTTCGGTGAACCAGCCTGTAGACCTCAATTCATAGGTGAGAGACTCCTCGTTCCATTTGGGACGAATCTTACTAGTGGGAAAGCCAAAACAGTTGGCTTGGTAGATCACAGATAAACTATCTCCGGACCTAACTTTTACGTCTGCTTCTTTCAACAATATTCTAATTCGCTCTCGGGGTAACTGATCAATCTTCTCAGGGCTCAAAACAAATGACTTACTCGATATGTAGGGTGTAGCCAACAGCAATCCCACGCTGACTATGGGTAAAAGAACACCCATTAATATGGACATTTGCCTTGCCTTATTTTTTGAAAAGCTTTGAACTACGGGTTCGTCCAATTTAATCCATCGTGCCACCAGCAGTCCACAAATCCAAACCAGACCGGCGGCCCAAAGCCCGTCGCTTAAAAAGTGACCGCCTGCCATCATCCGTGCTGCCGTGAGCACCGAACCCGATAAAATGCCCACACCCAGCCAGGCCAATGCCCAACCCAGATGGCGTTTACGCAAAAAAAGGAATGGAAGTGCCAAGTAGAAACCTATGGACCCATGTCCACACGGAAACGACTTTCCATCACCTTTACCCGGAATCAAAAGCGGTTGATAAGATTCATTACCTTGAAATTCAATCACTTCTCTTGGTCGTGGCCTACCAAAATGATCTTTTAAAATCAGATTAATTACCAAACCGGGACCCAGCATAAGCGAAAACAATAAAAGTAAGGCAGGCTTGCGCCACATCACCCATTCAGCCCGCCAATAGGACGCAGCTACAGCTAGCAGACTCAACAATGCCATCAATAGTCCAGGGAGGACGCCATACTGATAAAGCAATGGCCAAAAACCCCGTTCATGCAAGTACCAACCTCCATTACCTGGTAGGTACAAATAGGCCTGAAGTTGCAGATCAATATCTGATAACCAAAAGGGAATGGAGAGCACCAACAATACCAGAAAGGACCCTCCTATGTTGCGCCAACTGTAAATCATCATGCAAAGAGAGATAATCTTAAGCAATCGATACACCTACCGGGCATAAAGGAATTGGTATTTTTTCATATCCATCCACCGCTGAAATCAGAGTTCCACCTGTTGCATCATTCATGCTGCTCGTTTCTCTAGCGCCCACTACTTTTGTCTCCATGAAATGGGTACAAGAATTGGAGCCGCTCACCATTGTCTGGATTGCGGCGTTTGTTCTCTTTTATTTGATTTTCTTTATTCGCAACCAATTGATCGGCCAGCAGTTGGGGCGTTCTATATGGTCACGTTTGAGTTTTAAAGTCCTGTTGCGCACGGCTACTTTTGCGCTCATCATCATTTCACTGCTCGGCCCTTCCTTTGGTGAAGCCTCACGTGAAATAAAATCGGTTGGAAAAGATATATTTCTGTGTATCGACCTTTCCGAGTCCATGAATGCCTTCGACATTCAACCCACCAGGCTAGAGAAAGTCAAATTCGAATTAAAAAATATTGTCGAGGCTTTTAGTTCAGATCGAATTGGTTTGATCATGTTTTCAAATGAAGCATTTATGCAGTGTCCACTGACTTACGACAACAATGCGCTCAACCTCTTCATACAAACACTCAACACCAGTCTGGTGCCAAGTTCCGGCACAGACTTTGGTCCACCCCTGGAGATGGCTTTAAAGAAGCTGGCCGCGGAGGAAAGTAACGATAGCCGACAAAAGGCAGAGGTGGTTGTATTGATCAGTGATGGAGAAGATTTTGGTGATGACACCGATGAGGCAATTGAAAAAATAGAAGATCGTGGCGTTCGTTTATTTTCTCTTGGGGTAGGTACAGAAAAGGGGTCTAGAATTCGTACCAAAAATGGATTCAAGCGCAACCGGTCCGGAGAAGAAGTCATCAGCCAGCTGAATTCTGAAAGCCTAAGACGACTTGCCGTACAAACAGACGGGAAGTATTTTGAAATTAACGAAAAGCGAAACGATGTTGAACGTTTGATCAATGCCATTAAAGCGATAGAGGGAGAACTAAAGGAGACCAGAAAAATTAAGGCCGAAGACAATAAATATTATTATTTTCTATCAGCAGGCTTGGCTTTATTAATTTTGGATATACTCTTTCAGATTAAAACATTTCGGGTATGATGTACTTGATCTTATTTTTATTGGCGCTCTGGCCAAAAGATCCGAGGGAGATTGCTCAGATCAATGGCCTGAAGGCTAAGGCGCAGGAAGCCTACATGAAAGGTGATTTTGAATTAGCCCTTAGCTATTGTGAACAGCTGGATACACTCACCAACGATCCGGCCATTAAGCTAAACCTAGGGCATGCCTTTTTTTTTCTCGGAGACACATCCAATGCCGAACAACAGTACAAAGAAGTAGTAACACAAACCAAAGGCGCTTTGCAGTCATTGGGTTACCAGCAGTTAGGTTTTATACAAAAGCAGAAGCGGCAGTACGAAGGGGCCCTGGAATCCTTCAAGCAGTCCTTATTGGCTGATTCCGACAATGAAGATGCACGTTACAACTATGAGGTAGTAAAAAAGCTACTTGAAAAGCAAAAAGAGGAACAAGACAAACAAGACAAGCCAGACGAAAGCGAACAAGAACAAGAACAAGAAAATCAGCAGGATCAGCAGGATCAGCAGGATAAAAAAGACAACCAATCAGGGGAAGGCCAGGAGCAGGAAAATCAGGAGCAACAACAGCAGGAAAGCCAGGACTCCGACGAGCAGAAAGAGGGAGAAGAACAGCAGAAAGAAAATAAAGAAGGAGAAGAAAAACAGCCTGAGGAACCGAGCCGCGAAGAAATGGTAAGGAAGAAGTTGGAAGAGATGAATATCAACGAGGAAAAGGCCAAAATGATACTAGAGGCGCTCCGGAATAACGAAATCCAATACATCCAACAACAAAAACGAAAAGCCACCCGACCAGAAAGCAACAAACCAGATTGGTAAATAAAAAAAGAATATGAAAGAAGTATACATCGCATCAGCAGTCCGCACACCGATTGGCAGTTTCGGTGGAGCCCTCGCCGGGATAAGTGCCGTAGACCTGGGTGCCCATGCCATCAAAGGAGCGCTAGAAAAAGCTGGTACTGCAGCCAACGAGGTCAATGAAGTATTCATGGGCCATGTGCTTTCTGCAGGGCTGGGACAAGCACCTGCGCGTCAGGCGGCCCTCGCCGCCGGTATCAGCCATCACGTCCCCTGTACGCTAGTAAATAAGGTGTGTGCATCGGGAATGAAGTCGATCATGTTCGGTGCACAGTCGATTATGCTGGGGATCAACGATTTGGTAATTGCCGGTGGCATGGAAAACATGTCATCTGTTCCCTACTATGTACCCAAGGCACGCTTTGGGTACAAATACGGTCACGGTCAGCTGGTAGATGGCCTCATGCACGACGGTCTTTGGGAAGTTTACAATGGTTTCCCAATGGGTAGCTGTGCGGATAATACTGCCAAGGAAATGAATATCAGTCGGGAAGAACAAGATGAATATGCCATTAATTCTTACAAAAGATCAGCAGCAGCGACAGAAGCTGGGAAATTTAAAGAAGAGATCATCCCCATAGAAATCTCGCAACGAAGAGGAGATGTCAAAATCATGGATGAAGATGAAGAATTCAGAAATGTTAATTTTGATAAAATCCCTCAATTACGACCCGTTTTCAATAAAGAAGGATCTGTAACCGCGGCCAATGCTTCGACCATCAATGACGGGGCATCTGCGCTGGTGCTCGTCAGTAAGGAAAAGATGGAAACTTTGGGACTTAGGCCCCTGGCAAAAATTTTAGGTTTTGCAGATGCTGCTCAAGAGCCTATTTGGTTTACTACCTCGCCCTCTCTGGCCATTCCCAAAGCAATGGAGATGGCTGGCATAGCCAAAGGTGATGTGGATTTTTATGAAATCAATGAAGCTTTTTCTGCTGTGGCCATCGCCAATAATAAAATACTCGAGTTGGACCCCGATAAGGTAAATGTAAACGGTGGTGCCGTAGCCCTGGGTCATCCACTTGGCACCTCTGGTGCACGCATTGTGACCACGTTAAATTCCATTTTGCATCAAAATAACGCCTCCATTGGGGTGGCCGGTATTTGTAATGGCGGTGGAGGCGCCTCCGCGCTGGTCATAGAAAAGATGTGATGAAGGGTAATCTTTTATGGTAAACACCAATAATTGTGGATAGCTCCGATAAAGGATGAAACAAGGATATCTTTTTGCTTTGTCCATTTTTTCAGGCGGTCATTTCATGGCCGCTCAAGAGATGGTATTCACCTATTACGACTCCTTAGCCCAAAAGATAAAAGAGCAATACGAGGTAGTGCCTCATGAGCCAGACACCAAAAATGGGATATACCGATATTTCGATGATAACGGGAACATCATCATCGAGGGTGCCTTTTCCAATGGACTCCGTCAGGGTGTATTTATCAACTACTACCCTACCGGGCAGCTACAAAGAACCACACAATGGGTGCAGGGGCTTAAACAAGGGCCAATTAAGGTTTATGGACCGGAGGGAAAAGTAATGCAAGAAGGAACTTTCAAGGACAACGAACTGGTCGGTCCACTCAGGCTCTACAATGAAAAAGGACAACTGATTGGTGAGACTACCTTCGAAGAAGGAAAACCGGAAGGTTTGGTAAAATCCTATTATCCGGAGGGGGGTATTAAAGAGGAAATGTCTTACCTAAATGGAATTCCCAATGGAGACAACAGGCAATATTATCCTGACGGACAGCTTAGTTCCAAAGCGGCTTATTCGGAAGGCCTACTGCACGGCATTCGAGAAACATTTTACTCAAATGGTAACAAGGAAATGTCTGCCCATTATGAAAATGGCACTCAGATAGGGGAAGTCAGGAACTATTATGAAAATGGTCAACTGAAATCAGTGACCAACTACAAAGACGGAAAGATCGATGGACCACTGACGGTTTATTATGAAGATGGTTCACTCAAGGCAATATTTAAGTATAAAAACGGGATTAAATCCGGAGAAAATATTGAGTATTACCCCACCGGACAAATAAGTAAAATAGCCAATTATGCCCCTGCGAATGGAACTTCCATCTTGATGTCCTACAGAAAAGAGGGTACCCGCCTCAGTGAGGAGCACATGCGTTATGGCCGACGCCACGGCATTACCCGTCAGTTTGATGAAGAGGGCGATTTACGGATGATAGAACATTATCAGATGGGTCAATTGAATGGGTTTCGTGAAGTCTATGAAGAGGGGAAATTGATCAGTAAAACACAATACCGAAAAGGTCAAAAAAATGGTAAGCACACACTTTATGATGAGAATGGTCTGATACAACTAGAAGCTACTTACCGCGGTGACTTATTGTCTGGACCATATATCGAATACTATTCTGACCGCAGCAAAAAATTGGAAGGTAATTACTTAAGAAATAATAGAGACGGCCTCTGGATCACCTATGGCCCTTCCGGGGAAATAATCGAGCAAATCCAATATGACAATGGGGTGATACAAACCACAAATGAATGAACGCATTAGCAGCTACTGATTTTCAATTTCCTGGCCAAAAAGGCAAATACACGGGCAAAGTAAGAGATGTTTACGATTTGGGCGATCGCTTAGTACTGATTGCCACCGATCGGATATCTGCCTTCGATGTTATTCTGCCCCACCCCATTCCTTACAAGGGTCAGGTACTCAATCAGATAGCAGCGAAATTTTTACAGGCTACTTCCGCAATTGTCCCAAACTGGCTAGAAACAGTACCGCACCCTAATGCCAGCATGGGTAAAAAGGCCGATCCCTTTCCAGTGGAAATTGTAGTACGCAATTACCTCACAGGTCACGCATGGCGTGAATACAAGGCCGGAAAGCGAACACTTTGTGGGCAGTCACTACCGGATGGATTAAAAGAGCATGATCCGTTACCAGCTCCCATCATTACTCCAACTACAAAAGCTCACAAAGGCCATGATGAAGACATCTCCAGGGACGAAATTCTTAAAAAAAAACTTCTGACAGCCGATCAGTGGCGTCGCATTTCAACGTACGCAATGGCTTTATTTGAATGGGGTACCAGATTTGCCAAAGGTCAGGGTCTGATCCTGGTAGATACCAAATACGAGTTTGGTGAATTCGAGAACGAAATAATTTTAATTGACGAGGTACATACACCAGACTCCTCGAGGTATTTCTATGCCGGCACGTATGAGGAACTTCAGGCCGCCGGTGCGCCTCAAAAGCAGCTCTCCAAAGAATTTGTTCGGGAGTGGTTAATGGACCATGGGTTTCAGGGAAAACCACGAGAGCAAATACCTGAAATGAATCCTGAAATGATACAGGAGATCTCCAATCGATACATTGAACTATATGAGCACATAACTGGCGAAAAATTTGAAAAGGCACCATACAACGATAAATTAGCCGAATTAAATACGGCCATAACCCTAGCAATAGAAGCATGAAGCATCAACTTGAGAACTACGAACAATATGCCATTCTATCCATCAAAGAGGAAAAACTGAATAGCGCAGTGGCTCCAGAACTGAAATCACTTTTTGTAGAGATAGACACAGCAGGCGCAAAAAACATGATCATCGACATGGGCCAGGTCAAGTACTCTGACTCGTCTGGACTCAGCGCCATTTTGGTAGGCAACCGAACTTTCGAAAATCGCGGTGTACTTGTACTTTACGACGTTCAAGACCATGTAAAAAAACTAATATCCATCAGCATGTTAGATAAGGTGCTCAATATTTTACCCACAAAAGAGGAAGCCATTGATTTTGTGTTCATGTCCACCATAGAAAACCAACTGAAAGATTCCGAGGAGGAAGAATAGGTGTGGAGGTACTCATCCTAGGTTCGAATTCAGCGACATTTGCTTACAAACGTCATCACACGGCTCAGGTACTAAAACACCAAAACCACTCCTACCTAATTGATTGTGGTGAGGGTACGCAGTTGAGGCTGAAACGCTTCAAGGTCAAAACCAGTAAACTGCAATGCATATTCATTTCGCACCTACATGGGGACCATTATTTTGGACTCATCGGATTATTAAATACCATGCACTTGTATGGAAGGAAACAACATTTAAAGATTGTCGGGCCACCCGGTCTCAAAGAAATACTTCAAATTCAGTTTCATCATTCCAACACTGTTTTGGACTATCCTATTACATTTAAGGAATGGCGGCCAAACCAGGTGCAGCAAGTATATGAAGACAACTACCTGGAGGTCTCGACCCTTCCAATGGATCACCGCATCCCTTCTAGTGGCTACTTATTCAAAGAAAAACCCAAGCAGCGTAAAATTCGAAGAGACCAAATCCCAAAGCAGTTGTCTCCTACGGAGGCCAGACTGCTTAAGCTTGGTGAAGATGTTAGAAACATCGACGGATCTGTAAAGTTTAAAAGCAGCGAGGTAACGACAGCTCCTGAACCGAGCCATAGCTATGCATTTTGTTCGGATACTCGATACATCGAAGCGCTTCCTGAAATGATTCAAGAAGTAGATCTACTTTACCATGAGGCTTCCTTCTTAAAAGACATGCAGAATCGAGCCAGCGACCTCTATCATTCTACCGCCGGTGATGCTGCACGCATCGCCAGAGAAGCCCGGGTAAAAAAACTAATACTTGGTCACTTTTCCAGCAGGTACGGAATGCTAGAGCCATTTCTACAAGAGGCACGCGAAGTTTTTTCAAACACTGAACTGGCCCTAGAGGGTGAAACGTTTCAAATTCAATGAAATGGACCAAACCTCAATACCTGTTTGTATTTTTGACCGGTATATTTTTAACCAATGCCCTGTTGGCCGAATTTGTAGGCGTTAAAATATTCTCTGCAGAAAAACTACTGAACATACCCCCTGCCAACTGGCAACTTCTTGACGATTGGGTGCTATCTTTTAATCTAACGGCAGGTGTCATACTCTGGCCAGTGGTGTTCGTGACTACTGACTTGATCAATGAATATTTTGGGCCAAAGGGGGTCAAACACATCAGCTACCTCACCATTGGTTGCATTGGTATGGCTTTTCTGCTGGTTTGGGTCATCACCCTGCTACCTCCTGCCAACTTCTGGCTGGAGGTCAACGATACAGACAATCAAGGTCGGCCTTTCAACATTGACTTTGCCTTCAATAAAATCTTCTTGCAAGGACTGGGTATCATCATTGGTTCAATGATTGCTTTTTTTATCGGCCAAGTGCTGGATGCGTATGTATTCATGGGGATCAAAAAGATGACGGGCGACGGAAAGCTTTGGTTGAGGGCTACGGGGTCTACCCTTATTTCTCAATTTGTGGACAGCTTTGTAGTGCTTTTCGTTGCTTTTTATTTCCTAGCCCCAGAAAAATATCAATGGTCAGCTTCGCAGGTAGTTTCTGTGGGTTTCATTAATTATGTGTACAAGTTCACAGTGGCCATTTTACTTACCCCGCTAATCTATCTCGCTCATCACCTAATCGATAGATACCTTGGCAATCAGGCTGAAAAAGTAAAAGCGCAGGCAATGAATTAGTCAGCTTTGAACAATGTGCTTTTTCAGTGGGAAAAGAGATGTAAGCACAATTCACACTCAGTCAGTGCTGATTTTTATCACTTGATAGTACAACAAATGAAAAAACCAGAGAAAGTGTACATAGAAGGGCACCACCGAGGATCAGGAAATTCAATGAACCTTCGGATTTGTATAACCGAAATCCCTGGTCTATCAGAATGACAACGGCCACCATGAGCGATACCCGAATGATGTTTAAATAGATTGGTTTGATTGCCTGCATAGATAAATTATAAAAAAAGTAGCCACCCCATCTCTTTTAGAATGGGATGACCATATAGAAATGCTACAGTTGTTTAAGCAGTTCATCCACCGCTCGTTTTAATTGAGGGTCCACACCTTTTGCCTTATAGGCGGGCGGATTTTCTACCAAAATATCTGGAACTGCAGGACCATGCTCCATATTTTCTCCGGTAGCTTTTACATACCACGCGCGAAATGGCATGCGCACCAGAGATCCATCCTGCAAAGTCATACCACCGGTGGAGATCACCGCACCAAAAGTGGGTTGCCCTACCAGCGTGCCAAGATCGAGAGTTTTGTAAGCGTGAGAGAAGATCTCCGCGTTGGAGTAACTGTCGGCGTTGCATAGCGCAATACTGGGTTTCGTCCAGGCCACCAAAGGCAGGCGCTCTCCAAAAGGATAAGTTTGCTGGTATTTCGTATGGTTTTGCAATGACTCTGTAGCCCCCCTGGGCACCGTGTAGGCATGCTGCCGCACGGTAAGTACGGCCATTAGATAATCCGTTGTCCATCCACCCCCATTGTAGCGCACATCAATCAGAATACCATCTTTGCCGTAACCTGCCGCCATCAACTCTCGCTCAAACCGCTCAAAGCTGGTCCAGTTCATCCCCTGTATATGTAGGTAACCCAATCTGCCGGCTGAGTATTCTTCTACCAGTTTTCGGCACTCATTCACCCAGTTGTCATACAGCGCGCTCCGTAGTGAGCTTACCGGCCAGATGACCACATCTTCCACAGATTTTCCCCTGAGCACTTGTAGTAAAACCTGTTCACCACGGGTACCCTCCATTAAATGAAAGAAGTTGGTGCTGGCATTTACATTCTGTGCATTAACAGATCGAATAACGTCGCCCACAAGCAGTCGACTTTCTGTCCGATCAGCCGGGCTACCTGGTAAAATTTTAGTAATTCTGAACCCATTATTTACATTCTCTCCTTCCACACCCAACAGTCCAGTTTGTTGCTCCTGAGTTTCCTTCTGGTTTTCTCCGCGATACATACCCATATGGCTGGCATTTAGTTGACCAAGCATTAGATTAAATACATATTGGAAGTCCTCTTTGGTAGAAGCCGACAAAGCCAGAGGCTTGTAGGAAGTCTTAAGACTGGTCCAATTTCGCCCATGGAACTCTGGGTCGTAAAAACCGGCATTTAGTGCGCGCCAACCTTCCTCAAATAACTGTTCCAATTCGGCAGGGTAATCCACTTCAAGTTTGGAGGTAACTGACAAAGTCTCCTCTTTGTCTCCACTCAATGCTAGCCGCTTCATCGTGCCACCATCGGTCAAAACATACAGATATTCTTTTTTAGGTCCGAGAACCAATCCTCCAGGACCCTTAAATCCTTTGATTTCCTCGTTTTCACTTCCGTCCCATTTTATTTTATACAGACTGCTTTCCACCTTGTGGTCTCTTCTCCAATCCCTACCTGTGGCATAATAAATGAAAGTCCCTTCTGCGTCAAATGCAAAATCATTTTCTCCGCCAGCAAAAGCCGTCACCTGCTCAAGACGTTCATAAATTCTGTTGAAATCAATCTTTATCTCAACCGACCGATCTTCTGAAGCCTGATCATCTTTTTCGTTTTTTTCGTCTTTATCATCTTCCAATTCCTCACGTTTCCATTCGTCTTGCGATTTTTCCCAGTCCGACTTTTTTAACCAAACAAACCATACGTCGTTGTCACCATTGTTACGCTGAGATATAAATCCAAGTTTACTGCCGTCCGGGCTCCACACAGGGTTACCGTCGTACTTGGGATGCATACTTACATTTACTGCCGCTTTAGATCCATCAGCAGCATGAATAAATACTTCCTGATTGAAATTCAAATCCGATTGGGCGTACGCCAGCCAACTATTGTCCGGAGACCAAACCACATTATCCGGCGCGTTCCAACCTTCCACCAGCGTTTTTATACCGGAAAGCGCGCCGGTAGCCGAAATGTCCGCCACCATTAATTTTCCACTGCCATAACCCCACCCTTCTCTAATCACCATTTGCCTGCCATCAGGAGATACATTGATGTATGTTTCCTCTTCGGCTGTATTGGTCAGCCGAATTGTTTCACGCTTCAAGGTTTTGAAAAGATTTTTTTTGTCAGGATCAGCAGACCTAACCAGATAAATATCATATTGCCCTTCTCTGTCGGACAGAAAAAGGAGGTTTTCATCATTCAGCCACTCCACATCCGATTCCCGCGCGACATGGTTGGACAAATTGACACTGCGCATATCCTCTTTATCATTACGAGTCACAAACACTTCTCCTCGTTCTACATAAGCTGCGTATTTACCATTCGGCGAAATGGCCATCTCATCTACGCCGTTCTTGATCGTCTTGGCTACTACCCGATCAAATCTGTAGTCACCCGCCACATCAATCTCAATCAGCCGCTCTGATCCTGTATTCATTTCATGCACCATCACTTGGTGACCGGATTGGTAAACCAGTCGCTCACTGGCCGGACTAATACTATAACTGAAGACCCCAAAATCAGAATTATTCGTTAATTGAGTATCTGTACCATCTAACGAGATTTTGTGTACGTTGTACTTACCACTTTTAGCGGATAAATAGGTGAGGGTATTGTCGTCCAACCACAGCGGGTTAAAGTCGTTGCCATCATACTTGGTCAACTGCATGTAGCTGTCACTGGACCTATCATAAATCCAAATGTCCCGGTTAGCGGGCCCCTGGTAAGCTTCACGGTCAATGCGGCAAGTGCCGCGGACAAATGCCACTTTGGTGCCATCCGGCGACACGACAGGGTCAAAACCCAGTGCATCCATGAAGCGGACAGGGGTACCTCCGGATGCAGGTATGCGATAAATTTCGTCTTCGCGCTCCACTTCTGAATAAATCCGGTTGGTTGTAAATAACACAGAACCATCCTTCATGATACTGTAAGGAACATCGGAGCCCGAGTGGTAAGTGTGCCTCGTGGGCGTACCCCCGCTTGCAGATACGCTAAAAATATCCATATTGCCAAATCGATCGCTCGGGAAAATGAGTCGACTGCCATCCTGACTCCATATGGGCATAGACTCATATCCTTCGTGAATCGTCAAACGAAAAGCCCTACCCCCGGTCAGAGGCACGGTCCAAATGTCGCCCTGATAGGAAAAAGCAAGCAACTCACCATCGGGACTGATCGCAGGGCGGCGCACCAAGGGTTGCGCCATGACCGTGACTGTAAGAAAAAAAAGCAGGAATAAGCTACAGAAATATTTCATGAGTTGTAAGTGGTTAGTCGCAAAAATGCGCATGGAAATTGCACATGAGAAAACGAAAATAACTAATTCTGATTAAGAATGTTCGACGACTTATTCAAAGGTCCTGATACACACGTGGGAGTAACTCCCTAATTACTGTGTGACCACCATCAAACACCACCACCTCAGGTTTGCGGCCCATAACATCTTTCACCAATTGCAACTGCCGTGCATACACCTCCTCATTCAGAAAAGGGTCAGACTTTCCCGTGAAATACTTCACCGGCATCTCGGCAGGAAGATGTGCAAGGTTATCTGCCGTTACATCGTGCGGAAAACTACCTGCCCAGAGCACCAATGCATGCGGTACTTCACGCGTACTGGCCAAATACCTCACAATTGTAGCTGCGCCTTGGCTGAATCCGAAAAAAATCAGTTTTCTATCTTTCCGATCCGGCACCTCTTTGCGCCAAATGGCTTCAATCATTCGATGCTGGTTGTCAATCTCAGTCAGTCGATCCTCCTTAGTCATCCAGGAGGCACCCACTCTTCCCGACAGCTCCCCCTCCAGGTAAAATTTTGACAAGCCCTGTGGGGCAATAATAAAATGCCTTTCAGGATCGAGTTGATCGAATTTACGAATGAAGTATTGCGCCAGTTGACCATAACCATGCGCCACCATCCAGATGTAATCCGTGTTTTCAGTGAGTGCATTTAGTGTGAAATATGGTAGGGAAATGGGAACGGTAAGGTGCTTGGCTGTCATCTCTTCGGTGTGAGTTTAAATAGAATAAAATTATTCGGTTTTACTTGAAAGATGTTTGTTTTTGGCAAGTATAAAATCTGGGTTGTTATCTGGCGACCCACTGCATCAGCAATCCACAGCCATAAGCACCTAGTGTACCTACTACGTAACCCAAAACAGCCATTAAAACACCTACAGGTGCCAGGGAAGGGTGAAATTCAGTGGCGATAACCGGCGCAGATGCCGCCCCGCCTACATTGGCTGTACTACCTACTGCGATAAAGAAATAGGGTGCCTTGATGAGCCAGGCAACAAAGGCCAGGATCAGCACATGTATGACCATCCACATAAATCCCAAAAAGAACAGCTGCCAGTTAGTGACGATGGCCAGGATGTCCATATTCATTCCGATCGTCGCCACCAAAACATATACAAAAGCGCGACCCATGCGCGAAGCACCGACTCCCTCCAGGGATCGAAATTCTGTGAACGACAAAGCGACACCAAGCATGGTGGCGGTAAGTACAATCCAGAAGAAGGTTGAGGTAAGGCTATAGTCTGACAGTCCCGGATAGGCCGAGGCTAGTGCCGGCGCTATGAAATCACCCGCAAAATGTGCCAGCCCAGTACAGGAAAAAGCGACCATCAAAATTTTCATTAAGTCCGTCAGCGATGGGATTCGCTCCATTCGCTTCTGGTAGGCATCCATTTTGTCTTTTAAATGTTCGATGGCACTGGCATCCGCTTTTAATTTCCGATCGATAATTTTTGCAGCAGCGACAAGGGCGATGAGCACCCCGATCCATATATTTCCCACAATGATATCTACCGTGACCATTCGAGAGAAAATGACATCATTCACCGCAAAAACCTCTTTCATCGCCGCTTGATTGGCTCCACCTCCAATCCATGAACCGGCTATGGTGGTCATTCCGCGCCAAACGTCTCCTGCCACCAATTCTGGCATTATTTGTTGAAAAATTAAAATAGCGATGGGCCCACCGATGATGATGCCCAGCGTACCACTCAAAAACATGGTCACTGCTTTGGGCCCCAACTTAATAATTTCTTTTAAGTCTACACTGATGGTCAGCAAGACCAAACTGGCAGGCAACAGATACCTGCTGGCCATGAAATAGAGCTTGGATTCGGTTGGGTCGATCAACCCTACTGCCTTGAGCAATGAGGGGAGAAAGTAGCATACGAGAAGGGCCGGGACATACTGGTAAAACTTTTTCCAAAAAGGACGGTCACTAGCTGAAGTGATGAATACACCGCCCAACATGAGCAACAAAATACCCAGAATAACGGCATCGTTGGTAATTACAGGATAAGATTCACTCATTTTCTTTCAATAAGACTCTAAACTCATTCAACATCATGGCCGTGGCACCCCAAACTACTTTCCTTTCAAGTTCAAAATAGGGTGACCACAATTTTACATTACCTCCAACAGGTATCTCTTTTTCCTTCACATACCGATCATCGACGAGATGACTGACCCGGGCAGTCACCACTTCCGCCACTTCCTTTTTTTCCGGTATAAATGTAGGATTTTGGTCCAGATAAGCCACCGTTGGTAAAACCTGATAGTTACTGGCAGCAATGAAAAATGAAGAGAGTGTTCCCAAAATTTTTATGTCTGATGCCTTTACCCCAATTTCTTCTTCGGTTTCCCTCAGGGCTGTAAAAATTAGATCAGGGTCTTCACTTTCCTTCCTTCCCCCGGGCAACGCCATTTGTCCACTGTGCACGCCGGGGTAATTCGGTCTTTGAATCAGGGGAAAGCATACCTCGTCCCTACCTGGCATCAACAAGATCATCACTGCACTGTCGCGGGGAGGAGCGTCGTGCCGCATCCGCAACCTCTTTCCTTCCAATGTTCGAGGCATCATGCGCTCATTGGCTTTCAGGCCTGGCAGGGGCCGACGCAACCGATTGTCCAGGAAATCCAGGAGGGCATCGAAATCCATGAAGACCAAAAATAAAAAATTATACCGCACCACCTATATTTAAGGTATAAGGAATACGTTATGGCGGATCTCCCACTCTACATTCATCTGGTCTTCGTCAGCTGTGTCGCCACGGTGTTTGGCTTTCTCTATTACGCAGTGAGACAGGCAAGAGGCCGCTATCGTGCATTTCTTGCCTTTTTAGGCATGGGTACCTGGTTGTTGCTGACAGGGTGGCTAAGCATTCGAGGCTTTTTCAAAGTAACCACCAGTGAGCCGCCCCGATTGTTGGTCTTTGTGGCATTTGTCTTGCTCGTAATTCTGGCAATCATGGCTTTCAAACGGACCAGGGAAGCGATTCAGGAAATGCCGATGGCCACACTTACCTACATCCACCTGGTCAGAATCCCCATTGAAGTAATCCTATGGTGGTTATTTCTTCATGGATGGATGCCGAAAGAATTAACTTTTGAAGGCGCCAACTATGACATCCTTTCCGGCATAACCGCAGTATATGCAGCACTTTTTTTAGTCGGTCGAAAAGTTAGGCCCGTAGGGGCCATCATCTGGAACCTGCTTACTTTGGGTTTACTTTTTAATGTAGTGATCAGAGCCATCTGGACTACTCCTTATTTCGCGGATCCATTGCTGCCAATCGATATTAATCGGGCGGTGTTATTTTTTCCTTATACTTGGCTGCCGCTCGCTGTAGTCCCCGCGATACTATTTTGTCACCTCGCAGCACTCAACAAACTCTTTTCCGGAAATACCACCTGACTCAAATTACTTCTAAAGCCTCATGCGCAGTTGCCTCTTTTTAGTGAAAAGCCAACATGGCCGCATAGATTCTATCCAGATCTGTATCGCTGATTACATAAGGCGGGAGAACATAGGCAATATTCCCTAGGGGCCGAAGCAGCAGGTCATGAGACAAAAAATGCGCATAAAGTCTGCCCCGGATATCAGCGGTATAGCCTTGGTGTGTGGACTGGTAATTTACTGCAAGCACAGTCCCCAGGCTATTTGCATGCTGAACTTTGTGGTGCTGACCTATTTCGTGAAGAAAAGCGCTGTGCTTTTGCGAAATACGTTGAATGTTCGCCTGACAAGCCTCTTCGATCAAAAGTTCAAAACTGGCATTCGCAGCCGCGCAGGCCAGCGGATTTGCGGTGTAAGAATGGCCATGCCAAAAAGCTTGATTCAGGTCGTCATGGTCGAAGGCAGCGACTACCCGTTCATTGACGCAGGTAATACCCATGGGTAAAAAACCTCCGGTTAGGCCTTTTGATAAACAAAACATGTCCGGATCGTTTTCCAGGTAATCGCATGCGAAAAACTTTCCCGTACGATAAAATCCAGTCATCACCTCATCTGCGATACAAATGACTCCTTGCTCCCTGGCAATATTGATCAACTGGTCAAGAATTTCTGGCCGATAGATTCGCATGCCGCTGGCACCCTGACAAAGCGGTTCAAAAATAAAAGCAGCCGTATCCGAGTCACAGATCGCCCTCATCGCTTGCACTGCCGCCGTCTCATCTTCTGGAAATGGTATTTGGTGGACCTCAAAAAGGAGGTCATTAAAAGGCACCGTCCAAAGACTACGGTCTCCCACCGACATGGCACCAAATGTATCTCCATGGTAGGCCCCGTCCAGTGCAATGATTTTCTTTCTTGGTTTACCTTGATTGTACCAATACTGTAAAGCCAGTTTTATAGCCACCTCCGTGGAAGTGCTCCCGTCGTCGGAAAAGAATAAGCGTTGTTGATCTTTGGGCAAAACCGACAACAAATTTTGACTCAGTTGCAGCGCGGGAGTATGAGTGAAGCCAGCAAAAATCACCTGCTCCAGCAGTAAGGCCTGATCGGCAATGGCACGGGCAATAACGGGGTGACTGTGACCATGCAAATTGACCCACCAGGAAGAAATGCCATCAACGAGTTCTCTACCACCTTCTAAATATAAATAAGCACCAGCACCTTTTTCTACCAACATTTGTTCCCTACCCTGTAGGGGCCCAAAAGGATGCCAGATATTGCTATCCATTGTTTTCCAGTTCTTCATTCCCAATGCTTAAGTAATTGTGTGGCGCAATGTGAAACAAAAGAACGGTTTACTTGTTCAGTCTGAGGTATGTGCAACAAGCGTTTGTATCCTGTTTTTTTTAAAATAATTTCTTCACTCGATGGATTAGAAGGACCGTTGAAAATGATGCCTCTGACCGATAACCCGCGGCGCTTTAATTCTTGTGCTGTCAATAAGGTATGGTTGATGCTCCCCAGATAAAGGTTGGCCACCAAGACAATTGTCGCCTCAAATTGTTCTGCGAGATCAATGACCACGTGCTTGTCATTCAGGGGTACCAGCACGCCTCCGGCTCCTTCAATCACCAATTCATTGGCTTCGGGGCAGTTGAAAGTCTCCATCTCAATGGCAACCCCGTCCAACATTGCTGAATAATGCGGTGAAGCCGGGGTATTGAGCACATAGCGCTCAGGGTGATAGGTTATGCCTTGCCTAGCCACCAGTGAACGTACCGTGGCTGTATCACTTGGAGGTCCCGATTGAATAGGTTTCCAGTAATCGGCGCCTAGCATTTCCACCAAAATGGCACTTACCAATGTTTTTCCGCTATCAGTATCAATGGCAGTTACGAAATACCTCATGAGTGGTGAGCATAAATTTGTGAGACCAATTGATTAATTTCTTCCAGTGAGTTGTGCACGTGTAAACAAACACGTATCCTCTCCGCACCAGGGGGAACAGTAGGTGACAGTATGGCACGGGCGTCGAAACCTTTTGCCAACAAATGATTCATGAGCGTGCGGGCCTGTTCATTTCCAGACACCATGATGGGGTGTATGGCAGTCTGCGAAGGGGTATCAATTAATGTCCGGAAATGTATGATTTTATTTTTCAGATTCTCCTGAAGTTCTGGATGCTCGGCTAAAAACTCAAAAGCAACTTGTACTGCCAGAATGGAATGCGGAGGCAAGGAAGTCGTGTAAATAAATGTTCTTCCAAAATTTATCAGGTAATCGATAAGTATCTGCGAACCTGCCACACAGGCCCCGTGCAAGCCCATCGCCTTTCCAAAAGTATAAACCCTTGCAAAAATCCGATCAGCAAAGCCCTGCTCAAGTAACCAGCCGTTACCATTTCTGCCGTATACCCCCGTGCTATGCGCTTCATCCACAATCAAGTGAGCCCCATATCGTTCACAAACTTCCAGCAACTCTCCGATGGGTGCGAAATCTCCATCCATGGAAAATAGGGTTTCCGTTACGACAAAGCAGCGGCCCTTCACCAATTTAAGATGCCTCTCCAGGGCCTCAGGGTCATTGTGTTCAAATGCATGGGTGGTGGCACGACTGAGCCAGGCACCTTCTTTGAGGCATACATGCGACAGTTGATCGTACAATACGGTATCTCCTTTGTGAGCCACTGCGGAAACGAGACCTTGGTTGGCAGCATAACCCGAGTTGAAGACCAATACCGCCTCTGATTGGAAAAGGGTTTTTAAATACGCCTCCAATTCAGTGTAAAGTGGATGATTTCCTGAGAGCAATCGGCTGCCCGTGCCCCCATTTCCCAAAAAATCAATGGCGCTGTAACGCTCCTCGATACTCGCTGCCAATCTCTCATTTCTTGCCAATCCAAGGTAGTCATTGGAAACAAAATCAACACCGGACAGTCCCGTTCTTAATTGGCGAAGCTTCCCTTCGTTTATTCTTTCGTCTAATTTATCTTTCAGAAATCCCTCCATGGCCCATCTTTGCCGCATATTTTTAATTCTATGCGTCTGCTAATTCTAGCTGCAAGTATAATCCTAGCCTTTTATTCCTACGCACAAAATGGTCGCTGGTTAGATAGAGAAATTTCCCTGCAACTGGACAATGATGCCTTTACCCTGGATATTTATCTCGATCGGTATTATTCTCAGGGGACTTACCTTAGGTATCGTGTACTGGATACCACAAAACTTCACAAACGAGTCAAGGGCGTCTCCTTCAATCATCGAATTTTCACGAACCAGAGTATCAGCTTGACGGATACGTCCCTGTATGACCGTCCATTTGCAGGTCATTTAACATTTTCCGGATTTCTTTCTTTTTACCATCCAAAACATGTTTGGACCATTGATGCTGAAGTCGGCTACATGGGTAAGCCTTCCCTGGCAGAGCCCATTCAAACCTATTGGCACCGGTGGTTTGGTTTTGGTGAACCCAAGGGCTGGCCTTTTCAAATCAACGACGCACCTGTGGTCAATGCGCACTTCAACTGGATCCAGTCATTGGCAGGAAACGAAAATATTGAGTTATTGGCCAACTACAATCTTGCGCTTGGAACGGCATTCAATTACAGCAGTGCCCACTTAATCATTCGAGGTGGTAAATTAAAACCAATCAAAGAATCTGTTTTAACAGGCGGTAATCTGGGTTCAGAAAAACTAAAATCAGCCACTCAAGTGGAAACCAACTTATTTATTAAGCTAGGACCAGAGTATGTGATTTATAATTCAGCCATAGAGGGAAATCTCACAGGCCCGGAATCTGTATTGACCCGTACTGCGGAGAAGTGGGTACTGGATGTAGCGGGCGGATTACTCATGAGCTGGTCATCTTTTGACTTATCCATCATCTACCATAATCGTTCACGAGAAACCCGCAATTCCGAACGTGACGCATGGATGGAAATTTTATTTAGTCAGCGATTTTAGAGGCATTATACCATTTAGCGATGACAGCCTGTGCTGGCTTGTTTTGCGGGGTATATCGTTTGTTGGTAGATCCGCCCGCCTCCGCATGATGCATGTGCCATTTCCAAAGGAACCCACCAGCCAACCAATCCTCCTGCCACACTGACCGATAAAGACCTTCGTAAGCACTGGATTGATTCGTCATATTGGCGCGTAAAGTATCTTCACGATAATTCCAGTGACCCGCACTCACATAGTCGATACTTTTAAAACCATATTCTGTGAAAAGAATTTTGCGGCCCTTTTGTTCGCTAAATGCTTCCAAAGAATCGGACAGGCTGCGCCAACCATTCTGAAAAGCTTCAATCGAAGGGTTTTTATCCGTACTCATTGGAAAATAGGCATCTATACCTATATAATCCAGTTGATCCCAAAAAGTTACCCGATGGAAATTATCCCAGTTTGCTGCGTATGTCAATTGACCATCATAAATGGTCCGAATCTCTTTTATAAGACGAGACCAAAAAAGTGGTCGTTGCCGAACCGCGTGTCGAAATTCGGTAGCAATGCAAAGCATTTCTGCCTGGTGTTCTTCTGCGACCCGGGCATAAGTCAGAATGTACGCCCGGTAATTGGATTCCCATTTTATCCAGTCAGCTTCCGATTTTAGCCTATACTCCCCTGGCCAACCCTGACCACGTACCCATACATGTGGCTTGACCATCACGCGTAACCCTTTTTGATGTGCCAAATCGATACATTTCTTTACACCCTCTACACGCTCTCCCCACCAACCTTGGTGTTCAAAAAAAACATCCGGCTGGTTAGCCTTTGAAAAGGCATAAGGAATAATGGCTACCCAGTCAGCGTTGATCTGCTTCACCTCGGCCATTGCTTGGTGTTCCACAGGCCTAGGCGGTGCTTCCAGACATACCCCTTTGATCTTCGACATGGACAATTCTGTAGGCCGGATAGTTGTAACTGCAGATGTGCTGGGGTTATAAGTTTTACTTGAGGATTTTTGTTTTTCCCCTGTGCAGTCCTGGAATAAAAATATGACTACAATTAAAATTGCCGATAACTTTGCGTACATGTCAGGAACCATAACGCGTGCATTGGTCCTTTGGTTTGTCTTACTAAATTTTGGTTGCGATTCTTGCGACGAATGTGGGGAACCACTGGTTCAAAACCTGGGTGTGGCCATTGAATTCAATCACCTCACCCGTATTCAAGAAATTCAAGATAGCCTGGTGATTGTTGACAGTGTGGAGGTACTCAACGATAGCCTCATGCACATACAGATTGGTTTAGACACCGGAAACACCACACTTGAAGATGAAAAACTCGCAGTAGAAGCGCTGATTGATGGCCTTACTACGCTCAGAAATGAGGTCAACGACCTGGATTCCACATTGTCCGCCATTACTACAGATTTAAATGCCGTCATCACCACCATCAATACCAACTCACTCATCGTGGACCAACTGGTATTGTTAAACACAGGAGAATCCCGAATTTACAGTGACAGCATGGTGACCTACATACTTCCATTATCCTTCACCGATGGCCAGTCCGATTACCGCATACGCATTGACGGCACAGACTATTTTATGAGTCTGACCTACGTATTAGAAGAAGAGGTAAACGCAGACCGTCAATTCCGCCTTGCTGCCACGCAGGTCGATACCCTGAATGTTTCGTTTCTGGCTTTGGACATTGAATATGGCGATAGTCTTGTTCGTGCCGCTGATGATACACAAATCACCGCGTTTTTTTGATGTTCAGGTTTCTTACATCTTTCAGCCTGATAGTGACACTGGCCCATTCATCTCAAGCACAGGACAGTTTGCGCTTTTCGGCCGATACTGCTGATGTAGTCCCCTTCGAAAGCGAACAAATCGACACCTCAACCACAACCCCGATACGGAAGAGGTTGTTCAGCCCTGGCCTACTCGTAGATTACGGCAAGTTGATGACCATGCCCTTGGACTTTGAAACCAAGTGGGAAATAGGTGTGGATTTATTAATTGCAGAAAAATGGCAGTTGGTGGCTGAGTATGGTCAATCGGAGGTTAGTCCAGATCAGGCCTATAAAAATGGGGATTACCGTGCCTCAGGTAATCATTATCGCATCGGTTTCGGGTACATACCCCTTCAAACACCTCCAAATGGGCGCTTAGGTCTGGGGGTGCGTTATGGTGCCTCCACTTTTGATGAAGCCGCGACCCTCACAATTTCAAGTGACATACAACCCTCTTTTGTTCGCGTATTGGATCGTTCAGCACTGCAGGCCAACTGGTGGGAGTTGGTCATTTATTCTGACCAAAAGCTGAACGAGTGGATGAGTATTGGTTTCCACTTGCGCATGCGATTTTTATTAGAGGTAGATCAACCTGAAAATGACCTCGAAGTATATGCCATTCCGGGTTACGGAAAATCATTAGATAGCTCTATCCCTGCCCTCAATTTGGTCATGCGATTCTCCCTGCCATGAAAGACAACGAATAATTGATCTTCAGCTAATGGTAATTTGGCGAAAAACGAAATAATTTGTCCTTTCATTGAAAGAACCGTGACAAAAAATATAGTCGGACTACTCATTCTTCTGTTTGTGTGGATCGGGGGATCCAGTTACGCATATGTATGTGTCATTAGAAAAGATTGCTGTGAGGATCGAGCGTCAAACCAGATTCCGAAAGCACTTGATAACCAAAAAGCCTCTACCGGCAAGACATTATTACGATCTGACACGACGGTCTCTCAAAATACCCAACAAGAGCAGGTCATTCATTTTAATTTAAGCAGACCCAGAAGCATTCCTTTTGACTATAATTCCTCGCAAGTTCAATGGCCGGAGACCTTGGAGCCCTTTCTGGACTCTCTTAGGCCGTTCCTTCAAACGGATGCGAATCAGGTCCTTATTGAGGGTCATACTGATCATGTGGGCAGTGAAAAATACAATCTCCATTTGAGTAAAGTGAGGGCGGAAGCCGTCAAAGAAGCACTTGTGCAAATGGGCGTGCCCGCTGAGGGATTGTTAGTGGCAGCTATGGGAGAATCAAATCCAGTGGCTGACAATGAAACGACAGCCGGGCGGGCATTGAACCGAAGAGTTGAAATAAAGAAACCTTAATTGTCATGGCCGAAAGATTTACTGCTGATTTAATTTTTATTCTGATAGTCCTTGTCGTAGCTGCCCTTCTGGGTTTTCTAATCGCCTGGTTCATCCGGGGCCGCAAACTGGCGCAACTAGAAATGGAGAATGAACGTCTGAAAAGGTCCAAGGCACAGGCCAAACGAATGGCGTTACCGGCTTTAGCCCAGATCAGGACTGTGCCTTTCGATGCCAAAGCTGCACGAAGTGTGCTAGGAAGACGCATAAAAGAAAATGACCTCAAAGTGGTCGAAGGTATTGGTCCGAAAATCGCGCAGCTCCTCCATCAGGATCACATAGACACCTGGACTGAACTCGCTGCGAGCAGCAAAGCGGAGATACAAGAAATTCTAGACAAAGGTGGCAAACGATTTCAACTCCATCAACCAGATACCTGGCCTGCACAGGCGGCCATGGCCGCAAGAGGCGATTGGGACGAACTAATGGAATTGCAGGAATCTCTGAAAGGCGGTAAACTGACCTACAAAAAGTAGTTCTGTGCATACAATTATCCAGTATTTAGCCTTCCTGTTTTAGGATTATTTATCAAGTTTGACGTGTTCACTGCTGTTTTTCAGCTATTCTTCCTTTTTCTCTTTTTGACCTTCTTTTTCTTGCTTTTTAGCCTTCTTTCCGCCTTTCTTTTTTGCTTTTTCCTCTTTGCGCTTTTCTCTTGGATCACGCTGAGGGACCAATGCCAGACGTTTTTCCCATGAGGCCCTTAACTCGTCAGCTTTTTTCCATTTCTGATCAAAATAATCTAAGTACGTCCGCTGGTCAATATCTTTCAAAAACGTTTGAAACTGGACCTCCTCACGCATAAAAAAAGACAATGCAACCTCATCTTTTTCATTGATGGCGTAATGAATAGGTGTATAGCCTTTAATGTCCCGAAGATCCGGATCGGCACCATTGAGCACCATGCGCATGAGCAAGTTCGTTGTAGTAGCCGAATCAAATTCATACAGCATGATCTCATGGAATGGGGTTTCACTCAAGCGGTCAAAATAGCGCAAGTTGACATTCATGTCTCTTTTCAGTAACATGATAATCCCTGAAGAATCCCTTTTATCCAGAAATGCCGTGAACAGACTTTCTTTACCATTACGGGTGCGGAAATCCACACTGATCAGCCCCGAGCCAATCAATGTGTCAATTACTTCGACTGCATTTTCGGCATCTTGAATGTAATCCATCAGCCACTTTTCTTTGGTCTTGCCATCCCAGTTTTCGAAATCTTCGATAAACTCAGGCGTACCGGGCACTGGCTGTGCACACAAAAAAAGACTACAAACGATTAGACAAGTGAGAATGATTATTTTCATACAAACAAAAATGCCCACTCTGGTGATTAAATAAAAAAGCCACGTAAAAAACGTGGCTTCACAACAAGATTACGGTAAGCTATCTTTTGTCGAGCTCGCGGGTCTTTTCCATGGCCAGCTTCACGGCTTCATAAGCATTGACCAAACCACCTGTTTTTGACAACTGACTGAATGGTACCATTTCCTGACCATCGGTACCCGGCTTTGCCACCACCAACTCACCAAAAGTTCTGGTACTTGCTTCTAGCACCTGCTTTACGTCTACCGCGCTAAGGCCGGGAAAGTAAGACCTTAGAATGGCTGCCACCCCGGTCACTGCCGGAGCCGCCATGCTTGTGCCCTGATTGTTACTGTATTGATGATTAGGAATAGCCGAATAGATGGCTACACCCGGGGCAAACAGATCTACTGACAATTTGCCATAATTAGAAAAATCTGCTGCCAGTGTTTCATCTTCACCCCATGAAGAGGCACCCACCTCCAACCAGTTTTCTGCTCTCGTACCATCATTGAGTATGGGCGTTGGAAAGTTTTTGGATTCATCCAGGTTTTCTCCATCATTGCCTGCGGCATGGATGCAGAGCACGTCGTTGGTGGCCGCATACCGAATGGCCTCATCCACCAGCTCTTTCCTGCGAGTAAAGCTCTTGCCAAAACTCATATTGATGATTACGGCACCATTATCCACTGCATAACGTATGGCATTGGCTACATCTTTGTCTCTTTCATCCCCATTGGGGACTGCCCGAATGGTCATTATCTTCACATTCTTCGCCACACCCTTTATACCCAGGTCATTGTCCCTGATGGCTGCCACAATACCGGCTACATGTGTACCATGTTCCGCATCCGGACCTTCCACCATATTGTTACCATAACCGATTTCGTTGCCATCTTCATAATTATCGCCTACTATCGTACGTGTATCGTAACTTTCATTGTAGCCGTATTTCACTTGTATCTCATAATAATCCAAACCGGCTTTTAATTGCCCGATAACTGCGTCTAGGTTATCCACCCCATCTACCTGAGACAGAAAGTAATTACTCATACCCACGGCTATTTTCATTTCTTCAGAAACTGCCTCCACACCCTCCAGACTTTCTGCCGTAACAGTATCGATGTTCAATTTTACTTTCAATAGCTCATTCGCCTGCTGGGTCCTTTCATAAAGCGCCTGAAATTGTTGATACTCATTTCGTGCTTTTTTCGATCGATTCAAAAACTTTTCCTTCACCTCCTGCCAGTAAGTATACTCCTCATTTTCCGTATCAGGCGCGACCATCAGGTCTCCGTATATGGCCCTCAATCGGACGTACTCACGCGTAATTTCGTAGGTGTCTGCATCTACTTGTGCGCCATTCTTTCCGCCAATGAAGTTCCATCCATAGACATCATCTACGTACCCATTATTGTCGTCATCCTTGCCATTATCAGCGATTTCATCTTCGTTGACCCATATGACCTCCCGTAAATCTTCGTGTTCAATATCTATCCCCGAATCAATGACCGCCACCACCACCGTTTTGGAGGGTTTATCCTTCAATAGTGTTCGATACACCTTGTCAGCACTCACACCGAGGACACGGTCGTCTACCGGATCCAAAGTAAACCAGTTTTCTGGGGCTTCAGATTGGCCGAAAAGAAAGCCCATTGAAGCCAATGCCATTAGCGAGCTTAATATCCATCTATTCAATCTCATGTCGTATTTCATTTTTTAATAACTTCAAATATTTATCACAAATCCGTGTAAACCAATCAACTGGGTGTGTATTTGCAATTAATAGGCATTTAGGGGGAAATGTAGACCATCCATAACTGTTATGCCACGCCGTATGAGCCGAACCGCAGCCCAATAAAAATCCGGCATGATCTTCTCGTAAGTATCTGTGGGCTGGTGGTAATCCATATGGTCTTCTACACCAAAGTAAATAAAGGGGAGCCCCGCCTCATAAAAAACCCCATGATCAGAGCTTTTCGTCCAGTCCTGAAATTCATCATTCGGCTGGTCATGACCAAATAACATTTTAACTCCGGGGGGTACTTTCACTGTTTCTAACGCCAATTTTAATGAGGGGAAATGGAAAGTACCGCATACATATATCTCGTCCCTTTCATTGCGTGAAATCATATCCAGATTAATATTCAACACCACGTTTGAGGCGTATTTTTTCACGTAAGCTTTTGCGCCAAGCAGACCCGATTCTTCTCCATCAAGGGCCACCAAACGTAGCGTATGCGCTGGCTGATTTTGTTGAAAATAATTAGAAAGGTAAAAAAGAGCAGCCGTGCCTGAAGCATTGTCATCGGCTCCGTTAAAAATGTTACCTGCCCGTATGCCCAGATGATCATAATGTGCGGTAACTACAATGACCTGATCAGTATGGGTGCGCCCAGGTATTTCTACCCAGAGATTTGCCCCTTCTTTTTCTGCCTCCTTGAACGTTTGCTTTTGAACTGAGAAATCCTGATCCACCCATCGTCGCTCAATGTAACGGGCCGCCCGGTTGGCAGCTACCGTACCAAACTCCCGTCCTTCCAAACTATCGTGACTCAACACCTGTAAGTCATTTAGCAAATGTTCCTTTGTTTGCCCCTTCAGAGCGCCTACCGCAAACACCAGTAGCCAACCACAAAGCTTTAGATATCCCATTGCTCATTAATTTGTGAAATCGCATAATGACCCGTCATATCAAACTGACAAGGGACGATCGACACGTAATTGTTGGCCAGTGCCCATTCATCATTGTCCTCCCCTTTGTCGTGATTTACGAAATTACCGACCATCCAAAAATATCTTCTTCCTTGAGGGTCATTCCGTTGGTCGAAGTTCTCTTCCCATTTGGCGTTGGCCTGTCGGCAAACCTTAATTCCTTGAATTTTCTGGTGCTGTTTGGGTGGAATGTTCACATTCAATGCAATCCCTCTGGGGATACCGTTGGAAAGTGCCTCCCGAGTAATTTTAAGTATATATTCGTCCACGTGTGACATATCGGCATCGGGATCATAATCGCACATAGAGAAGCCAATGGCCGGCAGACCTTCAATGGCCGCCTCGATGGCGGCACTCATGGTGCCGGAGTACAAGACAGATATGGAGCTATTGCTTCCATGGTTAATTCCCGAGACAACCAGCTCCGGTTTACGTTCTTTCAGTACGTGATGCTTGGCAAGTTTGACACAGTCAGCCGGCGTACCACTGCACTCATAGGCAGAAATATTGTCAAACAGCCTGCTGCTTGTAAGCCTAAGCGGATCACCTACAGTGATGGCATGTCCCATGCCAGATTGGGGACTATCGGGTGCAACCACCACCACATCTCCAAGTTCAGACATAAGTTCGACCAATTTACGAATGCCTCTTGAGGTAATCCCGTCGTCATTGGAGACGAGAATTAGGGGCTTTGAATCCATTGAAATTAAATTGAATTGTAAAATGCTGTAATGCGCACCAAATCTTGGATATAATCAGGTCGCAATTTATTTTCCTTGATGTAATCCTTCACGTAGCTACTTTTGTCTTTCATGATGTCCAGCAGGTCGTTCTTTCGACCCGAAAAGTAGGTGATATTTCCCTTTATATCTACGAAATAAAAAGAATAGACCAGACGCAACCGATTGTAAGAACCGCCCCAATAATTGGAAACACTTGGAACTGCTTCTTGAACGATGGCCTCTCTTGTGAGGAGGGAAACAGATCCCTCGTATTGTAACTCGAAAAGAATCGGGATTTTATATCCATAATTCACATTGTAAGGCATGGAATAAAACTGCCGGTACTGTTCAATGCCACGGTCAAAAATCTCAAAATACAGCACTTTATGACTGGAAAAGGTTTTAATGACCCCCCTGCCGCGTATGTTCACGATATTAGTTTCCATGTCATACTTCAGTTGACCTTCCAGGGTATCCCGGTTACTTGTGACCAGAAACCCTTCGTGGAATACCTCCGAAGGAAAGGATTGCGCCTGAAGTAAAAACCCGACACAAAACAGAAAATAGAACCACGTTGCGCGCATTACTTTTTATTCAGAATCTGATGTCCCAGTTTGTCCCGTTTAGTTTCTAAATATTTTTGGTTGTGGGTGTTCGGGCTAAGCTCGAGTGGTACATTGTCTACAATTTCCAATCCATATCCCATCAACCCAACTCTTTTCTTCGGATTATTGGTAATCAATCGAAGTTTCGTGATACCTAATTTATAAAGTATTTGCGCACCTACTCCGTAATCTCTAGCATCCGCCTGAAAGCCGAGCTGCTGGTTGGCCTCGACCGTGTCCAGGCCTTCCTCTTGTAATTTGTAGGCCTTCAACTTGTTGATGAGTCCGATACCTCTACCTTCCTGATTCATATAAAGTACTACACCCTGGCCCATTTCGTCCACCATTTGCATGGCTTTATGCAGCTGGCCCCCGCAGTCACATCGGCATGAACCAAATATATCACCCGTGACACAACTTGAATGTACCCGTACCAAAACCGGCTCCTCGGGTCGCCAACTCCCCTTTTGGAGAGCCAAATGTATTTCATCGGTATTAATTTGTTTAAAAGCGGTCAAACGGAAGTCACCATACGCTGTTGGTAGCTGGACATCTGTAATTTGCTCCTCTATCATGGATTCAGCGGACATCCGATAGGCAATCAAATCTTTAATTGCCACCAATTTCAAACCAAATTTATCGGCCACTTTGCGCAGATCTGGCAGTCGGGCCATGGTACCATCCTCTCTCAAAATCTCCACCAACACCCCTCCAGGCGCCAATCCCGCCAATCTCGCCAAATCAATGGCCGCTTCCGTATGACCTGCCCTGCGCAGCACGCCGCCTTTTTTCGCCTTTAATGGAAATATGTGACCGGGTCTTCCCAAATCTTCTGGTTTTGTGTCCGGGTTTACCAGGGCACGTATGGTTTTATATCTATCGGAAGCACTAATGCCAGTGGTGGTGCCGTGTCCTTTAAGATCTACTGAAACGGTAAATGGTGTTTCATGGGTGGCTGTGTTTTTACCAACCATAAGTTCAAGATCCAACTCCTCACAGCGATCTTCCACTAATGCCGCACATATCAAACCACGTCCTTCTTTGGACATAAAGTTGACGATCTCAGGTGTGATTTTTTCCGCAGCACAAATGAAATCTCCCTCATTTTCACGATCCTCATCATCCACCACTATGACGATTTCACCATTACCAATGGCCGTTATTGCTTCTTCAATTCTATCTAACATGATTTATTTGGCAACCACATTACCCAAATGTTGAGCAATGTTCATTTCTACATTTTTTAATTGCTGAATATCTTCCAGAAAATCATCTATCTGGTCCGGATTGAGCGCTTGATCATCCAGTTGCCTACACTTTTTTTCTAACAGGTGTTGAACGACTCTGAACTTTAAACGCAAAATGTTCGAATAGGTAACTTCTTTCAAACGTTCAATTTCCTGAGGAACGTATATTTTGAATTTATCATTCCAGTTCTCACTCACTTCATAGGGGGAGGTAAGTAAGTCGATGACGGTGTCATGAATCTCCTGATCTTCGTGGTCCAGGAAGTACTTAGCATCAATTAAAATACCTTCTGATAGTTGTTTTTTATAGGTCTCCAGGATGCGCGCATACACTGGTTGCGTAAATTGGATTTCCTCAATTTCAGAAAGTATGTACTCCAGGATGCGGATATCCTGATTGTCTCCTTTAGTGATGATCTCACCGCCATAATTTAATATCAGGCGTATGCTTTCCTGTTCTTGATAGGTAACGCTACTCACCCCGTCTTCCTGGAGGGGGGTATTCACTTCGGGTGGTGGCTCAAATTCATCCCGCTGTCTTTGGACAGGCTGTCTGCCTCTTTCGAGTAGCAATTTATTTTGCTCGCTAATCAAAACCTGCTCACTGATGCCCAGCTGCCGACTGCATTTCTGTATATAAAGTTCCCGCTTGATGCTGTCGCCAATTTTGGATATGCTACCTACAAGTTCACGTATCACCGCTGCTCGTTGTATCGGGTCATCCCCTGCTTCGCGCGTGAGCAACTGAGTTTTGAAATCAATAATGTCCGTTGCCGATGTTTCTAGAAAATTGCGGAAGGCTGAAACGCTTAATTGCTTGCTGTAACTGTCCGGGTCCTCCCCGTTTGGCAGGCGCACGGCCTTTACATCCAGGCCGCCTTCCAGCAGCATGTCAATACCCCTGAGTGAAGCACGAATACCTGCCTCATCCCCATCGAACAATACGGTTACTTTAGGTGCATACCGTTTGATGAGCTTCACCTGCTCTGACGTGAGTGCGGTGCCACTTGAGGATACAACATTTTCGATGCCTGCCTGATGCAGCGCAATCACATCAGTATAACCCTCGACTAAAAAACAATTTTCCTCCTGACGGATGCTCTTTTTCCCATGATACAATCCGTACAAGACCCGGCTTTTGTTGTACAGATCCGTTTCAGGGGAGTTGACATATTTGGGCTGCTTCTTGTCGCTTCCGAGCATGCGGCCACCGAAGGCGATGGGCTTCCCCGACACGTTGTGAATGGGAAACATGACCCGACCGCGAAATCGATCATAAGTCTTGTTTTCATTTTTGAGAATCAATCCGGCCTCCTCAATTCTGTCTTCCTGGTAACCTTTCTTTTTTGCTTCATTGAGCAAATGATCCCATTGGTCTAGTGAGTACCCCAAGTCGAACTTTTTGATCATCTCTTCACTGATACGCCGTTCTTTGAGATATTCCAGTCCTATGCGCTGACCCTCATCGTGATGCCACAACAAGCCTTTATAGAAATCCTGTGCAAACTGAACAATGAGGTACAAGCCCTCGCGCCTACTCTGGGCAGCCTGTGTCTCTTCTGAAGGTTGTTGCTCCTCTACAGGTATGCCATACTTTTGGGCCAAAAGTTTAATCGCTTCCAAATACGACATTCCGTCCACCTCCATTAAAAACGTGATGGCATCCCCACCTTTACCGGAACTAAAGCATTTAAATATACCTTTTGAGGGCACTACATAAAAAGAAGGTGTTTTTTCGGCTGTAAATGGGCTTAACGCCTTGTAACTAGAACCAGATTTTTTTAACGATACATAGTCACCCACCACCTCCAGAATATCCATCTGGTTTTTGATTTCGTCAATGGTTTTGGGGTCGATCATGTAACTAACGACAATTGATCAACAAAGCTAAAGTAATTTGAATCGTCGGTCCTAACTTGCCACTTGTTATGAAGATTACGAAAGAAAGGGTAATTCAATCTTTGAAAAAAGTACTCGATCCTGACATAAAAAAGGATTTAGTCACCTTACAAATGATTGAAAATGTGCAGGTGGAAGGAAAGAGAATAGCCTTTAAAGTTGTGCTCACGACACCGGCATGTCCTTTACAGGAAAAAATTAGAAAGGATTGTGAAAACACGCTGAAAAAAGACCTTGGCGAGGACATTGATATCGCCATCCAAATGACTTCCAACGTGACAACCATCAGGAATAACGGACCCGTGTTGCCGGGAGTAAAAAATATTATTGCCATCGCTTCAGGAAAAGGAGGAGTGGGTAAATCTACCGTAACTTCCAATTTGGCCATCGCTTTATCTAGGTTGGGTGCAGATGTTGGATTGATAGATGCGGACATTTTTGGGCCCTCACAACCCACCATGTTCAATTGTGAGCATGAAAAGCCGGAAGTCATTCAAAAAGATGGAAAAAACCGCCTGGTACCCATCGAGCAATATGGCGTAAAATTGATGTCTATCGGCTTTTTGGCTGCGCCTGATGAAGCCGTCATTTGGCGTGGTCCTATGGCAAGTTCTGCCTTACGGCAATTTATTGCAGATGCCGAATGGGGCGCATTGGATTACCTTCTGATAGATCTACCTCCGGGCACCAGTGACATTCACCTGACCCTTGTGCAAGCGGTGCCAGTTACCGGCGCCTTGATCGTAACAACACCTCAAAAAGTTGCATTGACAGATGCACAAAAAGGTATTGCCATGTTTCGTCAACCACAAATAAACGTGCCCGTGTTGGGGTTGATAGAAAATATGGCCTACTTCACACCCCCTGAATTGCCGGATAAAAAGTATTTCATCTTTGGGGAAGGTGGCGGAGAAAGACTGGCCAAAAAATATGAGGTACCCTTGCTTGGGCAACTGCCCATTGAACCGACTCTAAGAGAATCAGGAGACAGCGGTTACCCGTCAGCATTGAAAGATGATGATGTAGCTGAGAAGTTTCAATCATTGGCATCCGCACTTGCCAGACAGATCGCAATTAGAAATGCTAAATTTGTCGAGACAAAGAGGGTGGAAATAAACCTTTAAGCAAAGCTTATGTCTAAACACGGATTGATAGCCAAAGTTGAAACAGCATTGGATAGCATACGACCTTATCTACAAGCGGATGGAGGAGATGTAAAGGTGGTATCCGTAAAGAAAGGTGTAGTTGAACTAGAGCTGCTGGGAAATTGTGAAACCTGTCCGATGTCATCAATGACATTAACAGCAGGTGTTGAGGAGGCAATTAAAAAAGCTTTGCCCGAAATTATTAAGGTTAAAGCCGTGAACTTGACTGATTCCCAATCTTCTGCCGTATAGTAGAGTAAAACACGCCATGAGGGTTTTTTGGATCATTATTTTCCTGTCCCTTAGTAGTTGGGCATTGTCACAAGAACGATGTCCAACGGATATGCACCGGCTGGATCGAATGGATCACTTTGAAAATTGGCTGAAAAAACGCGTAGAGAAAGTTTCCGGCGAAAGAAGCGGTAATACCATATACCAGGTTCCGGTCGTTGTCCATGTGATACATGAAGGAGAGCCTGTGGGAACGGGCACCAATCTTTCTGACGAAAAAATCATTGAACAAATCAGCCTGTTGAATAATGATTTCCGAAGAACCAACCATGATGTGGCCAGCACTCCGGCACAATTTTTACCGGTAGCAGCAGATACTGAAATAGAGTTTGTGCTGGCCAGGCAAGATCCGGAGGGCTTCCCTACTGACGGCATCGTTCGGGTTTTAGGCAGCAGTAACTTTTACACTTTTGCTACCCGCTCGGCCATCTACAGCGAAAGCTACTGGCCATCCGAGGATTACCTGAATATTTGGGTGGTAAACCTGGATGATGGCGTGCTAGGGTTTGCCAGTTTTCCTGAATCAGATCTTGAGGGCATCGATTCCCCTGGGGTTGACCCTACCTCAGACGGGGTGGTGGTAACGACCAGTTATTTTGGCGTAAACTTTAATGACGAACCGGGATTCGACAGTTTTGGTCGGACCTTGACCCATGAAGTAGGGCATTTTTTAGGACTAAGACACATCTGGGGCGATGGTGGTGCCAGCTCTTGTGGGGTTGATGATTTTTGCGGTGACACACCCAACGCCGACACCAATAACGGGGGAATTGGCGCTCCATGTACTTTTCCCAACCCATTGGATGGCCAATTGTGTGCCACGGGCGAACCTGAAATGTTCCAGAATTACATGGACTACACCAACGATGAATGCATGAACCTGTTCACCCTATGTCAGAAAGGCCGCATGCGAACTGTGTTGGAAAATAGTCCGAGGAGACTGAGTTTACTCACCTCACCTGGACTTACAGAGCCCATATTGTTCGATCGTGATGTTGCAGTAAGCTTACTGGAATTCCCACTTCTGGCGTGTGCCTTCCCGGATTCGGTGACCCTTTTTATTCAAAACCGCGGCAACGATACGGTGACCGGGTTAGCATTGATTTTGCGCCAAGATGACCAGCAAATTTCGAATATCGTCAATTTAAACCTCCAGACCCGTGACACCCTGACATTGAACTTACCTAATCCTTTCACTGGTAGTCCGGGGCTGAACGAACTAGAAGTTCAGGTGACCACGGTCAACGGACAGCCGGATCAAAATCCCGGTGACAATGCCTCTGTACAAATGATGGAAATAAACAGTAATGAGGCCATTTTGCCATACCGTGCCACATTTGAAGTAGATCCATCTCTCTGGTCAACCACGTCACCAGATATGGATAATGGTGAATGGCAACTGGACCAATTTGGTAACAACACCTATTTTGCCATACCCGCTGCCAACCTTACGACCGGCATCACCAGTCATCTGGTTTCTCCCATTATTGATGCATCCAGCTATCCAGCGTTGGGTATGTTTTTTGAGCTTTCAAGTACCCGTATTTTTGGAGAAAATGCCCGTTTAGAAGTATGGGTATCAGGCGATTGTGGAGGTACTTATGAAAGAATAAACAGCTACGCTTTGAATGAGCTGCAGGTCTTCCCAATCGGGTCGGCACCGTTGAATGTACCAGATGAATTTGCTTCCTTTTTTATTGACCTTACCCCCTTCCAAAGCGACGGCTTGCGCGTTGCTTTCCGGTATTACAACCTGGGGGGAAACAATTTATTCCTTGACAATATTGATTTTGTCAACAATTCAGACCCCGACCAACCCAGACTGGCGTCTTCACAGTTCTCGGTCTACCCCAATCCTACGCTGGGAAGCCCCAACATCACTTTAACATTAAACTTACCCGGTACTCAGGATCTTGAAGTTCAATTAACAGATATAAATGGGGGTGTGATCATCCGAAAAAAAATACCCAATCGCCTCAATCAAACCTTCGACCTTTCGGTGGCCGGGTTATCTGGCATGTATTTTATAGAATTGATAGGACCGGATATTCGTCAACAACAACGCATTGTGATCGGCAGATAAATGTATTTTTAATCTTATTTTCATTTCACGACGCATGCTCGACAAACTCAAAAGCATTTTTTCACACCCGAAAGTCCGGATGTTTAGGCCTCTTCTCATACACTTGTTACTGGCAGTCACTGTTTTTATTACGGTTTTATTTTTGTTTTTCAATGTATACCTGCCCTGGGCCACCAATCACGGAGAGTCCATCACAGTACCAGATGTTACCGGCCTGCATGTAGATCAAATGGATGAGAAATTGAAAAATCGTAACCTACGGTATGAAGTAGAACCAGATTCTGGCTTTACCACTGAGCTACCTCCCTTGACAGTTCTGGAACAGTTTCCCAAAGCCAATAGCCAGGTTAAAGAAAATCGTCGGATTCAGTTGGTATTGAATGCCCGGATGGCACCTCTCGTCGCTCTGCCGGATTTGTCAGAAAAGACTACCAAAGTGGCCCCTAGAATTTTGAAGTCATTGGATTTGAAGGTAGGTAAATTTATCCCGTATCCAGGCGACTTGAACCAGATCTATGGACAAGAAATTGATGGACAGGTCATTCAGCCGGGTACAAAAATTCCACAAGGAACGGTCGTGGATTTATTGGTTGGTGACGGCCGCGGATCAGGTTTACCTCCACTAGGACAATTCATCGACATGAATCTGGAAGAAGCGATGGTAGCAATTTTGGGTGTCGGACTTACCTTGGGAGAGGTGAAATACGAAAATGATAACCGAGCCGTTATTTCACTGGATTCACGCGGCAACTCCATTCCTAGTCAGGTAATCGCTGTGCAGGCAGGAGATGTAGTAAGACAATATCCAAGTCCTGGGCAACCGGTGCGTGTAGGCGATCGTGTGGATCTTTGGGTATACGACCAGAATGCTTCCAATCCATGAAACCATATTTAACGGGTTTATTTATTTTCATCTTGGTACGGGCAGGACATGCACAGTGGGAAATCCGTGGATTATCACCAGAAACCGATAACCATGGCCAAATGCGAAGCATCGAGGTGTCCGGTACTCCGCTAGACCTTCCTTTCTGGGAAGATTTTTCTACCGATTATAGGATCCCAGATACATTATGGGTGGCCGGAGATTCCGTCTTCATCAACACTTCTTCTGCCATTGATCCCCCTACATATCAGGTGGCCACCTTTGACGGGCTGAATCATCTCGGGAGTCTATACAGCGAGACGGCGATATTCCCCGATGTGGGAGACCGTTTAATTTCAAGGCCCATTCGACTCGCAGGATTAAATGCAGGAAACAATGTATTTCTATCCTTTTACTGGCAGGCCGGAGGAAATGGCGAAATTCCTAACGAGGGGGATGCGTTTCGACTGGCGTTCAAAAACACAGATGACGAGTGGATCACGGTATGGGAGCGGTATGGTGGTATTACAGGCACAGATCAGTTTACCCAAGAAATTATTCAACTCACAGATGCTTCATTTTTCCACAACGATTTCCAGTTCAGGTTCGAGTCATTCGGTTCTCTCCAAGGGCCTTTTGACACCTGGAACCTGGATTACATTTACCTTGATAGGGACCGAAACGACACGGATACCACTTATTTTGACAGGGCCATGACGGGTAGCCTCTCTTCCTTTATATCGCCTTATCGCGAAATGCCCGCAAAACGTTTTTTTAGCAATCCGAACCGGTATATTCAGGTCCAAAGCTATCAGGGCAGCAACCTGGATGAAACCCTCCATACACTTGTGGTGGACTACGAGCTAAAGATTTTAAACAACGAACAAACCTACGCTTTCACTGATGGAGATAAATTTTTTCGTGAAGGTGAACAAAAAACTGAAACACTGGATGAGGTCCCCAGTATTGCTGCTCAGTCCTCGTTGGATTCTGCCGTACTGGTTTTCACTGTAGGATCCAACTTTGGAGACAACACTGCCCCCATTGACTTTACCGTGAATGATGTGATCACTGATACAATCAGGCTCACAGATGCCTATGCCTATGACGATGGCGTAGCTGAATTTGTGGGTGGCATCAGTCAAAACAACGGCATGGTGGCAGTGGAGTACATCATCGATACCCTAGATCGTCTCAATCATTTTGACATTTATTTTCCATCTACTGTTCCCCTATCGCAGGGACAAACCATCGAATTGATGGTCTGGGACAGTCTGGAAGCAGATAGTACGCTCCTCACGCAGAGGTATGTCATTCCCGCCAGCCAGGGTCGGGATAAGTTTGTGAGAATCCCACTTGTAAAGGAATTGATCGTTCAGGATACGTTCTTCATTGGGTACCGACAGAAAACATCCAACTACATCGGAATTGGTGTTGACCGTAACAATCAAAGTGCCATGGACCGCATGTGGTTTCGTGTCAACCAATCCTGGCAGCAAAATGAAAACCTCCGTGGCGTCTTGATGATGCGGCCTGTATTTGCCAATGATTCCTCGACCATACTGGGCGTTGGTAAAGTCCATTCCATTTCCGATTTTCAAGTGTACCCAAATCCCTCACGTGGTCGATTCAGCATCAATGGAAACTATAAAAAAATTCGATTGTGGGATTCAAATGGTCTGCTGCTCCATGAGGAAAAGGCCAAGTCTCTTCACGATTTGTATTTTCTACCTCAGGGATTATATTTGTTAGAGATAGAAACACCAAATTTCCGATTGATACAAAAGATCATATTCGAAGAATGAACCCGTCTGTAACGCCATCGGAACTAAAAGAAAGACTGGAGGCTGGAGAGCGCTTAAACCTAATCGACGTTCGCGAAGGGTGGGAATACGATGAAAAAAACATTGGCGCAAGATGTGTGCCCCTTGCAGAACTACCGACAAGTCTAGATGAACTCACCCATTTAACAAGAAAGGAGGTGATTGTACTTTGTCAATCCGGTAATCGAAGTATACAAGCCCGAAAATACCTTACAAGTCAGGGTTTCGAGCAAGTTAGAACTTTAGAAGGAGGCCTGGATGCTTATCTCAGTCAGCTACAGGTCAATTACCAAAGGTTGGGGTGAAAAGCTTACTAGAAAAACAATTAACGCAATCCATCCCAGTATTTTCCTGCCCAAGGGCAAGGAGTGGTAGTCAGTGACCGGAGGATGTTGGATGCCAACCACTCTTCCGAGTAAAATGGCAAAAAGCAGCCAGCCGCTGTACCCCTTCCAGTGAAAAAAAGCATTGACCATGATTTGTAGCGTGAGCACGACGGCAGCAAACACCCATCTATTTCGTGGGTCCTCGATGAGTGAATACGCGCTTAGATAAATCAAATAGAGGTAAAACAAAACCAATACAGCAAACCAGGTCTCATCCAATTGTCCGGAGTTCAGGTCATGAACAGAGACAAAACCCAAACCCGCATAGAATACAAAAAGAGTAAACAAAACGGAAGATATGACTTCATGACCTTTTGGACCAAAGAGACCAAATGTGATATGCCCGCCGTCCAATTGCCCAATGGGAAGCAGGTTTAGGGAAGTGAAGAAAAGCGCCAGAAATCCCGCCAATAGGTAGGGATAATGCATCAACTCATCGGGGCCTGGCACATATCGATCGGCAGGTGCCCAATGGCTGCGCGCGTACATGAATAACAGATTGTCTCCAAAATGCAGCGCACCACGAGCCGGGTAAACCAGCGAGTCTGGCATCGAAATGTAATTTCGGCGGTCGGGATTTACCTGGCGTTTATAAATCACTGTATCCGTCGTGGCCAACACCTTCTCAAAATCTTCACCGAATAACTCATAACTCGGATGCACCTCGTAGATATAACTCGTGGGTGGTAAATTTTGGAATCCATAATAAATGAAGCCAACCGCAACCACAAAACCGGCCAGCGGGCCCGATATGCCAATGTCGAAATATTGCAGCCGCGAAAAAATCGTTTGACGGATTCTTATGAATGCACCCATGGTGCCCAGAGAAGGCCAATAAGGAATGAATCCAAACCAGAGTGGGATGTAGTACGGCAGAGAGACTTGAATCTGATGATACCTGGCCGTAAAGTAATGTCCGAACTCATGCACAGTGAGTACCAACAAGAATGGAACGGAAAAATTTAATCCATCCTCAACATCCTGCCAGGTGATGGCAGGGTCACTCCAGAGATATCTTCCCCATATCCATTCGGCGCCTGCAAGTGTGGTGGTTGCGCAGGTAACCAGAAAAAGACTAATGTGTACGAGGTATCGCTTACGGTCAGACATGCGCGCGAAGATAGAGGAGAATCATTAGCTGTCTAAGGAAGTACTACCTTGGAAAAGTTCCAACCATAAATCTCGTTGATGGTTGTGAAAGGTTTGCCATCCCGCCTCTCGGGCAGCCTCAATATTATCGCTTCTATCGTCAATCAGTAGAAATGCTTCAGCAGGTAAGCCCAGGTCTTTTTCGAGGTACTGGTAGATTTCAGGCTGTGGTTTGCGCAGGCCAATTTCCTGCGAAAAAAATACTTTACGCACCACTTCATGTATTCCCGAATAGCCGCTAATCTGTGCGATGGTGCTATTTAATGCTGCCACATGCAAAGCATTGGTATTACTCAACACGTAGGTAGGGTGCGCCTGGCTAATTTCCCTGACCTTTTGAATACGCTGTTTGGGAATTTCTCCCAATAAATTGTTCCACAGCTCAGGCACTTTTTCCTCGTCTACCTGCCAGCTATGGGAGGCCTGCGTAATAAATTCTTCCACAGACACCTCCCCTTTTTCAAATGCCCATACCAAACCCTGGTTTTCCAGCATTTTCACGACATCGTCTTGGGTTAAATGCGTAGCACCTACTAATCCCTGAATGAATCTCGGATAATTCAGGTCTATGATCACTTCACCCAAATCGAAGACGATGGCCTCAATAGCTGTTGAACCAGGAACCGGCAGGGTCATATGCTATTCTTTACGCTGTTTTTAGTTAAGTTGTATGCTCAAAATTCAAACAGTATGACATTGAAATCCTATTTTTTTGTATCAATTCTTATTTTATCTAATCAACTTTTTACTCAGGAGTTAGACATCAGCTGGCTTTCTAACATGAAAGCCAGAAACATAGGCCCGGCAGGAATGTCAGGTAGGATCACCGCCATCGATGCTGGGCGCCAGAATCCTGACGTTATATATGTGGGTTCCGCATCAGGCGGGGTATGGAAATCAACTTCAGGCGGCATTCAATGGGCACCCATATTTGACAATCAAACAACGGCATCTATTGGCGCCATCGCCATTCAACCCAACAATCCGTCAGTGGTATGGGTTGGTACAGGTGAAGGGAATCCGAGAAATTCGTTGAACGCTGGAGATGGTATTTATAAGTCGCTGGATGGTGGTGACACCTGGCAAAAAATGGGGCTGGCCGATACCCGGCACATTCACCGTATTCGCATAGACCCGACCAATCCTGACATCGTTTACGTGGCTGCCATTGGCTCACCTTGGGGAGATCACCAGGAGCGAGGGGTTTATAAAACCACCGACGGTGGTAAAAACTGGAACAAAATTTTATACAACAATCCCAGAACCGGGTGTGCAGAACTCGTCATGGATCCGAAGAACCCCAACAAACTTATCGCCGCCATGTGGGAGCACCACAGGGATCCATGGTTTTTCAAATCTGGCGGAATAGGTTCAGGGCTCTACGTCACGCTAGACGGAGGTGAAACCTGGCAAAAACGCACTGAAGAAAATGGTTTACCAGCGGGTGAACTCGGACGAATTGGACTGGCCATCGCACCCTCTCAACCCGCACGGGTTTATGCGTTGATAGAATCCAGTAAGAATGCCTTATACAGGTCTGAAGATGGCGGAAAAAACTGGGAAATGATCAACGACAAAGAAGAAATAGGTAATCGACCCTTCTATTACAGCGAAATCTATGTAGATCCGGTCAATGAAAACCGGTTGTATTCCATTTATACCTATGTAAACTACAGTGAAGACGGTGGAAAGTCATTTAAATCTCTAATGCCAGCTTACAATACTACCCGAGGGGTACACCCTGACCACCACGCTTGGTGGATACATCCTGACAACCCAAACCTCATCTATGAGGGCAATGACGGAGGTTTGAATATATCGCGGGATCGAGGTAAGAGCTGGCGTTTTGTTAGTAACCTGCCCGTGGGCCAGTTTTATCATGTAAATGTAGACAACGAAATCCCTTATAACGTATACGGCGGCATGCAGGACAATGGGTCCTGGGTGGGGCCTGCCTACGTATGGAAAGATCAGGGAATCCGCAACTCCTATTGGCAGGAAATTGCTTTTGGAGATGGCTTTGATGTATTGCCTGACCCGGAAAATTCCAGATTTGGTATCGCCACCAGTCAACAGGGGTATGCAAGTATTTATGACCGTGAAACCGGCTACAACGAAATCATCCGACCTACCCCGCCCAATGATGAAACGCAACTACGGTTCAACTGGAATGCAGCGATGAACCGTGACCCATTTGATGCCAAGACGCTTTATTTCGGCAGCCAATTTGTTCACAAAAGCACCGATGGTGGGCAAAGTTGGTCGATCATTTCACCTGACCTCACCACCAATGACAAATCCAGGCAGAAGCAGGGAGATAGTGGTGGTTTAACCATGGATGCCACCGGAGCAGAAAATTATTGCACGATCCTCGTCATTGAACCCAGCCCGCTGCAAAAGAATTTACTTTGGGTGGGCACGGACGATGGTCGCGTGCACATTACCCAGGATGGGGGCTCCAACTGGACAGAAGTCACGGCAAAATTGCCGAATTTTCCGGAAGGTGCCTGGATTGCACAGATAAAGGCCTCCAACAAAAATAAAGGTGCTGCACTGTTGGTGGCCAATGATTACCGACGCTTCAATCATGAACCACTGGCATACCGCACCACAAATTTTGGCAAAAGCTGGGAACGCATTGTGGATAAGGAAGATATAAATAGCTATACGCTATCTATTATTGAGGATCCGGTAACTGATCAACTGTTGTTTCTGGGTACAGACAATGGCTTATATTTCAGCTTGAACGCCGGAAAAAAATGGATCAAATGGACCCATGGGTTTCCCACGGTCAATGCTTACGACCTGGTGATCCATCCCCGAGAACATGACCTGGTGATTGGAACTTTCGGACGGTCATTCTATGTGCTGGACGATATCCGACCTTTACGGGCCCTTGCACAGGATGGAAGTCGTATACTTAACAAGACACTACATGTTTTTGACCCCCCTGAAGCCTTTCTGAGTGCAGAGCAACAGCCCAGGGCCACACGGTTCGGAGCAGATGCCACCTACAACGGTGAAAATCGGCCGACAGGCGCCAGGATACGGTTTTTTATGTCTCCTGAGGAGGTCATCAAAGAGGAAGAAGAGACCAAAGACTCAATTGAAGTGCAAATCCGTAAGGACCAACGCATGATCCGCACCCTACGTGTGGGAGTACCAAAGACCAAGGGCCTTCAGCAGGTCATTTGGGAACTGGATGAAAAAGGACTACCTGAACTGAGTAGAAAAAGTGAATCGGAGAACAAGAAAGAACCCGGTGGGCAACCCGTGCTGCCTGGCACGTACGTGGTGCGTATACAATACAAAGATTGGTTGGACTCTACTGTAGTTGAGGTGAAAAAAGATCCGCGCCTACCGATCACTCTTTCCGCCATGCAAGCCAAATACGATGCCTTATCGGAACTTCAGGAATCCTATTCCAAGGCATACAAGGCGGTTGAACGAATCAAAGCGTGCAAAACCATTGTCACAGATATTCAGACATTGATGAAAGACAAAGACCCATCTGCATTCAGTGATGCCATTACGCAATCCGATTCAGTGAATCAATCACTGACCGAATTATTGGATTACTTTTTTGGGCCTAAAGATTCACGTCAAGGTATCACCCGAGATTCTCCAAAGAGTGTAACCAGCAATTACGCGCTGGCTCGCAGTTATGTGTCAAATGGTACGCATGCGCCAGGGGTTACGGAAGAAGCATTGATTACCCAGTTCAAGCGCACACTGGATGAGGCGTTAAAAGAAGTAAATGATTTTTACCGTAATCAATGGCCTACCTATCGTGCGAGTATAGAAAAAATAAACCTGAGTCCCCTTAAGGACTACGAGGATATTAGATAATTTCGCCTAAGTAAATAATTAAATTCAAAATCAATGGACAGCAAGAAATTTATGCCGCTGATAGTGATTGGCATCATCGCTTTGGTGGTCATCCTTTCATTAGGTTCCCGTATATTCAAGAGCGTTGAAGCATCCGAACGGGCAGTTCTATTCAGAACCTTGTCTGGTGAACTTGTCAAAGACAATGTGTTTGGTCCAGGTCTGCATGTTATCGCACCTTGGAATATCCTGTATGTATACGAAGTTTCTGAAAGTAAAATTGAGGAAACCATGGATGTAATAGACAAAAACGGCTTGAACATTACCGTAGATATTACTGTAAGATTTTACCCGAAATACGATAAGATAGGCGAAATACAGGAGAATTTTAAAGGTGACTTTGTAGCAAGGTTGGTCATCCCGGAGGTACGGTCCAAGGTTCGTCAGGTGATGGGCCGTTATACGGCAGAAGAAATTTATTCCACTAAAAGGCCTGAGGTGGAAGGTTCCATTATCAACGAAACAAGAGAAACCCTGGCGGCAGACGGCAACGAGGTTGTAATGACCAGCTTGGCGATTAGGTCCATTAAGCTCCCACCTCAGATCACCGAAGCCATCGAAAATAAACTTAAACAAGAACAGGAAGCGCTGGCCTACCAATACCGTCTAGAGAAAGAAAAAAGTGAGGCTGAAAGAAAGCGAATTGCGGCAGAAGGTGAGGCACAGGCCAATAAAATCATCAATAGCAGTTTGACCAAGGAACTACTAAAAATGCGAGGCATTGAGGCGACCAGCCAGTTGGCCAACTCTAACAATTCCAAGGTGGTTATTGTAGGGGGTGGAGATGGTGGATTGCCAATCATTTTGGGTGGCAATTGATTCATTTTTTAGATAGTTTCGTACTTAACACAGAAACCTTTAAGCTAAAACACTAAATGGCAGAAACAGCTACGATTACCATAGGCGGAAAATCCTATGAGTTACCCGTTATTGAAGGCACGGAACAGGAAAAAGCAATTGATATCAGTAAGTTTCGAAGTGAGTCGGGTGTAATTACCATCGACCCAGGCTTTAAGAACACGGGATCTACCACAAGTGCCATCACGTTCCTGGATGGGGAGAAAGGTATTTTGAGATATCGTGGTTACCCTATCGAGCAGTTGGCCGAAGATTCTACATTTTTGGAAGTCGCCTATTTGCTCATTTATGACGAACTACCTTCGGTGAAACAGTTGGAAGAATTTCAGGATGAAATCACCCTTCATACGCTTGTAAATGAAGACATCAAAAAAATTCTGGATGGTTTTCCTTCGAGTGCACATCCCATGGGGGTTTTGAGCAGTCTGGTCACTGCGCAAACTGCTTTCTATCCCGCCAGTCTGGATCCCAATCGCTCTGAAGATAAAATCCGACTCGGCATCATTCGTCTGCTGGCTAAAATGCCGACCTTTGCCGCCTGGTCTTTTAAAAAGAAAATGGGGCATCCGGTAATGTATCCGGATAATTCACTTGATTATTGCTCCAATTTTCTAAATATGATGTTCGGTTTGCCATCCACACCCTGTAAACTAGATCCTGTGGTGGCCAATGCCTTGGATAAACTGCTAATCCTCCATGCGGACCATGAGCAAAACTGCTCGGCTTCTACCGTTCGTATTGTGGGTTCTTCGCATGCCAGCCTATATGCATCAATATCGGCGGGAATTAATGCGCTGTGGGGTCCTTTGCACGGTGGTGCCAACCAAGCCGTCATCGAGATGCTGGAAAATATTAAGACCGATGGTGGGGATACTAAAAAGTGGATGGCAAAAGCCAAGGATAAAGACGATCCTTTTCGTTTGATGGGATTTGGTCACAGGGTGTACAAAAATTTTGACCCCAGGGCGAGAATCATCAAGAAAGCTGCAGATGAGGTGTTGGATTCTCTGGGAATTGTAGATCCTGTTTTGGATATCGCAAAAGGACTGGAAGAAGAGGCGCTGAACGATAGTTATTTCGTGGAAAGAAAACTGTATCCGAACGTGGATTTCTACAGTGGCATTATTTACAGGGCATTGGGAATTCCTACGGAAATGTTTACGGTAATGTTTGCTCTGGGTCGTTTGCCCGGTTGGATCGCACAGTGGAAAGAAATGCGGGAAAACAAGGAGCCCATCGGAAGGCCCCGGCAGGTGTACACAGGTGCTACAGCGCGCGACTACGTAGCCATCGACAAAAGATAGAAAGACCCTTACCGCTGGGAAGGGTTCCTAAATATACGACTTTCGGAATTTGATCCAGGACCAGTAATAGTCCGGTTGATTCTCCTAGATGGTCCGCTCATGCAAACCAATCAATCTGCAAGGGGGCAAACTAGTAATTAGTAATCCTCTTAAAAAATCAATTGCCAACGAAAAGCCCAGTGCCAGGTAATGCGATAATTTTCGATGCCCGCTTCCTGCATGATTTGCATCAAATCTATTTTTTTAAAGCCACGCGCCACACTGACCTTTGCGTCATTTTTCACCATGTAGGATTTCGAAAAAATTCGCGTAAGCCATTTAATGCTCCAATAAGCCAAAGGATGTCTGTGCAGGTCATTGATGATTACCCCCACCCTTGCCTGTGTTTTAAAATTTTTGAATAGATGGATCAACTCCTTATTGGTAAAGTGGTGAGTAAATAAGCAGCAATGGATCAGATCAAATTGTTGTTTGCCGAACTCCTCACCAAAAATGTTCCACACCTTGTACTGAATGGATGGAAAGTCGGCCGTATTTTCCCTTGCAAAAGCCACAATGTGTGGGTTGGCATCTACGCCAGTAAATTGAACTCCCAAATGTCGTTTCTTCGCCCATTTGCACATATCTACCAGAATATCGCCCCCGCCACAGCCCAGGTCTGCCAGTGATTCTATCTTATGTGTCTGACAAAACTTCTTGAAAGCACGAATTGATATCTGATTACCGCCGAGTGTGCGGTTAATGAAGTTCAGTTCTTTAAGGGTATGATTGATGACCTCGCCGGAGATCTCAAGGTCGTCCATGATCTCCTTTTCGTTGGAACGTGTTTCAAGCATTGCAAATCGTTTTTAGCACCATACTTTCCAAGGTAAGACCGGGACCAAAAGCAAAGCTCAAGATGTGCTGTTCAGGATTTTCCTTTATGGCCTCTTGCAATTTATCTATTACAAATAAGACAGTAGGTGAAGACATGTTGCCATAATCGCGCAACACCTCATGTGCCGCCCAGTTGGCTTTTTTGTCGATGCCAAGTTCTTCTTCAACCACCTGAAGTATTCTCTTTCCCCCTGGATGTATGGCAAAGTGGTCGATTGTACGATCGGTTAAATCTAGTTTTTCCATTAGTTTTCGCATCAATTCCCCAATGCCTGTGCGTATAACCTCCGGCACGCGTGTGGTCAGTTTCATTTCAAAACCAAAGTCTCCAATGAACCAGCCCATTTCCTCTTTTCCTGATAAGGCCAAGTCATTGTAGAATCCCTTCAATTCAAGCTCGTGCATGGCATGACCACCAGAAGTAACCAGCACGGCAGCCGCTCCATCCCCAAACAGGGAGTTTGAAAGCAAACTATCTTCGTCGGTATAGGGTCTAAGGTGGATACTACAGGTTTCTAAACAAACCATAAGCACCTGTGCCTCGGGCTGTGAGCGCACGATATGATCTGCTATTTTTAATCCATTGAATGCCGCATAGCAGCCCATAAAATTAATGGACGTTCGAGCCACGTTTTCGGGCAACCTCAGATCTTCAACCAAGTCGATGTCCAATCCAGGCGCATACATACCTGTGCAACTAATGGTAATTAAATGAGTGACTTTGTCCGCACGAAAAGCATGATTGAGATTTTCAACTGCCGACTTTGCCAGACTTCGGGCAGATTTTCGAAAAAGTTGCATGCGCTTTTCAACAGCTGGTACCCCGCTGGATTTTTTAAAAAACGCCTGCCCATTGAGAGGTCTTGAAAAATCCTCCAGGACAGAATACCTACGCTGGATGCCGGTGGCTCGGTACAGTACTTGTAGTTTTCTAGATTCATTGCCATCCAGAGACAAATAATCTACCATAAAATCGGCAATGGAACGTTGTTCGGCAACGAAAGGAGGATTGGCTGTCCCTATTGATGAGATGAATGCAGACATATGTA
>CAYOEV010000004.1:12665-135836 GCA_964403075.1 uncultured Roseivirgaceae bacterium | reverse complement strand
CTTGAAAACCGTTGTACCGCGAGGTACCGGGGGTTCGAATCCCTCCTCCTCTGCAGATGAAAGCCGGGCATGTAGTGCCTGGCTTTTTCATTTTCTTGGGGTAAATTTATTCTGAGCCAAGGGACCATAAAAAGGCCCCCTTCCTAATCACAAGGATCATTTCTATTCCTTAATTGGGAAGGAATTAGGAGAATTGTCCCGGTCGATTGGCTCGATAATACAGGTACCGGAATTTTTAAGACCACCTCGTCCCCCTCTCAATTCGCGGCACTAAGGCCAATATGACCCGGTAAAATGGTTAAATTGTATAAAATTTATTCCATGCACCCATTACTCCTACCTGCCTGTCTCCTCTTTGTTTGTAGCGCCAGTGCTCAGCTCGACACAGACATTTACATTGGTGACATCAACGTCACGTCTTCAGCCATTACGATCCAGAACCTTACCAACATAAGCCAGAACCCGGGCTATGACAACCAACCCCACTTCGCCCCGGATGGGCAACACCTGTTTTACACCGGCACCCGGGAAGGTCAGACGGATATTGTACGTGTAGATCTCCAAACAGGGGAAAAATCTTTTCTCAGTGAAACGCCGGGTAGCGAATATTCCCCCACCCCTATTCCCGGTCAGGCAGCGCTATCTGCTGTGCGCCTGGAAACCGATGGACGGCAGCTCCTGTACCGCTACCCCGTGGAAGGAGAATCTCCTGACCTTCTGATCCCGTACGTCAAGATCGGCTACCATGTTTGGCTGGACGAAGGCCGCATGCTGGCCTTTGTACTGGGCAACCCGGCGACCCTGCAGCTTATCGATCTCAAAAACCAGACCGCGGAAATCCTGACCAATACGCCCGGTCGTACCCTGTTGCATATCCCCGACTCGAAGCGTGTCAGTTTCGTGGATAGGTCCGAAAGGCCCTGGGTGGTGCGTGCCTACGACCCCCTCACCGGCGACACCGCACCCCTGGCGGAAACCCTCGAAGGAATCGAAGACATGACCTGGCTCAATAGCCAGACGCTCCTTTCTGCCCGCGGAAATGAACTCTACGCCTACGTCGTCGGACAATCGACCCGTTGGCAACAGGTGCAACAACTGGACAACCTGGGCACCATCACCCGTATGGCGGTCAGTCCTTCAGGCCAGCAGATTGCCCTGGTTGCGCGAGACGCGAACGCGCCCATGAGTCCGGCGGAGCTTGCCCAGGCGCAACTGGTAGCTTACAACCGGGGCGATATCGACGCTTTTATGGCACCCTATGCCGAGGAAGTAACCATTTACAATTTCCCCGACACGCAGGGGTTGCAGGGAAAGGCAGCCATGCGACCCCGTTATGCACTGTTATTTGAAAATGCCCCCGATCTCAATTGCGAACTGGTACACCGGGAGGTATATGAAAACTACGTCATAGACCATGAATTCATCACCGGGCTTCCCAACGGGGGCACCGCCAGGGCAACCGCCATTTATTATGTGGAAAATGGAAAAATTCAAAAAGTTTATTTCATCCGTTAACGGCCAGATCGCTTGCTTGCTCCTGATCCTTTGGGGCTGCCAGCCGGTAGGCACTCATTCTGTTACCCTACTCATCACCAACGTCAATGTGGTGGATGTAGCCAACGGACGCATTCTTGAGAAAAAAGATGTAGCCATCCGTGGAGACAGCATCGCCTACGTGGAAAATGCAAATGCGATGGACTTCTCGGCCAGGCAAATCATCGATGGTAGCGGACACTACCTACTGCCGGGTCTTTGGGACAACCACGTGCATTTTCGCGGAGGCGACACCCTAATCAACGAAAACAAAGACCTGCTGCCGCTGTATCTCGACTATGGCGTTACCACCGTTCGGGACGCCGGAGGCGATATCACCCCATCGGTGCTGGAATGGCGGGAGGCCATTGATAAAGGAGACCTGGAAGGACCCACCCTATTTACTTCCGGACCTAAGCTGGATGGTCCGGGTCGGGCCTGGCCGGGCTCGATTGCGGTAGACAGTGACCGTGCGGTGCAGGCCGCCCTAGATTCTCTCGAAAAACTGGAGGTCGACTATGTCAAACTGTATGACTACAGCCTTGCCCCACAGATTTATTATCGCATCATCGAAGAGGCCACACGCCGGGGCTATAAAACCACCGGCCACATGCCCATGGCTGCCTATTTAAGAGAGGCCATACAACGAGGGTTGACGGGTACGGAGCACACCTATTACGTGCTCAAAGGTTGCTCCGCCAAAGAAGACAGCCTCACCGCGCTAGGTCGCGGATATGGCATCCTATCCGACCTGGTGGATACGTATGATGTGGAAACAGCAAGTGCATTGTTCGCCCTGCTGGCCGAAAAACAATGCTACATCACGCCTACCTTCTACATTGGAAAAGTACTGGGCAACCTCTACCTGGATGACCATTCAGACGATTCACTGCTCAAAGCTATTCCAGCAGGTATACGGCGAGCTTATGAAGGCCGCGTGGCGTCTGCCCGGCGTGCCGGCGCAGCAGGTGCCGAGGGCCGAATGGACATGCTCAACCAAAGTCAAAAAATGGTTTTAGGCATGAAAGAAGCCGGGGTGCCCGTCCTGGCGGGTTCTGATTGCGGACCTTACAATTCATTTGTTTATCCAGGCGAAGCTTTACACGGTGAGTTGAGGGAACTGGTGGCGGCCGGTTTCAGCCCGGCAGAAGCCCTCCAAAGCTCGGTGATCCGAGGTCCGGAATTCTTTGATTACCTGAATAGTTACGGTTCAGTGGAAGTGGGGAAACTGGGCGACCTCCTCTTAGTAAAAGCCAACCCACTGGAAAATATTGAACACCTTACCAAAATACGTGCGGTAATCAAGAAGGGAAAGTTGGTGAGAGGGGAAGTAGATTAGAAAAGGGACCCATTCTTACCTCGTAATTTCCACTTATCGGATATTAAAATCCCAAACGCCTGCCTGTTTGGTTGGAGGGGCCAGCCGGAACTTTCAATGGCAGCATGCTGAAGGCAAAAAACTAAACACGCCATTACGCCAGTTACCTATTTATACATTTACCACGCTAACTTTACTATTTTTAAGCAAACCCTGTCTAAGTGTTTAACAACCAAAAAGTCGTTGTCGTACTTCCGGCCTACAAGGCTGCGCCCACCCTGGAAAAAACCTACCACGAAATCCCTTTTGACATCGTGGATGATGTGGTATTGGTAGATGACAACAGTCCGGATGAAACCATTGAGATTGCGAAAAAACTCGGCATAAAACACGTGATCAAACACGAGGAAAATCGTGGCTACGGGGGTAACCAAAAAACCTGTTACAACAAGGCCCTGGAGCTGGGAGCAGACATCGTGATTATGTTGCACCCGGATTACCAATACACCCCAAAACTCATCATAGCAATGACCTCTATCATTGGCAACGACCTCTATGATGTCGTGTTTGGCTCACGCATCCTGGGCAAGGGTGCGCTGAAAGGGGGTATGCCCCTCTACAAATACGTAGCCAACCGGTTTCTTACCTTTACCCAAAACCTGCTGATGAACCAAAAACTGGCAGAGTACCATACCGGCTACCGCGCCTACTCCCGACGGTGCCTGGAAGCCATTGGCTATGAGCGCAATTCCGACGACTTCATCTTCGACAACCAGGCCATCGCACAGATTTTTGGTAAAGGCTTTGAAATTGCAGAAATCACCTGCCCGACCAAATATTTCGAGGAAGCCTCCAGCATCAACTTTACGCGCAGCATGAAATACGGATTTGGCGTGTTGGGCGTTTCCATCCGCTACTTCTTCCATCGGTTGGGCTTCAAATGGTCTTTGTTGGATTAAGGGCATGGATTGGCTGATCATACCATTCAGAAAAGATTTTAAATACCAGGAATGGCTGCTGGTCGCATTGGGTGCGCTCTTCTTTTTGCCATTTCTGAGTCAAACGCATCTGTTCGACTGGGATGAAATCAACTTTGCCGAAAGTGCACGAGAAATGATCGTCACGGGCGATTACTTCCATGTAATGATCAACTATGTGCGCTTCTGGGAAAAGCCGCCACTTTTCTTTTGGATGCAGGCATTGAGCATGCATGCATTTGGAGTTAACGAATTTGCAGCCCGTTTACCCAATGCCTTATGTGGCATTGGTACATTGCTGGTCATTTTTCGTATCGGAAAGCGGTATTTCAATACCCTCTTTGGGATGATCTGGGCTTTGCTGTACATCGGCTCCCTACTGCCTCATGTGTACTTTCGTTCGGGCATCATCGATCCGGTTTTCAATCTTTTTATTTTTTTAGGCCTGTTCTTCCTGATCCGGGTCATTGAAGAAAATATCAATCAGACCAAACATGCGCTACTGGCCGGCTTGTTTACAGGTTTGGCGGTCCTCACCAAGGGTCCTGTAGGTTTACTTATTCCTTTATTGACTTTCCTGACCTACTGGATATTTAAAAGATTCAGACCTGTGGCCAGCCTTTACCATGTCTTCCTTTTTGCTCTTGTGGTGCTATTGGTGTCCGGTGCCTGGTTTGGGTACGATCTGGTCGTGTCCGGACCGTGGTTTTTGGTAGCCTTCATCCGTTACCAAATCGATCTTTTCCTGAATCCGGTAGCTGGCCACCAGCAGTTTCTCCTGTACCACTTTGTGGTAGTTGCCGTTGGCTGTGTGCCCATTTCCATTTTTGCGCTACCGCGACTCATCCGGCATAAATCACCCGACGAAGTGCCTATCCGGTTCGCCCAATGGATGCGTATGCTCTTCTGGGTGGTGATGATTCTGTTTACCATCGTTACCACCAAAATTGTACATTATTCCTCCATGGCCTACCTGCCTTTGTCGTTCCTGGCCACCTTGCAGGTGTATGATTGGGTCGTGAAAAACCAACGACCTCCCCAGTGGGTACTCGTTACATTATTGACCGTTGGTGCAATCTTCGGACTTGCACTAACGGCCTTGCCGGTTTTATTGATTCGAAAGGATTGGCTAATGCCCCCACTCGGGGGCAAATTTGAACAGTTAGCCTTTTCTATCGACGTACCTATGCTGGGTTGGGAATGGCTCGGCGGTGTTATTTTTTTATTAGCGCTGGTAGTCACCTACTTGTTTTACCGTAAAAAGCAACTGCTGCATGGCCTAACATTCAATGCCCTGCTGGTCGGCTTTACCTTGTCATGGTACGCCTTTTTCGTAGTGCCTAAAGTAGAGCGGTACACCCAGGGTCCGGCCATTGATTTTTACAAATCTGTGCAGGGAGAAGATGTCTACATACTCACTTACAAATTCAAGAGCTATGCGGATCATTTTTATGCAAGAAAGCTACCCTGGACCGACCCGAAAAGCCTGAACGAACAATGGCTGCTCCAGGGATACATCGACAAACCCGTGTATGTGGTCATTCAGCGACACAAGAAGCGGCACATCCAGCCTTTCGACGACCTGAAACTGCTCTATGAAAAAGGAGGCTTTGCCTTTTACAAAAGGGAAACAGACCTTTAGTGATCCAGCCACTCTTTCAACTCACTGGACTTTTCTGCACTCACCACCAAATCATCCATTGGTTTGGGTTTAAGATCTACCAAAAGCTTGCCCTTGTGGTAGCGATGCACTGTAACGATCGAAGGGAAATGCACGATAAACTGACGATTGACCCTGAAGAATCTTTGAGGATTGAGCTGAGACATCAGAACGTCCAGCGACTGATCCATCAGGTATTTTTTGTTCTCATTCGTCACGAGGTGTACAACCCCATGGCGGGTCATGAAATAGGCAATCTGGTCGGTTTCTACCGACAGCAACCGATCTCCCTGCTTAACCAAAAAGCGACTTTTGTACTGCTGACCGTTCAACTGTACCTGCTGCAGAAGATCGCCCAAGTCTTGCCGGGGCAGGGCATTCTGTGCGTAAAGGTCGCGGTATTTTTGGATGGCCTGCTGTAGCTCTTCCGGCTTGATCGGTTTGAGCAGGTAGTCGATGCTGTTGACCCGAAAGGCCTTGAGCATGTATTCGTCAAAAGCCGTGGTAAAAATGACCGGGGTCGACAGCTTCACCTGCTCGTATATTTCAAAACTGATGCCATCGCTCAACTGGATATCCGAAAAGATCAGATCCGGCTGCTGGTGGTTTTGTAGCCATTTAACGCTGTCTTCCACACTGTCGAGCACTTCAATGATTTCGATCGATTCGTCGTGCTCCTCAAGTAGTTTTTGGAGCCGCCGAAACGCCGGTGCTTCGTCTTCTATGATGATGACCCTCATCCGATTTTCTTTTCCAGCTTTTCTTCTTCCTCCAATGCCTGCTGCTCGGGTACCAGGTGAATAAGCGGGATGGCCACCATGAAGTTAGACGCCGTGGTGATCACGTCGATGTGGCGATCGCCCAGGTAGGTATAGCGCTTCTGAATATTTTCCAGACCGGTTTTTGTCGACTGCGGTAACACCGGCTTGCGCTGCAGGTTGTTTTTTACCACGATAGACTCTCCATTGTCGACGTAAATCTGAATGGACAATGGATGCGCCTTTGAAACCACGTTGTGTTTCACAGCATTTTCGATCAACATCTGAAGGGTGAGGGGGGCAATATGTTCCTTCAAATACTTTGCATCTACATCTACCTCCAGGCTCACATTGTCCGGGTAGCGCATCTGTAGCAGGTAGAAATAGGCGCGCGCAAAGGCCAGTTCCTCATCCAGTCGCACCAATTCGCGGCTCTTGTGGTGCAAAATATAGCGGTACACTTCCGAGAGCTTCTCGGTGAACCTTATGGCCTTCTCCTGGTTTTCGGCGATCAACGTGGTGAGCGTATTGAGCGAGTTGAACAAAAAATGGGGGCTCATCTGGTTCTGCAGGACCTCAAACTGGGTGCGTATCTGCTGGTTTTTCAGCTCCTCATTCTGTCGGATGGAATGTTTCCACTGATGGAAGAAATGGGTCGTCTCATAGAGCGTACCTATGATGGCTCCTATGATCATATTAAACGGAAGGAAATATAGGTGTTCGTTCCATCCCACCAGATCCTGCCCCAGCAGCAATTTCACAGGCACTCCGCCAAAAGCCATCCAGAAGGTCAGACCGAGGAAAGTAAAAATAAGCCGGCGCACGGTCTGGCGGATTTCCAGAAATTGGCGTCGAAAGAAGAAAAAGATAAAAGCGGCACCGTTCCAGTACACCGTTGTGAACAGCACGGAAAGCAGGTAGTTCTGCAGGGCCGTCGTATCGCCGGGATGGGGAATGAAGATGTAGGCCAGCAAAGCCACCAAAGGGATGCCCAGCCAGCGAACATGTACTTCCTTGATTTTCCAGCCATTCATACCCTAAATGTAGGGCTTTTTCCCCCTTTAGGTTCAGCGTTACGCGGTGAAGCCGGAAAGAGCTGACCTGAAACCGTCGAAGTGGAGAGTGAAGCCAAAAAACAAGCTTTAGGGGGCCTATTCTGCTTCATGGCGCCATTTTCCCTATTGATTCATGCCGTTTTTCGCCTTACCCCTTTTTTCATTTCTGTCCCTCCGTGCACCACGTACATTCGAACCATCAAGCGTACTTAAAAAAGTAAATCATGACACATTCGGAATCCTTAAAAACATTTCTTTTCAAGATGATCCTGGGCGTGTTGCTCGGAGTCTTCATTTTGTTCGATGCCCTGGCCCAGACCCAGACGGTGAAGGGTCGGGTGGTAGATGCGCAATCGGCCTTCGAGCTGATTGGAGCCACCGTGCAGGTGATCGATAGTGAGCCGCTGATTGGTACGGTGACAGACGTAAACGGATATTTCCGAATGGAAAACGTACCGGTAGGTAGGCAAACCCTGTTGGTCCAATACATTGGATACAAATCGGTGACCATCCCGAACGTACTGATTACTGCCGGAAAGGAGGTAATCCTGAACATTCAGCTTGAAGAATCGGTAGAAACCCTGCAGGAGGTGGTGGTAACCCCCGACGCAGATAAAGATCAGCCCATCAACGAGCTGGCCAAGGTAAGTGCACGCACCTTCAACCTCGAACAAACCCTTCGATTTTCCGGAGGCAGGAATGACGTGTCGAGGCTGGCCACTTCTTTTGCCGGGGTAAGTGCGCCGAACGACTCCCGAAACGACATTGTGGTAAGGGGCAACTCCCCTACCGGCCTGTTGTGGAGGGTAGAGGGGATTCCCATGGCAACTACCAACCATTTCAATACCCTGGGCGTTACCGGCGGGCCCGTTAACGCCCTGAACACCAATATGCTCCGTACCTCCGACTTCCTGACCGGTGCCTTTCCATCGGAATATGGAAATGCCAATGCCGCAGTGTTCGATATCAACTTTCGCAAAGGAAATACCGACAAGTTTGAGTTCACCGGGCAAATGGCGGTAACCGGACTGGAATTCATGGCCGAAGGCCCGATCAGAAGGGAAAATAATTCCTCTTTCCTGGCCTCCTATCGATATGGCATCGCCTCTGTGGCAGCCACTGGTACCAGCGCCATCCCCTACTATCAGGACGCAGCCTTTAAGGTAAGCCTGGGCACTAAAAAACTCGGTCGTTTTGATGTATTCGGCATGGTGGGGCTGAGCAGTATTGACTTCTTCGGAGAGGAAATTGACAAAGATGATCTATTTTCCAACCCGGATGTGGATGCCTTTGTTGATGGCGGGTTGGGGCTGGTCGGTTTGACCAACACGACCCGATTGGGTAAAAACGCCTTTATTGAAACCTCCGTAGCCGGGGCAACCTACTACAACCAATATGTGCAAGACAACCTGATGCGGGATGTAAGCAGCAATGTCGTTGGGAAGTATCGGGCTACGGAAGTGGAAAATACCGAAAACCGGTACACCCTTACCAGCACGCTGAATTTAAAACTCAACTCCCGATGGACGATCCGGACGGGCTTCCTGAACGAAATCTACCAATCAAAATTTTTTACCCGGGATCGCTACAATCGGACCAACATCCCGGACGACAACGTCGACGGTGTGCCCGATTTCTTCGTTACATTCGTTGATGTGGACGAAACCTACAACCTGTTGCAACTATACGGACAGGCAGAATACAAGCTCACAGACGACCTCAGCACTACCTTTGGTGTGCATAACCAGCATTCGTCGCTGAATGAGAGTACCACTTTAGAGCCTCGTGCAGCCATCAGCTATCAGTTTCGACCCAATCAGCGGCTCTCTTTGGCGTACGGCCTGCATGCCCAGAGCATCCCTGCACCGGTACTGTTCTTCGCTGTGGAGACCTCCCCCGGGGTGTACGAAAGAATCAACGACGATCTGGACTTCTACCGAAGCCATCATTATGTGGTTGGCTACGATCGAACCTTCGGGCCCAACTGGCGCCTCAAAGCCGAAGCCTATTACCAGGCGTTGTTGGACGTACCCGTTGAACTTGCGCCAAGCAGCTATTCGGTACTCAACGATGGCGCAAACTTTGTGTTTACTGAACCGGAAGGTGAGCTTGTGAATGAGGGCACCGGCTCCAATTTAGGGGTAGAACTTACCGTGGAGAAATTTTTTAGCAACAATTACTATGTGTTGCTTACCGGCTCCATCTTCAACAGTCGATATAAGGGCAGTGACGGAATCGACCGAAGCACCGCTTTTAACAACCGCTACGTGGGCAACGTGCTTTTCGGTAAGGAATGGAAATTTGGCAAAGGGCAAAAAAATGCCTGGACCTTTGATACCCGACTTACGACTTCAGGTGGCAAGCCTTTTACTCCGGTAGACCTGGATGCAACTCGGGCCAATACCGGAAGAGAAATACGATTTGACGACCAGGCCTTTAGCCAGCGCTATGGAGAGTACTTCCGCTGGGATGTAAAGTTTGGGGTCAGGATCAACGGTGCCAGAAAGAACATTTCGCACCAATTCTATATCGACCTCCAGAATATAACGAATCGCTCCAACGAATTTGTGCGTCGATACAACGAAGTGACGGACGAGATCAACACCGTAGATCAAATTGGATTCTTTCCCGACGTCCTTTACAAAATACAGTTCTAAACTCTGTTTGATAAAGATGTTAAAAAGTAAGTGCTGCCAATGTTCTGCAGGACTTTAGTCCCTTACTCCACATCGTCTGTAGACCGGGGTTTGGGGACTATAAACAACATTCTCTTAGGTAAGGCGATGCATTGCGTCTATCGATGTATCAGCAGGCAGCGTGGTAAGCGTATTCAGCGAATTGAGTAAAGAATATGGGCTCATCTGGTTTCGCAACACTTCAAACTTGGTATGGATGTGCTGATTTTTCAACCCCTCGTTCTGACGAACGGTTGACTTCCATTTGTGAAAGATGGAGCAACTATGTCCGGTGGGAGAGTTAAATTTTTTGTGCACGTCAACAGCGCTTAACAGAAAGTATTTCCCCATTCTACATCGACCTCAAAACGTCACATATCGTCAGAATTCATTCATCGTTACAAAAGAGTCATCGATGAATTAAATCTTGTAGACCAGATAGGGTTTTTCCCAGACTACCTGTATTGTATTCAGTTTTAAGGTTAGGTTGGAGTTTTAGAATAAAGCCGCGCGTCCTCCCAAGATCGCGGCTTGTTCTTTTGTTTAGACACGAAAGTGTTGACAGCAAAAGTGAAACTTTCGACTGACAATGAACGGCGTGATTCAACAACCATCAACCCTGGTCAGGACAGAGCAATTGCTGCGACACATCCGTAAAAACTGTTAAATGCCACTGGTGTCTACACAATCTCCCACTCCAAATAGTAACTGGCGCGCCGGGTTTTGGCAGTATTCGGTTCCATCGAACAGGAATATTTACCGATCTCGGTATCTACTTTGAAATTGAAGGTCCCCAAATGGTCGTTGGCCGATAAATAATCAAAATCCCACAATTCAATGGCCACCCAACCCAGGGCCACTTGAAGCTCCAGATTTATTTTTACCTCGTCATCTACATCCATCCGGAAAAAGCGATGCGCTGTTGGCCAAATCTGCTTGTCCCCGTATTTCAGATACATTTCATCCTTATCACTTTCGTCGGGTACGGCGCATTTGATTTTAATCAAGCGGATTTTGGTCATAAGCTGAATGCTAGGTGGGTGTTCCTTCCATAATCTGGGCAGGCAGCGTGACGATCACTGTGGTTCCTTGTCCCAGTTGAGAATTGAATTCAATCTGACCGTTGTGCTCCTCTATCACCGAGCTGGTAATGTATAGCCCAAGCCCCGTACCCACCCCGGGAGGCTTCGTGGTAAAAAAAGGATCTTGTATCCGTGACAGGTGCTCCGCATCGATGCCCATTCCTGAATCCTGTATGGCTACTTCCACAAGACCATCCTGGCGACGGGCGCGAATCTTCACTTCTCCGCGTGCCTCAATGGCCTGTTCTGCATTCGCCAAAATATTTAAAAAAGCCTGATGTAAACGACCCTCTGAGCCTTTTACCATCAAGGGGACTTCATCAAAATCCTTAATCAAGTCGACTTTTTGTTTATACCTGTTATGAAGAATCGTGAGACAGTTGTCGATTACTTCACGAACATCGAAAAGCTCCTCTTTGGCGCTTTTGGTTCGACTGAAATGAGAGAGACTCTTTACAATGTTATTTACCCGATGGATGCCCTCCTGGATAATTTGAAAAAATGGTTGCATGTCTTGGTAAGCCATGATTCCGCTCTTCTTCGCCTTATTTTTCAGTTCATTGGTGCCGTGTTCAATAAAATTGAGCGGATTGTTTATCTCATGGCCGATACCCGCAGTCAACACACCCAAAGAGGCCATCTTTTCTACCTGAACAAATCGGTTTTTGGTTTTTTCCAGTCTATTCAGCGCAGACTCCAACTCCATATTTTTCTGATTGAGCTGGTCATGCTGGTACTGCAGACGTCGGGTGCGTAGGCGGATGTTTTCTTCCAATTTTTCATTTTGTTCCTTTACCAGCTTCACATTTTCCTCCAACACCATTTCACGCTCCTGCTTCAGCCTATTGATCCTGTTGGCAAGTGCTACTGCAAAAAAGATCATCTGTAATACGATACCTACCCTATTCAGAGTTTTGGTCCAAAAATTCCCTTCAAACAGACCCATGAACGGCGTCGGTAATATGTATAAGACAACCACCAACAACAAAAAGCCTTGGATCAGTAGGAATCTATAGCTATCCACGTTTTTGGTGACACGGTAGACCGCCACGCCCACCCAAAGCATATTGAAAAAATGGAGTAGAGAATAGAGATTAAATAACGTATTTATAACACCTAACGGTAAACGAAAAGACCACCCCATGTGAATGGCCAAATGGGTGTGTGCCCCCAACAGGAGTAAAATGAGAATGGGCCAAATCTGCGCATCGAAGTAAGTATTGGATCGCAGGTGACGATAGGAATCATTGAAAGATTGCGCAAACTTCAAGCCGAAATACCAAATGCCTGCAATGCTGAAATTATTCATGATGGTTATGGTATCCAGAATCGGCCACTCTGGGAAAATTCGATTAAAGTAATCTTCCATGGCCACCACATATAGCACAATACTTAGGGTGAACATCAGGTAGTAACCGTAAGAAATGTCATCGGTGTACCAGTAAATAGAGAAGGTATACAGGATCAAAGTAGACAGGGCCCCCAGTAAGATGGCCATCAGGATCATGGTGGTGCGGTCCAACCATTCTACTTCTTCCTTATCCAGTGCATACACGTGAAACGCATCCGGTAGCATACCTATATCCGTTATTCGGCCAAAAACCGTCCGTTGCTCCCCCGGATTCAAGTGAATGGGATACACCTTACGAAGTGCATGGGACTCCAGCAACACCAAAGGCAATGGGAAAGCACCCGGAATTTCCCGACCTTCCTCATTGACTAGCACATATTCTTTACGGTAATAGGAATGTGGGGCATTCAGGTAGAAAGAAACGGCATGGGAGGTTGGATTCTGAACGGTAAGGGCTACCCAGTAAATACCATAACCTTTGTTCCAATCTACAATTAGCCCCTCGGGTCTTTTAGAAAGTGAATCCTTGGCCTGCTCAAAATCCAGCGAGTCTGCGTCGTCCCAATACATGCGCACAAAGCGCGTAATTTCTTCTTTGGATGCTAAATTCTCTTCCACAGACCAACCCTGACCCTGGCAGATTAAGGAAAATAATAACCATGAAAAGAAGGTGGTGAGAAAAAAACGCAAACTTTACAATTGTAAAATAAAGCTAGTGAAAAAAAACTATTTCAACTGTCCATCACCGCCAATGGATGCCCGTATTTTTTTGTAGATGCCCGTATTTTCATAAATTCCCTGGAAGGCTTCGGCCCCCGGACCAAAGGCAAATACCGGAACCATCGAAGCAGTATGTCCTCCTGTCGAAAACTCGTATTTGATTTCCTCGTAATTTTTAGTGCCCGGCAATGTCAATCCGCCCGTCTCGTGGTCTGCCGTTACAATGACCAGGGTCTCGCCATCGGCCGCGGCCCAATCCAAGACCTTTCCTATCGTTCGGTCAAAATCATACAACTCGGAGGTCACATAGTCCAGGTCATTGGCATGTCCACCCCAGTCAATTTGAGATCCTTCCACCATTAGGAAAAAACCTTTTCGATTTTTAGATAGCTGATCCAGCGCCGCGACGGTAGCCTTGGGAAGAAAATCTCCACGCCCTTTCAATACCGGATCCATCCCTTTGTCCGCACCCAGATAGATAAATTGTTTCTTTACTTTTTCAAAAGTTTCGTCAGCGGCTGTAGACACCTGATAGCCGTTATTTTTAAATGTGGCCAGGAGATCCTGCCCATCCGCTCTTTTTTGAAAAAACTGTAAACCCCCTCCGGCGATGAAGTCCACCTCAGCGCGCACCAAATCCAGCGCAATCTCCTCCTCCATTTTTCGGACTGGCTGGTGCGCATAAAAACAGGCCGGTGTGGCATGCGTGACAGATGAAGTGGCGATAACTCCAGTAGCCCACCCCAAATCCTCCACATATTCCAAAACCGTGGGCACAGGCTCCCCATCTACATCAAGGCCAACGGCACCATTGTAAGTCTTAACGCCGGATGCGAAAGCTGTGGCACCGGCAGCACTATCAGTTACCTTTTCCTTAGCCGAATTTGTCTTGATGATACCAATATGCTGAAATCGCTCGAGGTTCAATTGGTGATCAGATTGGTACATGGCCGCACTAATTTGCTGCAACCCCATGCCGTCTCCAATCATTAAAATGATGTTTTTAGGTGGTTCTTGTGCAATGGATAAAGATGCACAAAACGATACTAGAATTAATAACCCATACTTCATTTAGCTAAGCGTTTACTTTCAACCCAAAGTTGGAAACATTAAGATTCAGATGATTGATTCCTACTTCAACGAACCATTAAGCGAAAATGAATTATTTTCGATCTTACCAAAAACGTAAACCACATGAATCTTCGATACTCCGGCATTTTTCTAGGTATTTTGCTACTCAGCTGCCTGGATGCATCCGCGCAACGAAAGCGATCTTCCAATTCGTCCACACCCCCTCCCAAAAATGGTGCCTTCAGTAACTTGGGCATGCGTAACATCGGACCAGCCTTCATGTCAGGGCGTATCGCGGATGTGGCCATTCATCCAACCAATGAATCCATATGGTATGTAGGTGTCGCCTCGGGAGGCGTATGGAAAACCGTGAACCGAGGTACCATCTGGGAGCCTCTATTCGACGACCAATCGGTCTACTCCATTGGCTGTGTGGCGATCAACCCTCACAGGCCGGAAGAAGTCTGGGTAGGTACTGGCGAGAATGTTGGCGGCAGACACATGAGCTTTGGAGATGGTGTGTACCGAAGCCGGGATGGTGGACAAACATGGACCAACATGGGTTTACCAAATTCTGAGCACGTATCCAAAATCATTATTCACCCCGTAAATCCCAATACCATCTGGGTGGCCGCGCAAGGACCACTTTGGTCTAAGGGTGGAGACCGGGGCTTTTACCGGTCTACAGACGGTGGCAAAAGTTGGACAAAAACACTGGGCAACAACGAATGGGTTGGGGTCACAGACATTGCATACGATCCTCGAAATCCAGACATCGTATACGCCGCGACCTGGCAGCGTCATCGAACGGTAGCTGCCTACATGGGCGGTGGCCCAGGCAGTGGTATCCATAAAAGCTATGATGGTGGACAAACCTGGACCCAGCTCCTGACAGGTCTGCCAAAGGAAGAGATGGGAAAAATTGGTCTAGCCATCTCTCCACAAAATCCCGACAGAATATATGCGGCCATCGAACTGAACCGTAGAACCGGGGGAGTTTTTATGTCAGACGATGCCGGCGGATCCTGGGCCAAACAATCAGCTGCCGTTGCCGGAGCCACGGGTCCGCATTATTACCAGGAATTGTATGCCTCTCCTCATCAGGAAGGCCGGCTTTATCTCGTAGACAACACCATGTTGATCTCGGACGACCATGGCAAAACCTTTTACCGAATGAACAACGAAAGTAAACATGGAGACGAGCATTCGGTCAATTTCAGTAAAACCGACCCCAACTACGTGTTAGTCGGTACAGATGGTGGACTTTATGAGAGTTATGACCTGACCAAAAGCTGGCGATACGTCACCAACCTGCCTGTTACCCAATTCTACAAACTGGCAGTAGACGACACTAAACCTTTTTACAATCTGTATGGTGGCACCCAGGACAATAGCACCCAGGGCGGGCCATCCAGAACAGACAACGTGCATGGCATTCAAAACGCCGATTGGAAGATTGTATTGAATTGGGACGGTCACCAGCCCGCAACAGAACCAGGTAACCCAGCCATCATGTATGGTGAGCGGCAGCAAGGAAACCTGTCGCGCATTGATTTGACGACGGGCGAGGTCATCGACATTCAGCCTCAGCCAGGACCAGGAGAAGATTATGAACGCTTCAACTGGGATGCCCCCATTCTGGTGAGCCCTCACAAACCTACACGTTTGTATTTTGCCTCTCAACGTCTTTGGAAATCAGAGGATCGAGGAGACAACTGGACGGCACTCTCTGATGATCTGACCAGGGACCAGGAGCGACTGGCGCTTCCCATCATGGGTCAGGCGCAATATAGCTGGGATGCCGCCTGGGATGTGCTGGCCATGTCCAACTACAATACCATTACTTCGATAGCCGAATCACCAAAAAAGGCCGGTCTTTTGTACATAGGCACAGACGATGGTCTGATTCAGGTTAGCGAAAACGACGGCCAAAGCTGGAGAAAAATTGAGGTGGGATCCATGCCGGATGTACCTCCTACGGCCTTTGTGAATGACATCAAAGCTGACCTGTTTGATGAAAACACGGTGTATGTGTGTCTGGACAATCATAAATATGGTGATTACCAACCCTACGTGTATAAAAGCACCGATAAAGGACGCAGCTGGAGTGCCATTAAAGGTAATCTGCCCACCAAGACGCTCGTCTGGCGTCTGGTTCAGGACCACGAACGGAAAGACCTGCTGTTTCTTGCTACAGAATTTGGTTTGTACTTTACACTTAATGGAGGCGGGCAGTGGCATCAAATTAAAAAGGATGTGCCAACCATTAGTTTCCGAGACCTGGCGATTCAGCGTAGAGAAAACGATTTGGTCGCGGCATCCTTTGGTCGTGGTTTTTACATACTGGACGATTACTCCTTCCTTCGTGACGTGCAGGCATCCACACTTCAGCAACCGGCTTCCTTGTTCAACACACGTAACGCCTGGTGGTACATTCCCAGACCTTTACTGAATTTTTCATCCAAAAAGGGCTCACAGGGCGATCAATATTTCGTCGCAGACAATCCACCTTTTGGTGCCGTGCTGACTTATTATTTGAAGGACGGACTGCAAACAAAGAAGGAATTGCGACAGGAAAAAGAAAAATCGGGCAACGCACGCTTTCCCGGTTGGGAGGCTGTTGAAGCCGAAGCAAACGAAAAAGATCCCATCGTATGGCTAGCCATGGCCAATGCCGAAGGGAAGGTGATTCGCCGCATCAGCGGCCCGACAGAAAAAGGGTTTCACCGGGTGGCCTGGGACCTTCGCTACCCTTCGCCGCAGCCAATCGACAACGAAGGCAAGGGTGCCGATGAGGCGGGTCTGCTTGCGGTACCGGGTAGTTATTCGGCCACGCTTTACCAACAGGTCGAAGGAAAGGTAGCCAAACTTGCAGGACCGGTTACTTTTGAAGTGGAGCGATTGCGGGAAGGGGCACTGGAAGGAGCAGATGACCAGCAACTGCAGAAATTTTGGCGCCGGTACGAAGATTTGGTCTCGGCTCATGGCGCCCTGAGTACACGACTCACCCGGTCAATGGGTAGCATGGAAGCCATAGACAAAGCACTGCATCATGTAGAGTCTGCACCGGGGACTTTTAGCGGACGCGTTCAGGAACTACGGGATAATCTGCTAGATCTAAGCGAACGGATGAATGGAATGAAAAGTAAGCAATCATTGGGCGAAAAGACCCGACCCACGCCAGCAGAGCGGCTCAATGCCTTAAGTCGGGGGGTCAGCAACTCTACCTACGGACCCACGGGCACACATTTAGCGGTCGCAGATTTACTCACTAAGGAATTAGAAGAAATTGGTGATGGATTGACGAAAGTGGAAACGCAAATGACCACACTTATCATGCAACTGCAGGCAAGTGGGGCTCCATGGATTGAAAAATGAACAAATGAACAAAGTAGTTAAAGACGCCAACGAAGCCATTCAGGGCATCCGTGACCACATGACCTTGATGCTGGGCGGATTTGGCTTATGTGGAATACCCGAAAAATGCATTGCCGCCCTCGAGGCCTCTGGAGTAAAGGGGCTGACATGCATTTCAAACAATGCGGGTGTGGACGATTTCGGCCTCGGCTTATTGCTTCAAAAAAAGCAGATCAGCAAAATGATCGCATCCTACGTGGGGGAAAATGCCACTTTCGAACGCTTAATGCTAAATGGAGAATTGGAGGTAGATCTCATCCCCCAAGGTTCTCTGGCTGAGCGTTGCCGCGCCGGTGGCGCCGGTATTCCCGCTTTTTTTACCCCTGCCGGTTATGGTACCGAAGTGGGTGAAGGCAAAGAGGTGCGGGAGTTTAACGGCAAACCACACATTTTAGAGCACGCCCTGACCGCCGACTTTGCCATAGTGAAGGCCTGGAAAGGAGACACCGCCGGTAACCTGATTTATAAAGGCACCGCCCGGAATTTTAACCCTGTCATGGCAATGGCTGGAAAAGTGACCATCGCAGAAGTGGAAGAGCTCGTGGCACCAGGAGAATTGGACCCCAATTTTATTCACACACCCGGCATTTTCGTACAGCGTATTTTTCAAGGCAACAACTATGAAAAAAGAATTGAGCAAAGGACTATTACAGCTGAAGGGTAAATAGACATGATGCTGCATATTTTTGTTCAACTACACCCATGGTCAACGGGTGCAGAAAGTAGAATATTATTCTGGAAAATCGTTTGATTGATCTTAAAATGACATCTGTACGAAAGCTATCTTGTACAGCGGAAACCCAGCTATTGGCCCATGAAAATTAGTACCTTGAGACATGTTAGATAAAAACGGAATAGCCCGGCGAATTGCCAGGGAACTACGGGATGGATGGTACATCAATTTGGGGATTGGTATTCCTACTTTGGTAGCTAATTATATACCCGATGATATTGAAGTCGAGCTCCAGTCAGAAAACGGACTATTGGGCATGGGGCGTTTCCCATATGCACATGAAGTTGATGCAGATTTGATTAATGCTGGTAAGCAAACGGTCACCACCCAACCAGGGGCCTCCATTTTTGATTCAGCCACCTCTTTTGCCATGATCCGTGGCCAGCACGTGCAGCTTACTGTGCTAGGTGCCATGGAGGTTTCCGAAAAAGGCGACATCGCTAATTGGAAAATACCCGGAAAGATGGTCAAAGGAATGGGTGGAGCCATGGACCTCGTGGCCTCGGCAGAAAACATTATCGTGGCCATGATGCATACGAATCACGCAGCCGAATCGAAGCTCTTACCTGAGTGTACCCTGCCCATTACCGGAGTGAGATGTGTAAATAAAATTGTTTCCAATTTGGCTTTTATAGAAATAAAAGAAGACGGCTTTCATTTGGTGGAACGTGCCCCCGGCGTAAGTGTAGAGGAAATTCGTAAAGCTACCGCCGGTCGCCTTACCATTCCACCAGAGGTCCCTGAAATGATGGTGTGAGGGCCTGGGTCGCGGATAAGTAAAAAAACCAAGGGCTACATCCAGTTTTCACCTCAACTTCTAAAAACTCAATTTTTCGTAGTGACACCCGCGTCCATGTATTTTTCACACACTTCTTATCCTACTTTTCACCCTCGCTTTTTGTAAACCTATTTACTACCACATCGTAAGCGCCTCGACGGTCTTTTCATTTTTCTATCTCAGCCAAATGTTTCATCCACATAAAGAAATCACACGCTCATTCATCCCAGGCAACCTCCTTCTGGTCTTTCCCAATTTTCATTCAAATAGCCTCGCTCGCCCCGACGTAGTTGTCGCATAATGCCCAACTGCCCGAAGATTGAATAAAATTGATCCATACCCGACATACCATTCAAGGGGCAGATGAACCGGTTCATGGTACTTATTTTACGCTACAGACATTTTGTATTCAATCAGTACCCATTTGTGCGTTAGAAAAGACAGAAAATAATTTTATGAAAAAAATCCTATTCCTGACCTTTTTTGTTTTTTCTACGTGGTATATCCAGGCACAAGAAATACCCAACAAAGGCGCCAAGCTTGTCATCGATGAGCCCACTCTTGAATCTCCATCCGGACAGGTAGCTGTCAGTTTCGATGTAGAACTGCTAAGATCTTCACGCGCCCGAAAAGCCCGGTTCGACGTACCGCGTGTTTCCGGAAACCGTGGCATTGATACGGTGGTGAAAGAAACAGCAAAAGATCAATACACAGTAAGTCTGTCTGGTGAAAACGTGGCACCCGGTAGCTACACATTTGTGATCAGCAGTAATGGAAATAGTTTCCACCAAGTAACTGGAGCCACTGTAACCCTAGTGGTCGCTGACAGCAAAATGGCAGACTAGCCACAGCCAACTCTTCATCATAAAGCCCTCGTGCATGTTGCGTGGGTTTATTTTTTGGTTTTGGTGCAAATGCAAATCTCTGAGTGATGAATTTCGCTTACCTTGAAAAAAACTTTGTCATGCCTCAAAAGTTTTGCTTCGTGTGGTTGGTTTTTCTAAGCGGTGCGATCCATGGCCAGATAACTGACCAAACCGTCAGCGATGAGCTATTGGATCAAGTGGCGCAGGATGTATGGTATCCTTTTATGCAAGCTTACCATACGCTTGATGCGGCCCAATTAAAATCTATCCACGCACCTGACATCTTGAGAATCACCATAGATAACAATAGAATAGATCAGGGATTGCACTATCTAGACACTTTTGGAGATTACCTCGAAACGCTAAAAGAAAATCGCTCCAGCCTGCGAATAGCGTTTTCCATTGCCACATCTGCGATAGACGCCGGACGGCAAATCGTCCATCAGACAGGTCATTATCGGTTAAGTTCACGGAAAGCGGGTCAGGATGTATTTGTGGTGGATGGTTATGGTTATTTCCAGGTCTTATTGAAACAAATTGATGGAAGTTGGAAATTGGTCGTAGATGCAGATAAACGGGTGACCATGGATGATGAAGCCTTTTTCTCAGAATCTTTGGTTTATTCGCTACCCGACGAGTAATGCCTGGTGGGCTAACTTTAGATATCAATTAATCCTATCGCTGTGCGCTTCACTTCCTTAGCCCAAACCTATCTTGCCCGCTCGCTGGTCTCCATTTTCTTTTACTTTTTCTTTCGAGTCACTCATTCCGGGACGCAGGATTTCTTTTACTGGCACGGCCAGGACACACGGGCCGCCACCTACACTTTTCTCGCCATCATGCTGTGCTGGGAATTTACCGCCTGGTTAACTGGTACCCTGGGTCGAAGTCGATTGCGAGAAGCAAATACTACAGATTTTATAAGGGTATTTATCTGGACCATGCTCATTGAAATCCCCTTGGCAATTACGTTGACATGGTTCTATCATGAGTTTTTAAAAATACCTGACGATGGTGAAAGCACTGTGGTAGACACCGTCACGGCCATCTTTGTTTCCATTGTAATCGTGCTGGTAGAAATTATCGGGATTTATATACGCAATGCCATTCGACAGGCACAAGAGAAAGAAGCCATTCAAAATGCACTTGTACGGGCAGAATTTGAAGAATTAAAAAGCCAGGTAAATCCGCATTTTCTATTCAACAACTTCAGTGTACTGGCATCTTTGGTCGAAAAGGACCAAAAACTGGCAGTGGCCTTCATTGAAAAACTTTCAGACATCTACCGATACATTCTAACCCATGATAAAAAACCGCTGGTATCATTAGAACAAGAACTAAATTTTATTGACGATTACCTGTTTCTGGTAGGTATTCGATATAAGGAAGGTGTCCGCATCCACTACCATTTACCCCCTGACATCCGATCCATAAAAGCCATACCGCCACTTTCTTTGCAAATTTTGGTCGAAAATGCCATTAAGCACAACGCCTTCACCCAAGATAAACCTTTGGAAATACTGATCGCGCAGGATGACAACGGCTACCTGGTGGTAGAAAATGTCAAACACCCCAAACCGACAAAGGTTGCGTCTACAAAAATCGGATTGGAAAACCTCGCCCACCGGATCATGCTCTCGGTAAAGAAGGAGTTAATTGTACTGGATTTGCGGGATCGCTTCATTGTGAAACTTCCACTGGCTGCCGTATGAGAAAGGCACTGATCATAGAGGATGAACCCTTATCTGCCGAACGCTTACAAACGCTACTCAAAGGTTTCCCGAGAATTCAGGTATTGGAATCATTGAATTCCGTTCAGGAAACCCTCCGCTGGTTTCATGAAAGTGAGCCATTAGATCTGATATTCATGGATATCGAACTGGGAGACGGTAATGCATTCGATATACTGAGTCAGATAGACCCATTTCCATTTGTGATCTTTACGACCGCCTACGATCAACATACCCTGGAAGCCTTTAAATACAACAGCATTGATTACCTACTCAAGCCCATCAAACGTGAAGACCTTGATCGGGCCCTGACCAAATTTGAGCGGATGTTACGTTTCGATGACCAGGAAAATAAATGGCATCAATTACGGGAAGCCATCATTTACGGAGGTTATAAACAAAATTTTCTCGTCAAAAGGAGAAACCAGTTAAAATCCATACCCGTCGATGAGATAGGCTACTTCATAAGCCAAAATGGTATTTGTTACCTGGTAGAAAAGAAAGGCAAGAAATGGATATTAGATGTATCCCTCGATGATTTGCAAAAGCAGATTGATCCGCACTTGTTTTTTCGTATCAATAGGAAATGCATCATCAGTGCCAAGGGCATTGAGACCATTGAAAATTATTTCAACGCCCGATTGCTGATCGAGCCCCTGGTGAAACCTGAAGATCCACTGATCGTCAGTCGAGATCGGGTGAAGTCTTTTAAAGCCTGGCTAGATCGTTGAACAGATTACCTTAGCAATAAACAACGGTACTATGGAAATAGACATTAACAATCCATGGCATAAGGTTTCCATTGGTGATCAGGCTCCCAGATTTGTGAATGGAATTATAGAAATACCCAAAAATACACGCGCCAAATATGAACTGGATAAGCACTCGGGTCTGCTCAAAATGGATCGGGTATTGTACGCCTCCATGTACTACCCGGCCAATTACGGATTCATTCCACGTACCTACTGTGAAGACCGCGACCCCCTGGATATACTCATTCTCTCCCAAATAGAAGTGGTCCCACTATGCCTGGTGGAAGCCAAAGTAGTTGGAGCCATGCGCATGTTGGACGACGGCGAGATGGACGACAAAATTATTGCGGTGGCCGCCAATGATATGAGCGTCAACCATCTTGAAGATATTGATCAGTTACCGGAACACTTCTTTCGTGAACTAAAGAATTTTTTTGAGGACTATAAAAAGCTGGAAAATAAAACGGTAGAGGTGGAAGATTTCCAAAATGCAGAAGTGGCACAGAAAATTATCCAGCAAAGTATCCTGGATTATCAAAAGCTGATCCATGAATAATTTACAAATCAAGACACCCACACTGCTCGTTAACCTGGACCAGTGTAGAAGGAATATTCGAAAAATTAAAAACAAGACGCTACAGCACGACGCCACCTTCCGCCCCCATTTTAAAACCCACCAATCCATTCAAATTGGTAAAATATTTCGGGAAGAAGGCATCTCTTCAATAACGGTATCTTCCGTAAGGATGGCGACCTATTTTGCACGTGACAACTGGCAGGACATTACCATCGCTTTCCCTGTCAACTGGCTGGAAATCGACGAAATCAATGTTCTTGCCAGGCAGGTAAGATTGGGCCTGCTGGTGGAGTCCATAGAGTCGGTTCATTTCTTACAAACGAATCTTCAGCATCCGGTAAATGCGTGGATCAAGATTGATGTAGGCACCCATAGAACCGGCGTTTCCAGCAAAGACTTCGATGGGGTGTGCACCCTCGCAGAGGCATTGAGTGTAACAAAAAAATTACATTTTCGAGGATTGTTGGCACATGCCGGACATACTTATCGGGCACGTGGTGGCGATGAAATTAGCTCCATTCATGAGGCCGCACATGCGCAGGTATTAACCCTCAAGCATAGACTCGCTACGAAATACCCATCTATCCAATTGTCTTACGGTGATACCCCCTCGGCCAGTCAAATGCACATTATAAAAGGTGTGGATGAATGGCGACCTGGTAATCTGGTATTTTACGATTGGATGCAGCACCAGATAGGCTCTTGTGAAACTAACGAAATTGCCTTGGCCATGGTATGTCCGGTGGTGGCCCTACATCCGGAAAGAAACGAATTGGTGGTCTACGGGGGTGGTGTTCATTTCTCTAAAGATTTTATAGAGGAAAATGGTCATCGCACCTATGGACAGGCCGTGGTGTGGAACGGCAATAACTGGGGAGCACCAATAAAAGATACCTACTTAAGTCGGTTGTCACAGGAACATGGTATCGTCCATGCGCCAGACGACCTTTTCCGTGAAATCCGGATTGGCTCGCTCATGGCCTTCCTGCCCATTCATGCCTGCCTCACGGCCGACGCGATGACGCAATTCCTATCGATGGAAGGAGAACGACTAAATGCCATGAAACAGGATTTTTGAGTAATTTTATTCACCATAAATTAAATCCACTAATCATGAAATACCTGACTGTCTTTATCCTTTCCTCTCTCATGTTGTTCGGCTGTACAGAGTCCAAAGATGTAGATACCACCGATGACCGCACCATTGCGTTGGATAAATTTTTCAGCTACCATGCAGACCAGCAATTTACCGGAGGCATACAGGTAATCCCAGTGACAACACCAAAAGGCACCTTCAATGTATGGACCAAACGCGTAGGAAATAATCCTAAAATGCGTGTGCTTTTGTTGCATGGCGGTCCCGGTGCCTCACACGAGTTGTACGAAAGCTTTGAGGGCTACTTGCCCAAAGAAGGCATTGAGTTCATCTACTACGACCAACTGGGTTCCTATTACAGTGACCAACCCTCGGATACTTCCCTTTGGACCACCGATAGATTTGTGGAAGAAGTAGAGCAAGTGCGAAAAGCACTGGGGTTAGATGCCTCAAATTTTTATTTATTTGGGCAATCCTGGGGAGGCATCCTGGCCATGGAATATGCCTTAAAGTATCAGGATAACTTAAAAGGACTGATCATCTCCAATATGATGTCCAGCATTCCCGAATACAACACCTATGCTGAGGAGGTTTTAGCTCCGCAGTTGCCTGCTGGAGTGTTGAAAAATATTAAAGCAATAGAGGCCAACAATGATTTTAGCAATCCGCAGTATGAGAAATTATTGATGGAACATTTTTACCCTCAACATGTGCTTAGGATGCCCCTGGAAAAATGGCCGGAAAGTATTAACAGAACGTTCAAACACCTGAACCCCAAGGTATATGTCTACATGCAGGGATACAGTGAGTTTGGGATAACCGGTGACGCCACCCTTAAAGATTGGGACATCAAGGACCGCTTGAAGGAAATAAAAACACCTACGCTCGTCATTGGCGCGCAACATGATACCATGAACCCCGAACATATGGAATGGATGTCGAAAGAATTCCCAAACGGACGCTTTTTATTGTGTTCCGGCGGGCATTTTTCCCAGTACGACGACCAGGAAACTTTCTTTCCGGGCTTGATCCAATACATACGCGAGGTAGATAACAACAATTTGTGACCATAAAGCCGGGCCTCTCACAATTATGTGGCACTACACATTAAGGCTGTTACCCCTGATTTTTATTTCTCTGACAGCCCAAGGTCAAGACGCACCCATCGAAAAATTAAAATGGACAAAGCGTGTCTTCTTGCTGGTGGCGCCAAACGAACAGGCCAGACAAATCAACGAGACACTGGCCATCCTCCAATCCTGTCAGGAAGGTGTGGACACACGCAAAATCGAAACGTTTGTGGTAACCCCCGGGGTCACCCGGAATTCTACCGTTAACCAAGTGGTGGCCAGTAAAGATTACAATAAATACGCGGCAAAAGCTTCATTTGAGATTGTCCTTATTGGTTTGGACGGTGGCGTAAAATGGCGGGCTTCTCGTTTGGTCGATTGCCGTCAACTCTTTATAATCATCGACGTAATGCCCATTCGTCAGGAAGAGATGCGCCAAAAAGGTAACCCCTGACGATCTGTCGTTCTCCCATCAAAAGGCATTATGTTTGCACTTCGTTAGCTGAAAGTTCTTTGAAAAATGGGGCCGACCGGAATTGACAGAAAGTGTAGGTCGTGTATTAGCATGTCGGGTTTTTGTATGTGATACCCGTTAAAGAAAATGTATAACCTTTTTTAAATGGCGAAAACAATTACGCCCTAGCTGCCTAATAACTTAGGATGTGCTAGTGTTTCCTCAGGATTTTGGTCTGCCGTCTTGTTGAAACATCGAAATGCAGACCTGCTGCCTGCAGAGTTGTGATGCAGGAGTAAGCCAATCGCAAATACGGTTTGGTTTTGGTGTGTAACTGACCAACCCAAACCCGACAATCAACAGCTACTAAACATGTAGAAAATGCACAGGTTTCCTTTGCTGGACGAGGGTTCGAATCCCTCCGGCTCCACATTGCGCAGCCTTGAGGTTTCGCAAGAACCTACGTAAAAATCCACCGGGCTCGCCCGAGTGGATTTTTTAATTACACTCGAAAAACAGAAGCAGTGCCATCAATGCTTGCGGCCGGGCTGCGTTTACCTCGTCCGGAGTGATCATTGCCCGGAACTTTCGATATAAATAAAAGCTGCAGAGCCGGGAGCGCACGAAACAGAATAAAATGGGCTTTATGAGAAACGCCAGAAATAAGTGTATTAGCCGTTATTTATAAAATAAAAATAGCGCTTCGGCATTTCATGGACCTTACCTATATTCGGTAAGTGTTAGGCCATTTGAAAAAACTCACTGGTAAAAACCATAAAGGCTTCGTTGCTGTCGCGCTTGGGCTATTGGCCTGTCTTTTAATTGGCCAGGGGCTCATTTACCTGGGCAAACACTATGCGGCCAATATTTTGAATGAACTGGTGCAAAAAGAAACCAGCGGGGTGTATCGATTCCGATATGCTGATATCCACCTCAACTTACTGAATAAAAAGGTCAGCCTTGAGGCCATCAGACTTTTACCGGACAGCGTACGGCGAGCAGATAACGGCAGACACGAGGCCCTGTATGATATCAGCATTGAGCGGGTAGATATAGCATTACATTCAGTATGGTCCATTTACGCCGACAGAAAATTGCTTATTCGCAACATTCGTATCTTGAATCCCAGCGTGTACATGCTGAGTGCCCCCGAAAACCCTGAATCCGGCAAATTCAGCCGGCAAATGGGTCAACTTCATTCAGCGATTCAAGGCCATCTCGAGGCGCTGAAGGTAGACCAATTTCAAATTGAGAGTGCTGCCCTGAAACACCATCCGTCTGAGTTTTCTATAAACGGCATCCAATTTTTGGTAGAAAATTTCTTCATGGATTCTATCCAATCCGATCAAGAAATGTTGACCAACGCATCCATCACCCTGGAAGTCAACAATCAGCAATTTTCTCTCGCCGACAGTGTACATCAAATCACTTTCGATGGTTTCAAACTCTCCACTCATGATTCCTTGCTTGTTTTTAAAGACGTGAAAATAAGGCCAAGACAAAAAGACGGCCTCTTCGGTGAACTACCGGTTTCAAACAACTATGACGTCGACATACCTGAACTCCGTTTGCGTGGCATTGACTACGCCCGAGCATACGAAAAAAATGAATTGTCTATACATGAATTAAACATTTTAAATGCCGGTATCTTCATAAAGGAACGAACCGCTCATGACCAACCTGATGAACAAAAATCCGAGCCGCTGGCAAAGATGTTCACGGGCATATTCCCTGTGCTGGACATCCAGCAAGTACGGATAGAAAATACCCAACTTGACATTGCTACCAATGCCAAAAACCTGGAGCGGTTACAAATAGCTGGATCAGACATTACCATGATAGGTTTTCATCTGGACACAGGTAACCACGACATTGTCTATCATAAGAAATATTTTGATGAGGCGGAGATTCTTATCCAGGAGTATACCTACCAGCTACCCGATAGCATACATCTCTTGAAGTTTGATCGGTTTCGATTAAGTACCCGCGACAGCCTCCTACATTTTAAGCATCTAAAAATTGCACCCCGCCCAACCTGGAAGCAGCAAAACATACTCCCTTACATCAACTTTGAATTTCCCGATCTGTGGATTAAGGGGATAGACTACCAGTCCGCCTTATTGGATGAAATTTTAAGCTTGGAAGCACTCACCTTAACCTCTCCAAAAGTTTTTGTTGAAAATGCAGAATCAAACAATCGACGCAACAACCGAAGTTTTGAGGCACAAAATCTTTACCAACTGGTTGAACCTTACTTTTCCAAAGTGGACATTGACAGGGTCAGGTTTCAGGATGCTGAGGTAGCAGTCGCACCGCTTTACATCGGTTCTGCCACCACTACACTGCATCGCGTGCGGCTATCGAAACGTACCCGATCCTGGTCTGACTTGTACGGGCGGGCAAGAGTAAATGCTTATCGCCTGACCTGGTCGAAGGGTCCAACATCCATTTCCGGTGCCCGTGTAGATGCCGACCTAACCGAGAAAAAAATTCTACTCGAAGACTGGAAAGTGGTTGTAAGGGATAGTAGCAGAAGCATCGATGCAAAGCTGGATTCAGCCATTATTCATGGGCTGCATCCTGACAGTCTCTTTGCCGCACACCACCATGTATTTGATACGCTTGCACTATTTAATCCAAAAGTGACATTCGATATTCAAACGAATACCCAAGCGACAGATAGTGCCAAAGCACAAAGCCAGTTGCCCGAAATCGTTCGTTTTCTATTGATACAACGCGGTGTGATCAAGGGTACCATCAACGACAGCACCCATATAGCTGCGTATAATTTAAATAGCGAGGCACAACTGGACGAGGATAAGCACTTGTTTCGATTGTCAGGCGATAGCTTATTGTTTCAAAATAATAACCAACGCATTTCATCAGGGAAAATACGCTTTGATGACTGGCATTCTCACCTCACCCTCAATGATGTGTTCATCTCCACAACCGACGGTCTGAACAATGTGGTGTTTATACCCACTATCAACAGTTATGGCCTTCAACAGAAAACCTACTGGAATACCGGCGATTGGGTACTGGATAGCCTGATTATATCCGATCCATTGGCCAAGTGGTCGTTGTCTGCCAATCAGGGCATCGGATCCACTGACACAACCGCCAAAAACACAACGGTACGCATCGGCAAAGTGTCTCTGATAAAAGCCAAACTCGATTTAATGACCCCCTCAGCTTCGGGAATGCAGTATTTAAGTGTATCCGACCTCACTGTAGCATTGGATGAACTGGATTATCCAAGAAAAGCCTTATTCGGCGAGGAGGATTTTTTACACAGCAGCCGGGCCCACATTCGGGCAGCTCAAATACACCCTTCTTTTGCCAATGGAGATTCTTTAATGATCAGCCAACTTTTGTATGACAGCCAACCAGGATTGGTGCAATTAGATAGCATTTTCTTTAAAAATAACCGGACAGATGTCCACCTGGCCCGATTGCACATGACCGGATGGTGCGAAGATGGCTTTTTTGAGGATCAGATGCTCGCAGCGGATTCTCTCATCCTATCCACACCCATCGCAAGATTGCGTGCAAATTCATCATCTGCTACGCCAATGAGGAAAATAGCCATGCCGGGAACGGTACAGCTCAGCCACGTGGCGATCAACGACATCCAGCTTTCCTACGAATACTCGTCCAAACCCGACCTGCAGTGGAACAACGGGCAAGTGCGCATCAATGGTTTAAACGTGCAGGATACCCTCGATTATCAGGAACTGGTTTCCTACATCGATGACTTTGAATTATCAGGTAAAAATTTTACCCGTGACCTCCCCGATAACTATGTGCTTACCGCAGAAAATTACCTCGTAGCCTATCCTCAAAATCAACTAGTGGTTAACAGAGTAAAGCTCCAAAACCAATTGACGCCAGAGAGTTACAGCGACCAATTAAAATGGCAGAAGGATTGGTTCAATGTCTCTTGTGATAAAATTCGCCTCAGTGGCATCAATTGGGACCACTTATTGAAAGATCAACTTCTGGATATAAAACGAGCGGCTGTTCTCGACACAAAGGCCACGGTGTACCGTGATAAAAACGTGCCGTTCCCAGAAGATCAATTACGCGACCTGCCACAACAAATGCTACTGGATGTAGACCAAAAAATACGCATAGACACCCTTCGTTTTACTGGTGCCATCACCTATCGGGAGAAACAACTCCATAATTTACAAATTGCTGAAATACGTTTTAATGATTTAGATGCCACGCTTGCAGGCATTCGAACGATGGGCAGCAGCAATCGGCCCATGACACTCGCTGCAGAGGGAAAGTTATTGGATTCAGCCTCTTTTAAAGTTCGGGTAAATTTCAACATGGAGAAAGCTCGGCGTCCCTTTCAATTGACCGGCTACCTCGATACATTTTCATTGAATCGATTAAATAGTCTATTGATCCCCATTGCTCAGGTAGACATAAAGAAAGGAGTTGCCGAACGCGTTGATTTTGAATTTAACGCCGACCGCGAGGCGGCACGGGGCATCATGAGATTTAGGTACGACAACCTCAAGGTGCGGATTCTGGATTCAGAAACGATGGCTGCCAAAGGTTTTGATGAAGCGATAAAAACGTTCTTTGCCAATACCTTCATCATTAAACATAAGAACCCGTCATTTATTTTTCTTAAAAAAGGCACCATTTTTACAGAGAGAGATAAGTCCAAATCTATTTTCAACTACTGGGGTAAAGCACTATTAAGTGGTGTCGTTAGCAGTGTGGGCATCCAAAAAAGCAAAAGGAATTTAAGAAAATTTGACCGTACGTCTGATGAGGAATCGGTAAGCCTTACCACCCACAAATCCACGCCCCAAACACCGTCATCAGAGGATCGTTAGTACGTGTTGGTCAGATACTTGTTGTCGGTCCGACATTTCATAACTTCATTCTACCCTGCCACAATTTTTTCACTTGTTTTAACATAAAAGCCATATCCAAAGGCTCCATAATTACGTTTTTCAAATAAGAGAGTAGACAGTCTCGTTGGTTAGGTGAGTGATGAGGGGATGAGCGCAACAACTCATCCTCTTTAAAAAGGAAAGGCCCTGTTTTCACAGGGCCTTTCATTATTGGAATACATACGTTGATTCCTTCTAGTTTTTGACTGGCCTAAAGATTTTCTCTGGTAACCGGCGGCTCAACCACGGACAAAAGGTCCTTTCTACGGTGCTCGATACCCTCAATCATTCTCACTACTATCAGGTCGGTAATTACTTTTCCTAAATATTCGGTTTTAAACCAACCGATGAATGAAGGGACTTTACTTGATCTGAGCGGGTCTGTGTCTAGAACGAAACCCCGACGGTTACCGCGTTTAAGGCAATACCATTGGGGCCACGATCTTCCACAAAAACTTCATTCAAATCGTACATTATAAATAAATCAATACCCTGGTATCCTACCTGTCCCCGAATCCCGTATCGGAAGTTCTCCAAAAACAGTGAGGCGTTTTCTTTGTTCTTATCCCGTTCGCCATTTTCGTCGATGACAAATTTTGACTTACTATTGATCCGCAAGCCGGCATAAACACCCATGCCCACGCGAACGCCACTATTTGAATAACTTTTGAAAAAATCCCCTCGCCTGCTGTTCATCACGCGATTACTCTTCCGGCTGAAATCAATCATGGGTACAAAAAAGAAGTTGAAATAACTGGCTGTGAGTTTACTCTTGCGACCTAATGCAGCAGTATCCTCCACAAATTGAATTTGGTCCATGCCTTTGATCACTTGTACATTGGCATTCTCTAATTTCCAGTTGTACCAACTCACGCCAGCTCCCCAGTCTAGATAAAAAGGTCCGGCCAATTGTGTATTATTCATCCAGTTGAGGCCTAGATACCAGGATCCCCAATTCTTGACCGAATACGGGGCATTGCTTTCATTGGGCAGCTCTCCATCTTCCAGCCAGTTGTTGATCCCCAGGTCCAGCAAAAAATGACTTCTCGAACCTATTTTAGGCATTTCCCGGTTGTCGCCATCAGTTGCCTCCTCATCTTCTCCTGTAGAAATGCTGAATGTAAACTTCTTGCGCCCTGATGTCTCTTCAACGCCCACAATGGTGGTGTCACCATTGTCAATGATGATTCGCTGACGGGTTTGTCGATCATCGTTTAGTATATATTTACTGTCTGTACCGGCGATGATCTCGTAGTAATCGATTTCATTTTCCTCCACCGCTTCGTTAAGGTCTTGTATCATTTTGTTAAAATCATAAGACTTTAGCCGGGACAGCTCTTGTTTGTTTTTGGTGTAAATCACCACCCGGCTACCATTGTCAAGTTGGATAATGACCGTGTCCTTACGATCTACGTGCCCAGTAGGCGTGTTGCCGAGTAAGGCCACAGCCAGTCCTGTAGCCATGCATGCAGCGAGTAACTTTTTCATATCCTTATTTCTTTATTAATTATTTCTAGCGTTGAACCTGAGTAGTTCATTCTTCTTATCCCTGATGCTTGCCATCAAGCCAGCCGGATCTAACTCCTGGGCCTTATGGAACCACTTTATGATACCTGTTTCTTCAGGAGACACCTCATTGGCTATATAAATGATTTGTACGCTTCCTTTTCTTTTCGAAGCCTCCAATACTGGTAATGCCACGGAGGGGTTGTTTACCTCCAATAAATGACCACACGACTTTGGAAGACTCCATGATTTAGCCAGCACGGGATCGGTGGGATTTACAACATCTTTTTCAGTTGATTGAACAACCATGGTCTTGACCTGGCTTTTCCCAGTTGTCTTGCGGGCAGCGACCTCGAGAGGCACCGGATTTAAATCAGGTGTCCACGGATTACTGGCAGGGATTGCCGGGTGATTCACCACTATAGATTCGCCTGGAGGTACACCTGTAGGCCTCAATATCCACCAGCCAGCCGAAATCAGTAATCCCACAGCAGCTGCCCAGTGCCACCTAGCGAAGTAGAACGATTTCTTATCAGATTCCAGCGCTTGATGCACCTGCTCCCAGGCGGAGGATGCAACCTCCTGGGTATGCTGGGCCAACTTTTCCCTAAAGAGTTGATCTATTCGATTATTCTCCATAGTAATATTTTTTTTCAGTCATCTCCTCAATTTCCGCCAGTTTGCGCTTCAGCAAGCTCCGCGCTTGATTCAACTGAGACTTTGATGTGCCAATAGTGATTCCCAACATTTCGCTAATTTCTCTATGCTTAAATCCTTCTATGGCAAAAAGGTTAAATACCGTGCGATAGCCCACCGGCAATCTCTCCACCATGTCCATAAGTGCATTGGCATTTACTGTCGCTTCTAAATGCTCATAATTTGGTTCCAATGTTATCTCTTGTACATCGGTCATTACTGAAAGCATCTTGTTTTTTCGGAGATACATCAGGCTTTCATTCACCATTATCCGGCATATCCAACCTTCAAAACTCCCTTGACCCGTAAATTGATCAATACGCTGAAACACCTTCACCATGGCACCTACCATCACATGCTCTGCCTCAGAAGCATCACCGATGTACCTGGAACAAAGCGCAGCCATTTTTCCGGCATATTTGTCAAACAGGGCTTGTTGACATTGTGGGTTACCCCCCCTGCAGCCCTCAATGATGCGTAACTCTTTCACAGATGAATTCAATCGTAACATGCCTCTACATTCATGTTATAGATGAAAGTCAGGGGCAAAGGGTTGTCAATAGAAGACAAGAAATTTAAATTAAAGAGGAAAACCGCATTTACCCCCTCTACAACGAGTGGGCATGCTCAATATTTATTGATGTCCTTAAGTATAGATGCGCTTCGAAGGTTTTTAATATTTTCCTGAGATTCCTCAAACTGGATTTTATTTAAAAAAAATACCCGTCGTCTTTTATTGCTACCCTCCTGATATTTATTCCTAATCGACTGAACTCCGTAAGTGTAAAGGAAATTGTCGTACCAGCTTTCGAGACCTTTAAAATCTGAATCTCTACTCAACAACTGATCATCCTTGTTCAGCAATTTTACCGGTGTATAGGATTTGCCCTCCACGACCTGATCACCTTCCACCACTTTAGATTTAATTACGTTTTCATCCAAGTACATGATCACGGCCCTGTCATTTTGATTATTTACAGCCACGGAGGCCTGTAGATTTTTCACTGTAATGTCATTGGTTCGGAAACTATTGTCCCACAAAACATTGCCTTGCTTGTCAAAAGAAACGATGATGGCATGTGTAAAACGATACCCAACCAAACGGGTCTGAGGCACCCTACTTTGGGGATAATCAAAGCGATTGTAATAACCAAAACCAGGATTCATCTGCTGGTACTTCGGGTAGTAGGCTTCTGCCACTAGTACATTTTGTTCACCATCCGAGGTGATGTCATGGATGTACAAGCGGTAATTAAATTTGGGCGTCTTGCCACGCGACTTTTTTCTGGCAATTCGCCGCTTTATGCGTGATTCAGCTTTTTCACCACGAAACGCAAAAAAATTATTCAAATCGCCATAGTTGTAGTTTTTCAAAAACTTCTGACGACCATTTACAAATTTGGAAATAAATATACCATTGCTGTAAAGTGAATTCCGGTGGGCATAGGTACCCGCAAGCAACTGCACGCCGTTGCCCACATTTCGGGTGGTGCCATCGATAAGGCTAATCCGTTCTCCCGGATTTACAATGTTTTCCTCTACCAGCAAACCGTCATAGGTAAATGTTTTGGTTTCGGTCGTATACTTTCCATTGCGCATCCTGCGGGCAAGCACCACGGAAAAAATGCGTGACTCATCATTGATGACCAGATCGAAGATACGATCCTCCTGATTAAAAAATCCCGGTAATACCTTGGGCTTGCCAGAGACGACGTCGTGCAAAACAACCACCGGTTTGAACCGATAATTGCCCACAAAAAGCAACCCATTGTCCAAGGCTTCCACATATTGGAGTTCGATATCAAATGGCAGCTCAAAGTCCTGCTGTAGCGTCTTGCCAGTTTCCTTTTCGATAATAACTGAATGGTAAAGGTTCCATTTGTCCAGGTATTCATACACCAGGAAATAATAGCCTTTAGAGTAATCATACCCTATCAAGTTCACACCGCTGGGTGCCTTGTAGTGGGTGACCCATACCTTCTTGAGGTCGTCATTGATCAGGTGAAAAACCCACTTGCCATTTTGACTACCCCGTTCATTCAGGTCTTGGGCCACAAATAAGTCAGTCTCCTTCTCTTTAGTCTGAATTACGTGAAACTCATCCCCTCTGTCCTGCATGCTGATTTCATGCCTGACCGGCTGAAAAAGCACGGCAGAGGTGTCTACTTTGTGCCTTCGCTCCCATCTTCTTCTTTTTTGGGTCAATCTTATCTTATGCTTCTCGGAAAGCGTACTGTCCGCGGCAATCTCATCAAAAGTGGGAGGACCCTTTATTTCTTTCTTTTTAACTGAAGCCTCTTGTGCAGATCCCACCAAAACCAACACAAACAGCAGGCCCGCGAGCATCCAATACTTCACCGCCCCACCGTCACAATATGTACCACGCACGCTACTCATTTTCACTTAATGCCACAACAATGTCGAACTCCTCTTTTCTTACCGGTTGAACAGATAAGCGTGACTGTTTAACCAGAACCATTTCACTCAATCTATCGTCTGCCTTAATTTCTGCAAGCGTAACCTGACGCTTGAGTTTGAACTGTGGGCGCACATCTACCACTGACCATCTTTCATCATCGGTAGTTGGGTCGGCATACGGTTGGCTAACCACCTTGGCCACACCCACTACTGACTTTTCATTTACACTGTGATAAAACAGACATAAATCTCCCACCTGCATGGACCGGATATTATTTCTGGCGGCATAATTCCGCACGCCATCCCAGTGGTCGACTTCTAGCTTCACAAGGTCGTCCCACGAATAGTTGTTTGGTTCGGACTTGATCAACCAGTAATTCATACAATGTTTTTACTTAAATCTACACATTAGGGTTCAATTGCATCCTAATTTTACTCCTTATGAAAGTGCTTGTAATCAGGTTTTCTTCTATTGGCGACATCGTACTCACTACACCAGTGATCAGAACCCTTAAAACCCAGCTGGATGCCGAAGTACATTTTGGTACCAAACTGGAATACCTACCCATGCTTCAGGAGAATCCTTATCTACACCAAATACATTTGCTGGATGGCTCCCTGAAAACATTTATACAGACACTTAAGGCCGAAAAATTCGACCAAATCATCGATTTACATAACAACCTGCGCACCAGAATAGTTAAGCAAGCACTGGGGAAACCTGCCAAAAGTTTTAACAAATTGAATTGGCAGAAATGGTTGATGGTCAACTTCAAAATCAACCGGCTGCCGAATCGACACATTGTAGACCGATACATGGATACCGTGGCACACCTCGGGATCAAAACTGATGAACTCGGGCTGGAGTATTTTTTACCTGACAAAGACGTCATCGAATGGGACTGGCTACCAGCCTCACACCGGAAAGAATTTGTGGCGGTAGCTATTGGCGCTAAGTTCGCCACTAAACGACTTCCTGAGCAACGACTGATCGAACTCTGCGACCGCATCAACAAACCCATTGTGTTACTGGGCGGAAAGGAAGACGAAATGCTTGCCGAGGCTGTTGAACAATTTTTCCTACGAAGACAAAGCGGGGAAGGTTATGAAGATGCACTCACTGTTTCCCTTAACAAGAAGACCGTCATCTTCAATGCAGTTGGCAAATGTAATTTCAACCAATCTGCCAGCCTTATTCGAATGGCTCGTTGGGTGTTTACTCATGACACGGGACTCATGCATGTGGCTGCCGCCTTTAATAAACCCATTTATAGCATTTGGGGCAATACAATACCTGGTTTCGGTATGTATCCTTACCGCACCAAATTCACCGTATTTGAAAATAATAAACTCGGATGCCGCCCTTGCTCCAAAATAGGTTTTGCCAAATGCCCGAAAGGCCATTTTAAATGCATGAAAGAAGTAAACTTCGATTTTTACCTACCCGACTAGCCATTCCATAGGGCCACATACTTCCCCCTGGCGTCATATTTTTGCTGCTGCCACTCGATGTCAAATTTATGAGTACGGCGATCGTTCCCCACACCGGCTACATACATCCAGTTGCCCCAGTTAGAGCTGCAGTCGTAGTCTACCAGCATACGCTCAAAATAATCTGCACCCTTACGCCAATCTACCTTCCAATCGTGTACTAAGAAACTGGCCACATTTTGGCGTCCACGATTGCTCATGAATCCGGTCGCATTCAATTCCTTCATGTTCGCATCCACAAAAGGAACTCCCGTTCGACCGTCCGTCCATTTTTGAAATTGTCTATCGGAGCCGGCATATGTACGGTCTTCTTTGAGTATACCAGGCTTAAGAAAAAATTCCCGCCCATATTTCCAACTCGTATATTTAAAAAATTCCCGCCAAAGAATTTCAAAAACCAACCAGTAGGTCGAAGTGTTCTTTTCTACCTCAGCCTCAAACCTTTGAACCTCCCAATAAATTTCGACCGGCGACAGATTGCCCAAGGCCAGAAAAGCCGAAAACTTGCTGCTGTAATCCGTACCAATCAATCCGTTTCGGGTGGCCTTGTATTGACGCAGCTTGCGCGTCGACCAAAAGTATTTTTTGAGCCGCTCCCTGGCATGAAAAACGCCACCATAGAAGGGATGTGCGCTGTAATCACTTTTCTCTGGATTGGGTAAATCCAGTTGAACGCCTGCAAAATCTGTTGATAAAAACTTGATATCCGGTATGGGCAGCACCTGCCGTATGGTCATCTGTTTTTCTACTTTTTTTCTAAATGAGGAAAAGCCAAATGGTACCGTATTAGGCGGAAAAGTCAAGTCGGAAGGTTGAATAAGTAACTGATCGTAAGCGCCGTTGAGTACTTCGAAATGGTCCTTCAGCTTTTCCTGTTCCTTTAGCTCCAGGTAATCCAGTTCCTTAGATACCATAAGCGCATCTATTCCCGTATGTGCTCGTAACTTCTTCAACTCCTCTACTGGATCTCCCTGTAGAATCAGTAGATCACCACCCGCCCGTTGCAGGTCCGCCTGGAGATTGCGTAAAGATTCAAACAAGAACTGTTTGCGATGCACGCCGTACCTGTTCAGACCCATGCGGTAATTTTGATCCTGATCGTCGGGTAAAATGTATACTGGCAACAACTGATGGGTTTGTGCCGCTTGAAAAAGCGAAGGATTATCGTTGAGTCGTTGGTTGTTTTTAAACCAATAAATGGCTGTTTTCATAATGATTCAATGTTTTCCAGATAGTGTGCAGCTTGTCGTTTTAGTGCCTGTTGCTCGTCTGAGTCGTATTTGTCCCACACCCGGTACATCATAGACATACGCTGGTTTTTCCCCAACAAATCTCTGTGCCGATCCAGGAAGTCCCAATAGAAACTATTGAAAGGACATGCATTTTCACCAGTCTTCTTGGTGTGTTGATAATGGCATGACTTGCAATGGTCTCCCATCTTATGGATGTAAGAAGCCGAGGCTGCGTAAGGCTTTGTCCCTACGATACCTCCATCGGCATACTGACTCATGCCACGGGTATTGGTGATCTCTACCCACTCGTAAGCATCTATGTAAATACCCAGGTACCATTGATCCAATTCATCGGGGTTTATTCCGGACAACATGGCAAAATTGCCGGTCACCATCAGCCGTTGTATGTGATGAGCATAGGCATAAGTAAGTGATTGGTCAATGGCTTGTTTCATACAAGCCATGCGCGTGTCGCCGGTCCAGAAGAAGTCTGGCAACTTGCGTTGCGCCTGAAAGAAATTTTTTTGTGCATATTCCGGCATTTCAGACCAATAAATGCCTCTCATGTATTCGCGCCATCCAAGGATTTGTCTGATAAAACCCTCAACGGCTGAGATAGATACATCCCCTTTCCCTAGTTGGTGTTCTGCTGCCCGGATAACCTCCATGGGATGCAATATTTTGGCATTCAAGGCGAAAGACACCCGACTGTGGTATACCGACCAGGAACTACCAGTGAGTGCATCCTGGTATTTACCAAAATTCTTAAACAATTCTTCCAGAAAGTAGTCTAGATTTTCAAGTGCCTCTTCTCGATTTTTCGGCCAAATAAAGTGGTTGGCGTCTACTGTTCCGATAAATGGCAAACCTGCAGCCTTTACTTCATCAAAAAGCTGGGTAAGGTCATGATCGAAGGTCTTCGCTTCAGGCACTTCATGATTGGCAGGTAGCTTTTTGCGATTTTCGTGGTCATAATTCCATTTTCCAGTCAATGGCTCACCATCTTCCATCAATACATCAAACCGCTTCCGAAGCTTTCGGTAAAAAGATTCTAAAAAATACTTACCACCAAATAACTCCTCAAACTCATCTCTCCCCACCAGAAAGTGCTCTGTGGATACCTTAATAGCGCGAATTTTCAGTGCTGATGCTAACGTAGCGAATTGTTGATCCAGTCGCCACTCATCAGGCTGTTGATAACTCCACTTTTCAATACCATGTGCCTCGATGAGCCGCTGCAAATTTGCGCCAAAATCGTGCAGATTGTCGGTATCACCTATCTTGAAATAGCGTACCGCATGACCCTTTGCTTCCATCTCCCCGGCAAACACGCGCATGCCCTGAAAGAGACCCAGTATTTTTTGAATGTGGTGGGTCACATATTCACTTTCCGGGCGAATTTCCATAAATACATAAAGTACCTGATCATTTACCACCTCCAACCAACTGTGTGATCGATTCAATTGATCGGCTAAAATCAAACGCAATTCTTTATAATGCTTCATTTCCTTCTCATCGTATGTTTCTGCAAAATCCGTTGTGCGTCCGTTCGAACAGACTTGTTTTTTCTAAAAGCCCAAAGCCGACTTCTGGCATGCTTACCGGTCTCCTTGATCTCCACAATGGGCATCGGATAATCTTCGCCCAACACGAAACCGAACATCTGCTGTTCCATGGCCGTCATCTCCCAGGGCTCATGAATAAATGCTGTCGGGCATTTTTGGAGTTCTGGTACCCATTGCCGGATAAACGTGCCTTCCGGATCATGTTCCTGAGACTGCTTGACCGGATTGTAAATGCGCAGGGTGTTGATGCCTGTGACACCCGCCTGCATTTGAATCTGGGCAAAATGAATACCTGGTTCAAAGTCAAGAAATGTGCGCGCCAACACTTGGGTTGCCCGCTGCCAGGGCTGCCATAAATGATGGGTAAAAAATGAAACCAACATGGCACGCATGCGAAAATTGATATAGCCCGTTTGATCAAGGCATCTCATGCAGGCATCGACCAAAGGATAACCGGTTTTCCCTGCAGCCCAGGCGTGCAGAAAATCTTTATTCTCAGGTTTTTCCAGAGCGATGTAACCCTTATTGACTGACTCCCACTCCATAGAGTGCTCCATCTCAAACTTCTGTATGAAATGGCAATGCCACCTTAGCCGAGATTGAAAGGGACTCAACTGCTTTTTAAATTGACCAGATTGCCGCTTGGTTTCGGCCGCCTGATATGCCTGTCTCACAGATATACACCCCCAAGTCAGGTAGGGCGAAAGACGACTACAACCATTACGACTGGCCGCAGGTTTGGAAATACTGGCCGCATAACGGGACACTCTTTCACCCACAAAAGAATTAAGCAGCGCGTGTGCCTCCAACTCCCCGCCAACCTGAAAAGGTGCTTTGCCGGTGGAGTAACCGTCCGGTATTTTTTTTAGTTGATTACGGATACTATCGAGCGGGACAAACTGACCCCTGGACAAGTCTATGGGGTCAATTGGTGTACGCATGATCTTGTACCAGCTTTTGGCCCATTGATCTCTATTCTGTCTGCCTCTCTGAACCCCATTTGCAGGATACTCTTTCCATTCAATGACATTCTTTCGAAACCAGGCTTTCATACGAATATCTCGGTCGTAGGTAATCTTCAGTCCAGTTTCCTGATGCGTGTACACAGCTCCTATCGAATGCCAGTTGTTTATGATTTGAAAAACCTCTTCTGCTTCTCCATAAACAGCTAGTATTTCTGTGTGATAAGGTGCCAATTGGACATTCATGGCGCTCAGAGATTGCACCACGAAGCGAAAATGACGCTCGTCATAATGGTCATGGCTTTCTAAGGAAGGCTCGAGCAGATACAATAGAAGCAATGGCCCTCCATGATTTATAGCCTCCAAAAGGGGCATATGATCTCGTAGCCTTAGGTCTTTTTTAAACCAAACTACCTGTAAGGGCTGCACTTACTTATGGTCTTAATGTGGATAAGCCCAGGTCGAGACCAATTACCTGACCAGTCATGCCTTTTGCATCATCAATTAAGTAAGAAACAGATCGGCCCACCTCTTCAGCTTCAAGTATGCGCTTCAATGGCTGACGTTCGGCAATGTTTTCACGTATCTTTTCATTTCGCAGAATTTTTGCCGCCAGATCGGTGTCCACAATGTTCAAAGCGAGGCCGTTGACCCTTATCTTGGGCGCATACTCAGCAGCCAATGATCTTACCAGCGCCTCAATACCAGCTTTAGCCACTGACACGGAAGCATGAAATGGCATACCCTGCGTCACGGCAACTGTGCTGAATAGCACGATGCAGGGATCATCGGATTTTTTCAAAACTGGTAGGTACTTGCGGATGACTTTAATCGCACCCATCGTATTGATCTCAAAATCATTCCGAAAGTCATCATCCGACAAAGAGGTGAACGGTTTGAGGTTGATACTGCCGGGCAAATAGACCAGCGTATCTAAGGCTTCAATAGCTGGAAGCTCACTTTTTAGCACGTCAACCTCGTGATGGGCCACGCCGTCGACAGCAGTAGGAGTTCTGCTGAAATTGATCAGGTCATTGTCAGCTACTCGCTGTTTGATAACATAAGCACCGATGCCTCTGCTTCCTCCGATTATAAGTTCTTTTCTAGTTTTCATTCAGTAAGTAAGAAGATTTTTGTTGAATTAATTTTCTGACAAAGGCTTTGTTCAATGTTTTGCGATGATAGTTGCGTAGTCGAATGCTGTTGCCCCCGCGGTGGAAGGTCAACTCGACATCTGATTTGAAAATGCTGCATTGCGCGTACGGAATGGAAAAAGCATAAATCTCCAGACGGTATCGTATACGAATCAGCACGCCTTTGGGTCGTAATTCCACATTGGCGAAATTTTGACGGTAATTCTTCGTGAAAATATCATCCACCTGACCGGTTCCACCGGAAACAATCATACGTTCTGAACCTATACCCCGCAATTTTACGCGCTCAATGAGGCCAAAAGCTTTGCCCAGCTCTTGATTGATGGCTTTGTCTGCTTCCCGGTCTGTATAGGTAAGGTCATAAATCACACCGCTTAAACGGGGCTAAGCATTCGGTTAGTTCCAAAGCCGGTGGAGTATTCTTGCATTCATTACGGTCGTGTAGCTTACGCCATCCAACATTTACATTGCCTTCAATTCCAGCATACCTTAAATTGAAACAGGAACTAAAGAAATGAAAATCACTAAGCTATTTTTCCTACTTTCCTCCACGCTCATCAGCTGCCAACATCCCAGAGACCACCCTTTTGGCTGTCACATGCAATCCCCTGTGAATATTCAAACCAGCAAGACCAAGGCCGGAATAGCACATCGAGTGGTACTGCATTACGGCACCAGTAAAGAACGCGTAGCCAACACCGGTCACTCCATACAACTCAACTATGACTCTGGCAGCTACCTTATATTCGATGACCAACGATACGACTTCAAACAACTGCACTTTCATACGCCTGCTGAACATCAATTGGATAATGAACAGCTCAGCATGGAGATGCACCTGGTGCACACCCATCCGGTGGCAGGACGAAAAGATCCAGATTTTTTAGTCATCGCCACTTTTTTTAAGGAAGGCGCTTCCAATGACTTCCTTTCCTCTTTTCTAAATATGATACCAGATAGCCCCCACACCGAGAGAAGCATTGCCAATCGTACCATTGATGCCTCAGCCATGATTCCTCAGACACTGCACGACTTCTACCATTACAAGGGATCTCTTACCACTCCCCCCTACTCCGAAACAGTGGATTGGATAATATTAAAAGACATTAAATCCGCAACGCAGAGACAAATCGACCGGATGCATTCTATGGAAGGTGATAATGCCCGGAAGGTTCAGGCACTGTACAATCGCACCATTGAAATAATTAAATAATGGAGGTTTATTTGATCCGACATGCGAAATCTTCCTGGAATTTTGATCTGGATGATTTCCACAGGCCTTTGAACGAACGAGGACGTAAGGATGTGTTGAAAATGGGTAATTTTTTAAAAACCCATCTTCAAGCACCTGTGCACATGGTCTCAAGCCCTGCCAGCAGGGCCTTTTACACCGCACTCTTTCTAGCAGACGCATGGTCTCTGGATGAAAACAATGTGGTCCTTGAACCCAAATTATACCATGGCACATCGAGTGATATCTTACAAGTAATTGACACTTACAGGAAGGGCCCGGTGGCTATTTTTGGTCATAATCCAGGATTCAATGGCTTCATCCGTCAAAATACCGGTAGTCATCTTGATAATCTACCTACCTGTGGTGTGGCACATTTAACCTTTGATGAAGCCCTTCGCTCAGCCACCTTAACCGATCTTTACCTGCCGAAAAAAATCTAATATGACTCATTGGAAAGACTGGACTGCTTTTCACCATTCATTGAATCAGCGTTACTACCTCATAGTGGCGGTATTACTGATTCCATTCACCTATTTCTACCTGGAAGCAAAAAATACCATTGATCCACCCTTGCGTTTTTCGTTCACAGGGGTAACGCTGGGACTCTTACTCTCAGCATTGCCAATTTGGTGGGCGATCCGCCGAACAAAGAAGGCCTTACAAAACGTGGACAAAAAAAGCCCTTTGTTAGCACGCATCAATCGCTATAGACAAATTCAAGTTGAGGACTATCTAATCCTTTCAGCAGGAGGCTTCGTCGCTTCTATTGGTTACTGGCTCTTTGAACACGGATTCTTTGTGGTGGTCTACGTACTCATCCTGGTCTTGCTTTCTCTTCGTCGCCCAAATGACGACAAGGCCATTCGGGACTTACAACTGGACAAAAAAGAAAAGGAAATCATTCAAGAACGACTTCCCTTTGCTGAGAATTTATAACATACCGTTTATTCCAGTCCGATCATGATGAAAGGCCCCCAAAAAATTGGATCCTGGTACTCATTCCGAATCTCTTTTTTTGCTTCAATGAATGACTCCCGCTTCTGACCTGTTTCCAACCATTTTCTGTAAAACTTCACCATTAGTTTTTGAGTAGCTTCATCAGAAACTTTGAATAAACTCATCACGATGGTTCGGGCACCTGCCACCAGAAAAGCACGTTGCAATCCGTAGACACCCTCTCCGGCTTCTACCTTACCCAAGCCGGTTTCACACGCCGAAAGAACCACCAAATCTGTACGATCCAGATTAAGGTTTAAAGCTTCGTAGGCGGTGAGTATGCCATTGTCTACATTGTAATTGAATTTGGTTTCATTGAGAATATCTCCGGCCCCAGACAGCAACAAGCCCGTTTTCAACAATGGATTTTCATAGGCATTTGCCGCATTCAACTCATCGTTGGCACTTGCGATACTTGTTTCTTCACTTTGAAAAAAGCCGTGCGTGGCTACGTGAAATATTCGGGGACTGTCTACATTTTTGATGGCCTGTTCATTCGCTTCTTTCTCCATGTATTTGTCTACAGACATGCCCTTGCGGTCTAACAAATTACCCACTTCCACCAACTCCTCCCGGGTTCCGGGTAACTTAGCTACCACCTGCGGCCGGTCTAGTCCAGATTCAGAAACCGCCTCCCCGGGTTTGGTGACCAAATAAAAATCAGGGTCTCCAAACATTGAAGCCATCTTGTTTTTGCCGGGAGCCTCTGTTCGCTTTAAAAATTTGTCTAAGTACAAATCTTTGGTGTTATTGACCAATACAATGTTGGAATTGTCTAGCACATACCTACCGTCTGGTGTGGGGATGGCTTCTAAGTTGATTTGGTTGTACACGCCGTCGGGAGAAATATACATCCTCGAAATCGTACCTAAACGGGAGATAATGGGTTTCCAAAATGTGTCGTAGGAGTATTCATCTGAGAGACGATATTTGATACTATTTCTAAAATTCTGCAAAAATTTACCCTCTAATTCCATGCCGTTGTTCAGGAGGATCATTTCAGGTTTTTCTTTCTTACCTCCCTGGAGATAAAGCACTGCATAAACTACGGAATCAGTAAATTCATGGTCAAAAACACGAAACCTGACCATTTCTATGGCGACCTCATTCTCTTTAAGCGAATTGCTAACGTCTTCCCATTTTACTGTTTTGCTATCCACGCGATTGGCGAATAGTTCAGAACGCAAACTCATTTCCTTTTCCAGCAACTCCACCTCATCGCGTAGCTGATTGCTGTTAATCTGATTCAGCATGAGCTGCTCCTGATTCATGGACAGCGCTACTGTTAGCAACTCCTTTTTAGCCACCCAATCGGTATACATCTGAATCAGCTCCGCATCGTTAGAACCCATGATTCGTTGTCGCACTTTGATCGAAGTACTTAACAAAAGCCCTTTGGTCAGCAGGGCATTGTTATAGATTTGACTCACATAAGCAGGATTGTCCATTTTTGAGACGACCAGGGTATTGTAAAATTCGTAGTTTGGCTTGACTGTATTCCAGTATTTTGCCTTTTCACGCTCAGACAGGGCCGGGAAATACTGCTCTATAAAGGCCGTATAATTGACCAGTACCTCTTCCATCAAACTTTGTGCGTTCTTCCAGTCGCCCTGCATGTAATAGGTTCTGCCAAGCTTAGCCTGAACGCGTGTATACTCTGGGTGTTCGTCACTCAACGTCCTTTTGTAGCGTTTGAGACCATCTTTGTAATAATTTTCCGCCTCCTTGTACTTACGTTGCCGGTAGGCAATGTCCCCTTTCAATACCGAGACCGAGGCAGCGTTTATATTGTTTCTGGGTTTAATGCGGTCTGCCCATACCTTCTCAGCCGCATTGAGGTAAGAAGTGGCCACGCCGTAGTTTCCGGCAGAAATGTTCGCTATGGCCATGTTTTTAAGAATTTCCGCGTAGGTTGGATTGTTGCTGCCTAATTTTTTGCCAATGATTTTTTCGGATTGCTCAAATACCGGCTGGGTCTCTTCAATGGGATCTCCCTCATAAAACTTGACCAGCGCCAACTGAGAAATAGATTTACCCACATCAATGTGATCCTCACCAAATCTCGCCTTCTGAATGGCAATACTCTCCCTTAACTGCTGTTCAGCCTTCTCGTAATCGCCAATTGCAATGTAGATGTCTGCCAACATCAACTTGGCCGGTACAATCTTGGTGGATTCGCCACCAAATAAATCCATGGCGATGGTAAGGGATCTTCGGGTATCCTCTTCCGCCTTTTGATAATCCCCTTTCACCAAATTCAAACGGCCTTCCAGAATAAGCGGGGCAATCAGCTGCCGACTGTCTTTACCAAATCTGTCTTCCTTCAAAGCGATAGACTCCAACAGCAACTCCTGCGCACGTCCAAACTGACCCACGCTTAAGTAAAGACTGGCCTTGTCATCGGCATGGTCCAAACCAGCCGTTTCAAGGGTGAGGATACTTTTACTCTGCAATTTCTCAGAAGACCACAAATTGTCATCCGCCTCGTCATACTCACCTTTAATGGCCAGCAACTTGGCCTGCGTGAGAAGCGCCCCCACCATGTAACTGTCTGCGATGTCTGCTGCAATCTTCGTATCCTGTAAAATCTGGATACATTCATTCAGTAGCTTTTCTGACTCTTCATACTGCCCAATTTTAATTCTGAGATTGGCAATCTTTTCCAATTCCAGCGCATAGGCGATGTCCTTATTGTCGTATTTATCCTGGGCTGCCCGAAGGGCATCGTCTAGCAGTTTGCTCGCTAGTTTGTAATCATCTGTTTCCTCATAAAATGAAGCCAGATGGTTCACGGTTTCCAGGTAATCGGGGTGCTTGGTGGTAATTTCAGGTTCTACCTTACCATACCAACTCTCCAGATACACTAAAGAAGCTGAATCAAATTTGTCGGTAAAATCTACAAAATAATTGGCCTGCCTTAACAGCGAGAGGTGGTATTCCGGGGCGTCCTCGCCAAGTGTCTCTTTATTAATCTTTAAAATAGCTGAAAAATAACCCAGTACATTGTCCCTTTGCTGGGTGAGCAGTGCTACATTTTTGGCCATATTCAGCACTTCCACCCTCAGCAGATGATTGGCCGGGAGAACAGGGTCAGTCAAGATTTTATTAAGTCTTTGCTCCACTCCTTTGAAGGACTGGTCGATGATGTCATAACGGAGACTTATAATGTCTCTGGATAGGCTGTGAATACTTTTTTTGCCAAATTCCTTCAGGGTCTTTTTGTGAATACCTTCCAGGTTATTGAACTTTCCTCGCTTGTTTGCACGAAAAAGCGCAGCCAATAACTCCTGCTCCATTTTCAGCACCATCCAGTGTTGGTTGTTGTATTTGCGCTGTGCCTCGGTCCAGGCATATTCATAACGCTCAGCCAAGACGTCGGCCACGATCCCCTGCTTTTCGAGTATGTTGGCAAGTAGATAAAAGTTATACCCGTACAAGACATGCGAATCATCCAGATTTTTCTTGATCCAAGGTGCATTGACCTGCTCAAACAATCTGTCTGCTTCCCTAAGATCACCTTTCAAGGCGGTGGCATGTGCTTTTAAGATAAGTAGATCTGCATATTCTTCCATTCGCTCCTCCCGCAAATCACGCTTGCCTTCATCCAATTCTGCCCTTTTTTTGAAATAATCAAGTCGTGCATCTATCTGCTTTACGGCCTCTGTGTAATAACCTTTTCCCACAGCGATCTTTGCCCTGGAAACCTCCATAGACGCCGCCAAATCTTCGATGTACGCGTCGTTGTTCTTTAATACAGTCTCTGCTTCATCCAGGTAAGTTTCGGCTTTTACCATATGTCCGTATTGAATCAGGACTTCGGCCGCCTCTTTCAAAATAAAGGCATGCTCAGTGGACGCTCCTCTAGTGAGTTCATTGCTCATCTGTACGCTTTGCTCAACTAGGGGAACTACTTCAGTGAGGATGCCCTGCGCCCATTTTATCTTAGCTTCCCGAATCAGCATCACAGCCAGGTACGGATTTTTGTCCCCCAGCTTTTTGATCACCTTCTTTTTCATCTTGTCGATCCGGCTCGCAGCCGGCGCATAATCGCCTGCTTTATAATATTCCTCCGCCTTTTCCAGATATTTGTCGTATTGAGCCATCACTGGCACTTGCGTACCAATAAGCCAAAAAATGGCTATACAGAGCACCTTTGTTAAATTCATCTTACAGTTTTTATTCACAAGTAATTAAAAATAAGTATTTAAACCTTCTCCATCAAATCATCCAAAATTTCAATGGCCGCCTTGGCGATCACAGTTCCAGGTCCAAACACGGCAGCTACCCCTCGGGATTTTAAAAAATCGTAGTCTTGCTCCGGTATTACTCCTCCAGCCACTACCAGTATGTCTTCAGTTCCTTGCGCACGCAGTGTTTCCACCAACTGCGGAACAAGTGTTTTATGCCCTCCCGCCAAACTACTCGCTCCTATGATGTGCACATCATTTTCCATGGCCTGTTTGGCTGCTTCTTCAGGTGTCTGGAATAGGGGGCCGATGTCAACGTCAAAACCTATGTCGGCGAAAGCGGTGGCAATTACCCTCGCACCACGGTCGTGCCCATCCTGTCCCATCTTGGCAATAAGTATCCGTGGCCGTCGCCCCTCCAGTTCGGCAAAAGCATCCGACAGCTCTCGCGCCCGCAAGAAACTCTTGTCTTGATGTATGGCCGAAGCATAAACGCCACTTACCGATCGATTGATGGCCTGGTAACGGCCATAGACCTTTTCCAACGCCATAGAGATTTCGCCTAAGGTGGCACGCACCCTTGCTGCATCCACAGCCGATGCAAGTAGGTTGCCATTTGCTTCGCGTGCGGCTTCCTCTATACAATCCAAAGCCTTCTTTACCGCAGTTGCATCACGTGCCTCTTTAAGCTTCTGTAATCTTGCCAACTGCTGCTTGCGCACTTTTTGGTTGTCCACTTCAAGCACATCAATTTTGGTCGGACTGTCAGGAAGGTATTTATTTACACCCACAATGACCTCCTGTCCACTGTCAATGCGCGCCTGTTTACGGGCGGCATCTTCCTCGATGCGCATTTTAGGGTAGCCTGCCTCGATGGCTTTGGCCATACCTCCCATTTCTTCTACCTCACGCAAGATGTCCCACGCCTCATTGGCAATCTGCCAGGTACGTTCCTCAAAAACATGCGCACCTCCAAAAGGATCTACCACCTGCGTAATTCGGGGTTGCTGTTGGAGGTATAACTGCGTATCACGGGCAATCTTGGCTGAGTGGTCCGTGGGGAGAGCCATGGCCTCATCCAATGCATTGGTGTGCATCGACTGGGTGTGACCAAAAACTGCCGCCATGGCTTCAATGGCCGTTCGGGCCACATTGTTGTACGGATCCTGGGCGGTCAAACTGTAACCCGATGTCTGCGAGTGCGTCCGCAACGCCATCGACTTCGGGTTTTCAGGATCAAACTTGCGGATCACCTTGGCCCACAAAAGACGAGCGGCACGCATCTTGGCCACCTCGTTGATGAAATTCATCCCGATGCCCCAAAAGAATGACAAACGGGGGGCAAACTTGTCAATGGGAATGCCGGCAGCAATGCCTGCCCGAATGTACTCCAATCCATCGGCAATGGTAAAAGCCAACTCCACCGCTGCCGAAGCCCCGGCCTCGTGCATGTGGTATCCGCTGATACTTATAGAGTTGAACTTGGGCATGTACTCGGAGGTGTACCTGAAAATGTCTGTGATCAGATGCATGGAAGGCTGAGGAGGATAGATGTAGGTATTGCGCACCATGAATTCTTTTAAAATATCATTTTGTATGGTACCTATGAGTTGATCCGGTGCCACGCCTGCCTCTTCCGCGGCTACAATGTAAAAAGCCATGATTGGAATCACTGCCCCGTTCATGGTCATAGATACCGACATCTCATTCAATGGAATCTGGTCGAATAGGACCTTCATGTCCTCCACTGAATCGATGGCCACACCCGCCTTACCTACATCTCCTACCACCCGTGCATGGTCACTGTCATAGCCACGATGCGTAGCCAGATCGAAGGCAACCGACAAGCCCTTTTGTCCTGCAGCAAGATTGCGGCGATAAAAGGCGTTAGACTCTTCTGCTGTGGAGAAGCCGGCGTATTGCCTAATGGTCCAGGGACGTGACGCGTACATGGTGGCATAGGGGCCCCTCAAGTAAGGCGCAATACCAGCAGAAAAACGCGCATGCGGCAACCATTGGCCAGCCTCTTCATGGGCTTCTCGATAACCCAACTGCTTGAGTTGGTCTAAAGCTTTTGCCATAGTCTCTGAATGATTTGGTCTGTCAAATAATCAATAAAATAGCTTCCGAGGGTGTAGTCGTGTGCCTGCGTCAATTTACTCTCCTCCCGAAGAAGGTTGCCCACATTCCGGGAAATACGTGGGTATTCGGAAGCCCTGAACGAAAGGCTATCTGCCCCCCCCAGCAATGCTGCCAGTCCAATGGAACTGTGGTAAAACCAATTCTCCACCCGATCATCACTCGGCTGAGGCGTTACATGGATGTGCACTTCTGAAGGATCCAGATTCATGTTTCCAAGGACTGCCAGACGATTAATCAGGTAACGCATGGCCCGAATACGCGCCAACTCATGAAAAAAATCTGGACCGGCCGACAACAGGAAAAAGGGCTTAACTCCGTGATTGTACCAGTTTCGAACCAAAGCCACAGAGCGATCCAATGGGTCTCCAGATCCGTCATCGATGAGACCCCCACTGGTCTCGGTTGATGGGCCCAAAAAAATGATTCCATGGTCGCTAATGAACGCCCGGTCAGCCTCCCGCAAGTTGTCTGCAATGAGCACCACACGGCAGGCCGAAAAATCAATGCCTTTGATCAACTCCTGAAGTTCGACAGGGGAAAGTAGATCAAAAATCACTCCCTCGGCCCCCATATTTAACGCATCCATTGCTTGCTCATTGGCCTTTTGGCCATCTTCCACCGTCAGGTATTCCAGTAATTGCCAGGGGTGGGCGCGCTGCGCAAAAGCACCTAAATAGGCCAGATTTCTGGCAATTTCCCCATCGTAATAAGGATGCAGTTCGATGCCTTCCCAAGCCGACCAGGTCAATTGATCTTCGGGAGATGCACCTTTAAGCTGTGCGGTGGCTTCTTCCAGCCACTCGGAGTAAGTCGTTGCCTTGAATTCCTTGAGATTGAATGGTTCACTAAACATCGCGCAAATATAACCAGAAAGGAGGCAGCCTTAAAGGGTACAGTCAGAGATAACGCTTTGTATTTTTTAAAGATTTTTTAGAGGAAATACGTCAATATAAACCACAAAACAGGATTGGAAAAAGTCAAGTCTTAAACCCATTTTTTTTTCATTTTTTTTGGCGCAGTTTTGTCATCCGCCTTTTCAGAAAAGGGAAATCGATTTTCGATTTTGAAGTTGTTATAAATCACCAAGAATGCACGAAAAAGTATGGAATAACTGTTTGGGTATTATCCGGGAACAAATCCCGGCCCAAAGTTTTAAAACCTGGTTTGAGCCCATCGTTCCGATAGCACTTCAGGACTCCGTACTGACCATCTCCGTCCCCAGCAGATTTTTCTATGAGTGGCTGGAAGAAAACTATGTCGACTTACTGCAAACAGCCATTGGTGCAGAATTAGGGACCAATGGCCAACTTGAGTATTCGCTGCGGATGGCCGAAGAAGGCGCTAACGGAATGACGTTGGCTTCCGGTAACAAAGAGACCAAAAATGAAGAACCCAAAAATGCTGCTTTCTATCGACAGATGAGTCAGTCCACGGCCCTGAATCAGGCCTATGTTTTTGATTCTTTCGTTGAAGGAGACTGCAATAGGTTGGCACGATCGGCAGGATATGCCGTTGCAAAAAAACCGGGTGTAACTTCTTTTAATCCGCTGATGATTTACGGAGGTGTAGGTTTAGGCAAAACGCACCTGGTACAGGCCATAGGAAACGACATCAGCCGGCAGCATCCCGATAAGAAAACCGTGTATGTGGCATCGGAAAAGTTTACCAACCAATTCATTGATTCGCTTAAGAATAACAACATCCAGGATTTTATCAGTTATTTCAGGGAGATCGATGTTTTGATCATCGACGATGTGCAGTTTTTGAAGGATAAGGAGAAAACGCAGGAAATTTTCTTTCATATCTTCAACCATCTCCATCAGGCCGGCAAGCAGATCATCATGACTTCAGATTGCGCGCCAAAAGATTTGAAAGGGCTTCAGGAGAGATTGGTTTCCCGGTTCAAGTGGGGCCTTACCGCAGACTTAACCTATCCGGACTTCGAAACCCGGATGGCCATTATCGCCAAGAAACTGCAGGCCGATGGCATCCACATACCGAGTCAGGTCCTTGAATACATTGCCTACACCGTAGATACCAATATTCGCGAATTAGAAGGGGTCATCGTTTCTTTAATCGCACATGCCTCGCTGACAAGGACTGAAATAAACTTGGAATTGGCGAAAAAAGTATTGAAAAATATCGTCAAGGAAATCGATTCAGAGGTAGGTATTGATTACATACAGAAAACGGTCTCCGATTATTTTAGTGTAAATCAGGAAGACCTTAAGGCCAAGACACGCAAAAAAGAAATTGTCATTGCCCGTCAGGTAGCCATGTACTTTTCAAAGGATTACACCAATCATTCCTTGAAGTCTATTGGCCATCACTTCGGAGGAAGAGACCACAGTACGGTCATTCATGCCGTGCAATCAGTCAATGACATGATAGATACTGATACCAAATTCCGATTCGCGGTAGACGAGCTAAAAAAGAAATTGAAAATGCGTAACCCCGTGCTTTAAAAGTAGAACGGGTAATAAACTTTTCTGCCGTTTTTGTCAATACCGTAAATGCGCACACGCCCACGCACACGAGTGAGTATCTCACCCAATTCTTTAGGTTCTTCAATGGCTACATTTTCTATTTGAGTAATAATAAATCCTTCAGGAATTTCCAGTCGGTCAAAAAAACCATCACGCTGAACTTCCAGCACCCGCACCCCGGACTTGATGCCATAATAGTTTTGTTCCATCTTTGATACGGTTTCAAACGTAGCCTCCAGTTCCTGACTTACAAAGACTTCTTTTTTGAGTAAATCTGTACCCCCTTCGCGATTGGTAAGGGTCAATGTTTTTTGAATTGTTTTACCCTTACGAACGATTTCCAAAGACACTTTATCGCCTGGGTATTTATTACCCAAGACCTCCTCAATCGTGGCACGATCGGCCACGAGCAACCCATTGATTTTATGAATGACATCCCCTGGTACTAACCCAGCCTTAGCTGCTGCTGCGTCTTTCTGAACTTCCGCGATGACAACGCCATTCAAATCTTCCAGATCCAGCCGATCACTGATTTCAGTGTCCACATCCAGGTAGTCTGCACCCAGGTAGGCTTTTTGTACCTCCCCGTATTGGCGGATGTCCTTAAACACCTTTTTCACGATGTTTACAGGAACCGCAAATCCATAACCTGCATAAGATCCGGTTTTACTAAGAATGGCCGTATTGATACCAACCAGTCTGCCCTGCACATCCACCAAAGCACCCCCACTATTGCCAGGATTTATTGCAGCATCCGTTTGTATAAAGGATTCAATAGGGAATTTATCTCGCAAGATGTTGAGATTTCTCCCCTTGGCACTGACAATTCCGGCAGTAACCGTAGAGGTGAGATTGAAAGGATTGCCTACGGCCAGCACCCATTCACCCACGGCTACATCGTCCGAGTCGCCGACTTCAATCGTCGGCAGCGCTTCCGCCTCAATTTTAATTACCGCCAAATCCGTTGAAGGGTCTGTACCTATGAGCTTGGCATCATATGAACGCTTACCCGTGATAACCCTTATTTGATCGGCGTCGTCAATCACATGGTTATTGGTCATGATATAACCATCCTGAGTGAAGATTACGCCCGAGCCGCTGGATGTACGGGCGGAAGATCGCGGCTCAAAAAACCAATCGAGAAATCCACCTGATCTATATTCAAGTGCACTGGTGGTCTGTATAAAAACAACGCTGGCTGTTGAAGCTTGAGAGGCTTCTACAAAATTCTGATCAATGGCTGAGACCTTTCCATGAAGCGGCATATTCGTTCGATACATTTCCACGCGATCCTGCGACGTGGGCTGAGGTTGTTCTCTAGAGCTCAGTAACCAAACCGTGGCACCACCCGTCATGCCGCTTAGAACACTTACACATGCAACAATCCACCAATTCTTCATCGCTAAATATTTTTTTCAAGCAAACAAAAAACACAAACGATCGACAGGCACTATAAGATGTCACTTTCTTCTTAAAAAATGTAAAAACGCTTGAACTCGTAGTATTTTTGATCTTGAGTAAGCAAGCATCAATTGGGAGTTAAAGCATTTCTGAGTAAACCGCTGGCCTCATGGGTCGTCCGACAACAGGACATGTGGATGAGGGAACCGGTCGTTTACCAGGATCGGATGCTGAAGCAGCTGCTTTCCAAAGGGGCGCAGACCACCTTCGGGAAAGACCATCGGTTAAAAGACGTTCATAATTATAAAGAATACAAGGAAGCGGTGCCCATTCGGGATTACGAGGCGCTGGTGCCCTACGTAGATCAAATTCTTGCCGGAGGGGTTGACATCCTCTGGCCAGGTAAACCTGCTTACTTTGCCAAAACTTCCGGCACCACCAGCGGCGCCAAATTCATACCCATCACCGGAGACGCTCTTCCTAACCACATTAACAGTGCGCGAAACGCTTTGCTCAGTTACATAAACGATACAGGTAACAGCAAATTTTTAGATGGAAAATTGATTTTTTTATCGGGTAGTCCAACCTTAGACTATTACGCGGGCATCCCTACCGGACGTTTGTCGGGTATTGTCAATCACCATGTGCCGCAATACCTACGCAAAAACCAGCTTCCGGATTATGCCACAAACTGTGAGGAAGACTGGGAAAAAAAACTAGCACTAATTGTGGCGCAAACATTCAACGAAAACATGACCTTAATATCCGGCATACCGCCTTGGGTACAAATGTATTTCGACCAGCTCGCGGAAAAAGCTGGCGGAAAAAAAATTAAAGATATTTTTCCCAACTTTTCCTTGTTCATCTACGGTGGAGTAAACTTTGAGCCCTATCGGAACAAACTGTATGAAAGCATTGGCAGAAAGGTAGACTCTATAGAGACCTATCCGGCCAGTGAGGGCTTCATTGCCTACCAAGATAGTCAGACAGAAAAGGGACTCCTCTTGCTTTGTAAAAGTGGCATTTTTTTCGAATTCATTCCGGCCGATAAGTTTTTCGAAGCTGATCCTCCACGACTTACGCTGGACGAAGTAGAGTTAGGTGTCAATTACGCACTGATCATCAATAGCAATGCAGGCTTGTGGGGATATTCAATCGGAGATACCGTCAAGTTTGTGAGTCTTACCCCCCCACGCATCATCGTAACAGGCCGAATCAAACATTTTATTTCCGCCTTTGGCGAACACGTGATCGCTGAAGAGGTGGAAAAAGCCATGCACCTTACTTGTGAAAAACATCCGGAAGTAGAACTTAGGGAATTTACTGTGGCACCACAGGTAAATCCTGATGAAGGATTGCCTAGGCACGAATGGTATATTTCATTTGCTCAAACACCAAATGACCCGGAGCGTTTTGCCACGGATTTGGATGGCTGTCTGCGGGAACTGAATAGTTATTACGACGATTTGGTTAAGGGAGCGATTTTAAGAAAGTTGGTCATTTTCTCACTGCCCAACGATGCCTTCATTACTTACATGAAGTCCGTGGGGAAGTTAGGTGGGCAAAACAAAGTTCCCCGACTTTCTAACGACCGTAAGATTGCGGACAAACTAAAGCAACTGGCCTAAGTCTAAAATACATGAAAAACATTGCGATTCTAGGATCTACAGGGTCCATCGGTACGCAGACATTGGACGTCATTCAACGTTTTCCCGAAAACTTCCGAGCAGAGGTGCTCACCGCACAGAACAATGCCGACCTGCTCATCAGCCAGGCGCTTGAATACAAGCCCAACTGCGTGGTAATAGGTAATGAATCGCTGTACAGTGGCGTGCGTGAAGCACTAAACGCGCACAATATAAAAGTATACACCGGAGAAAAAGCGCTGGCTGAAGTGGTACAAATGGATACCATAGATTTGGTACTCACCGCTATGGTCGGCTACGCCGGTCTCATTCCAACCATAAAAGCCATTGAATCTGGGAAAACCATTGCCCTGGCCAACAAAGAAACGCTGGTAGTTGCTGGTGAATTAATCACAAAGCTGGCAAAAGCCCATGGGGTAAACATCTACCCGGTAGACTCTGAGCATTCTGCCATCTTCCAGTGCCTGGTGGGCGAATTCCACAATCCCATCGAAAAATTAATTCTTACTGCGTCAGGCGGACCTTTCCGGGGGCGACTAAGAGAAGAGTTAAAAAATGTTACCAAAAAAGAGGCATTGAAACATCCCAACTGGGAGATGGGTGCAAAAATTACCATCGATTCCGCTACTTTGATGAACAAGGGATTAGAGGTGATCGAAGCGAAATGGCTCTTTTCTCTGCCCCTAGAACAAATTGAAGTGGTGGTACATCCGCAGTCGATCATTCATTCCATGGTGCAATTTAAAGACAGCTCCATCAAAGCCCAGATGGGCATGCCAGACATGCGCGTACCGATTCAATATGCACTGAGCTATCCGGATCGATTGCGAGCCAATTACCCCCGATTCAACTTTGCAGATTATCCCAGCCTCACTTTTGAACAACCCGATACCCATACTTTTCGTAATCTACAGCTGGCCTATGACTGTACAGAAAAAGGAGGCAACTGGCCCTGCACGCTGAACGCCGCCAACGAAATTGCAGTTGAAGCTTTTCTGAAAGATAAAATTGGATTCCTCGAAATATCAGATGTGATAGAAAACTGCCTCGAGCAGGTAAGTTATATTCGCACCCCGAATATGGACGATTTTGTACATACAGATAAAGAGGCAAGAATTAAAGCATTGGAATTAATCAAATAAAATGGAAGCATTGATAATGGCCGGCCAGCTCCTGTTGGCACTGACCATAATGGTGGGATTGCATGAGTTTGGACACCTTTGGGCAGCTAAGGCGTTCGGTATGCGGGTGGAGAAATATTACATTGGATTTCCTCCGAAAATCATAGGAAAAAAGTTCGGAGAAACAGAATACGCTTTAGGGGCCATTCCCCTGGGCGGTTTTGTGAAGATATCCGGTATGATAGACGAATCGCTGGATACCAAATCCATGAGTAGCGAACCCGAGCCCTGGGAATTTCGAGCCAAACCGGCCTGGCAAAGATTGATCGTAATGCTAGGGGGTATCATTATGAATGTGGCAACTGGTATTCTCGTGTTTGTGGTACTGGCCAAAATGAATGGAGACCCCTACATTCCAAAATCAGAGATTGTGAAACATGGCATCGAAGCAGGAGAACTGGGCAAAAAAATGGGGCTGCAGACGGGCGACGTAATTCTCGATATCAACGGAGAAGATTATGACCGATTCAGTGACCTGGTTAGCCCAGATGTACTTTTAGGCAGCAATGCTTTCTACACCATACAGCGGAGTAGCGAGCAGCTACGGATAAATTTACCTTCCAATCTACTGGAAGAAATGGCTGATGACCGCGAACGGTTATCCTTCATTCAACCCAGGCTCCCATTTGAAGTAGGGTTGGTATCTCGTAATCCTGGTCTGGATGCGGGGCTGACGGCCGGAGACAAAATAACTGGGTTAAATGGTACACCTGTCACTTATTTCGACGAATTAAAAAGTGGTCTGGATACGCTGGCCAGCCAACCAATCACCCTACAGGTGTCCCGCAATGGCCAAAAGATGGAATTGAAAATGGACCTTAGTGAGGAAGGTACCATTGGCTTTGCTGTTGCCAGCCAGTTAAATTTTATCAAGAACCCATTGAGCCTGGCGCAAGCACTTACCCAAGGCACACAACGTGCTTTTGGTGTGGTCTATTACAACATCGTTGGTTTTGGTAAGATGTTTTCGGGTGAGGTAGATGCCCGGAAATCCCTATCAGGGCCGATTGGTATTGCCCGCTTTTTTGGTGGTCAGTGGGATTGGATGAATTTCTGGAGGCTCATCGGTTTGCTCTCAATGGTATTGGCCTTCATGAACCTCTTGCCCATTCCAGCACTGGATGGTGGTCATGTCATGTTCATTTCCTACGAAATTATCTCTGGTAGAAAACCAGGTGAAAAGTTTCTTGAAAATGCGCAAAAAGTGGGCATGGTGATCTTATTGGCTTTGATGGTGTTTGTGATCGGCAACGACATCATCAAATTGTTTTGATTCACTCGGAACCCCCGGATTCGGATGGTCCCTCACGGTAAATTTCAAATTCTACCCGGCGGTTAAGTCGCTTGTCGGCAGCTGTTCTTTCCTCCGGTACAATGGGCTTTGAATGACCATATCCGGCCCATTTCACACGAGCTGGCTGTATTCCGGAAAACCCCACCATGTAGTCATAGATACTCTTGGCCCGATCTCTGGATAAGCGCAGGTTCACTTGCTCGGAACCAAAAGAATCAGTATGTCCGGATATCTTGAGTTTGAAATCTGGGTTATCAAACATGAAATTGACGATCTTGTTCAAGTCGGCATACATTTCCTCCTTCAACTCAGAACGGCCCACATCAAATTCTATAGACTCAAATTTCACTTTACTGGTGAGCGGCTCTGTCACCTTTCGTATTTCACGTGGGCCATCGAGGAAAAATACCTCTTCAATACGGAAAAACTCATCGCCCTGAATCACCAGCAAATAATTGCGCCGGTCAATCAATTGAAATTCGAAAGTACCATCCGGTTTCAAAAACTTGGGTGCCACCTCCACTCCTTCATCCAAGTCGATGATGGAGACAATACCACTAAACGGCCGACCCGTCAAAGAATCCGTAAGACTGCCTGTCAGGGTGATGGTGGCCAGGGGCTGGGCTTCCATTGGAAGTGGAAAAGAATACAAATCCAACCGGTTCAGGTCGCGTGTGGTAGAACGTGCATAAAACAACAATTCCGATTCGGAATCTATGGTGAAATAATATTCACTGCCTTTGCCATTAACCAGGGGACCAATATTCAACGGCTCGGACCAGTCACCCCGGACGCGATGTGCTTTATAAATGTCGTATTCACCAAAGTTGTACAGTTGTCCGTTAGAACTGAAATAAAGCACATCGTAAACCGGATGGTAGAAAGGGCTCACATCATTGTAGCGTGTATTGATCACAGGGCCTGCATTCAATGCAGGCGTCCAGGAGCCATTTGACTTTCTAAAGGTGTAGTAAATATCCGAAAGCCCGAACCCACCTAGTCGGTCCGAGGCAAAAAATAGTGTATCGCCGCTATGAGATAGAGATGGGTGCGAATCCCAGCCAACACTATTTACCTCATCCCCAAGATTGACGACATTGCCCCAGGTACTGTCTTCCTTCAATGTGGCCATGAACAAGTCGCAATCACCATAGCAATCGGGACAACCACAGCGACTAAAGAAGAGCTGGGTCCCATCCCGACTCAGGCAAGCAGAACCTTCATTGAATTGTGTGTTCACTGCCCCCATCTCTACAGCCTTACGCCAGCCATAGGCATCCTGAAAAGACATAAAAATGTCTTCATTTGCCCTAGGATTTACGGAATACCGCCCCTCATTTCGCTTCGAGGTGAATAGCAGCACATTATTGGCAATGTTCAATGTAGGCCCGTAGTCCGCTTCAGGACTATTTACTGCCTGACCCATGTTCAGTAAAATGCCTCGGGGCGGTCTCAATGTATCGATAAGCGAGCGGTACTCCGCCAACTCATAGTAATAATCGATGGGCACATACTGCGCGGCCTCCAATCGATTGAGACTGTCATAGTAGACCTCAATTTCATGGATGTCGATGCCCTCATGATGGTGGCGAAGCACCAGGCGATATAAAGAGCGGGCCATCTCACGCGAACCATAAATTTCAGTCAATTTGGCAAGCCGCCAGATCATGCGGGTATCCTTATAAAAATTCTGTACCCCAAATTCCTCCACATATTCATTAAGGGATTCATAAACCGACTCCCAGTCACGGTTCTCCTGCAAAGCCATGATGTATTTCAGCTTTTTCTTATCGTAATAATCCGCAAGTCGATTAATATTTTTAAAGTTGTATATATTTAATTGTGCCTTTGGTGGCAAGGAATCTCTGTCAGACAATAATGATAATTGCAAACTGTCCTGCGCAATTCCTGTCAGAGGCACCACCATTAGCCCAAACCACACCACACCACCAAGCAAAAGGTTTCTCATAAATACCCTTTTCTGTTCTACAATCTTTCGCTAAAATAATTATTATTCTGGCGAGGGATCATTTTTTCTGGCATAGCGATTGACCATTAATTGAGTCAAGCACTTTATGCTTCTATTCGATCAATAAACTGTCAATTTGACATACATGTCTGAATATAACTACCATCCACTCATGGGCGCTGATTATATCGATGAGGAATCGGGTGAACTGATCCAATTCGTAACGGCAGATGATAATACAGAATTGCCTGCCAGCGCCATACCGGAGGAACTTTCCATTTTGCCTATACGAAACACGGTGCTATTCCCTGGGGTCGTATTGCCCATCACTGTCGGGAGGCAAAAGTCCATTGAACTGGTCAAAAAGTCTTATCGTGGCAACAAAATCATTGGTGTGTTGGCCCAGAAAAACACCAAGGTGGAGGAGCCCGCGTTTGTAGATCTTTACCGCGTAGGGACGGTGGCTAAAATTTTGAAGATGTTTATACTCCCCGATGGAAACACCACGATCATTATTCAAGGAAAAAACCGATTTTCCATCGATAAAGAATTACGTGAAGATCCCAACCTAGTAGCTGCTTACCGATTGCTGGAAGATAAAAATGTGCACCCGCAATCAGACGATATGCTGGCCATCTTCAACTCTTTGAAGGATGCTGCAGCGAAAATCATGAAGCTTAATCCTGAAATACCAGATGAAGCACAGGTGGCATTGGATAACATGGAGAATTACACATTTCTCGCGCACTTTCTCAGTTCTAACATCAACGCTGAGGTAGGCGACAAACAAAAATTACTGGAGACCAATGATTTAAAGGAGCGTGCCAAACGACTGCTGAAGTTCATGATGCGTGACATACAGATGTTAGAACTGAAGTTTGAAATCCAGAAAAAAGTACACTCCGACATCGATCAGCAGCAAAGAGATTATTTTTTAAGACAGCAAATGCGTGTCTTGCAGGACGAACTCGGACAAGATAGCCCAGACCAAGAGATAGACGAACTTCGCCAACGTGGAGAAAAGAAAGACTGGCCAGATGAGGTGCGTGCACATTTTAGTAAAGAATTGGACAAGTTGCTGCGCATGAATACCGCAGCAGCAGAATATCCTGTTTCACTTAATTATGCAGAATTATTGCTGGATTTACCCTGGAATGAAACCACCGAGGACAACTTTGACTTGAAGCGGGCGAAAAAAATTCTTGATCAGGACCATTTCGGCCTGGACAAGGTAAAAGACAGAATTATTGAATATCTGGCCGTGAGAAAATTAAAAAACGACCTTAAAGGTCCCATACTTTGTCTGTATGGCCCTCCGGGCGTTGGTAAAACCTCCTTGGGCAAGAGCATTGCAAGTGCCCTGAATAGAAAATATGTGCGCATGTCATTGGGAGGTGTACACGATGAAGCCGAAATACGTGGCCACAGGAAAACATACATTGGCGCCATGCCGGGAAAAATCATCCAAAACATCAAAAAAGCCGCCAGTTCCAATCCGGTCTTTATTCTGGATGAAATCGATAAGGTAAGCAGCGATTTTAGAGGCGATCCTTCCTCTGCCCTGCTTGAAGTACTGGATCCGGAACAAAACGCTGCCTTCAAAGACAACTATCTAGAGGTAGACTATGACCTTTCTAAAGTGCTCTTCATTGCCACGGCCAACTCTATGGATTCCATTCAACCTGCACTTCGGGACCGGATGGAAATCATCGAAATCACAGGATATACACTGGAAGAAAAGGTTCAGATTGCCAAAAAACATCTCATTCCCAAGCAGCGCGAGGAACATGGATTAAAATTAAACGACATCTCTTTTGATAAAAAAGCCATTGAGAAGGTGGTCACAGACTACACCCGCGAGTCCGGCGTGCGAAACCTGGAAAGAAAATTGGGTGCAGTAATCAGATACGCAGCCAAGTCCATAGCCATGGATGAAGCTTACGAATCAAAGGTCACTCCGGCACAGGTGAAGGAAATTCTTGGTCCAGAGCGGTTTGACTATGAGCTCTACGAGGGCAATGAAGTGCCAGGGGTAGTCACCGGTTTGGCCTGGACTCCTGTAGGGGGCGATATACTTTTCATAGAGGCGAGCCTGAGCAAAGGAAAAGGTAAATTGACCATCTCTGGCCAATTGGGAGATGTGATGAAAGAATCTGCCATGGCCGCTTTGTCTTATTTACGTTCCAATGCAGAAAAATGGGAGATCAACCATCGAATATTTGAGCATTACGACTTGCACATTCATGTGCCTGCAGGTGCTGTTCCCAAAGATGGACCCTCTGCGGGCATCACCCTGGCCACTGCACTCGCATCTGTATACACCCAGCGCAAAGTCAAAAACAAACTGGCAATGACTGGCGAAATTACGCTCAGAGGGAAGGTACTGCCCGTGGGTGGCATCAAAGAGAAGATACTTGCCGCCAAGCGGGCCGGCATTAAAGAAATCATCATGTGCGGACGCAACGAAAAGGACCTATCCGAAATTGATGACCGGTACATTAAAGGGTTAAAGATTCATTTCGTCAGTGAGGTAGAAGAAGTCTTCCAATTGGCTTTGCTCAAACAAAAAGTAGACCGCCCCAAGGAGTTTCATTTTCCGGTAGAAAAAGAACCAGTTTGAAAAATGCTTTAACGCTGATCTTTTCGGGATGGGCGCTGACAGCCCTCTCCCAAACACCGGCTGGCTTTCAACTGTTGGAAAAAGTGGCCGGATCACGAGTTGCCGCGTTGGGCGGTTATACTTCCTCCATTCCCGGAGACGTGGCATTGTTTTTTCAAAATCCTTCTGTACTTGATTCAGCTACGGTGGGGCAGCTTGTGACAACTTATAACCCATTTTTTGCCGATATTCAGGGTATCTATGCGCAGTATGGCTGGGCAGTGAAAGGTCTGCCCATGGCTGCAGGAGTTCGTTACATCGATTACGGCAACATCCTGCAGACCGATGCAAGCGGAAACACCCTGGGGGAAGTTCAGGCACAGGATTACGTGGTTACCATTGGTGCAGCACATCAAGTGGGTCCATTTACCCTGGGGTCCAACTTCCATTGGATTCATTCGGGTTTAGCCGGATACAATGCCGATGCACTGGCCGTTGATTTAGGCGGCCTGTACCAGGCCCCGAATACCGACCTTTCTGTTGGCATGACCATTCGAAACTTGGGAACTACCCTTTCCAACTTTACCGATCAAGCCATACGACTACCTACCGGCATTACCCTGGGCATCACCTTCAGGCCGGAACATATGCCCGTACGGTTTACACTCACGGGACACGACCTCACAGATATTGCCTCGGCATTTTACAGTGCAGACGACAATCTCAATCTGGCCGATCAATTTTTTACTCGGGTCGTGATTGGCGGCGAATTTTTAATATCCAAACATTTTAACGCCTTAATCGGTTATGACCATAATCGCAAACGAGAATTACGTTTAGATGAAACCGCCGGGGGTGCTGGATGGTCCTATGGGTTCCTGCTACGTCTTCGTGCCATTGAATTTAGGTTCTCGCGTGCCACTTATCAGGCGGCAGGTGGAACCAGTTTTATAGCGATACAAACAAATACCAAAGAATTAACCAAACGATTTTAGCATATGAAAGACCTGACACCCAGAGAAATTGTCGGTGAATTGGATAAATACATCATCGGTCAGGACAATGCCAAACGAAACGTGGCGGTTGCCTTGAGAAACAGATGGCGCCGCATGAAAGCAGCCGAGGATATCCAGGGAGAAATCATCCCAAACAATATTCTACTCATAGGTGCAACAGGTGTAGGTAAGACCGAAATTGCCCGTCGTCTGGCCCGGATAGCCAACGCACCATTCACCAAAGTAGAAGCATCTAAATTTACTGAGGTAGGCTATGTAGGCCGGGACGTGGAGAGTATGGTACGTGACCTGGTCGAGCAGGCGGTAAACATGGTGAAAACCCAGAAAAAAGAAGAAGTGAAGGAGAAAGCTGCCGAAATTGTGGAAAGCAAAATCCTGGATGCCTTAATCCCACCCATGAGGGGCAACAATGCGGGTTTTGACGTACGTAATATCGAAAACCAACCGGAGAGTGAGCTGGAATTGAACAAACAAACCCGCACCCGGTTCATGGAAAAAATTCGAAGCGGGGAGATGGAGGATAGAAAAATCGAAATCGATGTACTGCAGTCAGGTAGCCCAAACCTCGGCATGATGGGTGGAGGAGCCATGGACGAAACATCCATGATAAACCTCCAGGAAATGCTCAGCAACATGATGCCAAAAAGGCAAAAAAAGCGCAAAGTGACCATTGCAGAAGCCCGAAAAATATTAATGGAGGATGAGAGTTCCAAGCTCATTGACATGGATGAGGTGAAAGAAGAAGCACTGAAGCTGGCCGAAAACAACGGTATCATCTTCATAGATGAAATTGACAAGGTGGCGGCGCGCAATGGAAGTGGCAAAAGCGGGCCAGATGTGAGCCGTGAAGGGGTTCAAAGGGACCTGCTTCCTGTGGTGGAGGGGAGTGCAGTATCTACCAAATATGGGGTGGTAAAAACGGATCACATGCTTTTTGTAGCAGCAGGTGCCTTCCATGTAAGTAAACCCTCCGACTTAATCCCGGAATTACAGGGTAGATTCCCAATACGCGTAGAGCTGGAAAACCTGACGCAAGCGGATTTTCTAAGAATCCTAACAGAACCCAAAAATGCCCTCACTAAACAATACGCGGCGTTGGTGGGCGCAGAAGATGTTTCTCTAAGCTTTCAGGATGAAGCCCTTGAGGAGATCGCAGAAATGGCCTTTCGAATTAACGAGGAACTTGAAAATATCGGTGCCCGTCGGTTGCACACGGTAATGAGTAAATTACTGAACGAAATATTGTATGAAATTCCAGACACCATCGGACCGCACGCAAAAATCATCATTGACCGGACACTGGTTAAGGAAAAACTGAGCGACTTAATTAAAGACAAAGACCTAAGTAAGTACATTTTGTAAAAATCGGGGCATGGATTAGCTACCTACCTGAATACAATAAATTTAACATAGGGGTTTCTACGTATTCTCGCATAAGAAAAGCTGAATCAATATCTTACGGTAAGATATTTGTGATATTTTGTAAGTACACACAACTTATCCGGGAATGATCAGCCTGCTTTGAATACTATAAAGGGTCGCATATTGCTAAGCTTTAGCGTTTTGATGGTCATGTTTGCCATTGTAACGTTTTTCTCTAGCCGTTTCCTGAACGAGGCTTCTGAGATCAGGCGTGCCCAGTTGTCTTTGTCCCTTGCGCACACTGCAACCTTGCGGCTGATCAAGCAGGACATAGAACTTCAGCTGAAGGATTCCAAAAAAGTTGCTTTTTATAAGGATAAACTTTTTACCCAATCCAGAGACCGTACACTGGAGTTGATTCACACACGACTGGAGACGCTGGATAACCCTGAGATAAATGCTATCTTCAAGACAGGAGATACGATGCCCGAACTACATCACCAACTCCACACGTACGACAGCCTCCAGCAAAAAATCATTCAACTGCAACGCAGACGGGGCTTCAAGGACGAAGGTCTGGAAGGTCGGATGCGGGAAAATGTGCACAGCCTGGAAAATTTCAACGATGTTTTTAATCTCTCAGACATCCTTTCTTTGAGAAGGCACGAAAAAGATTATTTCATGCGAGATGATCTCATGTACGTAAAAGCACTCAATCAATTGAGTCAAAAGCTACAAAAAAGTGTGGTACCCACTTCTTCTGATCGACAAGAAATAGCACTTCAATTGCTGGTAAACTATACCAATCTTTTCAATGAGGTGGTAAAGATTGAAAAGCAAATCGGAAACAATGAAAAAGGTTTAATCGCTGCCACAAACCAACAGCAAAAAATCATAGAAAAATGCTTTGAAGAGTTGGTAAGAAGCGCAAGCAGCCGAGCGGAAACCATTATCAGTGGTCTGATTCGGTATTATGCCGTTTTGATCCTCTCCTCGGTGTTGTTGGCTACTTTACTTGGCTATATTACTGCACATTACGTCTCTACTTCACTTAACAAGTTGGCGATATCTATGAAAGAAGCCATTGCCTCAGGCTTCACGTCTGATGTGGCTAAGCCAATGAAACAAGCCGCAGAAGAAACCAAATCACTATACAAATCTTATCAAAACCTGATTTCTAAAATTAGGGGTCAACTGATCGAACTGGAAAATAAAAACACCAAACTGCAAGGGCACAACGATGAGTTAAAGTGGATCAATAATAAACTGGCGCAGTCAGAGTCTGAGTTAAAGGAATCCAATGAGATCAAAGACAAATTTGTTTCCATTATCGGCCATGATTTAAAGGGCCCAATAGCGTCAATCACGGCATTACTGGAACTTTTATTTCAAGATTTAGAAAATATCTCGAAGACTAAACTGTCCAGTTACGCGAAAAACATTCTTGCCTCTGCCCAGGCAGTCACCCATTTACTGGACAATTTACTTACGTGGTCCAAGACGCAGGCCGACCGATTGGAAAGCAATGAAGAAGAAATAAACATTGGCGCCGTCATGGACGAAGCGCTGCGGCTAGTAACCAGCCGGTTGGATTTAAAAAATATTCAACTGGTACAAGATTTCCCAGGTCACGTTATGTACGTGCTGGCAGATCGCAACATGCTGGATTTCATCATCCGAAACCTTATCGATAATGCCATAAAATTTACGGAGTCAGGTGGTCGCATCGTATTGAAAGCCGAACGGACCAAAGATCAAGTGGACATTTCGGTCACAGATTCAGGCGTTGGTATTCCGGAGGACATACAGAAGCATTTGTTTGACTCGCTGATCAAGAGACAAACAGTGGGCACGGACGGAGAAAAAGGTACCGGCCTGGGACTGATCATTTGCCATGAGTTCGTTAAAAAAATGAACGGTCAACTGCGCGTAGACTCGAAAATTGGGGAAGGAACCACCTTCGTGTTGTCTCTTCCACTTGCTGATGCACCCAAGGCGCTTGATGGCAATCCATCCCAGTCCAAAATTGCCTCCATGGATCTTTAGCGATAAAGGATATCCATTTGCCTATGCTTATGCACAGTCCGGCTGGTGCGTAGGCTTTGGGCTCCAATCGGACATCCACCGTAAAAGTGAAGGACTTGAGCGCTTTGATGACCCTATTCATCTTTTTTGGAACCAGCTACCATCAGATTGATCAGAGACGGTGTCCTCTCCTTTTGAAGTTCAGCGTTGCCATCATACGCGGGTGCCGCGTACTGCCCGAAGTCGTCCATGCCGCCATTCTTTTAATCGTCTGGTTTGTTGTTGATGAGACATGTACTATTCAAATTGGCATATAAAAAGCAGCGTAAATCAAAATGACCCGAGTTTTGTGGTTCAACAGCACGACTTAAAAAACTGAAAATGAAAATCCGGTCTACTTTTATTCTGGTCTCAATTTTATGGGGCTGTACGTCCGATAAAGAAGCTTCCTTTGTCGATCAGGTTGAAACGGCACATGCCAAAACCAGTTTCCTGGAAAATCCATCGGTTCAATTTGATTTGCAGCTATTCTTCGGTGGTCAGAAGCAGCTGGATGCACGGATTACCACCCTCACCAATTCTGGAAAAATACGGATGGACATAAAAAATGGCGTTTCCCTTTTTTTTGACGGAAATGATATATACCAAACACCAGCGAATGTAAACTACCCTGGCGCACGATTCGACATTCTTACATGGTCTTATTTCTTTTTGTTTCCATACAAGCTATCAGATCCGGGCACCCGTTGGCTAGATTATCCCAATCGCACACTCAACGGACAGGATTACCTGGTTAAAAAACTGACTTTCGAAGAAAACATAGGTGATTCCCCTGATGATTGGTATGTGGTCTATGTCGACCCGGAAAAACAAAGGATCAGATATGCTGCGTACATCATTACCTTATATAAATCTCAGCAGGTCGCCGAAGAAGATCCGCATGCCATTGAATACACAGACTATCGAATGGTGAACAACATTCCGATAGCACACCAATGGACTTTTTGGGAATGGCGTGAAAATGAACCTTTAGGAAAAAAGCTGGGTACGGCCAAACTTAGCCAAATCCAATTCAAAAATCTATCTGCTGACTTTTACAAAGCATCACAGGGAGCCAAAAAAATTACACTGGAATAAAATTAGCGAACTGGCTTGTTTTTTACCCAATTTCTAATTTGATCGTCGCCGAGCGGGGCTTACCGATACAAGTAAGCACATACCCGTCGTCTAGCTCCTGCTGCGACAATCCATCGGCATCTTCGGTGCTCACCGATCCCTCAGTACATTTGCCCCTACATGCTGTACAAAGTCCACTCTGGCATGAATAAGGCATATCCAGTCCGGCATCTAGTGCGGTATCCAGGATAGAGGCGTTCATCGGAACATGTACAACATGGGTTTCGCCGTCAAGCAGTATGGTGACCTCGCTGTCGACGTCAAGATTGCCCTGTACCTTTTTTTCAGCATCAGGCGTGGTCTTACCAGCTTCAAAACTTTCTAATCGGATGGCTTCTTCACTGATGGACGCATTTTTCAAACCCAATACCACTGCATCCATCATTGGCTGCGGTCCACAAATGTAGAACTCTGCTTTATTGAGTTGCAGTTCGTTGACCCAACTGGAAACGATACCTTCCGACAAACGACCCTGAAGTTTGGCACGCTGTGCCTCGTCTGTTTCCAGCACATGTATCAATTGCAGGCGATCACCATATTTGTTTTCCAAGTCATTCAGTAGGTCATCGAAGAGGATGTACTCCTGTGAGCGATTGGCATAGATGAGCGTAGCCTTGGAATGAGGCTCTTTGATCAGCAACGTCCTCAGAATGGCAATCAGAGGCGTGATTCCACTGCCTCCACCAATGAAAACAGCATGTCGCTCATTTTTTTCATGATATTCAGTAGTGAAAAGACCCATCGGTTCCATTGCCTCTACCTTTTCACCTGCCTTGAAATGGTCATTGATGTGGTTGGACATACGGCCATTTTTTACGCGCTTGACGGTAACCGCCGGATGCTCATCTTCTGCCGGGGTGGAGCACAATGAATAAGCCCTTCGAATTTTTTCACCGTGTACCTTTTGGATGATGGTGAGAAACTGACCCGGCTGGTAGTTAAATGGCTGCTCCGGCTTTTGAAAAACCAGATTTACAGCATCTTTGGCAATAGGAACCACTTCCTTTATGGTGAGCGTCAGGTAGCGATCGTTGGTGGTTTGCTTTTTGTTTTTCTTGAATAGTCCAAGGGCCATTGCGCTTTGTATTTTCTTCTGCAAAGGTAAACAGCGTGGCTATGCGGCTTAGTTCGTAATCATCTATTTTTGTGCCTTAATATAGAGAAAATGAATTTCAACCACCTGGAAGCCTTGTCCCCGGTAGATGGCAGGTACCGTTCCAAAGTCAATCAACTTGCGGATTATTTTTCAGAAAAAGCACTTATCAAATATCGACTGGAAGTGGAAGTTCACTATTTCCAGGCGCTCTATGACATTCCCTTACCTGAACTCGCCCAGGCCAACCCCGATCAGGTAGAAAATCTCAAAAATTTATACACAGCCTTTGATCTAAACGCGGCAGAAGCCATCAAGAAAATTGAGGAAACCACCAACCACGATGTCAAGGCCGTAGAATACTACATCAAGGAGAAACTGGAAACATACGAATTGCATCCTTACCGGGAATTTGTTCATTTTGGTTTGACCTCTCAGGATATCAATAATACTGCCATTCCTTTATCTATTGAGCGCTTTCTGGTCAACGAGCTGTACCCGAAATTGAAAATACTCATCAACTTGTTGAATGAATACGGTGGATATTGGAAAGACACTCCCATGCTTTCGAGAACGCATGGACAACCCGCCTCACCTACCCGGTTGGGTAAAGAAATTCAAGTGTTTTCCGAACGATTACAAAAGCAGTTCGACCTATTAAAAAAATGTACCATTTACGCCAAATTTGGCGGGGCAACCGGTAATTTCAACGCCCATTATCTGGCCTATCCTGACATAGACTGGCACGGTTTTGCAGATCGCTTCGTAAGTGGGCATTTGGGATTAGCAAGAAGCTTCCCCACCACGCAAATTGAGCATTACGACTCACTTGCCACAGTCTTCGATAACATAAAGCGCATCAACACCATTTTAATCGATTGTTGCCGTGACATTTGGCAGTACATAGCTATGAACTATTTCACGCAGAAAATCGAACCCGGAGAAATTGGATCCTCCGCCATGCCACACAAGGTGAACCCAATAGATTTTGAAAATGCAGAAGGCAACCTCGGATTGGCCAATGCGCTGTTTGAACACCTCAGTGCCAAATTACCGATCAGCCGTCTCCAGCGTGACCTGACCGACAGCACAGTACTCCGAAATGTAGGGGTGCCCATGGCGCACACTTACTTGTCCTTATCATCAATCATTAAAGGCTTTGGGAAAATTGAAAAAAACGACGATGCCATCCGGGCAGACCTCGACAATCACTGGGCAGTGGTTACGGAGGGCATCCAGACCATTCTCCGTCGCATCGGATATCCAAATCCTTATGAAGCCCTTCTTCAGCTCACCCGCTCAAATAAGAAAATAACCAGGCAAACCATTATCGCTTTTATCGATGATCTTGAGGTAGAAGAAGACGTAAGAGAAGAATTGCTCAATATTACGCCATTTACCTACACGGGACGATGAGGTGAATGACTTAAGGCTCAACAATCATTTAAACCCGCCTGGATAAATCCTTAAAAATACTCGAACATTCAAGCGCTTGACCACGTGACCACACGTAATAAAAAGCAACCTAAATACTTACCCGGCCGGCCAATAGGTACAACACGGCCATCCGAACGGCTACCCCATTTTCTACCTGCTGAAGGATAATGGAATGATCGGCATCGGCCACGTCTGAAGTAATTTCTACGCCCCGGTTGACGGGACCCGGATGCATGATCACTATCTCCCGATCCAGGGCATCCAGCAATTGCCTGTTTACACCAAAATATTGCGCATACTCTCTTATCGAGGGGAAATATCGAGAGTTTTGCCTCTCCAACTGAATGCGCAGAATGTTTGCCACATCACACCATTGCAGGGCCTCCCTGATGTCTGTAGTAACCAGAACATCCAACTCGCCGATGTGTTTAGGCAGTAGTGTTGCAGGACCGCAGACCATTACCTCTGCCCCTAGTTTTTGAAGTGCAAAAATGTTGGAAAGAGCGACCCTAGAATGAAGAATGTCCCCAACAATGACCACTTTTTTACCGGCTACGCCACCCAATTTTTCACGGATAGAAAATGTGTCCAGCAAAGCCTGGGTAGGATGCTCATGTGTGCCGTCCCCAGCATTAATGATATTGGCCTTAATGTGGCGGGAAAGGAAATGAGGTGCTCCCGGACTCGCGTGGCGCATCACCACAATGTCTACCTTCATGGAGAGGATGTTGTTGACGGTATCTAGCAAGGTTTCCCCTTTCTTGACTGAAGAACTGGAAGCAGAAAAATTGATAACATCAGCTGATAAGCGCTTTTCAGCCAGTTCAAACGAAAGTCGGGTTCGGGTAGAATTTTCAAAAAAGATATTGGCAATGGTCACATCCCGTAAAGAGGGCACCTTTTTAATTGGACGGTTGAGCACCTCTTTAAAATTATCTGCTGTCTCAAAAATAAGTTGCAGATCCGCTGCACTCAGCTCCTTGATGCCCAACAGGTGTTTGGTGCTTAACTCGCTCATCCTTCCTGATTGACCAACCATACCTGATTATCATCTTCTATGTCAGCCCATTCAACATCTACTTTTTGTGAATCAATGGTGTTTACCGGACGACCTACGTAGGTGGCCTGTATAGGAATGTGCCGGGCATACAATCTGTCGATCAACACGAGTAGTTCTACATTTTTCGGCCTACCAAAAGCGTTCATCGCATCCAGGGCGGCCCGAACCGATCTTCCAGTGTAGAGCACGTCATCGATCAGGATCACTTGCTTATTTTCGATAATAAACGGGATGTTTGTTATGCTCGGACTCAGTGGACTATTACGCCTTCTAAAATCATCCCGGTGAAAGGTGGTGTCCAGGTAACCCAACGGCAGCCCGACACCTAGCAGTGTCTCCAAACGTTTGACCAATCGCTTTGCGAAGTGTACCCCGCGGGGTTGTAACCCAATAAATACAGTGTTAGAGAAATCGCCATGCGTTTCAATGATCTGCTGGCAGAGTCTGCTGATGGTGACCTGCAGTAAGCGATTGTCGAACAGTAAGCGCTTTTGCATTTGCTGATAGCAAAAATAGTGAAAAAGAGATAAGCCACAGGATTTGGTGAATCGTCCAACGTGCTTCAGACAAATAAGATGCCGTCACCACTTATAATTACAGGGGCAGTAATATCTGATGGTAGATACGCGCACAAGCTAAAACTGATTAATGCCCATGTCAAATGACATTAAAAAACCCCTTTCTCTATCGAAAGGGGTTTCAACATGCCTTTAGGCTACCAATTTATTGACACTTACTTTTCCTCTTCCTCAAAGGATTTCAGTCCGTTGATCAATAAGAAGTTTTCATACAATTGCTTGAAATCTTCAATGTCAGGTGCCATTTCTATGGCTTCTTCATACTTGGTAACTGCGTCAGCGAGGTAGCCATTTTCTTCATAAAAAGATGCATAGATCAATTTACTCAACGGAGTCTCCTCAGGGATTTCGTTTTTGAGTTCCTCCAAACTTGCAATGGCATCTGCTTCCGTCACTTTTTTCATGGCTACAGAAGGTGAATTCACATCAGAATTGGCCTTGTCGGTGACATTAACAATGTAGAAATTCTGATCGTTGGCCAACTCTGGGCTAGCCATGTCCAGCAAAATTTTTGTTTCAGATGTTTCTGCGGCGTAGACCACTTCATCGAAGAGGTTACGCACCTCCACTTTGTAGGTGGCTATGTCGGCCAAAGGCTCCCAACTCACAATCACATGCTCTTCTAGAAACTGGTTTTTGTTCTGAGAGGACAAATAAACAGTAATTTCATCCTCCGCGCCTCTTGTATTCTTCAAAGCTCCCGTAGCGGCCAATCTCGCTTTGTAACTACCAGATTCCTTTTCCTGCATTTTCTTGTCAATGAATTTTGACATTCGCGCGGAAACAGAGCTCGACCCCACGTTGACGGTCTTAGCCATGCTCGTCACCGTACGTGTACCGGGCTGTCTGATTTCAATGGTTTTGCCGCTTTTGTGCAACAATCCCACGTATGAACCTGAAGTGGTAATCAATTCGTCACCATCATTCAAAGTTACTCCTGTACGAAGAGCAGTAGTCTGACCATTTGCTCTTTTCACCTTATTTTGACCCTTATTGGCTAGAACTCGGAAAGTGTAGCCTTGAGCCAAAACCGTTTCTGCCATGAATAGCACCAAAAGTGCTACTGTTAATGAAACAATTTTTCTCATTGTATTACGCATGTTTAAATATTTTACAACCTTTAAATCTTGGATACTTTAAAGAGCTCCTTTCGACCCTCTTTCGTCAGTGAATTCTTCACTACACCGAAATAAACCTCCAATGAATCACCAACCAAAGCCACTACCACAAGTGTAAGTGTCAGGTCCAACTTCACACTAAAAACATCCAACACATAGACCATCGCAAAAAGCAAGCCAAGAATCTCAATGGCCTGAATTAATTTAGTCAGTCCGTCGTACCACCGTGGAATCCTTTTATATATCCAACTGAAAATCATAACGTTGAAGAAGCATATGAAAACCGCCAAAACAATTTTTTGCACTTCAGTTAACTGACCTATGTAATCTTCATCCAGAATCATTGAGATGATATTTGCGTGAATAACCCCCCCATACATGTCCGGAAATGCCCGACCGACATACTTGGCATTCATGGGAGAAAAGAATTTATCCTCAAACGCATACTGATCGCCCATTACATCACCGAGATAACAAAAAATGACGAGCTTGTCTTTGACAAGGGTGGGGTCTATCCCATACTCCAAGATTTCCCACCAATCGATGGCCGTATACTTAAACGTTAGCTCAGTGGCCCCATAATCGATAATATTGCCACGGTACTTGATCACCTCTACCTCGTTTTCTCTTTCCAGGAAGCGTGCGGCTTTTGCTGAATCGATGTAGGAAGCCATTTTTACAGAAAAAGCAAGAACGTCCTTCCCATCATGATAGGGTAGTTTAGGATTGAATTCCCTACACATCTTTAAATCTTCCTGACTCTCCGCATCCGTAATCAAATTGGCAAAGGCGACCATTGCATTGGGAGGCATGAGCGTAGAAGATTCCGTGCTGTCAAATTCATCCGTATATTCATTATAAATAAGCTTATTGACCATCACCAGGTTGTCGACATCCGACAAAGAATAATAGAAGGCAGTGTCTATCATCATGGCCTCAAAAATGGACTCCTCGTCAGGATAATAATTGAAATCTGCCGTGTCACGCGGATACATGATGATGTCATAGCCAATGGCCGCCGGGTCGTACTTTTTAACGCTATCTAATAAGGCAATGTATTCCAAACGCGTCTGTGCACCCACGTTAACGAGCAAAATGCGGTCATCCAAAATGGGATCGTCCATCAGTTGAGAAAAGACCACATCCGTCACTTCCATATCGGATAGCGTCTCACCCACTGGGTCGAAGATGTCAAATATTTTCAGGAAGAACAGCTGAGAAAGTAACCACAGGAAAGCGAAAATAAACGCTGTGCCCATGACGACGTCAAACCAGAATTTTTTAAGCATTTTAAGGTGGTGTTTAATGACACATTGGAACAAACTTTATGCCTGTCCGCCAAATATTTGCATCAAATTACACAAAAACGAAAGCATTCTTAAAATTTGCCCTGTGCAATACGATTTGGAATCATTGGTTTATGGCATTCGCTCGGGAGAAATTCGTTGGCTCAGTCGAGGCATTACGCTTGTCGAAAGTACGCTTGCGGCGCATCAAATATTGGCAGGGCAATTGATGGATCGTCTCATCCAAACGACTTCTCAGACACTCCGCGTGGGAATTACCGGCGTCCCGGGCGTTGGAAAAAGCACTTTTATAGAAAAATATGGTCTCCACCTGGTAGAGCAGGGAAAGCGTTTGGCAGTGCTCTCTGTAGATCCAACCAGCACGCGCACCCGAGGTAGCATCATGGGAGATAAAACCCGGATGGATGAACTATCCCAGCACCCACGGGCATACATTCGTCCGTCGCCTTCGGGTACCACCCTCGGTGGTGTAGCAGAGAAAACTCGCGAAGCCATGCTTTTATGTGAAGCGGCAGGATTCGATACCATTATTGTGGAAACAGTAGGTGTTGGACAGTCTGAAACAGCTGTCAAAGAAATGGTAGACTTCTTCCTGCTGTTGCTATTGCCTACCGGGGGTGATGAGTTGCAGGGTATCAAACGTGGCATTATGGAGATGGCCGATGGTATCTTCATCAACAAAGCAGACACTGATCCTGCTCAGGCCAAACGTGCCCAGATGGCATTCGAGCAGGCATTACATCTCTACCCGTTGCCTGGATCGGGCCAGAAAGTACAAGTAGGTACCTGTTCCGCCCTGACCGGACTGGGGCTTGAGGATGTGAGCCAGCAAGTGGCCACATTTATTGCCGCCATAAACGCCTCCGGTTGGTTTGAGGAACAACGCAACAACCAGCAAATCCACTGGTTCCATTCCTTGCTTAGACAACGCTGGCTAGATAGATTTTTTCAGGACCCACAAAAGCGAGAAGAAATAAAAAAAGCGGAGGAAAAAATCTCCTCCGCTCAATGGTCCATTCGCACGGCACTGGACCATCTGACTAAAAATTATAGCTGATGGCCATCTGGTAATTTCTACCTACCGACGTAAATCCCAGAATGGCCTCATAATCAGTGTCTGTTAGGTTATTTACGGCACCTTTCAATTCCAGATTATTTAAGCGCAAGCCAGCGTAGAGATTCAATAAACCAAAAGCATCTGTTGGCACGCGTCCAAAGGTCAAAGGATCTTGCTGGGCGCGTGCTCCAGTCCAGGTGTAACTCATCCCGGCATTCCAATTTTTGCCCTGATAATCCAGTGCGGCATTTACTTTATGTTTAGGCACACGAAAACGGAGGTCTCCTCCACTTACCTGACTGAGAAATGTATAATTCGCATTCAACGTAAGTGCATCGCCTATGCGGTAGTTTCCATCCCATTCCACCCCTTCTAGGCGGGAGCGACCCTCTGCATTGAAATACTCCCCCTCAAAGGGCGTAAAGCTCAAGATGCGGAAATCGATGAAGTCCGCGTCTGTTCGTTGGAAATAAATCAACGTCGAACGGAAACGCTCGCCCAACCAGGACACCCCCAATTCACCATTTTTAGAGGTCTCCGGCTCCAAGTCCACGTTACCGAAGTTGGGATCCTGTAATTGGAACAAAGAAGGTGTATTGTAGGCGGTGCTGTAGGAACCAAATGCTTTTAAACTTGCCCCTGCAAATCGGAATAAATAGGAAGGATTTATGTTGTACACAGCGGCCGTTCCGTAATCACTGTGTTGGTTGATCCGTCCGGCTACCTGAAAATTGAAATCACCTGTTTCGAAAATGATAGCGGCAAAGGGTGCCCAACTGCTGAAATCAAAAATAGCGCTTACAGAATCAGGTAAGTCCACTTGTTCATATTCCAACGACTGAACGTTCAATCCACCAATGACCGTGAGCTCTGAAGAAGCAAACCAGGTCGCTTGTCCATCGTACTGGAAATTACGTGCATCATATTCCGGACCGGAGAAAGCAGTCGATTCAAATTTCCGGTCGATCAATGCCCAGCCAGCCTGTTGCTTGATTGACCAGCCTTCTCTGTTGTAATCTACGGTCAGTCCGTACCGGTTCTGGTTGGTTTCCGCCAGCGCGTTGGGATCATCGGTGAGCGCGCCTGCATCAAACTCTGCTTCAAAGTCGTCGACTGCGAAGAATGTACCTAATTTCCAACTGTCATCCAACTGATAATTCAAACGGCCCAAAGCGTTGAAGCGCTGGAACCCATCATTGTCGAAGTCTAAATTAGGGTCATCGTCCAAGGCCGCTGAAAATCCATCTACGGACTCCAGTGCCGTTTGCACCTGATAACTCCAATCGCCTGAAGTACCATTGACATTTACATTTGGTGATACGCGCCCAAAAGATCCTAACGTCAGACCGGCCTGACCTGAGATACGCTTTTTAGACGACTGTTTTAAACGGATGTTAATCACTGCCGCCGCTGCACCTGTGCCATATAAGGCACTCAGCCCTCCCCTAACAATTTCTATGGATTCAACCTGATTGATGTCTAGTAAACGCAGGTCATAGACCTGATCGATAAGCGAAGGGTCATTGTAAGGAATACCGTCAATCAAAATCAACGTTCGTTTGCTCGCTGCACCCCTCACAAAATAACCGATGTTGGTACCTGGCGTGTTGAACTGTCCATCCATCTGCACACCCGGCACTTCATTCAACACCTCGGCAACGGTACGCCCAGCTTGCTTACTCAGCCGGGCAGAATCTAACGTGAAGATGGCTTTACCTGATTTTTCAATAGGTGTGGCGACTCGATTTCCAGTGACGACCATTTCATTCATTTGAATGGTCTTGGGAGGCTCCTGTGCCTGGACAGATAACCCCGCGCCTAAGAAGGCGACTTTTAGTATTAGCAACTTTCTCATGGTTTCCCGCCTTCTCCCGAGGCTTTTTGTTTTCAAAGCATCTGGCAGGTCTCCTGACTCATTCCATCGCTTGCTTCTCCTTCCCAACCATCATATGTGACGATCAGTGGTTACCTGAAACAGCCTAAAAGAATTTACAGTTGCGGGGACAGTTCCGGCTTTTCACCAGATTCCCTATTAAACAACGCTTGTTAGGGCGTTGTACCAAATACCGTCACAATTATAGATGAATTACCTTCAAATATTTTCTTTTGGTCAACTTTGCGCTGTGAAATTTATTCCGCGAGTAGGTAGCCTGTCGTTGCTCTTGATATTTACCTTTTTTTCCTGCCATCATGGCGTGGAGAAAAAGAGAGCATTCAGTAATACCCACGGCGTAACCATTGCTTATGCCAAAGGATTTCAACTGGTAAAAACCAAAAGCGGTTGGGGGCTCATAGTACAACAACCCTCTGTGGCCCATCGTGAACCCATCACTTATAGCATCCACCAACCCCTGAAAAGAATAGTATGCACTTCCACCACACATCTGCCATTTCTGAACATGCTGGAGCGGGAGGAAGCGTTGGTGGGCTTTCCTACGACGGATTACATCAGTTCACCCACCTTACAAAAACGAGTAGCTGACGGTGAAATCCGAAATCTGGGGCCAGATAACGACATGAACCTGGAAATATTAACCGAATTGGATCCCGAGGCAGTCATCGCGTTCGATTTGGGACAATCAAACGGTCAGCTCAGTAAAATAGAAAGCATGGGCATACCCGTGTACTACAACAGTGACTTCCTTGAAAATAGCCCCCTTGGTCGCGCTGAATGGATCAAATTTTTTGGGGCCCTTTTCCACGAAGTAGAAAAAGCCGACTCGATTTTCACGACCATACGCAACAACTGCGATTCCCTGATGCAAATGGCCCAAAAGCTGGAAACAACACCATCGGTACTTAGCGGGGTGATGTACGGCGATACTTGGTTTATGCCAGGGGGTGACAACTGGTCGGCCAAATTCTTTGAGCAAGCCGGTGGCGCATATGTCTGGGAAAATGATGCCAGCCCGGCATGGCTGGAATTGAGTTTTGAATCGGTTTTGGAGCGAGCGATAGATGCCGACTTTTGGTTGGGCACCTCCAGTTTTGAGTCACGGGATGAAATGATCAAACAAGACCCGCGTTATGCGCAGTTCAAAGCTTTCCAAACCGGTCGTGTTTACAACTACAGCAAAAAGAAAAACCCTTCTGGTGGCTATGACTATTTCGAATCGGGATACGCTCGACCCGACCTGGTGTTGGCAGATATTATCAAAATCCTCCACCCGGAAGCACTTCCCAATTATGAAACCACCTTTTACGAGCAATTGCCATGATCAGCCAGTATTTCGAAACCTCTAACCGCCGTTGGTGGATCACGAGCCTGTGGTTATTTCTATTGGTGGTGTTTGCCTTTTTGCTAAGTCTGTCTTTTGGTTCAGTTAAAATTCCCCCAGACCAGTTATTGGTGATACTCACCGGGGGTACCGCAGAAAAAACTGTTTGGTCCAGCATTGTCTGGGAATTTCGATTACCCAAAGCGTTGACGGCAGCCATGGCCGGCAGTGCCCTGGGGTTAAGTGGTCTGCAAATGCAAACCCTTTTTCGAAATCCCCTTGCGGGTCCTTTCATACTGGGTATCTCATCAGGGGCCAGTCTGGGTGTCTCGTTAATTATTTTCGGGGGAGTTTCCCTGGGAACGTTCAGTCTCCTCAGTACCCTTGGCCTCAACAGTTTGCTGGTTATTGGAGCAGCCTTGGGTGGCTTCCTGGTATTAGTGGTAATTTCAATCGCCGCATTTCGAGTGAAAAGCAGTGTATCGCTGCTGATCATCGGTCTGATGTTTGCTTCCGCTACATCGGCCCTTGTGAGCATCCTCCAATATTTTAGTAAATCCGAGTACATACAAGCTTATGTTTTCTGGACCTTCGGCAGCCTGGGTAGTCTGTCTTGGAGCGAGCTGTCCCTGTTTATTCCCCTAATCTCGGTGGGAAGCCTGGGTGCCTTGCTATTGTCAAAGCCGCTGAACGCGTGGTCGATGGGTGAAAACTATGCCGGCTCCATTGGTTTGAATATCAGACAAACCAGACTCCTGATCATACTGAACACCAGCATCCTTGCTGGTACAGTAACCGCTTTCTGTGGGCCACTGGCTTTTGTTGGGCTTGCCGTACCACACCTGGCGCGTTTGTTTTTCAATACATCCAATCACCTGCATCTATCGCCCATGGTCATTTTTATAGGGGCAGCCGCCCTGTTATTTTTCGACCTCCTGGCGCAGTTGCCCGGGCTGGCCGAAACGCTTCCATTGAATGCCGTGACCTCGCTGATCGGGGCACCTTTTGTAATTTGGCTGATTATTCGAAAAAACAACCTTCATTATTCCTTCGACGGATGAGCAAACTGAGGCTGGAAGCATTGACTCTGGGCTACGAAGAAGCGCACCCGCTTCAACAAGACCTGAACGTAGCTTTGGATGGGGGTAGTTTTTGTGCGATTGTCGGTCAAAACGGAGTGGGTAAATCCACACTTTTACGTACCATCGCAGGGATGCAGCAGCCCATGTCGGGAAAAGTATGGCTGGACGACGATCTGGTGCACGACCTGACTGCCAAGAGTCTGGCCAAAATGCTCAGCGTAGTGCTCACCGAAAAACCAGGTGCTCAAAATTTGTCGGTCATCGAGTTGGTCGCCCTTGGCCGTCATCCTTATTCAAACTGGATAGGTCGACTTTCGCCTTTGGATCATGAGGCCATCGAATGGGCGCTAGAACGAACTGAGATCCAATACATCGCAACCAAAAAACTGTATCAGCTGAGTGATGGCCAGTTACAAAAGAGCATGATCGCCAGGGCACTGGCCCAACGCACCCCGTGGATATTATTGGATGAGCCCACTTCGCATCTGGACATGCGCAACAAAGCCGAGGTGCTGGAATTATTGCGGTCACTGAGCAGCGATGGTCATGGTATCCTGATCGCGTCGCATGAAATATCTTTAACTGCCCGACATGCCGATCAGTTTTGGTGCTTAAATTTTGGAAAACCTCTCCTTACCGGCAACCCTGAGGCGCTATTATCGAGTGGTGACCTGCACGAAGTTTTCCACTTACCGGGGCATTTTCGTTTTTCCTGATGTCTTAGGTCAGACATAACAAATTTTTGAACCAGGCAACGTAAAAATGTAGGGCGAAAGGTGGTAGTTTGCTACCTCTTTGCCTCTCTATGGAACACATCGTCATCATCGGCAACGGCATTGCCGGTATCACCACTGCACGGCATTTAAGGAAGCGATCTGATGCGCGCATCACCGTTGTTTCCGGAGAAACTGACCATTTCTTCTCCAGAACTGCACTAATGTATATCTACATGGGTCACATGACCTACCAGCATACCAAACCCTACGAGGATTGGTTTTGGAAGAAAAATCGCATCGAACTGCTAAGGGCATGGGTACATGCCGTGGATTTAAAAAAAAAACAACTTGTATTGGCCAACGACGAATACCTGACTTACGACAAGCTGGTATTGGCGACGGGCTCCAAGTCCAATAAGTTTGGGTGGCCAGGGCAGGATCTCGATGGTGTGCAGGGTTTGTATTCTTATCAGGATCTGGAGAACATGGAGGATAAAACCAAAGGCATTGCCCATGGCATCATCATAGGGGGTGGATTAATAGGGGTGGAAATGGCCGAAATGCTCCATTCCAGGGGCATTCATGTGACCTTGCTCATACGTGAGAAACATTTTTGGGATGTTGTCTTGCCACGGCAGGAAGCTGAAATGATTGACAGGCATTTGATGGAACAAGGTATCGACCTACGTACTGAGACCGAGCTGAAAGAGATCATCAATGATGGCAACGGACGAGCGGCAGGGGTGGTAACCAACAAGGGCGAAACCCTCCATGCACCTTTTATCGGGTTGACGGTAGGTGTCTCGCCGAACGTGGATTTCCTCAAAGATTCAGGGCTGGAAATAGAAAGGGGCATTTTAGTTAACGAATATCTGGAAACCAATCAACCCGACGTTTACGCAGCTGGGGATTGCGTGCAACTAAAAAATCCCCCTGTCGGTCGCAGACCAATTGAAGCTGTCTGGTACGTAGGACGCATAATGGGCGAGACCCTTGGGCAGACCCTGGCGGGAAAGCGCACCCGCTACGAGCCTGGTACGTGGTTCAATTCAGCCAAATTTTTCGATATCGAATACCAAACCTATGGCGCCATGCCCAGTGTGCTTCCCGATGGTCAACAAGCATTTTATTGGGAACACGCCAATGGCAAAAAGTGCATACACATGTATTGTGACAAAAAGGACAAAACCTTCCGAGGCATCAATACTTTCGGCATTCGGCTCCGTCATGAGTTGTTTGATGACTGGCTCAATAAAGGAAAGACCATTGACTATGTGGTGGCGCACTTAAATGATGCCTGGTTCGATCCGGAACTTTATAGAAGCGATGTCCCCAATATCCTGGCCGCTTTCAATAACCAATTCGATGCCCAAATACAGCCCAAAAAGAAAAACTGGAACAGAATACTCAAACCCATTTTACCATGAGCGATAGTCTTTCAATTGCCAACCCAAATCCGAAAATTGATTTTGTTCAAAAAGGTGGCTTGCTGCTGGCCGTCGGGGGCCTGGCCATTATGCTTTTGGCCTGGGCCGGGGTGGCCTTTGACGCCAATATTTTTCTACCCTTCTCCATTGGCGCCATCATTATTGGCACGGCGATTTACGGGGCCAGGTCTTATCTGAAAGTCCCCTCCGGAATCAAAAACAATGGCATTTACCTGCGATCATTCACCAATAGAGGAGCGTGGGCATGGGCAGCAGGTATGCTGCTTACCTGGTTTTATATATGTCTGTATTGGTTTCCTTCTTATCTGGGCTTGGGTAAAGGAGCCAACGCCGGCCTGGTTGCACTTTTTGATCCCCTCAGTCAATTTTTTAGTGGGAAAAATGCTTCTCAATGGTTCATGTATGGCACCATTTACACGGTGGTAATCCTGGCACTTGGGATTAAATTCATTTACAAATACCGGCACAATCGCTACCAAAAGATTCGTACTTTCTCAGTGATGACTGCCCAGTTGTTCCTGGCATTCCTTATCCCTCAAATTCTGGCAGCGCTCAATTTTAATGATGCCCGAAATGCAGAAGGAGAATATTTGGGGTATTACGACACAGACATCAAAAATATCTGGCCGCTCGATTACGATTTCTTCTACAGCTGGCACCTGGATGCCATGCAGCAGGAAGCTTATCAACCCATTGGGATGATTTTCCTGGTAGTAGGTGTTGGGTTCGCACTCATAGGTGTCCCGGTGATTACCTATTTCGTAGGCAAGCGCTGGTATTGCTCGTGGGTATGTGGATGTGGCGGATTAGCTGAAACAGCTGGTGACCCTTTTCGTCACCTGTCGGATAAAACGACCAGTGCCTGGTTCATTGAGCGTATCATCATTCATGGGGTATTACTTTTTGCCGTCTTGATGACGGGACTGGTCTTGGCCAATTACTTTACTGGTTTCAGCTTTCACGTTTCTGTATCCCGCTGGATGTTGGTACTTTTGGTAACCGCTATCGTGGCTTTGGTGGCGTACCTGCAAGGCAAAGGTTACGACAAACGAAACATACCCAAGACCAAATTGTACAGGATTGCTGGCGTAGTCGCGGTGGGCTTTGGTCTGTACCTACTCATCCCCCAATTCTTCATGGAAGCCACACCGACTACCTCTTTTACCACGGCTTCTATAAAATCCTGGTATGGCTTTTTTATTGGTGCTACTTTTTCAGGCGTCATGGGTGTGGGCTTCTACCCCATCATGGGTAATCGGGTTTGGTGCCGATTTGGTTGTCCCCTGGCGGGCTACCTAGGTCTGGTGCAACGCTTCAAATCAAGATTCAGAATTACCACCAATGGTGGACAATGCATCAGTTGTGGCAATTGCTCTACCTACTGCGAACAAGGGATAGACGTTCGCTGGTATGCGCAACGCGGGCAAAACATTGTACGCTCCTCCTGCGTAGGTTGCGGTATTTGCTCCGCTGTCTGTCCGAGGGGTGTGCTAAAATTGGAAAATGCACCCGAGGCGGGCAGATTCAATGATGCGAAAACTTTTTAAGCACCAGGCAACCTGCTGACCCTGTCCTATTAAATAACTAAACGCTGGTAGCATGTACAAGATGCGCTAGACCAATAGTATCTCACCCGGTGCATGGTCTGCAAAGCGGCAGCGGCTACACCTCTCAGTTCTGTGGGTCAAATGTTGAAGGCCTACGTCGTGTTTTCAAATGAAGACTGGATAATTATTAATATCCCCATTCCCATAAAGTAGATCGAGGTTTGCCCTCACCGGCCACAACAGCGTACAGGCTAAATGGATGCCCGCTCGTGATAACCCCTGGTTAAATGTAGGGGATTAGAATGGATAGGTCAATACCATGCCCAATAACCAAGGCAACAAAAAAAACGGGAGTAAGCCAATGGTCAAACGGAAATCTGAGTAAATTTTACTGGAAAGCACTGTGCCGGAGGTTACTAAAATAATCCAACTCACAAAATTATTGAAGGTGTATAAAGTCTCCCGAAGAAAATACTTTTCCCTATCGCCTTTTATTTGAAAACTCGATGGATATCCAAAAACACCGGAATAGTTCAATTTTAAGCCCGGCTGATTCCTAAGAATATATTGAAAGTAAAATGACTTGCGGACATGACATTCCCATGGGTCGCCAAATTTAATTTTGATGGCCGTCTGGTAGTTTCCGGGATGAACTTCCACATCCTCAAGTATTTTACTGTGGCTGACCCAATAGTAATCGAACGTAAAAATTAAACCTAACAGGAATAGGCAGACACTGAACCGCCATTGCCACGTGTAGAAAAGTTGTTTCAGGTGAATGAGGTAGAGCATTTGTTCCCGGCGCTCCCGGGCTTTTCTCACCATAAACTCCCTTTTATACTTCTCTTCGGGCGTTTCCTCCTTTTGCACCCACAAAACGCCCGTACGGATGGAAAGATCATACAAATGACGGCTTTGTACATTTGACAGCACGTCGTACGCCTCGTTAATGTTGCGCATGCGCTGACTGGCCTGAAGTGTACCATTCATATCCGGATGGTAAATCTTGGCCAGCCTTCGAAAAGCAGCTTTGATCTCCACACCACTGGCTGTAGGTGACAATTCAAGCGTTTCGTAATGATTCACCTTTGTTTACTAGCTTTTGTGGCAAATTAAAAGACTGACATTAACAAAGTGATAATTTTGATTAGGACGTTATGACCCGGGAAGTAAATAAATTGCCTGAATAATTTGATTGGCGCATGAAAAACTTATTATCTCTCTTGCTATTCACCATGCTACTGGCCGCTTGTTCTTCCGGTCCGCAAAAATATAAAGATCCCGTCTCCGTTCTTTTCGATTCCACCAAGGCGCCTTTCTACCATGGTGTAGCCTCTGGCGATCCGACCACGGATGGATTTATCATATGGACACGTGTGACGCCGGAAGTCGAATTGGATTCCGTAGAGGTAATCTGGGAATTGAGCGAACGCTCACGATTCAAAGACATTGTGAAATCAGGCACTTTCATTACCGGCCCACACAGGGATTATACTGTAAAAGTAGATGTAGACGGTTTGGACCCAGATAAGCAATACATCTATCGTTTTCGTGCTTTTGGTAGGACTTCAGACCCAGGATTTGGTAAAACCATAGCCGAAAGAGTGGTGCGCACCAAGTTTGCCATCGCCAGCTGCAGCAATTACGAATTTGGCTATTTTAATACCTACCGCGCCATTGCCAATTCTTCGTACGACGCTGTACTGCATTTGGGCGATTACATCTACGAATATGGCGTGGGTGAATATGGGCGACCGGAAGTTACCGGGAGAAAACACATTCCAGACAAAGAATTGATCACGCTGCAAGACTATCGCCAGCGTTACTCGCAGTACCGCACTGACCCGGATTTGCAGGCGGCACACGCCCGTAACTGCTTCATCACCATTTGGGATGACCATGAGGTATCCAATAACTCCTACGTCTCTGGTGCACAAAACCATCAAGAGGATGAAGGGGACTATGAGACGCGCAAAATGGCTGCCCGTCAGGCCTATTACGAATGGATGCCCATTCGGGAGACAGACAAGCACTACAGAAAATTTACATTCGGAAAAATGACTGAATTGTTCATGCTTGATGAGAGATTGGAAGGCAGAACCCAGCCCCTGGATACGGTGGACGCGTCAGCAGCAGACGAAGACCACGGCATTTTAGGCAAAGAACAGTTGGACTGGCTGCTGAATGGATTGAAAAACTCAGAGGCCCAGTGGAAGCTCATTGGCAACCAGGTCATTTTCTCGTATCTGGACTGGGGATACAAAAACTTTAGACGAAATACAGATTCATGGGACGGCTATCCGGAGGAGCAGCGCAAAATCGCAGAATTTATACAAGAGAATGAAATTGAGAATGTGATTTTTGTAACCGGAGACACTCACCGCAGTTGGGCCTTCGAGGCAACCATTGACCCATTCGAAAATTACAATCCAAAAAATGGTGAAGGTGCATTTGCCATAGAATTTGGCACACCAAGTATCAACTCTGGCAACGCCGACGAACGCGAACGTCTAGACGATGTGCTTTTCCACCAAGACAGGATTGTAAACAGTGACCTGAACCCACATCTCAAATATGCCAATTTATTCGATCATGGCTTTCTTTGGTTGGCATTGGATAAAAAAGAGGCCGAGGCCCGCTTTTATTTTATGAAAACACTAGATGAACGCACAGACAAGTATAAGTATACGGACAGAATTGATGTGAAATCAGGGGAAACCAAGCTACGGGGTCAGGCAATTACTAGTCCCCACCGACCTAGACTTAAAAGAATGGCTCCCTGAAATAACTGGTTGGCTTCTGCTTAACTTTGCCAATCTTTAAAAAATTAAAGTGGCAGACATTCGCGTCATCATTCCAGCTCATAACGAAGAGCAAGCCATTCCTTTGGTCGTTCACGAAATCCCAAAAGATTTGATTAGGGAAATTATCGTAGTAGACAATGGCTCTACCGACCATACATTTAAGGTGGCCAAAAAAACGGGTGCCACAGTAATCAAGCAACCCTTAAGAGGTTACGGAAATGCCTGTCTGAAGGGCCTGGAATATCTTGAAAAGCAGCCGGTTTCGCCAGATATAGTGGTATTTCTGGATGGCGATTTATCGGACTATCCGGCAAAAATGGGAGAATTGGTGAAGCCAATACTCCAGGATCAGGCAGATTTAGTTGTTGGGTCTAGGGCATTGGGCGAGCGAGAAAAAAGGGCCATGACCGTTCCACAAATTTTTGGTAACTGGCTGGCTACCAAGCTATTAAATTTATTTTATGGAGCTAAATTTACCGATTTAGGTCCCTTTCGCGCCATCAAATACGACGTATTAAGAGAAATTAATATGAAAGATGAAACATTTGGTTGGACAGTAGAGATGCAATTAAAAGTAGCTAAGCTAAATTTGCGCTCAATTGAAATTCCAGTGGATTACAGGAAAAGAGTTGGAAAATCCAAAATCTCAGGTACTGTAAAAGGAACAATAATGGCAGGTTATAAAATCCTGTACACAATATTTAAATACGCCTAGCCTATGGAATGGTTCGTAATTGCATGCTATGGACTGGCATTGTTATTCATTTGTCTATTTAGTCTGGGGCAATTCAACCTGGCCTGGTATTACCTGAAAGCAAAAAAGGCTGAAGAGCAGATGGCCGAACCGCTTGATGTCTTTCCGCAAGTCACCGTCCAGTTACCGGTATTCAATGAGCTGTACGTCATTGAGCGGCTCCTCAAATGTGTAGCCAAGTTAGATTATCCAAAGGATAAGCTTGAAATACAGGTACTCGACGACTCCAACGACGAAACGGTTGACATTATCGCCAAACAGGTCACGGAGCTCAAAGCCACAGGAATAGATATTCAGCACATCCAACGACCTGAACGTGTGGGATTTAAAGCGGGTGCGCTTGAATATGGCATGCATCTAGCAAAAGGTGAATTCATAGCCATTTTTGATGCCGATTTTCTTCCAGAGAAAGACTTTCTCCTTAAAACTTTACCGCATTTTAAAAATGATAACATAGGGATGGTTCAAACCCGCTGGGGCCATTTAAACCAGAATTACAGTATGCTCACCAAGATGCAGGCCTTTGGGTTGAATGCCCATTTTACTGTAGAGCAAAAAGGTCGACAGGCGGCGGGTAGCTTCATCAACTTCAACGGCACGGCGGGGATATGGAGGAAAGCATGCATCCTGGATGCCGGGGGATGGGAACACGATACCCTCACAGAAGATCTGGACCTAAGCTATCGGGCACAATTGAAAGGTTGGAAATTCCATTTTCTCGAAAATATTGTATCTCCTGCTGAATTGCCTGTATTAATTCCAGCCATCCGCTCGCAACAGTACCGCTGGACCAAGGGTGCGGCTGAAACGGCCAGAAAAACACTACCTTCTGTGTTGAGATCAGATATCAGATTCAAACACAAATTACATGCGGTGCTGCATCTCATGAATAGCTCCGTGTTCATGTTTCTGCTCATAGCAGCGGTGTTGTCTATCCCGATGCTGTACATCAAGGAATTGAATCCTGATTTAGGCTTCATTTTTGATCTTGGTAGCATCTTTCTCGTCGGTTTTTTTGCAATGGGTCTTTTCTACTGGGTTTCCACCAAGACCATACATCCTGAATATACGTTCAAGTATTTTGCGACGGAGTTTCCGTTGTTTCTCACCTTTTCAATGGGTTTGGCCCTTCACAACTCCATTGCTGCACTGGAAGGTTTCTTGGGTGTAAAATCGCCGTTTATCCGAACGCCAAAATTCAATATTACCGGAAAAGGTGACAGTTGGAAAGGCAACATTTACCTGAAAAAAGTATTGACCCCAGTCACAATGCTAGAAGGTATTCTGGCCTTCTATTTCATTTTCGGGATTGTCTCAGGCTTTCGACTGGAAGATTACGGACTTATGTTCTTTCACCTGATGCTTGCAGTTGGTTTTGGTTTCATTTTTCTATTACAATTGCGGCCTATTAAACGGCATGTTTGAAAAACATCGCCGGTGGATATATCCAACTGGCGGATTCATATTTCTTGTTTCGCTGACCGTTGTATTGCAGACCAACAGGACAGCAACTACCTGGTTGTTTGTTGGTTATGGCATTCTTTTTCTAAGCTACCTGCTTCTATCGGTGACCCAATTTGAACAATGGCTATTCCCACTTGGACTCTTAGCCAGAGGACTGACATTTTTCACGCTCCCATTACTCTCCGATGATATTTACCGATTTTTGTGGGATGGGTACCTCACGAATGCCGGCATTCACCCCTTCGCAGAACTACCGGAAAGTCATTTAAACAAAAGTATCCCGGGCATCTCCGAGCAACTCTTTGAACGGCTCAACTCCAAGGAATATTTCAGCATCTACCCACCTATTAACCAAGGTCTTTTCTGGCTCTCCGTCCAGTTTTCGACAAGCTGGTTGGTGGCCACCAATGTGTTGCGTATATGTTTACTAATGGCCGAGATCGGTACCTACCATCTGCTACGGCGCTCAGATTCATCTGTTTCCAGGCTTAGCCTCTATTGGCTCAATCCGCTAATCATCATTGAAGGTTTGGGTAATCTACATATGGAAATCTTGGTGATTTTTTTCCTGGCCTGGGGATTAAGGGCACTGAGCCACCAACGCCATTTTCAAGTCGGACTGGCACTGGCCCTGGCCGCTGGCACCAAACTCGTACCTGTCATTCTGGCGCCGTACATGCTTTTCAGAGGTTTTTACCAACGAAGATTGCTTACGGTACTCGTTTTTGTTGCGGCGTTTGTGGTTACGCTATTGCCACTCTTCAGCCCAGCATTCATTACAGGCATGCAGTCCAGTCTCGATCTTTATTTCAGGCGGTTTGAATTTAATGCCAGCATATACTTTTTGGCCCGCTGGATGGGATATGGATGGCGGGGGTATAATGAAATTGCCCATATCGGTCCCCTACTCGGGGGACTGTCTTTTTTAAGTATTTGGACACTCTCCTTGGTGGGGGTTTTCAAAAACTGGACACCGGGTACGACCATGCTGTATGCCTTCAGTATTTATTTGTTGTTTGCCACCACCGTACACCCCTGGTACATACTTCCCTTAATTTTTTTGGGTGTCTGGACACATAGGTGGTATCCCATTGTTTGGTCGGGAATGATATTTTTAACTTACGCAGGCTACGGTCCTGTTGATTATCAGATCAATCTGGGTTGGGTAATCTTGGAATATGCTGTGGTCGGTTTGGTCTTTATATTTGAGTCAAAAAACAAGAAATGGTGGAAAACTACCTGATCATTTTTGTGAAAAACCTGATCCCCGGACAAGTAAAAACCCGACTGGCTAAAGATATTGGAATAGATAGAGCACTGGATGTTTACATGGAACTGGTCAACCATACGCACAATGAAGTCATCCATTTAAATGTCTCAAAAAATGTTTTTTACAGTGATTACGTCGAAGTGGGTGACGTCTGGGACCACGAAGAGATCAACTACCATGTCCAAAAAGGCGTGGGACTGGGGGAGCGCATGCACCATGCCTTTGACCAGGCTTTCAAAGATGGTGGCAAGAAGGCCATCATCATCGGCAGCGACTGCTATGAACTGAAAAAGAAACACATCGAGTGGGCCTTCGAGAGGCTCAACGAGAATGACCTGGTAATAGGGCCGGCAGAAGATGGCGGCTTTTACCTGCTGGGAATGAAGTCACCGCATCCTCAACTTTTTGAAAACAAGACCTACAGCCACGAACACGTGTTCAACCACTTGGTGGAGGCTGCCCAAAAAGAAGACCTGACCTTTGAGTTATTGGACCCGCTATCGGATGTGGACGAACTTGCGGATATCAAAGGCACCCCCTTAGAAAAAATGTTGGCGGATGATGATGCGGAGTAAAACCATGTGGGATTGGATTGATCCTGGCCAAATTTTCCACCTCTTTGTTAAAAGTGTTTCCATCCCTGGGCGACCAATTCCACCACATTATTCTGCCGGGTGACCAACCCTTTGCCTTTTTCTTTTTCCTGCATAAACCCGATCACATGAAGCGCCTCAATGGCTTCGATGGCGTCATTGGCACTGGCCGGCAGTGTTAACAACAACTCGTAATCCTCACCACCATTAAGCGCAGCAGTATTCGGATCAATTTGAAACTCAGCAGCCGTCTCATAAGCCTCCTTGCTGATAGGTAATTTTTCTTCATATATACTCACCCCTAGCTCAGCGGCTTTACAAATATGAAAGACGTCCGAAACCAAACCATCAGAAATGTCAATCATGGCCGTGGGCTGTAAACCAGCCTGCTCCAGCTCATCCAAAACATCTAACCTGGGAACAGGTCTTAACTGTCTACCCACGACATATTCGTATTTTGTCAGATTGGGTTGCAAGTCCGGGTTGGCGAGATAAGCTTGCTTTTCCCGTTCAAGCACCTGCAATCCCATAAATGCCGCACCCAGATCACCAGATACGCAAACCAGATCGTGTAGATTCGCTCCATTACGATAGACCACTTTTTCAGGAGCTGTTTGCCCAAAAACGGACACTGAAATCACCAGGCCACCTCTTGAAGTGGTGGTATCTCCCCCTACCAGATCTACCTCGAATTGTTCACAGGCCCTGCGCACACCTGAATAAAAAACCTCAATGGCTTCTACAGAAAACCTGTTGCTAATGGCCACATTCACCAGCACCTGTCTGGGTCGACCGTTCATGGCTGCAATGTCCGACAGGTTTACAACCACGGCTTTGTAGCCCAGGTGTTGCAAAGGCACATAACTTAAATCAAAATGAACACCTTCCAGAAGCATGTCTGAGGAAAGCAAGACCACTTCTTCCTGATTGCTTTGAAAAACACTGGCATCGTCACCAATACCCATAATAGTCTTTGGATTTGTGGCATGGGCTTGTTGAGTGATCCGGTCGATAAGTCCAAATTCGCCCAGGTCCGATATCTCTGTGCGTTTGTTACTCATGGCCGCTCCTGACAAAGTTCAACCAACATCCCGTTGGTAGATTTTGGATGCAGAAAACATATAAGTTTATTGTCAGCACCCAGTTTAGGTTCATCGTGGATCAGCTGAAAGCCTTTTGCCCGTAATCGCTCCATTTCGACATGAATATCCTCCACGTCAAAAGCGATGTGGTGAATCCCTTCTCCACGCTTTTCAATGAACTTGGCGATGGCACTGTCCTTTCTACCCTCCAAAAGTTCAATTTTAGTTTCACCTACCTGGAAAAATGAAGTGTTGACTCCTTCCGATTCAACTGCTTCAGACTTGTAAGCCTCCCGACCAAAGAGATCGCCGAATAATTTATTGGCATCAGTCAAGTTCTTGACAGCTATTCCGATATGTTCTATCTTGCGCATGATCAAATGTGAGTTTATCGTTTACCTTTGTAAAGGTGTTGAAACTTTTACCCTCGGGGAAAAGTTCGAATCATTAAATACCTCAATGGAACTTCGTTCAGACGTACATGTGGAGGCAGCCAAGATTCAGAATGAGATTAAGAATTTTCTGGGTCTGAGGAGTAGTGAGCTGGTTTTTGAGTATTCTCAGGTAGATGGGAAAATCAAATTGGATTTGATCACCATCAATCCTAGACATAACCAGAGCTTCCTATTCAAAACAGTGCTTGGTTTCGACAAAACCGATGCCCTGAATAAGATGTTGGATTATGTAAAAGAACACAAAGACAAGGAGAACTCTTTTACCATCCAGTGGTTAACCAAAGGTATGAACGAACTACAGACGTCGTATTTTAGGGCCAAGAATATGTATGACGCCCTAGACAAGCTCTATTATGGTAGAGACATTAACCAACTGACTGTTTTTAGCATTGTATTAAATCCTGTAGCCTAATGATACACGTCACAGATAAAGCCAAAACGCGCATCGAAGAATTGCGTGGCGAAGAAGGGAAATCAACTTCCGCTAATATTCGTGTTGCCGTTAAAGGTGGGGGTTGCTCAGGTTTGATGTATGACCTTTTTTTTGATGAGGAATTAAAGGCCTCTGACGAGCTCTTTACAGATAAGGGGGTAAATATTTTGGTGGACAAAAAGAGCATTCTCTATCTGTTGGGAACCACCCTGGATTTTACAGATGGGTTGAATGGCAAGGGCTTTCAGTTTATCAATCCCAATGCGACGCGTACTTGTGGTTGCGGAGAGAGCTTTGCGGTTTAGTCAGGCACCAAAAGCCGCTCATCTTTCATTTGAATTTTACCCGCGTCCAGCAGCCATCTCAATGTGTCTTTAACAACCTCGGGATCGTATTCCTTAAGGTAAGTCAGCACCTCCGGGATCGATCTTGATGCAGATTGGATGTAAGCCAAAATCTCATTTTCGTCTACCGGTGCTTTTGTCTGTTTTTTGTACCGTAAACAATAATCGCAAACCCCACAATCCTGGTGGCCTTGCTCACCAAAATACTCCTGAAACTGACGGGTACGACATTTTGCATGATTCCCCAGGTACTTGCCTACCTGTCGCAATTTATCTAATGCCTGTTCATGGTGCTGTCGAAGTTGCCGGGTATCTATGGGTAAGCGCTGAGCGGGCATTCTGGGTGCCAACAGCAAGACAGTTGCTTCATCCGTGGGTCGTTGCAGGTCTATCCATCCGTTATTACTTAGATAGTTCAACTGTTGATTCAGTTCCTCAAGATTCAACTCACTCATTCTGGCCAGCACCTGCAATTGAATCGGCACATATTCACTATACAATTGTCCTCCGTATAACCTTAAAAGGGATTTGATAATAGGATCGAGCCGCTTGTTGGCCACCTGGAACGCATATAAATCAGCCGGGCTTACGGTGATGTGGCATCTGGTGGGTTCATCGTAGCGGTCGGATAACTCCAATATGCCTGCATCCTGCAGGGCGCGCATACTCAGTAACACCTCTCGTGCCTTGAAATTGTATTGATCCACCAACACGTCCAGGCGCAGTGGCAAACGGCTAAGTGCATGACTACCTACCGCTACCTTATGACTGTTGCAGAAGCCATCATATACTCGATGCATGTCCGCTATACTAGGCTGCCGCTCCTGTAAGCGTTTTTCAGCCTGTGCCCATTCTATGGAACTAAAAATGCATACGGCATAGGCAATTTTTCCATCCCGACCCGCCCGGCCAGCTTCCTGATACAATGCCTCTAAACTGGAAGGAACGTGTGCATGTATGACCGTTCGAACGTTTGGTTTGTCGATACCCATCCCGAAAGCGTTGGTGGCCACCATCACCCGGGTTTGGTCGGTCAACCAGGCTTTTTCTCTATCTTGTCGGGTCTTAGAATTCAGACCGGCATGGTAGAAATCTGCCGAAATACCTTTACGCACGAGCCACTGTGCGTAAGACTCGCACTGATTACGCGTGCCGGCGTAGACGATGGAACTGCCGGGAACCTGATGCAGAATCTCAAGTAATTTTGCGTCCTTATCTTCTAACTCGAAAGCAGAATAAGAAAGGTTTAAACGGGCATAGCTGCCCTCAAATATTGCAGCTGTTGGCATTTGCAACTGCATGGTAATGTCTTTTTTGACTTCTGGCGTTGCAGTCGCCGTGAGTGCCAATTTCCTGTCAATTGAAAAAAGTGCTAAAAATTCCCCTAGCTGACGATACGCCGGACGAAAATCATGACCCCATTCAGAAATGCAATGGGCCTCATCTACGACCAACATGGCAATTTCCGTGCGACTCATACGCTCCTGAAAGAGGGGGGTATGTAAACGTTCAGGTGATACGTAAAGTAATTTGACGCCTCCATGTGCACAATTATCCAATACAATGTCGATTTCCCTGGCGTGCATGCCGGAGTAAAGGGCACTTGCTGGTATCCCTCGTTGACGTAATTGGTTTACCTGGTCTCGCATCAAAGCGATGAGGGGGGTCACCACCAGGCATATTCCATCCAGCATCAGCGCTGGCACCTGAAAGCAAATGGACTTCCCTCCCCCCGTTGGCAGTAAAGCCAATGTGGGCGCTGCTGCCAAAACAGAATGAATGATCTCCTCTTGTAAAGGCCGAAATCGTGAATAATTCCAATATTTACGGAGAACGTCAATGGGCTCCATCATTGCAAATTAATACGGCTTTTCCCAGTATCCGGCTGCTTTTAAGTTGTGAACGACCCAACCACGTGCCAGCGCTTCGCTTTCCAGCCAGTCTGCATATCGTTGGCTATTCTGCGTCCCGATGATCAACTCTTTAAAATGAAAGTGCTTCATGAGCCACTCGACGCGACGGACTGCGTGGCCATTGATGAGCAGAATTTCACAAGAAAGCGGCGCGTGCAACTGATGCGATTGCATGGGACCATTCAGTAAGAGGAAGCGATAGCCACCCAATAAACACACCTGTAACGCACTGTCGGAGCTGGAAAATTCTTTAAGAGAGACTGGTTGATCGGAAAGTTGATGACCACTCAACATCCGACGTGGTTGAATGTGATACCTCCAATCGCCTTCCTCCAGCGTTGCAGAGGTGTACAGCTGGGCTTTAGATCCTTCAAAAACCTCAATGACCGTCTTGTTGCGAATGGGATAAATTTGAACAGAATAGGCCTCATTGCGGACCCGAGCTTTTTCCAGATGTGCACTTAGCAACAGTGCGGCACCGGCAGTCCCCATCCAGGCATAACCACTCCATTTCCGGGCCAGCGCCAGAGACCAGGCAACGAAAATAAAGTACAAACAAAATACCTGCTGGGTACTGATCGACCACCCAGTACTTCTTGCCCCGGGTAGCGCGCCAAGGGTGGCAATGGTCTCGTTCAAAACAAGTAAAAGAGCGTTCAATATTTCTCCTAACCAAATTCCGGCCATTGGCCATAAGGTGTCGACAAACAATGTCAACAAACCCAGGGGCAACAAAATGGTGGCCGCAGGAACCGCCACCCAATTGGCCACCAGTCCATACGTAGGCAACTGATTGAAATAATAAATACTTAAGGGGAAAGTGGCCAGCTGAGCGGCCAAGGAAACCAGTGTCAGTTGCCAAATTTTCCGTAAGACCCACGGACCCGGTGTCCACCACCGATTCATGATCGGATAACCATATACGATACCCAAAACAGCCAAAAATGACAGTTGAAAACTAACAGAAAAAAGCAGTTGTGTGTCCATGGCCAGCAGCAAACAGGCAGCCAGACCGATGGAGTTATAAATATTTCCGCCCCTTCTCAGCATGTCACCCATGGTAATGACAGAAAAGAGTGCGGCCGCCCTTAAAACCGAGGGTGACCATCCTGTAAAAAGCGCGTAGGCCCATAAAAGTACGATGATAAGCACTCCAGAAAAGCCATTGAGCCGACGGTATCCAAATAAGGTAAACAACTGGCTCAGGACCAAAAATACAATGCCCACGTGCAACCCAGATACGGCTAAAATGTGCAAAGTGCCTGTAGTGGCATAGTGGTCCCTAAGCGACCCCTCCACGTCTTGCTTTCTACCCAACAACAAAGCACCTGCTACCTGTTGCGCTTGCGGGTTCGTCAACAACCGATCCAACCGCCTACTCAATCCATCGCTCCATCTTCTCGCGTAGATGGGTATAGAATGAGACTGACCTAATTTTTTGATCTCAACCGCCGTTACAAACTGCTGAAAATGAATATTCTGTCGACGCGAGTAAGCCGCAAAATCGAATGCCCCCGGCGTGGTCGGCGGTTCTATGGCATCCGGAATGCCGCACACCCACAATTCATCCCCAATCTGTAGGTTGTCTTTTCCCTTTTCGAGGTAAAAATAGAGTTTCCCTCCTGCCGCCAAGTGACCGCCCGACAAAAGCCATCGATGGATTTGCACTACGTAGCGTTCGGTTTTTGGTGTCACTTTAGGGCCTGCCAGCACCACTCCCTGATAAGCGATGGCTGACCGAGGTATTTCGGACACCTGGCGCAAGTGGTGCTGATCCATAACCGAAAGTGAAAAATAAAGCCCCACCATCAAGAACAATCCGAGGGTGCCTGCCGAGTGGGCAAAAAGCATCAGTGACCATCCCCGACGCTGATGATACAGCCATAGGCCCAAAATCAGTAGCAGGATCAACCACCCCATTGGCCACCAGACATCCGGCAACCAGGCCAAGGTGGTCTGCAGGTAAATGCCGGCCACAGCAGCCAAAGCCAAACGAACAAAAGGATAAGCGGTCCAACCAAACATCGTCCATAGATTTTCTTACACAGTTTAAGCATCTCATGTAAGAAAAATGAAAAGTTATCGTTAAGACTTTCATAACATTTAGGCATCAATCGCAGCCCTAAGTGATGCGGGTTTAACTATTTTTACGATATGCAATGGATTATTTTACTTCTGGCTCTGAATCTTGAAACGCTTGCGGACAAGCCAACATTGACCTGGCAAACAGATATGGATCAGGCCATGACCATCGCGCAAAAGGAGCAGCGGGTACTTTTGGTCAATTTCACCGGGTCCGATTGGTGTTACTGGTGCAAAAGGTTGAAAGCCGAGGTTTTCGACCAGCCTGAGTTCATTGCCTACGCCAATGAGCAATTGGTTCTGGTAAAATTAGATTTCCCAAAAAACAACCGGCCCCCCAACTACAACGAAAATGTGCGTCTCGCGCAGCAATATCAAGTACAGGGTTTTCCCACAATCCTGCTAATGAATCCGAAAGGAGATGTGCTGCTTCGTACCGGATACAAACATGGTGGTGCCACAAGCTATGTCAAACACCTGCAAAAAGGTGCCGATCTATATTCGGTCAATTGATCTTTTCCATTTTGTAATGAAGAATGTCACATTCTTCAAACTGCTCCCCAATCTTTTGAAAACCGAAACGCGCATAGAGGGATACTGCCTTGATCTGGGCATGAAGATAGAGTCGATGACCACTGCCTGAATGCTTGCGTATATCATCCAAAACCGCTTGCACGAGCCTGGCGCCTAGTCCCCCGCCACGCAGCGTTTTTTTAACGGCAAATCGCTCCAATTTAATGCCATCATCAGTGTTACGCCATCTGGCAGCCCCCACCGGCCGGCCGTCAGCATTCAGTGCCACAAAATGTTTGGATGTCGCCTCAAACGCGTCGAATTCTTCTGCAGGGGTTACTTGCTGCTCCACGACAAAAACTTCTCTCCTGATTTCGAAGGCTTTTTCCTTCAACTCGTCGGTATCCGCCGGTAGAACTTCAATTGTTCGCACCATATTTCTTATCGTAAGCTTTCACAATTTCCTTCACCAAACGATGCCTCACCACATCTTTCTCATTTAAAAAAATAAAGTCAATCCCTTCTATGTTTTTGAGTAAATCCAGCACTTCCAGCAGTCCCGACTTTTGTTTGGACGGCAGGTCGATTTGAGATTGATCTCCTGTTACAATCACCTTGGACTCTGGTCCGATCCGTGTCAGAAACATCTTCATTTGCATAGGGGTGGTATTTTGGGCTTCATCCAGTAAAATGAAGGCCCGGTTCAGGGTACGGCCACGCATGTAGGCCAAAGGTGCAATTTCAATTACCCCACTTTCCATGTAGTGGCGGAGTTTTTCTGCCTGTATCATGTCGCTCAATGCATCGTATATGGGTCTCAGATACGGATCAATTTTCTCTTTCAGATCACCCGGCAGGTAACCTAGATTTTCTCCGGCTTCTACTGCTGGCCGGGTAATGATGATTTTCTTGACCTCTTTATTTTTTAATGCACGAACTGCAAGGGCTACGGATACATAAGTTTTTCCCGTTCCCGCCGGTCCGGTTGCGAATACCAGGTCATGATCGTTGACGGAGTCTATCAGTTTTTTTTGATTGGCCGTGCGGGCGATAATTTTAAATCCACGCGTCCCGTAGACCAATACCTCTTCCTGATTTTGTGACGAATCTTTTGCTTCGCCTTCCTCAATGTATTCCTTCACTTTGTCGTTGGGTACTTTCCCATACTTGTGGTAATGCGCCAGCAGGGAGTTGAGCAAGTCATTGATCTGCAAAATTTGTGGTGCAGTTCCTTTGATCCGGATCTCATTGCCTCTGCTTACTATTTTACTTTTTGGAAATGCAGAAGCAATGGACTTGATGTTTTCATTTTCTATTCCCAAAAAATCTACCAAAGAGATGTTTTCGAGGGTGATAACCTTTTCGAGCAAATGATTTAGTCTTTTTATTTTGTAGGACAAATTAATCAATATTCTCTTTGCCCGATGGCAGTAATCACGTTTATGTCTGACTTTGGTGAAGAAGATGCCTACGTGGCTGCCGTGAAGGGAGCGATACTCTCACAAGACCCAACGTTACCCATCATCGATGCCTCTCACCGCATTCGGCCATTCGATATCGGACACGCCGCCATGATCGCCGGCCATTATTACCCAAAATTCCCAAAAGGTACCGTGCACTTAATGGCGGTCGATGCAGTTTATCAAAGACAACAGGCAGCCATTGCTGCCGAGCTGAACGGACATTTTTTTGTGACTTTTAATAGCGGTTTACTGGGCCTGGTAGATGAAAAGCTGACCCAGCATCCTGTGGCGCTACCCACAACTACTCACCCAACCTTCCCCGTTCTGGATCACATGGTGGCTGCGTGCGTGGCCCTGGCACATGGACAACCCTTGAACAAACTGGGGCCTCCGATTCAGGTGATCCAACACACGAAGTCAGTGGTCAAGGCCACCAAAAAAGAAATTGTTGGGCAGATTATCCATGTGGATCATTACGGAAACCTGATCACCAATATCCACCAGACCTACTTTGATGACCTGATGAAAATACTGGGAGGCAAAGTCGGCTATCAGGTGGTATTTGCCCGGGAGCGCTTTAGCAGACTTCATCAAAATTATTTCGACGTCGAAGATGGAGATTGTTTTGTACTTTTCAATTCAGATCACTGGCTAGAGATAGGCATTAATAAAGGACGTGCAAGTGATTTACTGGGATTGAAACGTGACGATAATGTAATCATAAATTTCAAATCATGAATCTATGTTAATCCGAGTCGTACGCATGGAATTTGACCCAGACAGACTGGAAGAATTCTTCTCAGTTTTTGAGGCCGCCCAACCCAGAATTCGCGACTTTGAAGGCTGCCACCATGTAAGTTTAAAGAAAGATTCCAGCCATGAAAACGTCTACTACACCCTGAGTGGTTGGGTCAACGAAGCAGCATTGGAAAAATATCGGCTATCTGAACTATTCTCTCAAACCTGGAAAAAAACCAAAGTTTGCTTCAATGGCAAGCCCATGGCCTTTTCACTGGTAGATCAGTGACCTGTACATTGGGCAATGCCTGCAGAAAGGTAATTGTCATTGGCACCTACATTGCCGTAGGCCAGCACGAGATTGGAAAAAAGCTCCGTGTTTTGATGCACCTTCACGCTCCCGTTCATCCGCTCCAGCACTTCAAAGGTCAATAGTTCGCCATCGGGTAAAACCACCTGATCAAGAACTGTCACGCTTTGTCCGGTCTCTCCATTCACTGGTGTCAGACGATAAGCCAATTCCCCAACTTCGCGAATATTCCCATAATGCAAGTGCGCGGCATATTCCCCTTCACCGATCGGACTTAAATCCACATGAACGCGGATCTTCGCAGGACCCAGTTCTGTGAAGTTGACGGCTCCACGGGTTGGTTTGAACCCCGCCTGAAATAATTCGAACGAGACTTCGTTGGCCATTTCTTCCTCCTGACAACCAGTCAATATCATGATTAACACGACCGCAACTATCGAAAACCTCCGCATAAAACAAAAATACATTGTACCGTAGATTAAACGTAATCCAAAGCTTCAAGGATGACAAAAAGCCACCCTTAATTATCAAAATGTCTGGTACGCCTCAAAAAATCATTGGTAGTACATAGAAAAAATGGTACCCAAAGATGGTTGTTTTTCTTCATTGCAACTTATCTAACCCCCTCAAATCGTCTGTTGCATCCTTGGCTGGCATCCGTTCAAATTCGGTTTCTGAATCAGTAATCTTTTAAATCAGTGAAGAAATTAACCTTTCACTAATAGGTCAGGAAATAAAAATCTACCGGTGTGCGCTGTTTAAATGAATGGAACATTGCGGCAAAAGTTAAGTTTGTCTAATTTTGCCAACCATTTGCCAAAGTGGCGGAATTGGTAGACGCGCACGACTCAAACTCGTGTTCCTTCGGGAGTGAGGGTTCGACTCCCTCCTTTGGTACAAAAGCCTTCTCAAGAAGGTTTTTTTATTTCACAGGATAGTACACATGTGTGAGATCCAAAGGGTTGGTTTCCGGTGGGGTCACGTATACTTCCCAAGGATCACCTGCCTTATCAAGTTTGTAAAAAGTCATGTATTCGTCTATCAGAGCATGTGTCTCATGTATGTTTTCAAGGTTTCCATAATGCACCGCTCTTATCACCAGGCGGGCATCCAGTGATTGGGTGCTCACCTCCTCACCCTTGAATGAAAAATCCTCAGGTACCGGAAGACCCAGTGTCATCCGGATGGCATGGCGATCGTGGTGGTGAAAAATAGCCATGGGATCACCTGTAGCCGAAACACCAGCTCCACGCAATACATCATGCAACAGCCCATAACCTTCTGCCATGTCTGCATTCAATACGACCTCATCGGTGGTGCTGGTAGTGGAGTACCCTAAAAAATAAATGGGCTCCCCTGTTTCTCGGGAAATGGGCATCGGAAAATCAGGCCGACTTTCTACCCGCTGTTTCAGTTTAGTCAGTGTTTCCTCATAGTCTTTGGCCAAAGATCCTTTGATGAAGGCAAACACGAACCTCTCAACAAAACCCAGTTGCCCTTCCTTGTACGCATAGGTAAGCCTTGTTTTGTCTCCCTCATCGCTAAGCAGCCACTTTGCACGTGGATCGCCTTTGTAACCTTCAAAGTTCAACTTAAGCGTCACAGACTCATACGGTACCATCTCGACGATTTCCATTGATCCATTTCCCACATCAGACCTTTTACTCGTCCAGGATAACTTGGCGCCCACACCGTATAAAGGACCTGAAAAAACGTAACGCGCTTCCGGGTCACGGTCGAACCAGGCAGAGAATTCATTGAATGTCTGAAATCCATCCAATTCGGCGAATACGGCATCCCTTGCGGCATCAATGACGATGCTACGCTCCAGTGCAGCACTGGATGGCAAAATCACAGAAATCCCTAAGGTAACTGCCACAATAATTAATAGAATAATGCCAACGATCTTGAGTACTTTCATGCATGTTTGAAATGGTGCCCTTTAAAATTAGTAAAAATTGACGCGTTATACCTATGCCGAGTTTTCTCAAAGGATGATGGCCCACACCCTCGACTTACTGCTGCTACTGCCAGTATTCTATCTTTTGAGCTGGTTAGTTGAGGGAGATCGGACCCTCATCGTCCTGGTGATCGGGGTTTATTTACTGTATTTCATAGGTTTTGAAAGCAGCAACTGGAACGCGACACCAGGTAAAAAATACATAGGTGTTGAAGTGAAGAGCCTGACCGAATGGCAATGGCCCATACAATCAATGGTGAGAAACCTGACCAAACCCGTAAGCCTGTTGCTCTTCTTCGGGGGGTTTTTTCTCATCATGCTTCACCCCCGAAAACAAGCTCTGCACGACTTGATGGCACAAACAGTGGTGTCTGTTGCTGAAAAATGAAGTATATTGGCCCTTTCAGAAGAGAAAGTTTGTTTTTGTTGATTATACACTTGCCTTAATTAATGAGCACATTGAAAAGATTTGAGAACTTTTTTGAAGGATTCATGTTTTGGTCCCGCTGGGTCCAGGCCCCTCTTTATGCCGGTTTGATCATTGCATCAGTGTTGTATTTGATCAAATTTTACGAAGAGCTACTTTACGTTTTTATCCATGTTGGCGATCTTCAGGAAACCAAGATGATGTTAAAGGTTCTAAACCTGGTGGACATTTCTATGGTAATGAACCTGGTAATCATGGTCACCATCGGGGGATACTCTATTTTCACCAGCCGTATCAATGTAGATATGCACGAGGATAAACCATTGTGGTTGGAGGACTTGGATGCCGGCCAGCTGAAAATCAAATTGGCCACTTCTTTGGCTTCTATCTCCGGGGTCCAATTGCTGAAAACGTTTATTGATTATCGAGAAGCTGAGGAAAAAACCGGTGCGGAAGGTATTATCATTGAAATTGTCATTCACATGGTTTTCATCCTTAGCGCATTGCTGCTGTCGCAAACTGAAAAAATCACACACAGTTACCATGTTAAACCTGAAAAAGAGGCACGAAGAGCGAGGAAGTTGGAAGAAGGTACAAGTAAAGGAGACATGGCAGGACATTAAACGTTTTTTTGTCAACCTATCAAAAGGCCCTCTAACGAGGGCTTTTTATCTGTGCAGATGGAGCGGACGAGATCGCGCATATCCATTTATCCATATCACCAGAAACACCTGCCTGCCATGGCAAACCTTCTCGCCTCACTTGACTAAGCACAGACAAACCGTCATCTAATGACGAAAGGCTGCACCCAATATTTTACATGTCGGAAAAATCATTCGTTCGACACGCAGGAATGAATGACCTTAGAACAGGCATTGAGAATCATAAAAAACATAAACACTGAGGATTTAAACCAGATTTTTGGTAGCTTCTGAAATTGAAAGCTTAAACCAGATAAAATGCAGGGAGCTGGTGGCCTTTGTGCCAATTTGGTAGCCCGTTTAAGGGTATGGCAGCATGTTTTTAGTAGAGATGGGATATGCATCACCAAGAGAATTTCAACACAAATGAGTACACTCACTTTCAGACAACCCCCACCTATCACCACTGATCAAACCCTTTATTAGATCAGCATGTTGCCACAAGAAATGAGCAGTTGATTTAACTCAAACCGACCATGAGCAATCGCATACATACACTACCCGGCTACATTTATGAGTATCAGCGAAGTATTCAGGAACCTGAACAATTTTGGGCCAGGATAGCCGATACTTTTCACTGGCACAAAAGATGGGATAAAATCTGTGAATGGGATTTTAACAGGTCTGACGTCAAATGGTTCCTAAACGGGAAACTGAATATCACTGAAAACATCTTTGAACGGCAGCTTTTCACACATGCGGACAAACCAGCCATCATCTGGGAGCCCAATGATCCGCAAGAAACGCACCGGGTGATTTCCTATGGCGAATTGCACAAAAAAGTCTGTCAGTTTAGCAATGCCCTCACAAACCAGGGTGTGGAAAAGGGCGACCGCGTCATCATCTACATGCCTATGGTGCCAGAGGCGGCCATAGCTATGCTGGCTTGTGCACGGTTAGGTGCGATACATTCAGTGGTTTTTGCTGGCTTTTCAGCCAATGCGCTGGCCGATCGGATCAATGACTGTAATGCCAAAATGGTACTCACGGCCGATGGTAATTTCCGTGGGACCAAAGTAATCCCTGTAAAAGAAGTGGTAGACGAAGCATTGAAAAAAACCGAATCAGTGGAAAAGGTGATCGTCGTACAACGCACTAAAACAGAAGTCTCAATGATAGAGCGCCGCGACATTTGGTGGCACGATGCGATAGATGGGCAACCCACCGAACACCGGGCAGAAATAATGGATGCAGAAGACATGCTCTTCATCTTGTATACCTCCGGGTCCACTGGCAAGCCGAAAGGGGTTGTACATACGATAGGGGGTTACATGGTGTATACTTACTATTCTTTCTTAAACGTGTTTCAATACATGCAGGATGACGTCTACTGGTGTACCGCTGATGTGGGTTGGATTACCGGACATTCCTACATTGTCTATGGGCCGCTGCTGGCAGGTGCAACTACACTGATGTTTGAGGGAGTACCTACTCATCCACATCCCGGAAGATTCTGGGAAATTTGTGATAAGCACCAGGTCAATCAATTCTATACGGCGCCTACAGCCATACGTGCGCTGCAGGCCTATGGACTGGATCCCTTGGAACCCTATAGTTTGGAATCGCTTAAAGTGATCGGATCGGTCGGCGAGCCCATCAATGAAGAAGCCTGGCATTGGTACCACGACCATGTCGGCAAAGGCAACTGTCCGCTGGTAGATACCTGGTGGCAAACAGAAACAGGTGGCATCATGATTTCTGCTTTGGCAGGCATCACTCCCAACAAACCTACCCACGCATCTCTGCCGCTGCCGGGTGTGCAGCCGGTGATCGTTGACAGTGAAGGTAACGAACTAAATGGCCCCAATGTACAGGGCAATTTGTGCATTAAACACCCCTGGCCGTCCATGCTCCGAACTACTTACGGCGACCACGAGCGTTGCAGGCAAACCTATTTTTCTACCTACCCAGGTATGTATTTCACCGGTGACGGCGCCAAACGAGACCATGACGGTTACCTGAGAATTCTCGGACGCGTGGATGATGTGATCAACGTGAGCGGACACCGGATGGGCACGGCCGAAGTGGAAAATGCCATCAATGAACACCCTAAAGTGATTGAATCGGCGGTGGTGGGCTATCCGCACACCGTGAAGGGACAGGGCATTTATGCCTTTGTGATTTGTGACATGGAAGGCAGGTCGGAAGAAAACCTGATCAATGAAATAAAGGAAACGGTGAAAAAATTGATTGGTCCAATTGCCAAACCGGACAAAATTCAAATCGTCGGCGGTTTGCCCAAAACGCGTTCGGGTAAAATCATGCGACGTATTCTACGAAATGTTGCGAGCAAGGATACAGACCATATGGGTGATACCAGCACATTGCTCAACCCTGAGGTAGTGGAAGCAATCATCGAGGGAGCCAAATAGATTGGGTCATCAGGGGTCGGCTTCTAAAAGAGATGGCCTCACTTAATGATGTACAAAAAAACAAACCAGCTTTCGCTTTGGTTAACTTTGCTACATGAAACATATCTTATTTTCATTGGCATGCATAACGTGCGGATACATCCTTTACGGCCAAACCAACTACCAGTCATTGAGCGGTAAATTTTGTACAATGATTCAGGAAATTAATACAGATGATTCACTGGCACAGAAAAAGTTTGAAACTGCCGCCCGGAATCTGGCACGGCGTCACGAAGCGGAGCTAAAAGGGCTCACCAACCAGCTCGTTCGTAAAAATCCCACCCTCCCACGTAGTGAAGTACAGCAGCAAGTAGTCTTGAAGGTGATACTAAACAGTATTGAAAGCTGCCCGGTATATGTGACGATGAGTCGGGCATTTCTGTCTGCCCCGCCACCATTCAACCGTGCGTTCGAGTATATTGTGACGCAGACAGAAGCCTGGATAGCCAGCAACCGGCCGACGGGTGACATGCTTATGGATCAAATACCAGTTTTGCTTGTCGATTATGCCCTTGAGAAACGTGACGAAATTCCCGCCCATTATAAGGACGGTCCTTTTGGTGGTGATTTTAGTAATGATGCCAAACAGTATTTGTTACATCACTCCGATTTATTTTACCGGGAGCTACTGAAAAACGCGACCATTAATGCTTATGGGGGCCTCAAACTTATCGATTGAGGCTGAATTTGCCATATTCAATGGTTGCATGGCCATCAAATGAGGAGGCATTCAGCCAGTTACTTCATTTCACTCCCCTATCTCTCTCTGATTATACGTTCTAGTCATCTGTCTTTCAGTCGTGGCACAGATCGCTCATTTCAATTGGTTGATCTTGCAAAAAACGCGGCCTACTCCAATCAAAAGTGGCACATTAAGTAAAAAAAAGTTCAGTGTACCTGATAGAGCTATGCCGACAAGTCATAAAAATGAAAACAAGAAAAACCTAAGCCCATGTATACAACCACAACGAGTCAGGACAGCATAAAACGATTGGCGAATGGAATCAATGTGCCCAGAGCGGGAGTCGAACCCGCACGTCCATACGGACACATGGCCCTCAACCATGCCTGTCTACCAGTTTCAGCACCTGGGCATTAAATTTCACAACATTTTTTGGCTGAAAAGAGGGCAAAATTAGTCAAAAAGCAATCACTTATCCTGCTTGGGCCTGGTTTTCCTTGATCAAAGCCTGCATAGTCTCAATGTCCTTTTTGATCATTTCTCTCACATCTGCCGGATTTGGATAGTTGGCCACATAGAAAGTTTTGGTCGCCTTGATCAGTTCCTCGATGATTTCAACGATGTCATCTACCTTCAAATTTTGATCATTGATAGAATGCGCTACTTCCACCGTCTGTTGTTCCATGGTTTCGCCGTGCTTCGTAATCACCAAGCACTTGGGATAGTCATAAGTAACGATCTGGTCAATTAAGAGCTTCGCCATAATAATCCGTAAGCGCGATGTCAAAATACTTGAATTTATTCCGATTTTAAAAGTTTCAATCAAAAATTCCTCTTATATCCAATCAGTCGAATACTTCTTCGGTTTTGTACAGCGTAATCCAACGTGTATCCTCCAGATGTGTGCCTTCAGTGTCTCTTGCCTCCAAGCTTTCAAAGTCTACCTTGATGGTCACCGTTTTGTACCCTTCCTTGGTGATCATGGCATAGAAATAAGACTTTCTGTTCCACGCTATGGGGGCAGCGTATTCGAAGACCCCACCCTTGACCACAAAATCTTTAAAAGAACCCCATTTCAAGTCCACTTTTGTTACTGGCTCACCAGCACTATCCATGATTTGCCAATGATACCGCACTTCATCAAAGAACAATCCCTTAAGGCGACTGCCTGCACGATAAATACTACGGTTTGGCCCTTTATCGTCACCGATGTATTGAATCTTTCGAACCAATTTTCCTAAATGAACATCCATCGCCCAATTTTCCAGGCCTGACCTGGCACGTGCGCCCTCATAATTGTCGATCTCGAAGAAATCTTCATCCATTTTGCCAACGATATGTTGCCATATTGCGGGTGTGAGGCGACGTGTGTAAGTAAGAAGGTCACGCTTTTGATGATTGGCATACAGGGCTTTGAAAACTTGTTGATACCCACCGGCTGTCTTTTCTACTCGCACCATTTGGATGGGCATCCCGAAATCAAAAAACCAAAGCACACTGTCCTGTCCCGAATAATCCCAGTGATTAGGCTCACTCATGATGGCTTTCAAGGTATCGAGATTCTGCTGGTTTCGAAACAAAAAAACCTGGGCATCAGTAAATCCTGTTAACCACAGCAAACCAAAAAGAAATATCCCCTTTCTCATGGATCGTGAATTTATAGATTTCTGGAGAGCCGCCAACAAAAAGCTTCAGGCAAGGGCCGGTAGGAGACCCTCATTTCACCTGACTCATGACCGCCCAATCGAAAAATCGATCACTCATGTATCTACGAATCCAAAGCAGCGGTTTGGCCATTTTGCCACCTGCATACCGGGTTTTGGGCCTCTTACTTTTCACGGCCCTGGCTACCAACCTGGCAATTACGGCAGGCGGAGAAGAAGTGCCAGGCTTCGCATAGGATTGCTGGGTTACATTGGCAAGTTTCCTGGCCAGTGCGGCATGCGGACCTTCACCGGAATGATCCAACAGTGGTTGATACATGACATCCCCAAAATCTGTGGCAATGAGACCCGGCTCAATCAATACGACATCAATACCAAAAGCCTTTAATTCCAGGCGTAGACAATCGCTCCACCCTTCCAGGGCATGTTTCGTCTCATGGTACCATGCACCCAATGGGGTATAAATTTTGCCCCCAATTGAAGACATGTTGATAATCTTTCCCGAACGCTGCTCACGCATGTGTGGTAAAACTTGCTGTGTCAGGCATGCCAACCCAAACAGATTGACCTCAAACTGTCGCCTTGCTGTATCTATCGGCACATCTTCAACGGCACCATAAACGGCATAGCCAGCGTTATTGACCAGCACATCGATACGGCCATGGATATCGATGATCTGTTGTACCGCTAGTCTCACCTGTTTTTCGTCGGTCACATCCAATGACAGCGCTTTGCCCCCGGCATCTTCCAGTTCCTTCATTTGCACGACCCGTCTGGCGGCACCGTATACAGTGTGTCCTTCTTTGATCAAATAAAGGGCAGTGGCCTTACCAATGCCAGAGGAAGCACCCGTTATTAAGATTACCTTTTTATTCATTTGACTTGTGTTTTTTCATTGTTACGAATTAGTGTCTGAGTGAGTACTCACTCAATTCTTTCAAAACATTCTTATTTCAAATAGCTCTGTTTCAGGTAAGTAATCGTTTCGTGCAGCTTGAATGACGGATCCAAAAAGAAGCGCATCGCTATTCCATCCAACTCAATCAGCAGTCTTTGAGCAGCCGCAGGGGGATTGGGATGTCCCAATGCCCCAAAAGCATGCGTGAGTTTATCCAAAATTGTAGGAAGCTTTCCCGCGTCGTACCTGTCCATTTCCCATTTTATCTTGTAATGCAATTTCCAAAAGCGTGCCTTGTCCGGGTGTTGCTGCAGTTTCTGTACCATGTCCAACGTTTTTTCTATCACCAGGGGAGGATGTTCTTCATTCAGAATGTCCGCAAATACTTCGTTCAATGCTACTTTTCCCCTGTAAAGTATGGCCTGCAACAAACCCTCCTTATTCACATAATGTCTAAAAATGAGTGATTCCGACACATCTGCCATTTTTGCAATTCTTTTGGTCGATGTGGGCCTGTAGCCTTCCGTGGTAAAAAGTGTCAATGCGGCCTGCACAATCCGATCCTGTTTCTCCGTCATGGTTTGAATGAGTGTGTACTCGCTCCGAATATACGATTAATGGAGTACTTGTTCCGTTTGAACGTACGCCTTTTATGGGATTCTAACACCGGGTAATCACCACCCAAAGGGTGTTGAACCGAAATGCCCCTAATAAACGGCCGGCACCAACACCCATTTCCAGACCACATGTCTTCAGTACCGTAATTGAACCAATCAATAAATTGCTACTCTCCCGTGCAGCCGGATGGGCATGGCTGCTGGAAATGGCTGCGCCTCTCCGTTCAGCGCAGCGTAAAACCCTGCCAAGCCGAGACCTGTATGTAAGCTACCTGAAGTGGCGAAAAGTGATCGATTAAAAGCTTGACTAATGCCGATCGGCCACTGGTGTTATGTAATCGGCGACTACTTCCGGATAATGTTGGGCAAACGCCGATTCCAACGACTTCCGAGATCTACGTAAGTGCTGGCGGAGCTTCCTTTGTATAAGCGGGAGCATCAATCGTTGCATCCAATTCCTTACAGAAGCGCGCACAATTAACTGTACCGCAGACCGATCAATACCCAGGGGCGTCACAAAAAAATCTAACTCCATATATTTCAAAGGTTTTGGATTTTTTAAGGTTTCCCCATACGAAAGGGTGTCTGCATTTGAAGCAGGCGGCTTGATCGTATTGAAATACAAATCTTTGTTATTTACCACGCAGTGATGTGACATACCTGGTTGGTTTACCTGTGCCTGATCGTAAATCACATCGTCCGCATCCTCATTCCAATATTTCCTGTATTTCAGATCCGTGATAAAAGGAAAGAGTAAATCAGACTTTGCGCGCATGTCAAAGGTCTCCGTGAGCTCCAGGTCTACCTCGCGATAAATGACGGACTTGGGCTCAAACCGCGCCTCCTGTTGCCAATGGCTGATGTCGAGGTACTGATATGCAATCTGTCCCAAATCTGGATCTGTTAGCTGACCCAAGGTGTCATATTTGTTCGCCCCACCCAAAAAATCATTGGTCATCAGCAGGTACTGCCTGGTCATTATATCATTCTTTAGCAGCCGATGCGCCACATTGACCACCGTACCGTACGGCTTGGGATTGCCAGCCGAATATTTGGCCAGGCTCATTTCCCCAGCATGCACAATGAACTTTAATTTCAAATCAATGGCGGTCGTGCATGCCCCACATTGACAAATTCTTTCATTGGCATAACGCAACAAATGGGAGTGGAAATCCACGAATATTCGATGGGTCAGCTGAGTGATCTCACTTTCAGCTATTAAATCCTGGCGATAAAACAATACGGCATCACCTTCAATTTCCGCCACCTCGAAAAGTGCTTTGCCCTCTTTAATAATCAAATTGACCAGCTCTTCTATGATGTGCTGGCTGTGCTTGATTTCTGTGGCATTCACAAAATGAGTGAATCCTGATATATCTGGAATAAATAGGGTACCGGAAGTCATCCTACTTATGAAATTACTGACTATCCAGCAATACGCACAAAATTAACCCAGTGATATGCACACCCTGTACGGGTAAAGACATCAGCAAACAATAAGTAATTGAAGCCATTGCTGCTCTTTTACATCATTGGTGGCAAAAGAGCCACGTGGTTTTTATATGCTGCCAATGGTAGCCTACCTGATGAACATCACACCAGTATTATTCTTCTTCACGCGTATATTTTTAAGTTGAGCGTAACACACATAAAAAAGTCAACCCCCAACTGTCCAGGCCATGCCTAGATAAAACTCGCGCCCATGAATAGGTGCAAAAGCGTAAGAGGTGTCAAATTGATCACTGAAACCCGGGTTTGAACCCGGATCATTGTAGCCCACCAATGGGGAGCCAGGCTGCCGGTAATCAAACATATTTTGAATACCTCCGTACAATTTCAGCCTCTTCAAAAGCTTGGTAATTTGCAAATGGTGCACGGAGAAAGGCGTGGATGCTTGAGGACGGGAAACAGTGGAGACGGTACCCCCTGGGGTTACATCGAATACTTCAGGCAGAGCCATTACGCCCGTATATTGTGCCGTGTAAGCCAATGAAAGATTCCAACGGCTCCATTCGTAATTGGTTGTGAGCACGCCACTCCAACGGGGAGCAAATTCAATTGCGGTGGTTTCCTTTGTGCCACTCACCGTCTCTGTTTCGGTGACTTCCTGGTAGTTGGCCCCAATATTCACATGAATGGGCAGGCCAAAGTCATGTGAAACATTGATTCCAAGACCTTTGCTAACCGCATATCCCCTTGTATTGGCATAAATGATTGCTCCCGGTGTATCGTAGTCCGGGATAATCTTATTCATAAAATAGGTATAAAAGACGTCCACATCTAACATGCCCTGCCCGGATCCTAGATTATATACGTGGTTTAAATTAAAGGAAGTATTGTAAGAGGATTCGGGTGCCAAAGACTCGACGATCATGACTTCCCGCTGCCCGGTAACGAAAGCATGGTCCTCGGTGAATAAATTAACGATCCGAAAACCCGTTCCAAAATTGGTCCGTAAGCTGGTCCAGTCCGAAAGTTTCCACTTGGCATTTACCCGGGGCGAAAAGATCCATCCGTGGCGCTTGTATTGGTCAAGCCTTGCTCCTCCTAGAAGTGTCCACTGGCCTGAGACCTGCCATTCATCTTGGACAAATAATCCAGGTATCAATTGCTCATCAGGTTTATTTACTGACCCACCGAGTTGTTGGGTAGCCACCGTGTTGTCATCGTACAACTGATACCTGTTCGTTAAGCCGCTGGTCAACCGATGGCCACCCAGTGATTTGGTCCAAATCAGGTTGGTAAAACCTATGGTCTGGTCGGCGGTGTAATGATCGGCGCCATAGTAACTGTCTTGTTTGTGTGTACTTGCCGAGTAATCTACCCGTAAATCAGCAGTCGTATTGAATACATAACTCCCGAAAAACTCCAAACGATGTGTGTAAATACTCTCGCCATAAATACTGTCACTGCCTCTAAGGTTTTGATAATTACGATCATTTAAAAAAGCCTCTACCCCATTTCTTCGATCTTCATAATAATATTTTGCCGCCAGACTCCACAGCTTATTCGAAGGCCGCGCCACCTCCCATTTGGCAAAAAGCGAAACACGATCCAGGTTGATGTTGTCCCCGAAGCCATCCCCGTTCTCGTCATCAAAGTCGTTGATGTACGCATAATTAAGCCCTAAATATCCGTGACTATTGCCCACTTTTGGAGCCAAACTAAAATTCCCAAATGACTCCAAATGAGAGGTGCCCATCACATCAGCAGAAAACATCGGCTGATCTTTGGGATCCTTGGTGATGACGTTGATGACGCCTGCCACGGCCTCGGAACCATAAAGCGTGGAACTTGGTCCCTTGATGACTTCTATCCGGTCGATGATCATACTTGGTATGCCATTTAGTCCATATACAGAAGCCAGGTTACCGTAAATAGGTGTGCCATCCATCAATATGGCCGTGTACGGACCGGGCAGCCCGTTGATTGATAAACTGTTGGTAAAGCAGACGCCGCAAGAAACAGTCTCCTGCACGCCATTCGTTAGTGCAATGCCTTCTACCAAACTGGTGGCGGCTGATGGCATAAAAGTGTTGAAATATTCTGAAGTCATTACTTCAACCTTGATGGGTGACTGGCTAACGAACCGGGGAGATAGGGTACCCGTAACCACAAACTCCTCCATGTTCAAAGAATTACTTTCTAACGCTACTGCCACTGGTTTGCCTGGCACTTCTAAAGCATACTGTCGGGATGAAAAACCCATGAAGCGAAAAAGCAAGGTGTACGAACCATGAGGAACAGAAGGAAAAAAGAACCTGCCCTTCGCGTCCGTTACCGTGCCATATTCCTTGTCTTTAATTTGTACGGTAACCCCCGGAATGGCTCCCCCCTGCAGATCAACTACTTGCCCAGATACCTCCGACTGGGCATATAAACCACCAAGGCTAATGATATAAATCCATACACATACACTTATTCGGTGTATCATATAAATATTTTTAGATTAGTCTAAAATATTTTACAAATATAATCTTAATCAATAAAAAAGTCCCCTCTTGGGCATCGAATACGGCCCTGATATCAAATTTTTAAAAAATGGGTATTTTCAATAATTATCAACGTCCACGCAAATGCTGATGACAGGTAACAGCCTCAGGCTCCGTGCCAGACGCTTGGGTAGCTGGACTAGCTGGACTGACTTATTGTTTGAGTCCCTGAATGCTGCAATGCACGACGCAGATGTACTTTATTGGCTGAGACCCAACGAAAACTTCCACAAAGCATCTACCTCTTCGCGTGCCAAAGTTTGACCAATAGAAAACCTCAGTTACCTTTAACTGTCATTCCTTCACCCAGAGGGTGTCCATGAACCAGCGTTGCCCGTCCAGAAAGTGACAACTTGGTGTGTAACCACAATTCAGCGCCATCTGGTTGACTTCTTCCGGTTCATATTTCCGTGAAATCTCCATTAAGATGGCCTCCCAGGCCCGAAATTGAATGGACCGCTGACCCATCCGGATCGACTGCGCTTCTTTCGAAATCAGGTAGCTTCTGCACTCACCAGACTGCGGATTGTAATAAGGGTAATGAATAAATTTGGTTCGATTGAAATTCGCGCCCAACTCCCGATTCATCCGGTCCAGAAGGTTCAGGTTAAACTCGCGGGTAACCCCCTCAGCATCGTTGTAAGCACGCAAAATTACTTCCGGATCTTTTTTCAGGTCAAAACCCACGAAGAGTTGGTCACCTATTTTGATATTTTCATTGAGCTTTTTCAAAAACCCAACCGCATCTGCCTGCGGGAAGTTGCCGATCGTAGACCCCAGAAAAAAAACCACATCTTTTTCTGGCTGACTGGAAATGTCCGCCAATGCGTCGAAATAGTCGCCATGGTACGATTCCATCCGTAAACCTGGTACATAGGCCTTCATGTTGACTTCGAGTAACTCCAATGCATTGGCAGATATATCGACAGGCGTGTACGTGAAATTGGCCCCCTTCTCTAAAAAATATTTCAGTAAAATTTTGGTTTTGGAGCCGTCCCCGGCACCCAATTCGATGATACGAAATTGCTCTCCATTGTCCATTTGGGCAAGAATGTCATCTTTCTGAAGATCGAATATTTCCCGCTCTTTACGGGTCAGATAATATTCATCAAGACCCATAATACGCTGGAACAAGGCGTCTCCAATGGCATCATAAAAATATTTTGAAGACAATTCTTTGTTCTTACCGGATAGCCCCTCCAGTACATCTACCTCAAATTGATTGAGGACATCTGTTGATTGGTTCATGGTTTTAAAGGTGTCTGGCCAGCCGAATTCCAGAAAACAACCAGCGGAGATGAGGATGAAAAAAGTTTCTATACGTAGGTCTGATGTGCATTCGAGGGGTGGCAAATGAACCTCCCCTAAGCACCATTTGATTGATCATGAATTTGCCATTGTATTCGCCTAAAGCACCTTTCTCGGCCTGATAAAAAGGATAAGGTCCGTAAGCGCTACTTGTCCACTCCCACAAATTACCGAGGAAATTGCACGCGGGTGTTCGAACGGGTCGGAAATTAAGGTCTTCTACAAAATTGGCCTGCTTATCCATTGGTCTACCATATGAATGACAAGCTACCTCCCATTCACCCTCTGTTGGCAGGCGATAACCCGCCCAGCGGGCATAGGCATCTGCTTCATAAAAAGAAATATGGCTGAGTGGGTCGTTTAGCTCTATGGACCTTAACCCACCCAGGGAGTATTCTTGCCAGCCCTCACCCTTTTCTATCCAATACATGGGTGCCTTCACCGAATGTTCCCGAACCCATTGCCAGCCTTCATCCAACCAAAGGGGCCCATTTTCATAACCGCCGGCCTCCATAAAAGCCAGAAAGTCTCCCTTGGTCACCAACTGACTGGCAATTTCAAAATCGTGCAGAAACACCGTGTGTCTGCCTTTTTCATTATCGAAACAAAAATCATCTCCATAATGACCGATCTCATAGTTTCCGCTGGTAATACGAAGCCATTCACCAGGAGAATCTGGTTGAGATGTTTGGTGAACAGATTCCCGGTAAACCGGATACAATGGATTGATACCTAAAATATGTTTGATGTCATACAGTAGCAATTCTTGGTGCTGCTGCTCATGATTGATCCCCATTTCAAACAGGTAGGCCAGCTCATCAGACAAGTCACGCGACAACAACTTTAAAAGGTGGTGATCGACATGTTTTCGGTATTCCAATATTTCCCGCACCGTCGGACGCGTAAGTGCCCCCCGATGGGCTCGTTGCCAACGCTCACCCGCCTGGATATAATAACTATTGAAGAGAAGATGGTATTGTGGATGATAGGCCTTGTAACCTTCAAGATGGTTGCAAAGGATAAATTTCTCGAAAAACCACGTGGTGTGTGCCAGGTGCCAGCGGGGTGGGCTGACGTCTATCACTGGTTGGGCTACATGATCTTCAGTGCTAAGTGGTTCACAAAGAAACTCCGTCTGCCTCCGGGTGGTTATGAGTCTTTCTGTTGAAACGTTTTGCGTGATTATGGAAGAACCCTGCATGAATTGACAATTTTACACAATCGAGTCCAGTCTGAAAACCAACTAATGAAAAAACCCCGCTACAAGCGGGGCCTTTCATCACTAACCAAAAACTCAAACAACCTAACCTTAATCACTACGCGTAACAATTAGCACAATCCGTGCCAAACCCGTAATCAAATTTTCCAATTTCAGAAATGTCTCACGAAAACACCCATCAAACCGGACCGTACTACGCAGAAACAGGTATGGAATTCCTTCATTTATCTGAACCCTTGAATGCCCTCTCCTCATTGGCCATTCTGCTTCCTGCTCTTTACTGGTCTTTTAAGCTCTGGAGAGAACGAAAAACCTATCCATTCATTTTCTTTTGCACTCCGCTGCTCTTCCTGGGAGGTACTGGTAGTTTGCTTTTCCACGGTTTCCGAGATTACCCCTGGCTTATCTGGCTGGACGTACTTCCCACAGCCCTACTCACCCTGGCGGTGGCCATGTATTTCTGGGCAAAAGTGCTGCCCAAACCCACCTGGCTTTTCGTCGCATTGGTCATTCTGCCTGTAACCGCTACACGCTTACTGCTATTCAGGTATGTCGACCCTCCCGCATCTGTGAACCTCTCTTATTTTGTGGTTGGACTGACCATTTTTTTACCCCTGGTCAGGTTATTATGGACAACCGAATTCCAGCATTATCTGGATATATTACTTGCCGTCTTCTGCCTGGCATTGGCCCTTTGGTTCAGGGAACGAGACCATGTATGGATCGAATTTTTTCCGCGGGGTACACATTTTCTCTGGCATCTGTCTAGTGGTGTGGGCGCCTTTTATCTTGCCCGTTTTTTATATAAATTTAGAACAGTGGAATTAGCACGTGAAAAAACATGAAAACAGCCCTGACGCTCATCCTTCTGGTGGCTTCTCTCTACATCACCGGAGGGGAACAGAAACCAAATGTCACAGACGAGGAAATTGAAATGTTGTTAGACAGGCACAATGCCTGGCGCGCAGAGGTGGGTGTGCCCGCTGTCAAATGGTCTGACCAACTGGCGGTGGTGGCTGATCAATGGGCAAGAACCTTGAACAAGCAAAGTTGTGCGTGGAAGCATAGCCAGAACGGCTACGGAGAAAACTTATTTAGAGGTACTGTGGGCGCCTACACCGCAGCCGATGCCGTAGATGCATGGGGTTCAGAAAAATTGGACTATAACTACGCCAAAAATAAATGTAAGCCCGGCAAAGTATGCGGCCACTACACCCAAATGGTTTGGAAAGGAACTACTGAGGTGGGTTGTGCCAAAACAATATGCGAGGGTTATGTGGTGTGGGTATGCAACTATGATCCACCCGGCAACTGGGTGGGACAAAAGCCCTACTGACCTAACTCACCAGTGATCGCCTGCATCACCTGCACAGGGTGGGTCCAGGGAATAAAATGATTGGCGCCCTCCAAGATATATACCGTGAGGATAGCGTCTGGCAGCATTTTTTTAGCGAAATCCGCATTTTCCTTAGGTACCAACCAGTCGTTGGTTCCATGCACCACGACGGTAGGAATTTGAACCCGATCCCATAGCTTTTGCATTTTTATCAACTCCTGCTGGAGCGGCATCAACTCACGGTTACTGGATGTCACATCCCTCGGTAAAATCCACTCCCCCAAAGAAGTATCCATCCATTGCCTATATCCCTCCTTTTTCTCCAGGTTGGGATCAATGGAGGCTGCCAGAAGCACCAACTTTTGATAAGCTACCGGTGCCTCCATCACCAGCTGCGCAGCTATTGGTCCACCAAGTGAGTGACCGACCAAAACTTTGTAATCCGCCTCGAATCCACTCAAAAAATCATTTAGAAACTGGGCTTCTTTTTGCAGCAATACAAAAGAAGACCCCGTGGAACCACCAAATCCCCGGCGATCCATCGCCAGCAGATCGTACTGATCAAACAGTGAATCGGCAAAAAAATAGTCTCCAAAATTACTCCATGATCCGGGCGATCCGTGGATGAACACGATTAAAGAGTCGTTTCCATTCTCCAAATGCACAATATGTAAAGAATGGTCATCAATTGTAATATCTTTAATTTTAGGTACCACTGATAGGGAATCGAAGGCCATGCTGGCCTCCTGGTCACTCATGGCAAATTGAGAGTTGATGTAGTGCATGGCACCAAAAACAATTAACCACAGCACCAGAAAGGCTATACCCAGGTACTTGAGAAATTTTTTCATGAGCCAATGATAACCGAAACTTACATCAAATTTTTTCAGGAGTTAAAAGAAAACAATGACCGGGAGTGGTTCGACATAAATAGAAAAAGGTACGAAAACGAGGTACGTGCACCGTTCATTGCATTGGTTGCGCAATTATTGGCTGAATTAAAAGAAACCATTCCAGAGCTACCTGATGATCCTAAAAAAACACTCTTCAGAATCAATCGCGACATCCGTTTTTCAAAAGATAAATCACCTTATAATCTCTGGATGAGTGCAGCCATCGCACCCGGTGGAAAAAAATCTAACCTGCCCGCTTTTTATCTGCAAATCAATGCCAATACCATCCACGTGGGTGGAGGGCTTTACAATATCGGAAAAGATACCCTCGGCAACATCAGGGGCGAAATTTACGTTAATCCGAAAGCTTTTGAATCAATTATCCAACATCCGGATTTTGTACAAACATTCGGTGAGATCCTTGGCGAGCGAAACAAACGTCTGGATCCGGATTACAAAGAATTGGCCGAGAAATTACCCGCCATAGCCAATAAACAATTCTACGCAATGGCCACTCACCCTACCGTTGAAAATCTGAATCAGGAACTCCCAAAGTTTTTAATGCACCATTTCCATGCCGTCCGGCCACTTAACGAATACCTGACCATGGCGATGGAATAAACAACATCGCCCAGAATCAGGCGATGCTTGCCATAAAATCTCTTTTCACTAATGCAAGAATAGCATCTCGCGGTATTTCACCAAAGGCCAATCCTCATCATCTACCATAAGCTCAAGTTTATCCACGGCATGGCGAAGCTTCTCGAAATATTTATGTTTGACATTGTCACAATATTCAATGGCGATTTCGCGTCGATCATCTAGTTTATTGATTCGCTTTCGTTCCTCAATCATGTCGTGCGTCAACTCAGAGACCTCTGAGATGTAGCTGGATATCTTCTCAATAGACTTCTTCACCCCTGATGCATCAATTCCCAACTCTTTGAGCCCCCGAGCATTGTCAATTAATTTATTCTGGTAGGTGGTGGCTGTGGGAATAATGTGATTCAAGGCCAAATCTCCCATCACGCGTGATTCGATCTGCACCTTCATGACATAGTTTTCAAGCATGATCTCGTGACGTGCCTTGATTTCTACTTCGGTTTGCACCTCATGCTTTTCAAAGAGCTCAATGGTTCTTGAATCCACGTAAAAGTCAAGAGCCCGCGGCGTATCGGTCACATTAGATAAACCCCGCTTCTTCGCCTCTTTCACCCATTCTTCAGAATATCCGTCTCCCTCAAATCGTACCGCTTTGGATTCTTTGATGTATTCCCGCAACACATCAATGATGGCCAATCGTTTTTCCCGACCTTTATCGATGGCCGCACTTACCTTCTGATAAAAATCATCCAACTGATCGGCTACAATCATGTTCAATGCCATCATTGGGTTAGAAGTGTTGGTATCCGCACCTACTGCTCGGAATTCAAACTTGTTGCCCGTAAAGGCAAACGGTGAGGTTCTGTTTCTATCTGTATTATCCAGGATAATCTGTGGAATCTGGTCAATGCCCAGCTTCATGTACAGGTTCTCTCCCTTTTCAAGCAGGATATCACCAGTTTTTTCCAGTTGGTCCAAAATCTTGGTTAGGGTAGAACCAATGAAAACGGAAATAATGGCAGGAGGCGCTTCATTTGCACCTAACCGAAAATCATTGCCTGCGGAAGCAATACTGGAACGCAATAAATCGGCGTGTTTGTAGACCGCCATCACTGTAGTTACGAAAAATGTCAGGAACATCAGATTCTCGCGTGCACTATTCGTGGGTTGAAAAAGATTAATGCCCGTGTTGGTAGACAACGACCAATTACAATGCTTCCCGTTTCCATTTAGGCCAGCAAATGGCTTCTCATGAAACAGCACTTTCAGGTCATGTTGGTGAGCCACCTTGTTCATGACGTCCTTGAGCAACTGATTCTGGTCTACCGCCACATTCGCCGGACCAAACATCGGTGCCACCTCGTATTGAGAGGGCGCTACCTCATTGTGACGGGTACGCAACGGAATTCCCAATTTGTGTGATTCGATTTCAAATTCTTTCATGAAATCATAAATACGCGTGGGAATAGAACCAAAATAATGGTCATCCAACTGTTGCCCTCGGGCCGGATTATGACCAAATACCGTCCTTCCAGACATCACGAGGTCTGGACGCGCATCATGCAATGCTTTGTCTATCACAAAATACTCCTGCTCCCAACCCAGAGAGGCATCCACGCGGGTAACGTTGCGGTCAAACAATTTACACACCTTGGTAGCCGCCCGATCCACGGCGTCCAACGCCTTCAATAGCGGCGCCTTGTAATCCAGGGCCTCCCCCGTGTAAGAAACAAAGATGGTAGGGATGCAAAGGGTCTTGCCATAGATGAATATAGGCGAAGACGGGTCCCATGCGGTATAGCCTCTGGCTTCAAAAGTGGTACGGATGCCACCACTAGGAAAAGAAGACGCATCGGGCTCCTGCTGAACGAGCTCACCTCCCTTGAAATGTTCCAGTCCTTTGTGCGGATCAAAAAAGGCATCGTGCTTTTCTGCCGTGGCACCAGTAAGCGGCTGAAACCAATGGGTGTAGTGCGTCACACCGCGTTCCATGGCCCAATTTTTTACGCTGGAAGCGATGGCATCCGCCGTTTCTGCATCAATCTTTTTACGGTTGTGAATGGCATGCTCTACGCGCTTGAAAGTTTCGGGCGCCAATGTGGCACGCATCTGATCAATACCAAAAATCAAGTCTCCGAAATAATGTGATATCTTTTTGGAAGGTGCCTCAACGATCTTTTTCTCGCGGGATTGCACTAAATTCAATGCATTGTATCTTAATGTTGCCATGTGGTTAGTTCGCTATTTTATAAAGGCAAAAATACCATTTTTATGCATAACCCTACATAGTAGGTTATTTTTTAAACCATAAAAACGTTTTTTTACAGATTTCTTATTTTTTATGAGTCAAAATGTAGTTTTTTTCGTCGAAGCATGGGATGAGGAAGAAGGGCAGCTATCCCCCGGGGAGTCGCACCACTGTCATCAGGTACTGAGAAAACAAACAGGCGACCAGATTACCATTACCAACGGACGAGGAACCTGGGCGGAGGCACAACTGACCCATTCAGACAAACGACGCTGTACCTTCAGAATTCAGTCTACCCACACCGAGGCAGACAAAGGTTTTCGTACACACCTTTATCTGGCACCCACCAAGCACATGGACCGCATGGAGTGGTTGGTAGAAAAGCTGGCCGAGTTAAATGTGGATTCTCTGACCCTACTCATCACTGAACATTCTGAGCGTAGAAAAATCAGACTAGATCGTTTGGAAAAAAAAACACTCGCCGCCTTAAAACAGTCCCGACATGGGTCATTGATGGCCATTCATCCCCCACTCAGATTTGCGCACGCACTGCACCAGAAGGATCACAAATTCATTGCCTTTGTGGGTGATAACCTGCCTTACCTCTCCCACGAGATTCCTGAGAAACAAACCATACACCTGATGATTGGTCCGGAAGGCGATTTCAGTGTAACCGAGGTGGCGGCTGCAAAAAAAGCGGACTGGCAGCTGGTGAGCTTAGGTATAAACATATTAAGAACAGAAACGGCAGGCCTTTTGGCCTGCCATTCCGTAAATGTTTGTAACAGTTACTGACCTTACTTGATCACTAACTTCATCACACGTGAATTGCTCCCCTGATGAATGCTCACGAAGTAAAGCCCGGGATGCATGACTTGAGTCGGTGTTATTTGCTCATTCAATTCCAAAGAGAACGAGTCGAAAGTTTCGGATACATATACCCTGCCTGCGTTGTCTACAATATTCAAGTACACAGGCGTATTCTGATCGCCAGTTTGTAACAAAAACCTGATATTGTCCGCTGTTGTCGGATTGGGTGCAAGCGAAAACTCAAAAGAGCGACCACTCTCATCATTGTTCACCACCCTGGTAGGCAAGACTTCAAATTCACCATTAAAATCAACCTGGCGCAATCGGTAGTAACTGATGCCCATGTATGGGGATTGGTCTACAAAATTGTAGCTGATGGGCGCGCTGCTGTCACCATTACCTTCCACCGTGCCGATGACCTCAAAGTCTTTTCCGTTTCTGGAGCGCTGAACCTCGAAGAAGTCGTTGTTGATCTCCGTGACCGTTGTCCAGTCCAGGTAAACACGCCCATTCTCTGCCACTGCATGGAATTCAAGCAGCTCTACCGGGAGGATGGTATTTTCAATGGCACCAAGGGTGAAAAACTTTGTACTGAAGGCTACCTCCGTATCTGTAATTATCGATCCACCGGCGCCTGACATGCCCGTATAGTCCAAATTCCCATTGCCAAAACTTTCCCACGCGTCCACGTCATTCCAGACCATTACACGCAATTCAGACCAGCTGGAGGCGTCGGAACCTACGAAGGGACTGCCATCCCAGGACACGCGGATGTCGGCAGAGGCGGGAGACGCTGCGTCAACTTCCCATAAATCATCCTCCAATAAAGAACCCATTGCGTTGCTCTCACTCATATAAGTGGTGAAATCAAAATCTGCAGTCACGCCACTTATTTGGCTGGAAGTGGTCGGATTCTCATCATAGTACTGAACAGTCCAATCCTTTGGTCCTGTATATCCGGAAGTATTGGTTACCGTCAATGGTAGATAAGTTCCGGCATTACCCACAGGGAATAAATTTAATTCAGTAGTCGTTTCAATTTGTCGAATCAAAGGACCATCGACATAGGTACTACTGCCAAAAGTTCCGGTAATTGTTCCGGTGTTGGGTACAATTAGGGAGTTGGCGGCGTCTGTGACAATCCGACCATTCGTCATCACTAAATCCTCAACCACCACATCATCGTCTCCCGAATTGAT
>CAYOEV010000004.1:10430-12655 GCA_964403075.1 uncultured Roseivirgaceae bacterium | reverse complement strand
TTGTCAAACCCGCCGCATTATCCACTTCCAAAACATCTATGGCTTCCAAACCTGTGAAATCACCATCAATTTGTTGTTGTACGGTACCCACCATCGCTATCCTCGCATTGTCAAAGTCACCTGAGAAAATAGCAGTTGCCTCTTTGATTAGATTTTGGTCGATGTTGAGGGTGGTATTGTCGCCAAGGGTCAAAGTACCCCCGTCTCTAATTTCTAAATTCTCACAAATATTCAGGGTTGAGCCATTAGAAACCACTTTTTCTCCATCACCGGTCAAAATCAGCCTTCTCATGCGCGTGAAGGGGAGCGCGACTTCTACACTATTTCCAGTGGTCACCTCAATTTCAAAACCGCCTCCGCCTATGCAGCTGGCATTGGGTTCAAAAGATGCATAATCACCAGCAGGTAGCGCATTGGTATTGGTCAGCTTTACTGTGCCCTCCCCATCGAGCACGCCCAGATTACTTCCCGCACCCACAATGGTCAGGGTGGCATTGGGTTCAATGGTCACCCTTCTGAAGCGCCAGAACTCATTCGTTAAATCCAGCGTAAAATCTCCTGCTACTACCAGGTCTGGCGAGTCACCCAACTGAGGAGGCACCCCACCAATGAAAGAAGTACCCTGATTCACGAGTCCTGATCCAATACTTAAAGTAGTGAAGGATGGCACCACATTAGGGATGGCGCCACTATTGTTGCAAAAAGCAACTCCTTCAGGAGTACCCATCGGATCGGGATTGTCTCTCAATATCCCCGCCGTGTAGGTGCCCTGTAAGTCTGAACTTATAAAACTTGCGTAAGGGGTGGAGACATTTGTCTGAAACAAGGAAACATTGTTGGTTTCATCAAACTGATCGAGACCGTAGGTTCGGTCCCAGGTTGCGTCCTTGTCTAACAACCGGGCAGGTGCATAATTCTCCAAGTCGTAGCCATCCGGATTATTGACGGATTCCAGGTCATCCACATGATAGAGGGCGATGCTGCCATCAAAATCCGTAATATTTTCAGACCGGAGTTGCCAATAGTTTTGTAAGACATTCTGATCATCCACCCAATCATTTCCATTAATACACACCTCATCTGTATCATCCGGGATGGCCGCGGCGACGTCTTCTATTGGCTTCACGGTAATGTAGCCTGCATCCCCTCCTGTGATGGCATCTACATTCACTTCCGCGGGAATGTAAAAATTCAGTCCCACCGGATACAAGTAGGTGCCGGTGAAGGTATCGTCGTAGATTTTTCTTACCCCGTTGTCGGTAATGCTCGCATTCACGGTTACCATGCTATTTACATTAAAGTCTGCACGGCCTGTACCTCCGCTGCCATTTTCAAAAAAGGCGTCGGTGTTCATGATTAGGAGATTGCCACCCAGGTTAAATATGCCAGTACGCAACACCAGCTTATCGTTTACTGTGAAAATCTTTCCTGAACCAGGTATCTCCACACCATTTCCATTGTCAATGGTCAGCACACCAAATTCAGCCGAGGTCACACTCGTATTCAGGTTCTGCGCCTCTACACCATTCATCACGATGCCCGGCCCTGCGGCATTACTCTGGTGAATGCCATTGTGCAATATGTCCCCGGCCACATTTACCGCCACGCCTCCCGTGCTGATGGTCCCGGACAAAATATCGAGTTCATTGTCGATGAATATTTCCTTATCAATGGTCAAAGTACCAGTGCCAGTTTTTTCCAGGTTATAAAAATTTGTGACTCCGGTGCCTGAAATGTTCTGAGGGACCCCACTGGGTAGGGTTGTCATTTGTGGATTTATATCCGTTCCGGCGTTTGTGAACGTCCCTTCATTCAGTAGGTCACCATTGATGGTCAGATCAAACCGATCCACATCAAATGTTCCACCCGCTTCAATGGTCAGGTCATTTACTTCTAGCGCATTGGTAAAGGTGCGCACGGTGAGGCTGTTGTTGCCCGTTACCAAAAGGTTGTTCAATGAAATACTGGAATTAATACCAATGTTGGATTGACTCACCGGCGTGTCCCCATTCCCGATGGTGATGGTTGACCCCGTAACATCAAAATCACCTAAGTCGGGACGAAGAATCAAAGAAGCCGTGGTGGTAGAGTTATTTTGTCTGACAACCGTAAGGTCTCCACCTGTATGCGTGAATTCACTTCCCGAGTTCAAGACCTCGAATACCCCTCTGCTAGATTCCGGCGCTGCTTCTACACCGAATACGGCCGCACCGCCCGTCTGACGA
>CAYOEV010000004.1:8260-10420 GCA_964403075.1 uncultured Roseivirgaceae bacterium | reverse complement strand
CCTTGAGTAGAAGTAAGACTTCTTCTCAACTGAGCACCAACCAACAATGAGCCACCTGTAATTTCAATGACTGCATCTCCTGAAGCCCCATACTCAATAAAGTTATTCCCATTGTCCCCTGTTACAGCCAGGTCAAGCGTTCCACCGGACACTCGCAGCAGGCCATCCAGAATCATTCCTGTATCGTCTCCTTCTATTCGCACGGTGCCTGCGGCTATTTCCAAACCACCTGAGCCCGAAGAGGCGGCTACGTTGTTGGTGTTGGGGAGAAAGAAGTTGCCCCTGGCTGCATCAGTCAAAGTGATATCAATGGCCGCATCGTCAAGAACGAGCAAGCCATTGAGGATTTCGATGGGTTGTGTGCCGCTAACGCTCGGGGGGGTAATGGTAAAAGCGTCTGGAATTGTAAACGTGCTGGTAGTATCACTGCCTTTGTTCATTACTATTCTATAAAGATCCATGGTGATGCCAGCATTGTCAGTAAAGCTGTTGTTGCCACTTGTTCCGCCCAAATCCAAAATTACATTGGTACCGGCTGAGGATAGATCAAAAGTGTTTGCTGAACCTGCATCTAATGTAATATTCCCTTTAACCCTTAAAGTGTGAATATCAGAGCCGGCATTTTCAACAGTGATAACATTCGGATCCCCACCCGTAAATTGTATATCCGTACACTCCAGCGTTACACTAGAACCTACATCTATAAACTCAATAGCTCCATCTTCATTTTGCCCTAATAATACCAAGCTGTCAATTGTCAGATTATTGGCAACTTGGAAGGTCACATTGTTGTCAATTAGCATATTCAATGCTGACACCTCTTTTCCGAATTGGAAGAACTTACCTGTGCCGCCTCCAAACGTTCTAAAAGTAGGGTAATTATCAAAATCATTTACGACAGTTGTTGATCCATTTGTCCCTTGCAACCAAAAGAACCATCCATTATTCGGGTCTTTTGCAAACTCACCAATATCTGCGTTAATTGTGCCAAAATCACCTGCGACAGGGCCTACATCTTGAACCATTTCCCCTGTTCCTGTAATCGTGCTTGTGGTAAAAGTTATTCCGGAACGTACTCGTAGTCTTGACATGTCGTTGACTACCAAGGCAGTGCCTCCCACCTGAGAATCAAATATTAATTGAGCAACTTCTGTGTCACCTTGTGAACCATCAAGTCTTAGCTGATGCCTACCGTCTGTTCCAGTGTCCGAATAACTTCCCCCCGTTAAGTTGTTTACATAATCACTGCCTATGATTACAACATCTCCGATCCCAGGTACTCCAGGGTTGCCTGCACCCAAATCTGAGATGGGTTCACCCACGTGTTTATTTACTTGATCAATAGACCAATGTTCTTCTTCTTGCCATTCAAACCAAGTTCCACCATTGACTGCTCTGGTGTAATAAATATCAGGCGCCCCCACAAACCTTGCGGCCACACCGGCAGTGTAGTTGGCATTTTCAAGGGGGAAACCGGTACTAGGCCAGGCGTCTTGCCAGTTGGCGTCTATGGCAGCATCATTGTACAGCGGATCGCCGATCGATTCGATGTCATCATCTGCGTCGGGGCTGCCACTGGTTCCCACCCCGTTGAAAATGATCACGTTGGCCGGATTGTTGCCCAGCGCATTGCCTTCAATGGTGCCAGCGCCTCCGTTCTTCACCGCGTTGGTACCGCCTTCATCGGAGCGGGCATAGGTGCCCCCATTCAGTACCTTGCCAGGCACATAATTGGCCTCAGTACCCGCCACATCCCCTTCATCGTATTGGAACCACCACGATACGGTGGGCTCTTCTCCAGTGGCGTATCCTTCAAAGTCCACATTCCAATAGTAAGAGAGAATATCACCACCACTGAGGTCGGTAGTTTGAAGTTCTGAGTCCACTACGCGCACAGTAATGTATTCATCGCCATCAGTGGTACCGTTATCGTGGAGATACACGATCGCAGGGGTGTATTTATCCGATCCAGAGGCATCTGTCCCAATCGGATACCAGATCAGGTTGGTTTGGTTGTATTCACGGTTATCGTTTTGAAGGGTGGCAGAAGCTAAATTCTCGAATTCGTCTACATTGGGGATGGCTGAAACGCTGCGGGGTACTTTTACCGAGAGGCCGCCATCTGAGGCATTGCCCGCCATGCGGATGTAATGATCACTG
>CAYOEV010000004.1:3998-8250 GCA_964403075.1 uncultured Roseivirgaceae bacterium | reverse complement strand
GTAAAAACATTTTGTCCACTGGCAACCGCAGGCGTTCCACCGGCTGCTCGAAACTCCAATACATCCACTTTGAGATTGTGCGTACCAATATCTATGGTGCCGTCTACGACCTCCAACCGGCCCACCTCAACATCGCTGGTAATGGAAACCACATTCGGCTCAATCAATAATCGGAAGTTTCCGAACGTCGCTCCATCTGTTGTTTCCAATGTAACATCCCCCGCTCCTTTACGAAGTACAATAATGCCTTCTTTGGGGGTTACCCCATCTTCGTACACAAAGAAATTACCCTGATTGATGACGTCACCACCAAAAAGGCGAATACTGTAGGCCACCGGATCTAAAACCGAGCCAAAGGTTGCTCCATCGTCTTCGGTGATCGTGACCGTGTTATTCGGGTCAACCTGGTTGAGTGTGCCGCTCAGTAACTGGAACTGATTGGTGATCTTCAATAAGTTGCTGGCAAACTGGGTCACATTCTTGCCGCCATTGGTGGTATTTTTAAATCTGGCTTCTTGATTATTGGGTTGTTGTCCCTTCCCGGGTAATTTCGAACTTAAAAATAAGGTGGCTCCTGGTTTGTCGATGGTGATGCTGTACAGCGGCAGCTCCCAGTAGATCATGGTACCATTCTGCCCTTCAAAAGTGTCGGTACGACCATCGTCTTCAGGGTCTCTGAATTGCACCAGTGAGTTGGTGTAAGTGGTGATATCCCCTACGTAAAAAATACCATCCTCATTTCCATTAAAGGTGACGGTCGCACTTCCGTCATTGTCAGTGCCATCCCAGGCCCAAACGTCCAGTACCCCACTGTCTTCTATGGTCAGGTCGCCGCCAACTTCCAGGTTGACGCAATTATTGCCGGGGCAAAGATCGAGGTAACCCCCATATACACTTGCCTGTGGGTCGCCAGTGATCGTCTGTGAACGGGTAGTACTTGTGACGATGGTCAGGTTATTCAATACTTTAAGGTCGGGGTCGGTGATGGTGCGATTATTAGCTCCACCCGGACCGCAGGTGAGAGTTTGTGAAGTAACCCTCGCGGCTGCATTTCCACTTTCATTGATGATGTTCAAATCCCAGAATGGCGCAAGCGAGGCTATTTCCGATTCATCGTTCACACTCGAGTAGGCGTTTACCGCACCTCCAGTAACATTAATGTTCACTAGATCTGAGTTGATAAACATTAATCCACTTGCAGTCGCGTCTTTCACATTCAAAGTTCCCCCACTCATGGAGAAAGAGTTGCCCTCGTAGGTCAAACAAAATCGCGCATAACCGGCATTGGCCGTACCTGCTGCCACACCTAAGATGGGGCTTTCAGCCGCAGAATAATCCCACACATTTACTGTACCGCCTGTTTGCCGATACCCCCCCACTGCGCCAGCACCTTGTATCGAGGTTCTAATTTGACTCACCCAGACCTCACCGCCTGATACAATGATTTGACCTGCATCACGTGTGGTGAGACCACTGCCTGACGGCACTTCTAAAATCCCAGCCGTCACCTCGATAGTCCCGTAAGGAGTGATGGCAGCGCCTCCCGTTTTCGTCACATTACCTCCACTCACAATCAATTTGGCGTTCGTTCCCACGGAATAATTCCCGGTTGTATTCAACCTCACACTTACATTGGTACCCATGCTTACACTGCCTGTGATGAGTCCCAGTGCATTGGGATTGTCCGCAGGTACAGTCACATCACCACCTGTAGTATAATCAGCTGCGCCTGTCAACACAAAGTCCGCAGGATCGTCGGCGCGGAGAAAGGCGGTAAAGTCAGTGGAGGTCTTATCGATTTCTATCCGATAAAAATAGGTGGGTCCATTGCAGTCGATGTTTTGATCTTCTGTATCGGATAGCAGGTTTAAATCCACGATGCCATCGGTCGCTTCACTAGTAAAATCAGCAGCGTTACGCTGAGAAAATTGCGCATCGCCTTCGTTCAGGAAATCACCATAGAGGTTGAACTCGTGCCGTGCGTTGGCTACGGCCGTAGACACATTCCCCTCCTGAGCACCTCCATTGTCTTCAACTAAAAAATCACCGAAAACCGTGAGGTCACGGTTGGTGGTGGTGCCGTCACCAAATTGGAAGGTACCTAAGCGTACATTAAAGTTGCCATTGATCACCAGATCTGTTCCCAATATCACCGTGTTGCTGGCCGCCGCCAATAAAATCCGGACATCTCGAAATGTATTGCTCACATCAAAGGTCAAACCGCTACCCTCCACGATCAATAAACCTCCATTGGCGGCATTCGCAAAACCATTGGCGCCGGTAGTAACCCCTACCGGAAAATTACTTACACCCCCATTACCGCTCATTCGTATGGTGCCCGAGCCGTCGATGACGGCAAAATCATGACCTGAGGAGGTCGTAAGATCGAGTGTGCCATCCACCCTGATCCCAGTGAGTGTCAAATTATTGGTGATCGACTGGATAGTTACGGTCTTACCATTCCGGATGATCACCTCGTCCGTACTACCGGGCGTTTCATTAGAGGGGTTGTTGGGTATAGGGGCGGTGCCCGCATCCAAAGTCCAGGTACTGGGATCACTCCAGTTACCATTTTGTAGGACATACCAGGTGTCTTGGGCATGGACCAATACAGAACAAACCAAAGCCAACAGGCTCAGACAGAGTTTGTGAGGTGAATACATGGATGATGTAACGTTATATTATAACAAATCTAGTGATTTATTGCTCAGATAATACAAATTCGTATTGGCTTAATGCAAACAACCACTATTTTAGCACTATGAATTTACAATAATCGGTCCAAAACGTCATACACCAAACCATTCACTGGACTATCTGACCTTTCCGTTTCTGTCGATGACCATGTAACCCAATTCCTTTCCTCCTTCAGGCAAGTCATCTTCAGGATAAAAAAAGATGGTGACCTGTTCCAGTGTCATATCGTAGCGAAAGTTTTCAGGTTTTCGCTTGGCATGTATGGCATTGCTCCATTTAATCGCCCCGCGGTTATCGGTGTAAACAAGGATTAGGTTCTTTGATTCAGCGACATCCACCAATTCTTTGTCGTAAAGGTAAAAACCCAAACTTGGTGTAGGCATGGTGTCATAAGCAAATGAGGCCAAATTAATGGCACCGAGGTCAAAATCCTCCTTGTTCAAAATCCCACGATCCTGCCCACTCCACACCACAAATCCTTTTTGAATTTCAGAATTATAACCATAAGCCACGCGGGTTTCCTTACCCGTGGCACCCAATGTATTCCGTGGTCCCACCTTGCCTGACTCCAATAGTATAGAATCTCCCTCTTGAATCGCGTAGCGCGCGCGCTCCTGCAAACGGGCATAGGCGGCGTCCCACTTTTCGCGTTTTTCATGAACGGCAGTTTCCACTTTATCTACAAACCGATCCAAACCTTCCGGGCCTCCATAGATGTCATTCACCACTTCAGGATAGTGCATTTTCATCGTTTCCGCCTCTGGGTGCTTCACGGTCTGCATGATGTTGTCCATGCTATCCAGGTTGACGGAAAGTCCCTCGGCCATGTCTAGCTGCACCACTACATTGGCACTGTCTGCCGACGTGCTGTCATTCATCACAGCCTCTAACTTTTTTACTTCCAATTCAAATATTTTGGCACGGATCAGCCTTACTGGCACAGCATCTGGGTCGTAGTAGGCCATATCTTCTTCCAAAAACGGCTTCCAGTCAATAGGCGCGGCTCCCTGGCCGCTTTCTATGGACTGACTGGCATTGTAAATCTGCTTTTCTACTGCCAGTATTTTTTTACGGAAATTCTCCAGACCCAGGTAGTCGTCTTTGGCTTTGGACGCCCATTTGTCGTAGTCCCATAAATCCAACGTGCCGCTGTAGACGGGGGTTTGCGCCACCCCATCTTCGGGAAAGTGATCGATGGGCTTGAATACCTCCCCTTCGATGTATTTTTCGATTTCCATTTCCCTGGCCGCCTCGCGGGCATTGTCGATCAATGGATATAGTCCTGCTGAGTTATTCAGCAAGGTTTCCAGAATAAATATTTTCTCCTCATCCAGCCGGAGCAGGAAGGTCTTGTAGTCGGGTGCTAGCGCGGCCAACTGCTGGTACAGACCTGCACTGCTATTGTATTTATTGTCAATGCTCCGGAGGTTGTTGTGCAGTCTTCGGTACAGGACCAATCTTTCTTCAATGGCCTCTACCTTCTTTTCGATATCCAGATGCACATCGGAGACTTTAATGCCAAATTCACCCGTTCGCAGATCCCTTCTGAAAAAAC
>CAYOEV010000004.1:0-3988 GCA_964403075.1 uncultured Roseivirgaceae bacterium | reverse complement strand
CGCCGCCCCCGTAAAATCTTTGACAGAGGTGTACAATTCCGGCAAATTTTCGCTATGGGTCAAAATCACAAGCTCATCCTGCTTTTTCAACTCCTTTTCATCGATCATGGGCTTGGCCTTTTGCAGATAGATGACTGCAGAGTCTGCCGCCTGAATGGTCCTGGTGGTGTCTTCCAATACATCGGTATTGTAAAAACGCCATTCGAAATAAAGGCCATATTGCAAGTGGGCATTGGCATGATCACTATTTTTACCGTCTGCCAAAAAAATTTGGAGGTCGGCCACCGACTTTTCATAGTCTTTTGAATTCAGTAATGGGAAAAGATCTTTGTATTTCACTTTCTTTTGCGCCATTGACAAGAGGGGCATCAAGACTGCGATAAATAGAAGCGCACGTAGTTGCATTGGAGAATAGACTTTAATTTTCACTTAAAATTAAACGGTTTATTGATTCTTCCCATACATGTCAACGCCCAGGACGAAAACCCTGAAAAAAGATGAATAAAAAAACCCGAAAAGAAGTCGTGGAGTGGGTAGTACTGATTGCCGTATTGGGTGCACTCTACTTCACGGGGTGGTACCGACCCCTACTTAGCACCATGCAGGGTGCGTTGTTGGAGTCAGGTTTATTTCGACCTTCCCAAATAGACTCACCGGTTCAGGCCGATTACAATTTTCGCTTGCAAGACGACGAAGGCCACATCATTCCCGCAGCGACCCTAAAGGGACAAACCGTATTCATTAATTTTTGGGCTACCTGGTGCCCGCCATGTCGCGCGGAGATGCCCGATATCCATGATTTATTTAAAAAAACTGGCAAGGAAGTCACCTTTTTGATGGTGTCAATGGACGATAATGCCCAAACGGCACAAAACTACCTGCGTCAACAGGGCTACACTTTCCCTCATTACCGATTGGCTTCCTCATTGCCCGCCATGTACCAGGTCTCGTCAATACCTACCACCTATGTGATTTCTCCTGAAGGGCAAATCGTGGTGGAAGCCCATGGCATGAATCAATACGATACGGAAGCATTCAGCGCCTTCTTACGAGGCTTAAGCAAGCGATAATTGGCCGTGCGAACGCCCGGTGGCTACTGCCAGCCGGTACAGCAAGCGCGCAGATACGTTGGCATCCCATGCAGCAGCCCCACTTTCACTCAGGTCAAAACCTATGATCGTTCGACCACTATCCACCAATTGCTCCAATAAATAAATGAGCTGATCGTAAGACAGCCCTCCGGGTACCGGCGTACCAGTATGTGGGCAAAGCGCCGGATCTAGTGCGTCCACATCCAGGCTCACGTACACTGCCTGAGGCAACGTTTCCAAAATTTGCGCTACCTGCATGTGCCAATTAGCCCCATTCCAACGCGCATGAGCGAGGTGTTCCTGATAAAAAATATGTGCGCCCAGCTGCTCTGCCGCCGTTACCTCATCCGGACTAAAATCCCGGATACCCACCTGGGTGAGACTTTCTACACCCTGGAGTTGGCAGGCATGGTGCATGATGGACGCATGAGAATAAACAAACCCTTCATACCCTGGTCGGAAGTCCATGTGCGCATCAATCTGCAGAATACCAAAGGCTTGCCTATCACTCAACGCCCGCAAAAGTCCAAGAGGTGTGCTGTGATCGCCTCCCAATGTGGCCACCGTTTTGCCCTGGGCCAGCCAATGATTGCATGCATCAAAGACCTCCTCTTGAAAGGCCGCACAGGCTTCATTGATGGCAGACAATGTGTGGCTTTCGGGTATCTCCCCATTTTCCTGTACTTCAATTACGGCTTTGGCTTTATCCCTCCAATGCGCCGAACTCTTTTGCCATTCGCGGTTGAAGGGCGCCATGGCCACTGCAAAACGCCACGGTTCGTGGTAGCGGGGCAGCATGAAGTCCAACTGAGTAGATGCTTCTCTGATGGCTGCTGGTGCCTGTGCAGTCCCATCACAAAAGGAGACAGTCACCTCCCAGGGAACAGGTAATATGACGAGTGCGGAGGTTTCGGGTGTGTAAGGAAATCCGAACAAACTGCCCCTGACTCCTACTTGTCCCGGATTAAAGTTCATTCGGCAGGAAGATAAAAATCATGGGAAGCGGCATTTTGGGTGAGCTGCTTCCAAGAATTACCCAAGGTCATTTTTACTATTCCCCCTGGCGTTAAATTACCAATGGCTTCACCAGTCAGGTATTCGGCCAAGTAGCTGATGGCTGGATTATGACCAATCAGGCAAACAGCTCCCCACAACTCATCTGACCGGCACACCAGAGCGAATAATTCGCGGATAGAGGCCTGGTAGATGATTGGTTCATAAGATATTCGGTTGTCCGGAATATCCAACGCCTCCTGAAGATGTTCCATGGTTTGCCGGGTGCGCATGGATTCTCCCACTAAGAATTTATCTGGCAATTCTTCGGCGAAAACCGTACGGGCCTGGTGGCGAACCATGCGCATACCATTTTCGGTAAGCATGCGCTCCTTGTCGACTGTACTCCGCGTTTCCGCCTCTCCGTGCCGCATTAAAAAAAGTGATTTATCCATAGGAGTGAACTTTGCCTGAATCTTACTACTTAAATTTAAGCGGCTTCAACGAAGTGCCTGTCTTGTTTTTCTAATCTTTTTTTTAAAATCTTTGACGCAAGTTCATGTCAAAAAATCTAGTCATCGTCGAGTCACCCGCCAAAGCCAAAACCATTGAAGGTTATTTGGGTAAGGATTTTCTAGTCAAATCTTCCTATGGCCATGTGAGAGATTTACCCAAGGGAGAAAATGCCATTGACGTGGAAAATAACTTCGCCCCGACCTACGAAATTTCCAAAGACAAGAAAGAGGTGATCCGGGAATTAAAGAAGCTGGCAAAGGATGCAGAAACCATCTACCTGGCCTCGGACGATGACAGAGAGGGAGAGGCTATTTCCTGGCACCTTAAAGAAGCACTTTCACTCAATGACTCGAACACCCGACGCATTGTCTTTCGCGAGATCACGAAAAATGCCATCCTCAATGCCCTTCAAAGTCCCCGGGGCATCAATCTAGACCTGGTAAATGCCCAACAGGCAAGACGCGTACTTGATCGGCTGGTGGGTTTTGAGTTGTCGCCCATACTGTGGAAAAAAATCAAAGGGGGCTTGTCTGCAGGGCGGGTACAATCTGTAGCCGTGAGAATGGTGGTCGAAAGGGAAAGGGAGATCGATAAGTTTCAAACAACCAACAGTTTCAAAATCACGGCACAGTTTCCCCTGGAAAAAGGCAGTGTGCTTCAGGCAGATTTACCCAAAAAATTTAATACCGTCGAAGAAGCGACGACGTTTTTAAATACGTGCGCAAATGCGGAATTCAGCATCCGTGCTTTGGAAAAGAAGCCTGTTAAAAAATCACCTGCACCTCCCTTCACCACGTCCACACTGCAGCAAGAAGCCAGCCGCAAACTAGGCTTCCCGGTTTCCATGACCATGTCTGTGGCGCAAAGATTGTACGAAGCGGGTAAAATTTCTTACATGCGTACCGATTCATTGAATTTATCGGAAGAAGCACTCAAAGCTTCCGCAGACCAGGTGGTAAAAAACTATGGCGAGAAATATTCCAAGCGACGTGTGTTCAAGACCAAAAACCAGTCCGCACAGGAAGCCCATGAGGCCATTCGTCCCACGAACTTTTCAGTACAAAATGCTGACAGCAAAGATTCGGCAGAAAACCGATTGTATGATTTGATCTGGAAGCGGGCCATCGCTTCTCAAATGGCAGAGGCGCAATTGGAGCGTACCACGGCACGCATTGCCATATCCACCTCAGACGAGGAACTGGTGGCGCAGGGAGAAGTTGTGAAATTTGATGGATTTCTTAAAGTTTACATTGAATCTACGGATGACGAAGACGATTCTTCAGACGCCAAAACGATGCTGCCACCCTTGACGGAAGGACAAACATTGAGACTTGGTCAGATGAGGGGGAGGGAAACATTCACCCGGCACCCAGCGAGGTACACGGAAG